>JBCNUW010000018.1:0-38845 GCA_039630575.1 Caldifarciminales bacterium
TATCTTAACATAGATAATATTCCTTCTGGGGTTTACTTTTTAAGGACAAGTAGTAGAGAAGTTCCAAGTTGTTTTAAAGTGGTGATTTCAAAAGGAGATTAAAGAACAAAGCAGAGATAACTTTTAGGTAGAAGATTTTGAGTATGAATTTTTAAGTGGTGAGAGTTTTTATTATTTGTCCTAAAAATATCTACTACACGAATCTTTTGTTCAAGTCCTAAGACATCTTCCATTAAAAACATAATGAGCAACTCTACAATCTCTTTGACATCACTATTCCTATCGTCTCTTGAATAACCAAACTCTGCAAACCTTTTAGTTCTTTTCCCTTAAATTATTTTATATCCTTTAAAATCTTTTACCATTTCTTTTATAAACAAAATATTTTTTTAAAAAATTAAATAAACTAAGGAAAAGAGGTAGATAGACATAAATAAAAAGTTAAAAAATACAAATATCCTTTTAGTTTCTTTTAAAATTTTCTAGTTTATTTAAAAAATTTGTTCCCACTAAAAAGTTTAGGCCCTAAGATTAAAAATTATTAAAAATCAAATAATTTTAAAAAAATAATTTAACTTAAGATAAAAAAATGAGTTAATTTTCAATTCTAGTCTGAATCTTTAAGCCTTCATCAGAATGACATATTACCCATAGACCTTCTCTTAAAGCATATTTCTTTTACTTGTCAGGAAATTCTACTACTATAAATATTCCAATAGCATTTACTTTTTATTTTGCTTTTTCTATTGCTTCTTTAAACTCCTTTATCTCTTCATACCTTGCTTTTGTTTCTACCTTTATATAAAAAGATATTTTTCCTCATTCATCTTTCTCTCTAACCAGATATGAGGAATTTTTTCGGTATTTGGAATTATTACTTCACTTCCGTTAAATTCTAAATTTTTCACAAAACCTAAAGAATTTATAGCATTCATTATAGATTCACAAGTAAAACCTTTTGGAAGCTCATAGTCAATCTTATAATATTTTGGAAATTCATAATTAAAATCTTCTTCATCATAAATTGAAAGCTCCCTTTTTATTTTTGATATCTCCTCTTTTATTTTCCTTAATTCCTCAATTACATCTTTTTTTATCGCAAAAGTTCAAATTTTTTATTTTCTTATTTGTGGATATAACTGTATTTAATTTTTAAATATGAGAAAAATTTAGTTTTCAAGTTTAGATATTATTTCTTAGTATTTCTTGTTTTTCTTTAATTTAAGATTGATTGAGTGAAAGTAAGGGATAAACTTTTTGAATAAGTTAAATTGGGAAAATCTGCCCACGAAATTTGGAAACTATGGATTTTAATTTTTTCTTATTTTCAACTTGACTCTACCAAAAAATTTTACTCACTTCACCTAAAAATATCTAATATCTTTCTCACTACAATACTTATATTTTGGTTTAAAAAATACCTACATCTGACATATGTTCACTTAAATTAATTTAAAGTCATCAAAAAATTCGAAACGTCTTAAGTTCCTTATCAATTAATTATGCAAGTACATAAAAATTTATATCTCTTTCACATTATCCTTTATCTAAAGATGGATAAGCCTTATCATCTCATCAAAGACAAATACTCTTTAAAAATAGGACATATAGAGATACAAAGAACAAAAAATAACTAGCACAAAAGATCTATTGGCTATTCAAGCATGAAAAATTTTCTCAAACATTTATCTAAATCAAATTTTTTTTACATCTTCGTTTGCAAAGTGAAACAAATTTCATTATCTGTAAACAAAAAATTTCTTAAAGTTTTACTCTATTTATAACCTTCTCTAAGTATGGGATTACTTATTTTTTGTTTTCCTTTCTTTGTATGATCTCAAAATCCCTAAATATTTAAAAACTTTTATAGGTCTTTATATTATATTTGATCGATTTTTAGATTATTTATCCTTTCCTTAAACTCATATAAAAAGCTTGGTAAGCCTTATAGGAGCTTCTTACAAATGGTCCTGAGGCACAGTAAATAAATCCTAACTCAAGAGCTTTTTCTTTATAATAATTGAATTTTTCAGGATGAACATATTCTTTAACTTCAATGAACTTTTTGTTTGAGGAGGGTCTTAAGTATTGCCCAATTGTAACAACATCTACCCCAGCATTTCTTAGGTCTTTTAAAGTTTTAATTACCTCATCCTCTGTTTCAGAAAGTCCTACCATTATACTTGATTTTGTATAGATATACGGTTTATATTTTTTTGCCTTTTCAAGTATAAAAATACTTCGCCAGTAATTTGCCCTTCTGTCTCTTACAAGTGGTGTTAATCTTTCCACAGTTTCTACATTATGGGCAAGAACGTCAGGTTCAGAATCAAGAACTCTTTTTAAGGAATTTAGATTACCTTGAAAATCAGGTATTAGAGCTTCAACATAAGTGTTTGGGTTTAAATTTTTTATGTGGCAAATTGTTTTGGCAAAATGTTCGGCGCCTCCGTCAGGTAGATCATCTCTATCCACTGATGTTAAGACCACATACTTCAAATTCCATTCTTTAACAGCTTCAGCAACTTTAAGTGGTTCATTTAAGTCAAGATAACCCTTTGGGTTACCGGTCTTCACATTACAGAACCTACATCCCCTTGTGCAGATTTCACCCATTATCATAATAGTTGCTGTTCCTTCTCCCCAGCAATCATTTATGTTTGGGCAAAGTGCCTCTTCACAAACTGTGTTAAGATTTTTGTCCCTTAAAGTTTTTTTGATTTTTACAAAATTTTCATTAGAGTAGAGTTTGATTTTAATCCAATCAGGTTTTCTTACTTTCAAAGAGATAAAAACGCCCCGGGCAGGACTCGAACCTGCAACCTTCGGGTTAACAGCCCGCCGCTCTTCCTGTTGAGCTACCGGGGCTTCTTTTAATTTTAAGCAAAAAAATTTAGAAATTCAAATTTTAATTATCTCTCATAGCAACCTATATCAAAACCATTTCCCTGTGGTCTTGGTTTTCCTTCAAGGTCAATGTTTGGAGCATTGTCAGATGTTCCTCTATCAATTGCAGGGCTTCCATCTCTTAAATGGTAATCCCCTATTTCTCCCCAGGCAGTTCTTACAAATAAAGGCCTACCATAAATATTTCCTGGTCCTAAATTTCCTATATTTGTTGAATCATAGATATTGTCTCCGTGTTGAAGAGCATAAAAACTTTTTGGAAAATAAAAAAGATTATTTTTTGCTGTTATCTGGGATGCCCTTCCTATTCCGATGTAGCAATTTCGCCCTTTACCAGAAAAGATATTATTTATAAGTTTAAGGTTTACAGGTATATCCCTATAACCCTCTGTTGTTTGAACGTACATAACACTTACAATTCCAAGAGTGTCGTCAACTGTACAGTTTATTATTTCAAAAGTTGAATTTGGTTTTTCAACTTGATCTATAACAATTGATCCCCATGGAATATGTGTAGTATCTCTATCCCCTTTTCCGTATATTAAAGTATTTATCACCCTTGAACTATCCCCCCATAGTTTTACTCCGTCACAAGAATTGTTTGCAACAATGCATTCTTTTATGGTTGTATTTTTTACTTTTGAATCAAGACCGTCACCTTTATTATGCATAGCAATTGTATTTTCAACTAACAAAGGACCATTTGATTCTTCCACTCCAAGTCCATCCGGTCTAGTATATGGATTGTTATCTATTCCTGGTCCGTAATAATGACCACTATAAGAGAGAGTACATCCTCTTATAATTACATTTCTCCATCCACCCTGAACTCCTTTAGGTCCTCCTACTGAACCGAATCCACAGTATTCAATTCTACATCCTATGATTGTCAGTGAGTCAATGTCTTTTATATTTATTCCAAATTCGTCGATATGATGTATATAAATGTTCTTTAGAACAATGTTTGTTGAAGGTAAGTCGCAGATATAGATGGCGTCGCGAAAATATTTACCTTCACCTTTTAATGTATCATTATGGGTAATTTCAATGTTTTCTATCCATATATAACTCTTTCCCGATAGGTCTATAGCATGTGCAAGATTATTACCACCAGCTATAATAGGTCTTCTATTTCCCTCACGAGGTAAAATCACAAGAGTATCTCCTGGTGAAAGACGGGTTGTAGCGTAGGAAATTGTTTTCCACGGTTTTTCTCTAGTTCCTGGATCAGAATCATTCCCATTAGGCGATACAAAGTAAGTTCCTTCTCTATTTCCACCTATAATGTATATCCACTTTCCTCTTGTTCCAGAAGGTGGTATTATTCTATCTTCCCAATCAAGTAGGATATAGTCGTAGTTTTTAGGTATCGGTGGCTCTGGAGGATCTATTATTTTCTTTTTACATTCAATAAATAACATAAATATTTGAAAAAAATAAATAATTTTTTTAAACATCTTATCCTCCTAACTAGCCTTATTTTATAACCTAAAAGTTACGTTTGTCAACTTTTAATTTTTTTATCAGTTAAAAGATAGAGGGAATAAAAAATAGAAATTTAAAAGAGTCAGGATCCTCAAGATGAAAAAATAACTTTTGGAAATTAATTACGATTTAAGCTATAGATTATTCTAAAAGATACAGTTAAAGTTTTTAATCTGACAAATTTATATTCATTTTTTCTTTCGTATATATAGCCTTCTTCGTCTTTTAAAAGAAATTTACCGTTTCTTCCAAAATTTAATATCTTTGATTCTCCAAATAAAAAAGAAATATTAAAGTTTTTAAAATCCTTAAAGATTCCTGTAAAAAATCCTAACCCACCACCTTTATAATTTTTAGGATACTCCTCATTTAACTTAAAGTTACTTTTTATATCAACTTTTAAATTTGCAAAGGGAAACTCATAACCAATTAAAAAACCGATTTTTTTAATCTTTATATAAGATAAAGAATTTAAAAAGAAAATAAAATATTCCCATCTTTGTTTTATTTCGAAAGAATTTTCTTCTCCTTTATAGTAAAAGTTGCCTTTCACTCTATCAAACAAAAAACCGCCACCTATTAAAAATTTAATGTAATTCTTAGTTTCTATATCATTTACTTCATAAATCTTAAAAAGGAAAATCGGTGAAAAGTTGTAACTCCTAAACCTTCCAAAACTACCTATCCAGCCAAGTGTTTTTGCTCTCCTTTCCAAAAGATCCAAATGTTTATTAAAATCTTTAATCCCTATATTCCTTATCTCTGCTCCTATATTTAAATTTAAGGATAAAAGGATATAAACTATCATGGAGGTAACTCAGTATCTTTAAAATAAAAGAATAAAGTTCCCTCTGCATAATCCCATTCACCATCTCCATAAGAAATAGCCATTAAAATGTTACTCCCATTCCCACTCAGAATTATTTCTCTTGTGTCAGTTCTATAAAATAATCCATATGAAAATTCTATGAATTTATCTTGTGTAAATTTATAAGTTTTTAATTCCTCATCAATGAAGTAAGCACATATAAACCCCCTTTTAATACAAGTGATAGACCTTACATACCTCCCATCAAACGACAAAGGCACTTCTTCCCATAAAATAAAGTCTTTACTTTTAAAAACTTTGTCTCTAAAGATTACATAAACATTTTCTTCTTCATCAACTGTTGCAAATATTATAGACATTTGAGAAGAGAAGATGGGATAGAAAGAAATACCTTGATTATCTGAATAAAAAATTTCATGATCTGTTACAACAAAAATTTTGCCACTTTTTGTTAAAATAAAATTTTTACATCTTGATGGAAAAAAATAGATTGTATCAAACTCTATAAGATTATAGGATTTGATTAAAATTTTATTTTCAATAAAATAAAAAGTTAAAGAATCAAAGGGTGAAAAGGAAAAGAATGAAGGACTAAACGGTAATTTTATTTCTTTTAATTTATTCTCATCTACATTAAATATAAATATAAAAGAATCTCTGGATATTTCGTTAAACATTATTTTTTCAGGATAATGGAAAGAAGAAGAAATTTGACCACAATATGAAATATCTAAAATAGGAAATAAATCATTTTTAAATTTATAAATTTTAGATGTAGAAGAAATGTAAAAAACTTCCTCATTTAATTTTGAATTTGCTACATAAAATACATCCCCTGAAATTTCACCTACATTTTTCCATATTTCTTCAAATTCATTACCAAGAGGTAAAAAATTTGTTATTTCTCTTACACATGAGATAAATGTAATAAACAAAATTAAAAGAATTTTATTTATCATATTTTTATTATACAACTTGTTTAAGTGATTGTCAATAAAAAAGAATTAAAAATTTCTCATATTTCTTTAAGATAATTTAATGCCATTTCAACAGCGGTTTTTGCATCCTTTGCTTCCACTCCTATATCGATTTTCCATGGAACTTTAACCTTAATTAAAGGTTTTTTAATTTTACCGCAAAGAGCTAACTCCATCAAAGTTCCATATTCTCCATCAATTGCAATTACTATATCAGATGACTTTATGATTATAACATTCCTTGCTTCACCTATCCCTGTAACAATAGGTAATCTAACCCATTTGTTTGCTTCCTCTTTTGAGTTTCCAGGTAAAATTCCTACAGTTAAACCACCCTCCTCATAGGCACCCTTACAAGCTGCTTCCATAACGCCACCAAGTCCGCCACAGATCAAAATATTTCCACTTTTAGCTATGTTTCTACCAATTTCATAGGCTATCTCGTAAATTTCTTCCGAGCAAGTTGACCCACCAATAACTCCAAATATTTTTTTCATATTATTTTTATTTTTTTTATTCTACTAATTTTAAAGCTTCTCCAACTATTTCGTAAATAAAAGTAAGCAAGTATCTTATCATAATCTGCTTTTTCAAGTTTAATTACTCTTTTTGTTTCTTTTCCATCATTATCAATATATTCAATCTCTAATTTTTTTGAAAGTTCTATTGCTCTTTTTATCTTTTCGATCAAACTTAATTCTTCCTTTTTCTTTTTATTTTTTAATTTTTTATTCTTTTCTGATTTGATCTTTGATAGTTCTTGACCAAAAAGAATTATTTTAAGCATAAATTTTTTGTGTATGTTCTATTATCTTTTTAAGGATATCTTCTGTTTTATTTATCAGAACACAGGGAATTTTTCCCTTCAATTCTTCATATATAGAGTTATCTTCTCTATCTGAAACAGCACACATTTGTTTTTTGGATTATTTTCATAAACCTTTCTCATATTCTTTCCCAATTATAAATTATACCGTCTGTTATAAAAATTATTAAGGCATATCTTTTAAACTCTCATAAACTTTTTTAATATCAAGATAAGTGATTCCCCTTTGAGTTGAAAATAACAATTCTTTTATTTTCTTGATTTCATGGTAAGAACACCATCCCGTTGAAATCGTGTTTGAACTAAAACTTATAAGTGAATATTTAATATAAGGAGCAATCTTTTTCCTCTTTAAAAAAGAAAAAATTCCGTAAATTTAAAGTATAAGGTAATGATACTTTTTGTCCCAGGGTAAAGATCCTTCAATAAATGAACCTGTCATTTAAGAAGAGGAATCAATTATAAACATCAAATCAGGGAAAAATTCTTTCTTACTTTTTTTAAAGTTATCCCCTCTTTGAAGGGTTCAACATAAAAATTTATATTATTTTTAAATGGTAAATTTTTATCAAAAGCTTTTTTTTGAAATTTATTTCAAAAAATGAATTAGATTTTATATCAAAATTCTCCTTACCATAGCTTAAAAATGGAATTTCAAAACCTTCTTTTTCACGAATCCCTATTTCAACATAAGGTGAAATACTGGTGTAATATATATCATAAAATAAAGGTTTAGAAATAAATGTAGGTTTTTCTCCCTTTTTTAACTTATGCCTAACATATCTTTCTAAATTCTCACGGGAAAATACAGTTCTTCTAAATATGGTAAGAAGTGATAAAAGCTCATTATTATTTCGAAAATATTTTTGTGAGTAATTTATAAATTCTTTAAATAAAAATTTCCAGTTTAGGAATGTTCCAACTTTTTAACAAATTTTCAACATCTTTAATTATTTCTTTATATTTTTCTTCATTTACTTTGAAATTTATAAAAACTTCCTTAATCTTATCCTTTTCATTTTATAAATACAGATTTAGAATAACAAAGAAGCAATAAAACTCTGAGCTATGTTCTGTAATTTGTGATTTAAAGAATTCATACTTGCCTTCATAAGGTGGATTTTTAAATTTATTGTAAACATTAACTATTATGTCCTCAAAGGCATTTAAAATATAAACTGAATCTTTACGTTTTTTAAAATTTTTCAATGAAATTTCTAAAAGCTCATAATGATATATTACATCCATTAAAAACTCCTCTTTCCATCTAAGTTCTTCTCCAATTTCAAAAATGATCCTTCATTTGTAAACGTCAATACTTGCTTTAATTTTTTTCCCTTCTATTTTTCTTACTTCTATAAAGCCACCTATAAAATTAAGATTTGTATAGATATCTTCAAAAATTTTCTCGATCATTTTTTAAATAATAGCTTATTAAGGGATTTTTATACTTACTTAAAATTTTTTCTATTTTGTCTTTACTTTTAATTTTTAAAAGATTACCCTCATTTTTTGCTATCTCATTTATTTCAGAAACTATCTCCTTGATAAATGACCAATCTTCATTTATTTTATTTAATTCCTCTTTGCTTTCAATCTTTTTCCTTATCATTCTTTCTATATCTATTGCTGCAAAGTAGGTATCTCCCATGTATTTTGTCTCTGTGAAAAACTCATTTATAATACCGTTGAAAGGACTCATGAACGAAAAGCTTTCAAGGATATCAATATAATCAACATATTCTTTCTTTATCCCTTTATAACTAAGATAAAGATTTTTTGATTTCGAGAAAACCACTAAATTTTTGAGGAACCTTATACTTGGTGGTATTGTATATCCACATCCTTCTCCCAGATTTGACATCCTTCACACATTGATGGTATGGAATTTATTGATATTCTCTTTGAATTAAGCTTATTTTTTTTACAATACCCAAGTCCATATCTTAAGTAAAGTAGAGCAATTATTACGTCAAGTGTTAATTTAACACTTTCAATTTCTTTGTTTATTTTCTTAAAAATTTCTACAAAATTTCCATTTTTACTTAAACCTTTATTACTTCTATTTTCGATAATCTCAATCATGTTTTTTGGTGAAGGACTAAAATGAACCACATTTATTATTAAAGGGAACCTATCAAGAATTGAAGAATCCATTTCAAAAGTTCCAGAGTATCTTGAAATTACCTTCCTTTCGTAATTTGCAGTACAAAAAACCCCATGATATCCGTTACCAAGTAATATCTTTTTATTTTCAAACTCAATGTATCCATCAAGAATATGAAAAAATTCATTTTGGATAATTTCAGGTGCTCTGTTTATCTCGTCTATAATTGTAAAGTTTGCATCTTTGATCTCTTTCAATTCAAATTAAAATTTTTTTATGTTAAATTTCTCAAAGATTTCTCTCAACTTCATATCGGGTCTTGCTCCTATGTATATTCCCTTATCTTCAAAATAAAGGGAATTTACCTCATGCGCAAGTTGAGTTTTACCCTCACCTCTTTCACCTATCAGTAAGATATTTAACTTTCCAATAAGGGAAATTTTTATTATGTCAGATAGTGTTAAGTTATCCTTAAAATTTCTAATTACAGTGTTGTTATTATAAATTTCTAAATCTTTTATCTCAAAAAATTCCCTTTTCATACCTTAAATATATCTTCTTTTGGTGACAAATTTTGTGACTTTATATTCAAAGAATAAGTAAAATTTTTGAAATGTTTATTATTGAAAAAAAATATACCTTAGAAGATCTTGTTGAGAAGTTAAAGGTAAGTAGAAGAACAGTTTTAAGAGATTTAAGGGAAATCAAAGATATGGGAGTTGAGATAAAGTATGATAGGTATAGTAGAAAATATTATTCGGAAAGTTCAAAAGAATGTATTTTATCAATCCCTTTATTTAAAATGAATTTTACAAGAGATGAAGTTTACTCTCTCTATTTTGCCTACAATTTTCTTAAAAAGAAGAAAAATTTCCCGTTTATTTTTGAACTCGAATCTTTTATAAAAAAACTTGAAGAATATAAAGATAAAGTGGAATATAAAGATTTGATTGAAATAACAGACTTTGGAGTAGAGGAAGAGTTAAGAGATAAATTTAAGATTATAAAGTCAGCGATAGAGGAAGGAAAACATTTGGAGTTTAATTATTTCGGTTCACCTGAAAAGAGAGAAATTAAAAGAAAAGTAGCTCCTTGGAATTTAATATATGCTTTTGGAAAGTGGTATCTCATAGGATATTGTACAAAAAGAAGAGATATGAGAATATTTAATTTAAGAAATATAGAGGATGTTGAAAAAACTACAGAGGATTCTGTCGAACTTATTGGTAAGGATTTTGAAGAATATAAGAAAGATATGTTTGGACCGTGGAAAGGTGAAAAGGGAAAATGGGTAACTATATTTTATGATAGTAAAGTTTCAAGATACATTAAAGAAAAATTTTTTCTTCAAGAGCATAAGATTGAGGAATTTGAGGATGGTTCGATTAGATTAAAAATTAAAGTTTCCTATCCTGAAGCTGTATTATTTTATCTTGTTTTACCTTTCAATTATCATGCGGAAATAGAGTCTCGAAATATTTGAGAAAAAAAACTTTAAAGTACTTAAAGAAAGCAATAGAAAAGTATCGATAATTTTGTTTTATGGGGGGAGAGGTTCCGTAAGCCGGATTCTGTTTTAGGTGGTCATCTATCTGATGCGGCTACCCGGGGATTTGTGGAAGCGGGCCACTTCCATAACCTCCCCTGTTTGCCTTGCTTAGGGTGGGGGTTGCAACGTCCCTAACATAACTTGTTAGGGAAGGGGAATCTCACCCCTTCGCTCCAGGTTTCCCTAGAACCGGTAGGCTCTTACCCTACCTTTTCACCCTTACCCCTCCCTCTAAAGGGAGATAGGCGGTATTTTCTCTGTTGCCCTATCCTTTCCTCCCTTTTAAAGGAGGAACCTTCTTATTCAGAAGGCACCCTGCCCTCTTAAGTCCGGACTTTCCTCCCTTTCCCCTAAATCAGGGAAAGAGCGACCACCCGAACCTCCCCCCTTGCTATCAAAACCCAACATAATTTTATCTACTTTAATTTATTCGCTCCTTTATAAAATTTTCAATACTGTCCATAAATTTTTCTAAAGCTTTTTCATCTTTTCTAAGGAGATCCTCTATAACAAAAAGATAGTATTTTGTCATTTCCTCATCCTTTCTTTTAAAAGCATTTAAAAGCTTTTTCATAAAATCCCTTTCTCTTTGATGGATACCTAAAAGTGCCACTAAGGTTTGATATAATTCTCTTCCTTTTTTTGTTTTTCTTAAAAATTTTAAACTACTTTTTAACTCCCTTTGTCTTTTTTCATAATAATTGAAAATTTTCAATTTTTTTCTCTGTAATTGAACATTTGGATTATCTATAGTATTTCTTAAAAATTCAACAAACTTTTTGTGCTCATTAGAGTAGTTCTTTAAAAGATTTACTATTTTTCTGTATTTCTCTAAATTTTTTAATTTTTTCTTAAATAAAAAAATAATAAAATTCCTTTTAACTATGTTTGCCAAAAATTTAAAAGAAATATATAAAAGCCTCATTGAAAATATAATGTTAAAAATGAAAAATATCAATACCTTATAATATCATTAAGTAATGATGATTTTTGTTTATTTTCTCTTTTCATTAAGTTTTGTAAGACCATATCCTTTCCAAAGACCTTCACCTGGTTATGATGTTTTGCACTACAATTTAAATTTAAAGGTAAGACCACAGACAAGGAACCTTATAGGAGTCTCTGAATTTATAGTAGAAGTTAAGGAAAATTATCTTAACAAAATTAAGTTTAATGCAAAAGATTTGATTATTGATAGTATACAGGTTTTGAACAGAAAGATATTCAGTTTTTCCTATCCTGATTCTGATTTGGTTGAATTTTCTCTCCCTGCAAGTGTTTTTAGGGGTGAAACTCTAAGTTTTAAAGTCTTTTTTTACAAGTTTTATCCAGGTAACGTTCCAATTGAAAAAATGAGGGGTCTCTTCTTTCATCAAAGTGGAATGGTCTTTACTTTTTCAGAACCACAGGATGCAAGAAGAATCTTTCCATGCTGGGATGAACCCTATGATAAAGCAACCCTAAAAATTAAATTTAATGTTCCTTACAGAAGTCAAGTAGCTTCAAATGGACTTTTGATGCAAAAAATTGATTATCCACAACACGATTCATCAATTTTTGTTTTTTACGAATCTCATCCAATTGCTACCTATCTGATAGCCTTTTCAATTTACGATGGATATGAAGTATTAAGCGACTATTACCAGGATAAACCTTTACTTTACTATGTTGTAGATAATAAAAACAAAATTGTAGCTGAATCTCTAAAAACATTACACAGAGAAGCTATTGAGTTTTTTTCAAGAAAATTTATAAATTATCCATTCTCAAAATATGGTGTAGCATCGGTTTTTGACTTTCCAGGGGGAATGGAAAATCAGACTATAACCTTTGTAAATCCAAATTGGTGGAATGATACACAAAATATTTATAAGCTTGAATATGGCTTTATTCATGAACTTGCCCATCAATGGTTTGGTGACCTTGTTACTCCATCAGATTGGAAAGAGATATGGCTAAATGAGGGATTTGCTTCCTACATGGAGATACTTTGGGCTGAACATAAGCACGGTAAAAAAGCAGCTTTAAAAAGATTAAAAGAATTCAAAAATCATTTTTTCAGTGTTGATACCTTGATGCTTTATCCTATTTACGATCCAAGAGATTCTTATTTTAACGGTCGAAGATTTGTCCCAATAATATATAAAAAGGGAGCCTATGTTCTCCATATGTTAAGAAAACTTTTGGGAGATAATGATTTTTTAAAAGCTTTAAGAGATTACATAAATGAAAATGCCTATAAAAATGTCACAATAGGAGATTTTCAAATTTCTTGCGAGAGATACTACGGAAATTCACTTTACTTCTTCTTTGAAGAATGGCTGACAAGAGCTCGATACCCTACTTTTAAAATATACGACACAACTTACCAAGTTGGAGCAAATGTTTATATAAACGAGATAAAAATAATACAGAAGGCTCCACCCTATACTGTTAAAATGCCTGTGGCTTTTTACTATAGCAACAGCTTTTTCATTGAACATCTATGGATAGATGATACCTTTAAGGTTTATAAGGTTTATACAAATTTTGTTCCTGATTCAATTGTTTATAACTTTGAAGAAGAAATTTTGTGTAAGATTTTGAAAAAAGACTATTACAAAGAAAAGAAAACTGTTGAAAATATCTTTGTCTTTAATGAAGGAAAAAATGTTTATTTAGGATTCCACCTAAATGAAAAGTCAAGGATTGAATTAAAAGTTTTAGATAGTTCTGGAAGAATTGTTAGAACTATTATAAACTCAACTTTTGATCCTGGTAGTCACATGATTTTATGGACCGGTAAGAATTCTTCTGGAAGATACAGCTCAGCTGGAACCTACTTTTTCTTTTTCAACACAAGTGATATGAAGATTTTAAAAAAATTTGTATTAATTAAATAAAAATTTTAGAGGTTTAATACCATCAGGAAAAAATTCCTCATCTATAAGCTGTAAATTTCCTGCTTTTTTTATATAAAAATTCTTAAATCTTTCTTTCAGATTCCTTACGTATTCTTCTTTATAGGGGTATATGCTAATTCCTTGTATTAAGTTCTCAAAAAAATTAATTTTTTCAATAACTTCATCAAAATTTTTAAAGTTAAATATGTTTAAAAATCCCTTTGAAACAATAATTTTTTCTGGATTAAACCTTAGATAAAACTCACCTATTTTTTCCTTTTCTGTAAAATCAGAAAGATTTAGGTAAAAGTTAAAAAGTTTTTCTTTTCTGTTAAATAAACCACTAAATTTTTTAAGTTTCTTTTTGAGATTTAAAATGAATTGGTCAAAAATTTCTTTGTGAATAAAAATTATTGTGGGAGATAAACAACCTGAATGTGAAAAGTAAACTATATCTTTAATTAACTTTTCTAATCCATTTGAATTTAGCATAATCGAGAGGCTTGTTTTACTTCCATATTCAATGATTTTTTTTGTTGGATCAATTCTTTTTTTAAATTCCTCTAAAGTATAGTTTGAACCAACGAGAACATAATAGTCAAAATCGTTAATTTTTTCTTTCAGATTCTCTAAGCTTTGTGTTGTTATTTCTATATTTTTAAAACTTTCTTTTTTAAGATAACTTAATAATTTACGAGAGATCTCAAAATAATTTTTACTTGGTCTCCATAATATTTTTTTTGATATTAAAAATAAAAAATATAAATACTCAATTTCTAAAAGTGGTATATTTCCTGGGGTTAGTAAAAAGGAGTTCCCCCTTTTTAAGTTTATGTTGAAATTCTCGCTGTTTATTTCTTCTTTGATTCTCTTTATTAATTTTTTATAATTTCCAAAAATAAAAAGCATATTTTCAAGTGGTTTTTCATAATAAATAAATTTTTTACCCTTTTTTTCAAGAAAAATTTTTATAAATTTTTTTTCTCTTTTCCAGAAATTAAGGAGGGTTTTTGAATATTTTTTTAAAAGAATTTTAATATCTTCTTGCCTTATCATATATTAATTTTATGGAAAGAAAAAATTTGTTTGAAAGATGGGAAAAATTAAAAGGTTTTATAAATTTAAAAAACTTAAAAGATGAAAAGGAAAGACTTGAAAGAGAATCAGCAGAAAGTAGCTTTTGGCATGATAAAAAAAGAGCAAAAGAAGTTATAGAAAAATTGAATCAAATAAAAGAACTTTTAGGTGTTTCTGAAAGTGTAGAAAATAAAATAAGAGAGATAAAAGAAATGGAAGAACTAAAAAAAGAAGACGAAACTTTAGAGGAAGAACTTGAGAAAGAAATCATAAAACTTACCAAAGATCTTGAAAGAGAAATTAGTGAAGTTGAGATAAAATTAATATTAAATGGACCAGATGATTATAAAAATTGCATATTGACAATTCATCCTGGGGCAGGGGGGACAGAATCTATGGATTGGGCATCTATGCTCTTAAGAATGTATTTAATGTATTGTGAAAAAAAAGGATTTAGAGTAGAATTGGATGCTCAGCCAGGTGAAGAAGCAGGGATCAAATCTGCCACTTTATTCATAGAAGGTAAGTATGCCTATGGTCTTCTTAAAGCAGAAAGGGGGGTTCATAGACTTGTAAGAATATCTCCGTTTGATGCTTCTAAAAGGAGACATACTTCATTTGCCGCAGTATTTGTATACCCTGAAGTTGAAGAAATTGAAGTAGAGATAAATGAAGATGATCTTGAGATAGAGACATTTAGAGCCTCTGGACCAGGTGGACAGCATGTTCAAAAGGCTTCCACTGCTATTAGAATAAGGCATATACCAACAGGAATTGTTGTGTCCTGTCAGAGTGAGAGATCTCTTTATCAAAATAAAATGTATGCCTTAAGGATACTAAGGTCTAAATTAAAGGAATACTATGATAAAAAACAAAAAGAAAAACTTTTAGAACTTGAAAAAGAAAAAACAGAAATAGGTTGGGGCAATCAGATAAGAAGTTACATTCTTCACCCCTATCGCCTTGTTAAGGATCATAGAACCGATTTTGAAACATCAAAAGTTGATGATGTCCTTGACGGAAACATTGAAGATTTTATAATTTCTTATCTTTTAATGGAGCTAAAAAATGAAGTTAAATAGGAGCTATCCTGAAGAATACGAAATTCGGTTTAAAAAACTAAAGAAACTAAAAGAAGAAGGAATCGAACCGTTTGCCTATAAATTTGATTCAAAAATAGATATAAAATTGATAAGGGAGAATGAATCACACTATATGGATAAAGATGTAAAAACTGCAGGAAGGTTAAAATTTTTCAGAGATTTCGGAAAATTGATATTTGCGGTAATAGAAGATGAAAAAGAGAAAATTCAAATAGTAATTGAGAAAAAAACCTTAGATAAAAAATATGAAATTTTTAGAAAGTATATTGACCCAGGAGATATAATAGGTGTTGAGGGAAAGGTTGGTAAAACTCAAAAGGGTGAACTTTCCATATTTGTAAAAGATTTTGACTTACTTACAAAGGCACTTTTACCTTTACCAGAAAAATATCATGGTCTTAAAGACCCTGAACTTATTTATAGAAAAAGATACCTTCATTTAATTTCAGATTTAGATTCAAGAGAAGTGTTTAGACTAAGGACTAAAATTTTTGATTTTATAAGAAACTTTTTAAATAAAGAAAAATTTATTGAAGTGGAGACCCCTATTTTACAACCAATATACGGAGGTGCTACAGCAAGACCTTTTAAAACTTATTCAAATGCTCTTGACGCAGAACTTTACTTGAGAATATCAAATGAACTTTATCTAAAAAGGTTAATAGTTGGTGGTTTTGAAAGGGTTTATGAATTTTCAAAAGATTTTAGAAACGAGGGAATTGATAGGAGCCACTATCCAGAGTTTACCCTACTTGAAGGTTACGTGGCTTATTGGGATTACAATATCCTATCTGATTTTATTGAAAACCTTCTATACTCTCTTGTTGTAGAAATAAAAGGTAATTATGAAATTGAATACCAGGGCAAAAAGATTTCCTTTAAAAGACCCTTTAAAAAAGTAGAATATATAGAATGTTTAAAAACAAAACTTGGATTTGATCCTTTAGAAGTTAAATTAGAAAGGCTAATAGAGATAGCGTCAAATTTAGGTATAGA
Source organism: Caldifarciminales bacterium (assembly GCA_039630575.1). Taxonomy (GTDB): domain Bacteria; phylum Hydrothermota; class Hydrothermia; order Hydrothermales; family JAJRUZ01; genus JBCNVI01. Next base: position 16,739 of record JBCNUW010000018.1, read on the forward strand.
AGAAAAAGAGTATCCCAAAGTTCTTGATAAACTCTTTGATTTTCTATGCTCTAAGGATTTTATAGATCCAACTTTTGTTTTTAACTATCCTAAGGAACTTTCACCACTTGCAAAGGTTAAAAGGGATGATGACAGATTAACTGAGAGGTTTGAACTTTATATAGCAGGGATGGAAATTGTAAATGCTTTTTCAGAACTTAATGACCCAGTTGATCAGGAAGAAAGGTTTTTGAGGCAGTTAGAAATGAGGGAAAAGGGATACGAAGAGGCTCATTCTTTTGATGAAGACTACATTGAGGCTCTTTGTTATGGAATGCCTCCTACAGCAGGTTTTGGCATAGGAATGGATAGATTGTGTATGATCTTGGCGGATAAACATAACATAAGAGATGTTATTCTTTTTCCGGGATTAAGGCCTAAGACAAAATGAAAGTCCATATTTTTTTGATTTTGAGGTTTTTAAGATTAAAAAGTGGCTTTCTTTTATCTGTTTTAGCTTTACTTTCGGTTTTAGGAATTTTTCTTGGTGTTACGGCTTTGATTCTTGTAACTGGTGTTATTTCGGGGTTTCATTCTGAAATTAAATCTCGTATTCTATCACTCACGCCTCATATTTTAATTCAAAGATTTGGAGATGAGGGAATTGAGGATACAAAAGCCATAGTAGATAAATTGAGGATGATAAATGGAATTGAAAATGTTATTGAATATAGAATTACCAAAACTCTATTCAAAAATAAAGATTTTGTTGATGGCGGAGTTATAAGGGGGTTACCTGAAGAAAATTTCCCATTAAAGGAAAGGCTGAAAAAAAGTATTTTAGAGGGTAAATATATGGAGAGTGATAATTCTATTTTACTTGGAGAGTATTTAGCATACAGGTTAAGAGCAGAGGTAGGAGATTCAATTTTAATAGTTATTCCTCTTGAGGATAAATTTTCTCCCATGTTTTTTCCTGTTAAGACAGAAAAGTTTATAGTTGCTGGAATTTTTGATCTTGGATACTATGAGTATAATGCTTCTTTTGCTTTTATACCAATGAGGAAATTTAAAAGGCTTTTAAAAGGTCCAAACAGATTATTGGAGGTTGTTTTGAAAGAACCATATAATGCGGACATTATAAAGAAAAAGATAGATGGAATTTTAAAGTATCCTTTTTATAGTCTTACTTGGACAGAAATGAATAAGTCTTTATTTTCAGCTCTTAAATTGGAGAAGCTTGCTTTATTTTTGATTCTTTCAATTTTGATTTTCGTTGCCTCTTTTATGATAATGGGTAATCTTTTTGTTTTAATGGCAAAGAAAACAAGGGAGATTGGAATTTTAATGTGTTTAGGTTTTCAGAAAAATGATGTTTTTAAAATTTTTTTAATGGAAGGACTTTTACTTGGAACAGTTGGGATATTCTCTGGTATTTTAATAGGTTCTTTTTTAGGATTCATAGCAGGAAAATTCAAGTTGATAAAACTTCCTCCTGATGTTTACTTTATTGATTATCTACCTATATCTTTGAATTTAAAAGATATTTTTCTTATTTTACTTTCCTCCTTTTTAATTGTTATTTTCTCTTCAACTATACCTGCGATAAGGGCTTCAAGAATTTTACCAAGAGATGCTCTGAGATATGAATGAGACTATTTTGGTTGCTGAAGAGCTATTTAAAAGTTTTGACTCACCGAACGGTAAAATTGAGGTTTTAAGGGGTGTAGATATTTGTGTAAATAGTAGAGATAAGATCCTGATTCAGGGTCCTTCAGGTTCAGGTAAGACGACTTTACTTATGCTTCTTTCTTTGCTTGATAAACCTGATCATGGAAAAATTTTTTTTAGGGGAGAGTTAGTATCCTTTGAAGATGAAAATAAATTGAAAGAGCTTAGAAACCGTAAATTCGGTTTTATTTTTCAATTTTACAATCTTATAAGAGAACTTAATGCTCTTGAAAATGTTATGATTCCACTTTTGATAAGGGGTGAAAGTAAAAGATTGGCTGAGGAAAAAGCGATAGAAGTCCTTGAGTTAGTTGGTTTGAAAGAAAAGATTTATTCTTTCCCCTCAGAAATGTCTGGAGGAGAAGAGCAAAGAGTTGCAATTGCCCGTGCGATTGTGAATAAACCAGAAATAATTTTTGCTGATGAGCCTACAGGAAGTCTTGATGAAAAAAATGCTCACAAGATTATGAATATTCTTTTTGAACTTGTTGAGAAAAATAATGTATCTTTGATAATGGTATCACATAACCCGTTATGGATAGAATATTTTGATTTATGTTATAATTTACAAGAAGGTAAATTAAAATTGATAAAATGATAGAAAAAAAGGAAAACTTATGCGAAAAATGCAAAGAAAATAAGGCGGAAGTTAAAGTTATAATTTTTGAGGGAGGTAAAAAGATTAAACTGGAATTATGCAAAAACTGTGCAGAGAAAGAGTCAATGGGAATCTCTCCAGTTTCAAGTTTACCTGTTCTTAAAAAAGAGCCCTCTCATTTAAAACAAGAAGAGGATTCTGTTTGTTTAAACTGTGGTTTAAAACTGTCTGAGTTTTTAAAGTTAGTAAAATTAAAATGTGAAAAATGTTATGAGAGTTTTGAACCGCATATAAGTAAGATAATTTTTGACTATCATAAGGCAAGTGAGTATAAGGGGAAAGTCTATAAAGGTGTTTATGAACCAAATAGAGAATTTAAATTAAGAGTTTTAAGAAGAGCACTTGATGAAGCAATTAAAAGGGAGGAGTTCGAGAGGGCTGCAAGACTTAGAGATCTTTTAAAGGAGGTGGAGGAGTCAGATGGTTCCTGATAGATTTAAATGGATGAGTGAAAAACTTCCGTTTTGGCTTAGATTTGTTAGTCCTTTGTACGGTGATATCGTACTTTCAATAAGGATGAGATTTGCAAGGAACTTGAAAGGGCACAATTTTCCTCTTTTTATAGATGAAGAGAAAAAAGTAAAGATTTTTAATTTAATAAAAGATGCACTCTTTTCAATAGATAAACTTAAAAATTTGAAAATTTACGAAATTGGAGAACTTGAGAGAATTGAAAAGGATTTTCTTGTTGAAAGACATTTAATTTCAAGAGATCTTTTAAGAGAAGGAAAAGGAAGTGGTTTGGCTATTGATATGGATGAGAGGATAAGTATAATGGTAAATGAAGAGGATCATTTAAGAATTCAGGTATTTTACCCTGGTTTTATGTTTGAGGAGGCTTTTATGAGAATTATGGAAATAGATGATCTTGTTGGTTCTACCTTAGAGTATGCCTATAACGGGAGATACGGTTTTCTCACTTCCTGTTTGTCAAATGTGGGGACAGGTTTTAGAGTTTCATGTCTTTTACATCTTCCTGTTTCTTTTATTTCTGGGAGAATTCAAGATATCTTTAAATTTGCTGCTTCAAGCGATGTAACAGTAAGAGGTTATTACGGAGAAGGTTCAGAGGTTATGGGAAACATTTTTCAGTTTTCTTCTTTAAGAACTTTTGGTAAGAGTGAGGAAGATATACTTTCAAACTTTAAAAATGTTGTTTATAGGATAATTGATATTGAGAAAGAAGAAAGGGAGAAATTTTTTAAAAATTCAAGAGATTTCATAGAGGACAGGGTAATGAGAACGATAGGTATCATAAAGAGTGCCAAATTTTTAAGTTCAAGGGAAGTTATGGAATATGCTTCACATCTGAGACTCGCGGCAGGTATGAATATTCTTAACATTAATATTGAAAAAATCAATGAAATTATGCTTTTAAATCAGCCTGCTCATATTCAAATTCTCTTCGGAAAAATAATGGAGGAAAAGGAAAGAGACAAATTTAGGGGTATACTTATAAGAACAAGACTTAATCTTTCATGAAAGAAAAGTTTTACTATACAATAAAGGAAGTTTCAGAAATAACAGAAATAAAACCTCATGTAATAAGATACTGGGAAACTAAAATACCAGCCTTGAGACCTAAAAAAATTAGAGGTAGAAGATTTTACACAGTTGACGAGATAAATTTATTAAAACTAATTAAAAAATTACATTACGATGAGGGTTTAACCTTAGAGGGCGCAAAGAAAAAAATTCTTAATTTTAAGAACAAAAATCAGATTGACTTGCCTCTTGAAAGAGATGATAGAAAATTACTAAGAGAAATCAAAAGGGAATTACTCAAAATAATTGATTTCTTAAAGTCTTAAGAGGGGGGCTTATGGAGAACCTAAGAGATGAAATTAGAGAGCTTATAGAAGAAATTGAAAATGATGGTGTTAAAATTCTTTCTGTTTTCAATGATCCATATGGTGGAAAAATCCAATTTCTTGTTGAAATCCCTTTATCTTTGGTTGAACCTACACCTTTTCAGAGGGATCTATCTGAACCACATGTTAGAAGACTTATGGAAGTTATCGAAACTGTGGGTAGGTATCTTGATCCAATTATTCTTGTTAGACCGAGAAAAAGTGTTTACTGGACTCCTAATGGTAACCACAGAAGGGAAGCTATGTTAAGGCTTGGAAAAGAAAAAATTGTGGGAATTTTAATACCAGACTATTCAACGACTTATCAGATTTTAGCCCTTAATACTGAAAAGGCTCATAATATAAAAGAAAAATCACTTGAAGTAATCAGAATGTATAAAACTTTAATGATAGAAGAAAGGGAAAGATATGAAAGTGAATTTTCTTTTCAATTTGAGGAAGCACCCTTTGTTACACTTGGTCTTTTATATGAAAGTAAACCAAAATTTTCAGGTGGAGCTTATCATTCCTTTTTAAAAAAGATTGACAATTTCCTTGATTTACCTTTTGAGGAAGCATTCTTGGAGAGAGAAAAGAGAGCAGCTTTCTTATCTGAAGTTGATGAAATAGTTCAAGATAAGGTAACGAAAATTAAAGAAAGAGGTATCAATCATCCTTTTGTAAAGCAGTTTGTGGTTAGTAAAGCTAACCCTTTTGGAAAAAGGAGAAAACTTGATTTGAATTACTTTGAAGCCCTTGAGATGTTTAAGGAAAGGCTATTAGAGATTGATGTTTCGAAAGTTAAATATGAAGATATAGTTTCTGTAGATGGTATGTACGAAGATTAATTTTTCTTTTTTACATTTTTCTTTAGATCAGGAAACAGAAAATTTATTACCTCATTTATGTTTTCAACATAAAAGAATTCCATACCTCTTGTAATATAGAGGGGGAGCTCTTTCACATCCTTTTCATTCCACTTTGGTAATATAACTTTTTTAATACCTGCTCTTTTTGCTGCCAGGACTTTTTCTTTTATTCCTCCTACTGGCATAATTTTTCCTCTAAGAGTTATTTCACCTGTCATTGCAACCTCTGAATCTACTGGTATTCCTGTAAATAGGGAAAGTAATGATACAAATATTGCAACACCAGCAGATGGTCCATCTTTTGGTATAGCTCCTTCAGGAACATGAATATGAATGTCACTTTTTTCTATATCCGAATAATTTATATTGCAGCGCTTTGCATTTGACCTTATAAGTGTTAAGGCAGCTTGACAGGATTCTCTCATCACCTCACCAAGTTTACCTGTTAGAATTAAGGCTCCTCTACCTTGCATTTTTGCAGATTCTATAAAAAGAATTTCTCCTCCAGTTGGAGTCCAAGCAAGACCTGTGGCTACTCCAACTGTACCCTTCCTCGCCTTTGTTTCTGAATAGAATGAAGGAGATCCAAGATACTTTTCTACTTGATTTGGTTTTATAGAAAATTCGGTCTTACCATCCTTTGACTTTAAAATCTCCATTGCTATTTTTCTCATTATCTCACTTATTTTTCTCTCAAGTTGCCTAACTCCCGCTTCTCTTGTATATTCATTTATTATTTTTTCTAACGCTTTTCTTGAGAATTTTATTGTTAACCCTTCAAGACCATTTTCTCTTTTTTGTCTAGGTATAAGATACTTTGTAGCTATAAATAACTTTTCTTTATCTACATAACCCGGTATTTCAATTATTTCCATTCTGTCAAGTAAAGGAAGAGGTATGGTAAATGTGGTGTTTGCTGTTGCAATGAAGAAAACTTGAGATAGATCAAAGGGAACTTCGATATAGTGATCACGAAAAGAAAAATTTTGTTCCGGATCAAGAACTTCTAAAAGCGCAGAAGCTGGATCTCCTCTAAAATCAATACCTATTTTATCAACTTCATCGAGCATAAATACAGGATTTTTTGTTCCAACCTGTCTTATTCCTTGAATTATTCTACCGGGTAAAGCTCCTACATAAGTTCTTCTGTGTCCTCTTATCTCAGCTTCATCTCTTATTCCACCAAGTGCCATTCTTATGAACTTCCTTCCAAGAGCTCTTGCAATACTTTTACCAAGTGAAGTTTTACCAACACCAGGTGGTCCTACAAAACATAAAATTGGACCCTTTAACTTTCCCTTTTTTATTATTCTTACTGCAAGAAATTCAAGTATTCTTTCTTTAACTTTCTCAAGGTTATAATGATCTTCATCAAGAATTTTTTTTGCCCTTTCTATGTCTAAAATATCCTCTGTTTCTTCTTTCCAAGGAAGAGCTAAAAGCCAATCGAGGTAGTTTCTTGAGACAGAGTACTCAGGGGAGGCAGGATGTAATCTTGATAACTTATCCACTTCCCTCAAAGCAACTGCTTTAGCTTCTTCAGACATTCCTTTTTCTTCTATTTTTTTTCTTAATTCTTGTATTTCTTTTTCAGTCTCATCAAGTTCACCCAACTTTTTTTGTATTGCCTTTAACTGTTCTCTTAGAATGTGCTCTCTCCTCTTTTTTTCAAGGGACTCGTCAACCTCCTCTTTTATTTTTTTTGAAAGAACCGCTACCTCCTTATCTGCTTGGACTAAGCTGAGAACTTTCTTCATCCTTTCCTCAATATTTAAAATCTCAAGTATCTTTTGCTTCTCTTCAGCACCAATATTTAAAGATGATGCTACCATATCCGTAAACAATGAATAGTCCTCTATACCTGATAGAAATAGTAGTGCCTCTTCTGGAACATAAGGAATAGCTTGTGCTATCTCTCCTAATAATGAAAGAATACTTTGTTTGATTGCTTCAAGAATTTTTTTATCCTCAGGATATATATCCTCAAGAATTTTTATCTTTGCATAATAACCTTTTTCTCTTTTTTCTATTTCAGTTATCTCTATTCTTTTAATACCTTGAACAAAAAGTCTCATTGTTCCATCTGGAGCCCTAACCATCCTGTGAATATAAACTGCTGTGCCAATATGGTGTATATTGGAAGGATCAAACTGCTCATCTTCTTCTTTCATAAGGAAAGAACCGAAGATTTTATCAGATTTTAGTGCTTCATCGATCAGAACTTGATAATTCTCCTCCTTTACAACAAATGGAATTGCTATTCCAGGAAAAATTATACCACCCTTTACGGGTATAATTGGAAGAATCTCTGGGATATGATAATCGAGTTCTTTTTTCATAATTTTATTTTTAATTAAAAGAAATAATTATTTTAACTCAATTTCAACTATTTTCTTAACCTTTTTAGGAAGTTTAATTTTTAATATACCATTTTTATAACTAGTTGTTATTTGAGAAATTTCTATATCTTTTGGTAATTCAACAGTTCTTTTGTAATCAGAGTAAGGCCATTCTAAACAATGATGACATAAAGCTGTTTTTTCCGTCTGTTCTCTTTTTGCTTCTACTTTTAAGAAATTCTCCTGAAAAACTACTTTAAGAGAATCTCTCTCAATTCCCGGTATTATTAGCTCTATGATCCACTCGTTTTCGGTCTCATAAACATTTGTAGGTGGAGATAAAAAGCGGGAAGGAATTTCCTCCCTCATTGATACTATATGAAATGTAAAACCTCTTCGTATTCTCATATTTAAATAATACAATTATTTTTATATTATTTCCAGAAATTTTGCCCTTTGAAGAATATCAATGGCAAAGAAGATATTTTCTATTTTAAAAGTGTCAATTTCTAAGTTTATAGAATTTATTATCTCATTTAAATCTCTTTTCCCATCAGAGAGATAGGATATAAGATCTATAAGAATTTGTAAATTTTTTTCCTTTTCCTTATATTCTTCATATTTTTTTCTCCATTTAAAATCAAGATGTTGATTCAGTGATACTGGGACCCCCTTATAAATTTTCTTTAAAACAAACTTTTCTTTAGTTTCAATTTTTTCCTTTTTTTCTAATTCAATTTTTTCTTCCCTTAAAAATCTTTGAATTTCCTTTATATCTTCCTCAACATCTACGGAGCTTATAATTTTTCTCAATGAGTTTAACGCATTTAAAACTCCTAAGTATTCCCTTTTAAATTTCTTAAAAGGACTATTCTTAATCTTTAATTCAATTATTTCCTTTTTGAATATCTCCTTTATTTTTTCTTTTAGAATTAATGTTTCGTCTTTTTCAAAAGTTAATAGAAAGTATAAAAAAGTAAAAGCTAATATGAAGGTATTTTTTAAAGAAATTTCTGATACTTTATCAACAGTATCTGCTGTTGTATGATAAAATTTATCGGGCCAGTAGTTTAACATAACAGAGGGAATGGAAAAACAAGGTGAAATTAAAATATAGTGATCTGAACCACCCGAGTATCCGGTAATAGTTTTTCTAAAAATTTCTATCTCTGATGTTCCTCCAAAATTTTTAATCCCCTCTGGTATAAGAGTCATTATGTATCCAGCAAGATATCCTGAAAAACTCCTTAAAAAGTGTGGTTCTCTTTCTATAATTAATGAACTTTTACATTTTTCTTGATCTTCTCCAGTCATATCAAGATTTAGTGCCGAAATAACAGAGAAATTATTATTAATAAAAAACTTACTTAAATAAGCACAGGTTCCTGTCATTTCAGGTAATAAAAGTATTCTTAAACTTCTTTTAAGTTTTAATTTTCTATTTTTTAGTAATTCTAAAAAATATTTTGCAATTCCAAGACTTACTGAAACTCCTGAAATGTTATCATTTGCAAATGGAGCTGGATGACATAAATGGGAAATAAGCCAAACTTCTCTATTTTCCTCTTCTCCTTTTAGCAAAATTTCAACTATTTCAATAAAACCCTCAGAAAATTCGCTATCTATATTAACCTCTGCTTTTATTTTTTTACCTTCTTTTAAAATTTTCTTAAGATATTTTCCTCTTTTAGGAGATATAGAAAAACCAAAAAATCCTTCTTCCCAAAAAGAAACATAATGAATGTGATCATCCAATTCTCCCTCATTTCTTACCCCCTCAATTTCTGGCATACCATAATATAAAATTCCCGCATCTTTTCCCACCACTTTATAAAAGGCTTCTTTGAAGTTACATGTTAAAAGAATTTTTTTTTCTTTCTTTTTACTTTCTTTTTCAATATCTACAATCTCGTAAAGACCATATGTTTTTTTACTCCTTGGAATAACGGAAAGGGGTATTTCATTATAATTTGCAATAACCTCAGTAAAAGGTTCAACAATCTTTAAATACCCCTTTTTTATTTTCCAAAATGGGAAAAATTTTTGATAAAAATATTGGGTATTTTTTTTAAATGGTAACTTATAAATTTTAAAATTTATTCCCTCATTTTTTAATATATATTTTAACTCTGATACAGCCTTTTTGTAACCCTCTGAGACCTGTATTCTGTGATATGGAGAAAGATTATTTAATACCCCCTTCATAAAACTTATTGGGACTTCTCTTTCCACCTGATTGATTACTTCTTTGATATTCAATTTCATTTATTTTAAAAGAAAAGGCTTTAAATTTCAATTGCGTTACGAATTTTTTTCTTTTATAATTTTAAATTGTTTTATAAGTATGAAATTTTCAATTTTGACTTTTGGTTGTCAAATGAATGTTCGGGATTCGGAAGTAATGAGATCAATACTTTTAAGAAATGGTTTTGTTGAAACAGAACCTGAAGATGCTGAGATTATTTTAATTAACTCATGTTCAGTTAGAGAAAAAGCGGAAAAAAAAGCTAAAACCTATGCGAGTAATTTAAAAAGAAAGGGAAAAAAAGTTATTTTTGCTGGTTGTGTTGCAGAGAGTGAAAAGGAGAAAGTTTTTGAGATTGGTGTTGATGCAATTTTGGGAACAAGAAAGATTCATAAGGTATTAGAGATTGTAAATTTAGTAACAGAGAATAAAAAAATAATAGAAGTGGGTTTTGATGATATTCCAGAGCTTGAAATTGTTCCAGAATCAACTCATCCAGTAACTTCTTATGTTAATATTTCAATTGGATGTGATAATTTTTGCTCCTTTTGTATAGTTCCCTACACAAGGGGGAGAGAAATTTCAAGAAGTTTCAGTTCAATTCTAAGGGAATGTGAAGAGCTTTTAAAAGGGAATTCAAAAGAAATCTTTCTACTTGGACAAAATGTTAATTCTTATTTTGATTATGAGTCAGGTTTTGATTTTGCTGATCTTCTTTATAATCTTGATAAAAAACTTAAAGGAAGCTTTTGGATAAAATATTTGTCACCGAATCCAAGGGATTTTTCTTACAAAGTATTTAAAGTAATTAAAGAAAGCGAGCATATATCTCATTGGTTTCATTTCCCTCTTCAATCTGGTTCAAACAAAATTTTAAAAAGAATGAGAAGAGATTATACAAAAGACGAATTTTTAGATCTATGTTTTTTAGCCAAAAGTGAATTTCCTGATTCAACTATTACAACAGATATAATTGTTGGTTTTCCAGGTGAAGAGGATGTTGATTTTTATGATACTTTGGATGTCATAGAAAAGGTAAGGTTTGATATGGCCTTCATGTTTAAATATTCAGAAAGACCAAATACTCCTGCGCAAAGATATAAAGATAAAGTAAAGGACGAAATAAAAGAAGAAAGGTTGCAGATTTTAATTAATAGAGTGAATGAAATAATTAGTGAAAAAAGAAAAGAGATGTTAGGAAAGAGATTTATCCTTTTAACTTTAGAAAAAAGCGAAAAATTTGATGGTTTTACAAAAGTTAAGACTAAGGAAAATATAAAGGGCGTTTTAAGGGGTAAATTTGAACAGGGTGTTTTTTTAATTGGTAGAGTAAAGGAAGTAATTGGTCACACTCCTATTTTTGAATTTGAAAGATTATCTGATCATAAAGGGAACTAATTAGAAAGAAAAGATTAACCTATAACCTTTGAATTTTTTGTAATAAATATTTCTTTTAAACATAGGTTTTTAATTTCAGAATAATCCCCAATAATCCCAACAGTTATCTCTGAATCGTTTATTTTAGACCCTGTATAGATTATTGTGTTTTTAATTTTTGAATTTTTTATTTCACAGTTTTTTTCTATTGATACATAAGGTCCTATAAAAGAATTTTCTATAATAACGTTTTTATCAATCCAAACTGGCATGATTATTTGAGTGTTTTTAATTTTTGTCTTTTCTAATATAGTATTTCTATTTAAAATTTTTCTTTGAGTTTCAAGAATTTCAGTTAAAGTTCCAGTATCAAGCCATTTAGTCACTTTTAATGGGTAGAATTCCTCTCCCTCTTCTATAAGTAATTTAAAAGCATCTGTGAGTTGGAATTCTCCCTTTGTTTTTATTCCTTTTTTTTCTATCTCTTCAAGCGCTAAAAAAATTTTTTTGATATTTTTTATATAGTAAATCCCACAGATTATCAGGTTTGATTTAGGTTTTATGGGTTTTTCCTCAACTTCAACTATTTTCCCATCTTTTAAAGTTACTACTCCAAATCTTTCAGGATTGTTAACTTTGTATATTCCTATATAGTTTCTGTTTTTATCAAAAAATTTTAAATTAATCTTTACTATCGAGTCCCCTAAAAGAATTAAGGCTCTTCCCCTTTTTAACTTTTCTCTTGCACATAAAATAGCGTCTCCTAAACCGAGAGGTTTTTCCTGAATGACAAAAGAAGTTTTGTAAGGTCGTATTTTTTTAATTTCTTCGATAAAATCTAATAAATTTGGAGAAATAACATAAATTACTTCTTCTGGCTGAAAAATTTTTAAAACATCTGTTACATAATAAAGAATAGGTTTACCTTTAATTCTTAAAAGTGGTTTAGGTGTAGAAAAAGATAAAGGATATGTCCTTGTTCCTTTACCAGCGATAGGAATTATAACTTTCAATCTGAAAGAGCTTTTTTTAATCTGTTAATTCTTTCAATTTTAAAAGGGTCTATTTTGTTGAGTCTAGCAAGATGTAATGATACATAATCAAAAAAATAGATTGTGTAGAATATTTCTTTTAAGAGGTTTTCTCCATGAGCTTCAAAGATTGTAATCCCCATTACAGTGTTTTCAATTATTTTAATTGTTTCTTCAATTCTTTTTTTATTTCTTTCGTTTATATGTTTGCCGACTATAAATAAAACCCAGGCTCTTCCTACTATCTCTTCAGGATAATTTAAGCCCTCAATTTCATTATGATTCATTTCAGGAAAAAAATCAATATGCACAAAATGTTTGGAATTTTCGTTTAACTGTGTTTTTATTCTAAAAGCTATAGAGTTATACGGATAGGCTGTGTAAATAAAAAGTGGTCTTTTATAAAATTTCTGTGCCAGATCCATACAATCACCATCAAGAGAAGAAAAGTTTCCCCTTTTTCCTTCGAGAAATTCCTTTACTCCTTCAAGTTCCTCAATTTTAAATGTAATAAAGTCTGATAAAATAAAGCTAATAAGTGAAAACATTAAAGGTAAAGCACATCTTGGTGGATATCCTGGTGGAAGTTTATAATGGGTAATTCTTTTTTCCCTAGAGAGTTCTTCTAATTTTCCACCTGATGAAATGGTTATAAGATTTTTCCCTTCAAGAGGTTTTATAAAGCTTAAAGTCTCCTCAGTGTCACCGGAATAGGATATGAGAATATTTAAACTCGTATCATTTAAAACTTCATAAAAGTAATCATTAAGGATGTTATGTTTTACTTTTAAAAAGGGTGATAGAATTTTACTTGCAATGCCTGATCCACCCATTCCGATGAAATTTATTTCTTTAAATGGTTTTAGTTCAGTTTTTTTTATATTTTTGTAAAATAAAAGATCTTGAGGAAAATTAAAAAGAAAATCTTCCATTTTACTAAATTTGTAACTTTTCATTTATAGGTATTTAGTTAATGTATTTAATTTTTCTACAAAGATTTTCTTCTTTTCTTCAGTTTTTCTTATAACTTCTTCTGGTGCTTTTTCAAGGAATTCTGGATTTGTAAGCTTTCTTTCTAAGTCTTTTATTAAATTCTTGAGTTCTATTATTTCCTTTTTAATTCTTTGCTTTTCTTTTTCTATATTTACTCCCATAGGGAGTGTAACTAATAACTCTTTCCCATTTACAACATACCCTAAAAAGTTTTCAGTGGGTTCTACTTCAAGTGTAGAGGATTTTGCCAATAACTGTAAAAGTTCAAAAAATCTCTTATCTTTTTTCTCCTTTATGAAAACGTTTACTTTTTCATTAGAAGGTATATTGTAAATGCCTTTTAATTCCCTAATAAGATTTACTGTTTCTATTAAAAATTCAAATTCTTCTTTTTCTTTTTCAAAGTTTATATCAAATACGCAAGGCCAACTTTCAAGAGATATACTTTCCTTTTCTTGCTTAAATGGTAATCTGTGCCAAAGTTCTTCAGTTATAAAGGGAATTAAAGGATGTGCTAGTTTAAGAAAATTTTCAAAAACTATAAGAGAAACTTTCAAAGCCTTTTCTTTTCTTTTTATATCTTTTAACCTATCTTTTATAGCCTCAAGATAAAAGTCACAATAGTTTAACCAAAAGAACTGATATATAATCTTTGCCACTTCTGGGTAGTCGTAACTTTCAAGTCCACTATTTACTCTGTTTAATGTTTCATTAAATTTCATTAAAATCCATTTATCCTCTAGCTCAAGCTCATAGGGTAACTCTCTTTTGAATACCTTGTTTTCTTCAACATAACTGAGAAGTAGTCTAAAGGCATTCCATATTTTGTTACAGAAGTTTCTACCAATTTTCATTTTATCAACACTAAAAATAATATCCCTTCCTTCAGGAGCAATAGAAAGGATTGAAAACCTCACGCCATCGACACCATATTTATCAAAAAGATCTAGAGGATCCGGGGAATTACCAAGAGATTTTGAGAGCTTTCTTCTTTTTTCATCTCTTAAAAGTCCGTGGATTAAAACATCCCTAAAGGGTACACTCTCTAAAAATTCAAGACCAGCCATGATCATCCTTGCTACCCAAAAGTATAGAATGTCCCAGGCACTAACAAGTAAAGAGCCTGGATAATATCTTTCTAAAAGTTCATTCCTATCAGGCCAACCTAAAGTTGAAAAGGGAAAAAGCCAAGAGGAGAACCAGGTATCAAGTACATCTTCATCTTGAACAATATTTTGGGAGTTACATTTTTCGCACCTAAGAGGTTTTTGAATCTCTGCCATTAAATTATCACAATCTTTGCAATAATAAATGGGTATTCTATGACCCCACCATAGCTGTCTTGAGATAACCCAGTCTTTTATATTTAAAAGCCACTGGTCGTATAACTTTTTCCATGAAGGTGGGTAAAACTTTACTTCCTCTTTTTCTCCAGCTTCATAAGCTTTTTTGGCCATCTCTCTCATGCTTAAAAACCACTGCTCTGAAAGGTATGGTTCTATTATAGTTTCACACCTATAACATTTACCCAAAATAATTTTATAATCCTCAACTTTTTCTAACAGATCTAATTTTTTAAGTTTTTCTATTATTAAGTTTCTTGCCTCAAATCTTTCTAGTCCTTTAAATTCACCGCCTTCTTCATTTATAATCCCCTTTGTATCCATTACTGTTACAAAGGGGAGATTATGTCTTTTTGCAATTTCAAAATCAATAAAATCATGAGAAGGTGTTACCTTTACAGCACCTGTACCAAATTCTGGATCTACAAATTCATCTTCTAATATGATGAGTTTTCTTTTAATAAAGGGCAGGATAGCATACTCACCCACAAGATTTTTGTATCTTTTGTCGTCTGGATTAACAGCAACTGCAACATCTCCTAACATTGTTTCAGGTCTTGTAGTTGCGACAGTAATGAACCCTCCTTTTATAAGTGGATATTTAATGTAATAGAGCTTTCCATTTGTTTCTTCTCTTTCAACTTCTTCATCGGAAAGTGTTGTCTCACATCTTGGGCAGAAGTTCACTATATATTTTCCTCTATAAATTAGCCCTTTTTTGTAGAGTTTCACGAAAGCTTCAAGAACAGCTTTTGACATAATTTCATCCATTGTGAATCTGTATTTTGACCAATCACAGGAACATCCAAGCCTTTTAAGAGCAAATTTTATAATTTCTTCGTATTTTTCTACCCATTCATTTACCCTTTCTAAGAATTTTTCCCTACCTAAGTCAAACCTTGTTTTACCTTCTTTTGCTAACTCTTTTTCAACGACATTTTGAGTTGCTATTCCAGCGTGGTCAACACCAGGAAGCCAAAGCACATCGTAGCCTTTCATTCTCATGTATCTTGCATAAATGTCTTGCAAGGTATTGTTAAGAACATGCCCCATATGTAGTGTGCCAGTTACATTTGGAGGTGGCATCATTATTACGAAAGGTTTTTTACTTTTATCTTTACCAGCTTGATATAGATTCTTTTCTACCCAAAATTTTTGCCATTTTTCCTCAATTTCCCGAGGGTTATAAGTCTTACCTAATTCCATAGATTTTATTATAAAAACTTTTTAAGAATGCTTGCAAATCAGTAAATATTTGAGTTATTATAAATGACATGGAGCATCCTTCGATAGTAGTTGCATTTAGTGCTGGTTTTTTATCTTTTCTATCTCCTTGTATTTTACCTTTAATTCCTGTTTATTTTTCTTATATTACCGGTATTTCAATTAATGAGCTAAAAAAAAGAGGAGTTTTTTCTTTTTTAATTTTTTTTCATTCTCTTTTATTTGTTTTTGGTTTTTCAACAGTTTTTTTGTTTTTAGGTTTTTCTTCTTCTTTATTAGGTTCCTTTTTTTTAGATAAAAGGGAAATTTTAGAGAAAGTTGCGGGTATATTTATAATTATTTTGTCACTTCATCTTATAGGTTTACTCCGTTTTAAGTTTCTTGATGTTGAGAGGAAAATTAATCCTATTAAATTTAGTTTTCCTCTATTAAATTCTTTCTTTGTTGGTTTTGCTTTTGGTTTTGGTTGGACTCCTTGTATAGGTCCTGTGCTTGCTGCTATTTTAGCATTTGCTGCAACTTATGGTTCACCTTTTAAAGGTCTTTTACTACTTGGATTTTATTCTCTTGGTCTTGCTGTTCCGTTTATTATATCGGGTTTTTTTATTAATTTTTTCTTTTCGGCATTTCAAAAGTTGAGAAAGGGTTTTAGAGTTATAGAAATTATTTCGGGTATATTACTTTTGATTTTGGGAATTCTTCTCTTTTTAGGTATATTTTCAAGGTTTTCTTTTTATTTAGGAGTTTAGTTTATTTTAAAATATTTAAGATGGTTCAATCCCTTTATTTTTTAGGAGGTAGAAAATGGATCTTTACGAAAGTGCCTCTAAAGGATCAGGATGGATTAAATTCTTTGGTATAGTAAATATGATTGCTGGAATAATTCAAGCATTAACTATTATTGGAATAATTGTTGCTTGGATTCCAATTTTGATAGGAGTTGTAGCTTTTCAAGCGGCATCTGCTGCTGATAGGGCAAGTTTAACTAAAAAGGAAGAGGATTTACTTCAGTTTCACAATAAGATTAAATTTTTATTTCAATTAATTGGAATCTTTATTATAGTTTCAATTGTTATTGCTTTGATTATTTTAATTATAGCTTTAATTTTTTCAGCCTTTTTAACTTCATTTTTATATCAGTTAGGAGGGTTTAACTGGTGATATATTGCTTAAATTTTTACTTTATCACTATCTTTTTTGTAGATACAATAAATTTTAATGTTTACAAAAAGTTTTTTGAGAAAGGAGATTCAGTCTTAATAGATATTAAAATTTTACCTCATATACTTGTTTTCAAAAAATATGGAGAGGAATTTTTAGGTGGAATAGAGGTTAATGTGAGTTGCGTTACGGAAGACGAGAAGGAGTATTTTTTTAGATTTAACCAAAAGTTAAGTTTTGAAAAGTATGAGGATACGAAAGATAAGGAAAATATGATAAATTTTCAAAAATGGGTTACATTGGATAACACTTTAAAGAAAGTAAATATAGAGGTTTTAGATTTGAATTCTCAGAGGAGGTGGACATATTCAAAAGAATTTTTAATTAAAAAATTTATAAGTATAGGAGATATTATTTTCTATAAAATTAAGGAGAATGAGATAGTATATGATGTTCCGCCCCTTTCTGATTCTTTTTATAACTTTGTTTTGACTTTTAAATCAAAGAAAGGTGGAAGGTTAGATATAAGTTTTTATAAAAAAAATGATCTTTTTAGAAAGTTAACCTTTGAGTTTAAAGAGGGTCTAAATAAGATAATTGATACTTTAAATCTTTCAAGTTTTAGAATTCCTTTAATTTACAATTTAGAATTTTATATAAATAAAAAAAAGTTTGTGCTAACCGGAGAAATATATTTAAAAAAGGTTGATTTGTTTTCAATCTTTGAATGGAAGGATCTTATAGAGGCCTTAAATATTTTGTTTGATTTTAGAGATATTGAAGAGCTATT
This sequence comes from Caldifarciminales bacterium, assembly GCA_039630575.1. GTDB lineage: Bacteria > Hydrothermota > Hydrothermia > Hydrothermales > JAJRUZ01 > JBCNVI01. The sequence continues at coordinate 34,329 of JBCNUW010000018.1, forward strand.
TAAAGTCAAGGAAGAAGAAAGAGAAACTAAATGGAAAGCCTTTTGGGAAACTCGTGATCCTGATCCTTTAACCCCTTACAATGAACTTGAAATTACTTTTATTGAAAGATTTCAATATGTTATGAAAAATTTTTCTGGTCCTATAAAGGGATATAAAACAGACAGGGGAAGGGTTTATATAAGATATGGACCTCCTGACTATATAGAGGATCATCCCATAGAATTTGGAACTTATCCTTATCAGATTTGGTATTATACAAAGCTTAGAATTAAATTTATTTTTGTTGATAAAACAGGTTTTGGTGACTATCAGCTAGTAACTGATTTAAGGGAGCTTTATCCTCAATACTGATGATTAAGTTATTAGAGTATTTAATAATTTCAACAGTTTTTCTTTCAAAAGGAAAATTTGAATTTTATCTTTTTCCTTACGCTACATTTAAAGGACAAAATTTCAGTGTTGAGATGTGGTATGAACTAAATGTAAATCAAATACCGCTTGAAAAGAAATTAGGTTATTATGAGGGTAAATTTGATATTGAAATACTCTGGGAGGATATTTTAAAGGGAAAAACTTATAAAGATAAGTTTACAAAAAATTTTAGAATAGGTAATTATACTGATCAAACAAAGATTTTTGATGTTTTTATTTTAAATTTGGAAGAAGGGGAATATTTGATAAAGGTAAAGTTTAAGACTAAGGCAAGGGAGGGAGAAGTTAATTTTAAAAAGAATTTAAAGATTACTTATCCTTTTATTTCAGATATTTTCATAACTCCAAGTATTGGAAAAAAGGAGGATTATTTTTTTAAAAGAGAACATTTTGGATTTGACATTAGATTTCCATTTAGGTTTTCTTTTCCAGATAGCTTGTTTCATTTTTTCTATGAACTTTACGGATTTGAAGGAAAAGAGATAATAAGATATGAAGTCTATAGAGACGGTGAGAAAATTTATTCAGAAGAGAATAAAGTTCCAGGCATACAAAGAGGTATAACAAGTGCAAATATTTTATTAAATAAGCTTGATACAGGTGATTATACTTTAGTTATAAGTGTAATAAAAGATGGTAATATTCTTTTTAATAGAGAAGAAAAGTTTAGCTATGTATCTTTTAAAACAATCAGGGAGGAAAGTATAAGAAGGTATTATGAGAATTATCTATTTTTTATAGATTATTTTGCATCTTCTCAAGAAATAGAGGAATTTAGGAAGATAGGTGATTTTAATGGGAAAAAATTTTTTGTTCAGAAGTTTTGGAAAAAATTTGATCCTGATCTTGAGACTGAGGCGAACGAGTTTGTTACAGAACTTATTAAAAGGATTGAGTTTTCAGATCAGAATTTTTCTCTTGGATTGAAACTTAAAGGTAGAAATACAGATAGAGGGAGGATTTTTATAAAGTATGGAGAACCCGCTTATGTTACAAGTTCCTATTATCCAGAAGCAAATAGAGCTTGGGAGTCATGGGTTTATACAAGTCCGAGAAAAATTCAGTTTATTTTTGTTGATATAAATCAGGATGGTAATTACTTACTTACGTATTCATCTTTACCTGAAGAGCAACCTTCAGTTGCCGATTGGAAGAAATGGATTCCAGAAGAGATTATAGAGGTAAAAAAGTAGGTTCAAAGACTATTTTAAATCTTTTAATTTTTGGTGTAGGTACGCTTTTTTCAAGATTTTTTGGTTTTTTAAGAGAGGTTTTTCTCGCTTATTCTTTGGGTGCTACTCATCTCTCTGATGTTTTTTATGCCTCTTTTAGGATTGTGAATCTTTTAAGAATATTATTTGGTGAAGGTGTAATGCATGTATCTTTAGTTCCTTTATTGATTGAAAATAGAAAGGATGTTTCAAGGTATAGAAAATTTTTAGACTCAACTTTTACCTTTTTCTTTTCAATTTCTCTTTTTTTTACTCTGTTAGGAATTTTTTTGTCGCCTCTTTTAATATTAATTTTTGCTCCTGGATTTAAAAATGTTAGTTTTAAGTTTATCTATGCAAAAGATACTTTAATGATGATGTTTCCCTTTGTTTTTTTTATTATCTTGGCTGGTTATTTTGGTTCTATTTTAAACTCTGAAAAAAATTTTTTCCCTCCTTCTTTTGCTCCTTTTTTCTTCAATTTCTTTTTTCTTTTAATCGGATGTGTGTCATACTTTTTTTTAAATTTAAATGAAAAGTTTTTTTTAATTTCCCTTGCTATTGCAATTGTAGTAGGTGGTTTATTTGAGGCTCTATTTCAATTTTTTTTTGTTATTAAAAAAATTAAAATTTCGATTACAAAAAATTTGTTTATACCGGAAATAAAGGATTTTTTTAGGCTTTTAATTCCTGTTTTTGTTACGGTATTGACTAATGAAATCATAATTATTATAACGACATTTCTTGCTTCATTTTTACCTGAGGGTGAATTGTCTTATCTTTCTTACTCTTTTAGGTTAAGACACTTTCCAATAGCAATTTTAGGAATAGGTCTTGCGACTGTTTCTTTGCCTTATATGACTGAGAGTGATAAAAAAATTGATTATTTAAAAAGAATTTATAAGTTCTCTCTTTCCATACTTTTTCCCTTAGTTTTGTTATTGATTATTCATTCTGATTTCATAATAAAAATTTTTTTTGAAAGAGGAAAATTTAAAAGTATAGATACTTTGAAAACCTCGTTGTGTTTCATATGGTTTTCCTTAGGGATACTTCCTGCTTCTTTATTTAATGTTCATTTAAATTATTTTTATTCACAAAAGAAAATTCTTGAGGTGAATATTTCTCATCTTTACATGTTAAGTTCCTTTCTTTTTTTTGCCCCACTCCTTTTTAAACTTATGGGTTACACAGGGCTTGCTTTATCATCTTCAATTTCTTCATTTGTTGCCCTTGTAACGATATGCTTTTATACTCCCAAATTTATAGATTTTAAGGATTATAAGGAGTTTATTTTGATTGCTCTTATATTCACTATTATTGTTTCTGTTAAATTTTTTACCTTTAGTTTTCTTGAATTTTTAATTGATTCTTTATTATCCTTAATATTTTTTATATATTTTCGTAAAAGATGGAAACTGAAAGAAATTTAAAAAGGGTAATAGAGGCTCTTCTTTTTGTTTCTTCAAGACCAATTACACTTGAAAAGTTGGCAAAATTAACAGGGTTTCCGAGGGAAAAGATAAAAGAGGAGATTGATAATTTAAAAATGGAATACGATAATGAGAAAAGAGCTGTAGTTGTAAAGGAAGTAGCTGGTGGTTATGCATTTTTTACTCGTGAAGAATATAGTGACTATGTAAAGAAATTAAAGGGAGACAATACTTTTAGGTTTTCAAAGGCTATGCTACAAACACTTGCAATAATAGCTTATAAACAGCCTATAACTAAAGCTGAAATAGAAATTTTGAAGGGTTCATCAGTTGATTTTACTTTAAAAAGTCTTTTAGAGAAAGGTCTTGTCAGGGTTGTAGGAAGAAAGAAGATAAAGGGTGCACCTCTTTTGTACGGAACTTCAGAGAAATTCTTAAAAATATTTGGTCTTAATTCTCTTGATGAGTTGCCTAAGGTAGAGAATTTAAGGTAATTTTCTATATTTTTCTACACCCTCCTCAAAGAGGTTATTTCCATAGGCGTCAATGGCGCAAACTGTTGGAAAATTTTCAACTTCTAATTCTCTGATTGCTTCAGGACCAAGATCTTCATAAGAAATTACTTTAACTCTTTTTACTGATTTTGAAATGAGTGCACCGGCACCTCCCACTGCTACAAGATATAGTGCCTTGAATTTTTTCATAGCTTCTATAACCTCCTTTGATCTTTCACCTTTACCGATGGTTGCCTTTACTCCCATTTCAAGTACAAATGGAGTATAAGGATCCATTCTTAAAGAAGTTGTTGGTCCAGATGATCCTATGATTTGACCTGGTTTTTCAGGTGAGGGACCAACGTAGTAAATTACCTGTCCTTTTAAGTTAAAAGGAAGAATGCCTTTTTCTTTATATTCCTCAAACATCCTTTTATGAGCAGCATCCCTTGCAGCATATATAATTCCTGAAATATAAACAACATCACCACTTTTTATTGAAAGAACTGTTTCTTCATCAATTGGTGTTTTTATTTTTTTTATAGCCATTTTACGATTATAAAGTAAGGATTGGAACCGCTTCAAGTTTATATAATTATATAAAAGAATGATGTTATTTACCAAATTTCATATCGTTTATAGTTTAGACTTTTAAAGAAAACATATTATTTTCGGAGTATCAGCAAATTTTAAGTTTTGAAACACAGTGAGAGTTTACAAAAACTACTTTCTTTAACTTTGGTTATGTTTGCCATTTTTAGGCAAAAATTAAATTTTTGGTGCTGAAATAGCAAAAAAACTTTTGTGCTTTTTGCTCTTTTGTTTGTATACCTACATATCCTATTATCATAAAAAAAGTAAATGGGCATATATTTATTTGAGAAAGTAATTCATGAGATTTTTAGGGTGAAGGTGGACAAAATTTTCTCGGTGGAGAAAATTAAAA
>JBCNUW010000019.1:0-36731 GCA_039630575.1 Caldifarciminales bacterium
ATTAGGTCTCGTATACTTTGTATGTTGACTTGTACTACTTAAAGGTATCCATTTGACTAAATTTCCATTTTCATCTTTTTCATATTCTTCTAATTCTTTTTTTTTAATAATATTTTCATATAAAAAGGACTTTTCTCTACCAAAACATAAAATATATTCATGCAGTTCTGTCAAATCTGTTTCAGATAAATTGCCTTTGCCACCCATTTTTTTCCATATTAGATCACCAAATCTTTTTGGAAAAAGTGAAGTCATAATCATTCCTAGTTTATAAGACTCAAAATGTTGATTACCGTTATTACCAATGCTTACGAAAATTACTCCATCTTCTTTCATTAATTCTTTTGCCAAACTCAATCTACTCTCCATCATAGTAAGCCAAGAAGAATGCTGATATCTGTCCTTATATAAAAACTCATCACTTCCAGTATTATAGGGTGGATCAATATAAACCACCTGCACCTTTTCTTTATATTTCTCCAAAAGTAAATTTAAAGCTTGCCAGTTTTCACTTTTGATCAAAATTCCATCTAAAAGGTCATCTAAATCTGCGTTTTTAGTTAGATTTTCAAGCAATCTTTCTTTAAATTCCTGAGAGAAATATTTTGTATCTACGGGAAGCTTTTTATTTTTTAGCTCTTCTTTATTCTTAGGAATTTCAAAACCTAATTCCTGCCACTCCTTCTTTTGCTCCTTATTTTTCCATATCTCATCATAAAAATCTTCAGGAACTCTATCAGTGGTTATTACATACTCAGTCTTTATAACAAATTTTTTCTTTTCCCATAACCTCTTTTGAAATTCTTCAATCTGAGAGAGAAAATCAATTATTATACCTCCAATATCACGCACGACCTTTGCACGGGTGATATGCTTGTCTAACAATTTTTCTTTTTCCAGTATCTCAATGTCCAAAACTTCAGACTTTATAAAATAATCAAGTTGCTCTGATAAGAATTTTTTGAGATTTTTGTGAATAAAAAAATCCCTCGTATTTTTTGCAGTAAAGCGATTAAGATGATACAAAAGAAGAGAAATAGATGAACCTTCCTTATCCTTTTTATATTCTTTTTTTAAAGCAAGATTTAATATTGACTCTTTAACATTATTCAGTATTTCCTCTTCTATAATGATGTTTAATTTATTTTGATTTATTCCCTTCTTTTGGTCGCTTTCAGTTCCACTACTTTTATTTTTTGAAAACTTTTTTCTATATACTTCAACTACTTTATCATCATTTTCAAGCTCTCTATACTGAAATCTTACAATAAGCGTAGAATTATTAATTTGGATTGGATCTTCCTCACTTAAAATAAAAAACCTACTTTTTTTCTCTTTATTTGAACCTAATTCTTGTGAAGCTGAAACAACACGAAAGATAACTTTATAGTCACCTGCTTTAAAAGTATAATCTCTGAAAAAAAGACCTGTTTTAATATAGTATTGGTCATAATTTGCCCAGTAAAGTTTTACTTCCTCCCCATTATAAGGAATTACATATTTATGCCCCTTTATTGAATAGCGAAGCTGAGGTATAAAGTCACCTTCTTCATAATACCTTGAAAAGAAATTATAAAGATCAATAAAAACCTGTCGCTTAATCTCTTCAATATTTTCAATTTCTTCTTTCCGATCTTTCAAAGAAAGAAATTCTTTTCCTAAAGGTGTATTCTTAAATTCCTCCTTTAGTTCTCCGCTTAACGTAAAAGCATCTTCTCCTAAAAGCTTAGCAATTTCTTTTTTGATCTTTTCAAATTCTTTATCAATTTCTTCTTTTTGCTCTTTTTTATATTTTGAGAAAGCCTCTTCAACTTTATTTTTTAGGTCTTCATTAATAAATTTTTCTATCTGATTTCGCTTATAATTCAAAATCCGATAAATACCAAAATCTAAATCAGAAGCATCAAACTGAAAAATATTTCTTAGAACATTTTGAAACTTCCCCTCAATATAATTACTTTCCCTCTCCATAGTTTATCCTACCTATTATTATAATTTTTAAATTATAAACAAAAAAACAGAATCTTTCAAATTAAATAATAAATTCTTAAAATCTCTTTCACACTTTTAATCTATAACCTTAAAACCCATTTTTCTTTTGAATCCCCTGGAGAATAAAAATCTTTTATTATTCCTTCGCAATTAAATCCATATTTTTATAAAGATTTTTTGCTTTTAAATATTGCTCTGATGTACAAAGAACAACAAGCCTTACTCCACTTTTTTTTAAACCTCTTCTAATATTTTTTTTTCATAAGAAGATCAAAAAGTCATAATTATTGATAATCAGAATCAATGATTATCCAGTCATCCTTATAGCATTATTTGTGAATCATTTTCTCTTAATTTTTAAAATCCTAAAATTTCACTATTACTATACATTTCTCAAAGAATTCCAAGCTAAAACTCTACTTCCAAAGTTATTTAATATATCCCTTATTTCTTCTCTTAAAACCCACCTTAATTTCCATAAATTCTTTTAATCACTAAATACACAATTTACTTGACATAAAAGTTAAAAAATAAAACTAAAATTAATTACTAACCCATCTGAAAGTTACTCTAAACTTTTTTAAAAAAAAGTTATTCAGAAAACCATCATTAAAATACGTTAATAAATAACTTCGTAAACTTTCACACAAGATGTTTTAAATTTAATTTATATAAACTTTAGAAAAAAATATTAGGAATCTACTTTTTAAGTCAATTAAACAAAATTTAAGAATTTAATTAAAAAGATAGATAGATTTCTTTCTTTTACATTATAATTACATAAAAAATAACTAAAAGGAGGATATATGAAGGGTATCTTTATCTCTATCTTAATTCAGATTAATGTAGACTTAATCATAAAAGAATGTGAAAAGAAATGGGAAAGTGTAAACACCTATACATGTATCTATGAGAGTTATCAGAAAAAAGATAATGAGGAGGATAAAAGAAAATACTTCGTTGAATTTAAAAAACCCCTTTGGATAAGACTCAAGGTTCTGGAGGGGAAAAATAAAAACAGTGAAGTCCTTTATAACCCTGAAAAAAATATCGTTAGAGGAAGAAAAAGCGGAATGCTAAGAGGAATTGTTCTAACATTAAACCCAGATGATAAAAGAGTAATTTCCCTAAGAGGTTTTAGAGTATATCACGCAGGCATAGGAGAAATATATAGAAGAATGTTTGAGTATTATAAAAAAGGCTATCCATCAAAAATTTTAGGAACATTCAAAGAAAAAGGCTTTGAAGGTTATAAGATTGAATTTGAAGTTAAAGAACCTTCCGAATTTTTCGGATGTGCAAGGGAAGTTTTTTGGATAAGGAATGATTTTATTCCTTACAAATGTGAACAATGGGATGAAAAAGGTGAGTATGTACTTTACTCAGAATTTTTAGAAGTCAACTTAAATGTTAAAATAGAAGAAGAAAGGTTTAATTTGTGAAAATCTTAAAAGGGGTCTATACAGTGGGATATATTAATTTTAAAATTTCGTGATTTAAATTGAACAAAAAATATTTAAAATATAGAAAAATTCATAAACTTAAGGTATAGATTTTTTCAAAACTATTTACAATATTTTGCCAAGAAAAATTTTTATTGACAAATTCCTTAGCATTCTTAACAAACTTTTCTTGTAAAGTAGAATCTGATACAAGCCTATCCATTGCCAAAGCAAGTCCAGTAACATCCTTTTCTTTAACTAAAAAACCGTTATAACCATCAATTACTATATCAACAATACCACCAACAGATGTGGCAATAACAGGTGTACCAAAATACATGGACTCAATTAAAACAACTCCTAAACCCTCTGTATCACCTTTTGAATCAAAAATAGCAGGTAAAACAAAAATTGAAGAGGTGAGATACTCTTTTAAAAGTACTGACTTATCAACAAAACCAAGAAAATTTACTTTTTCATCTATTTTTAATTCACTGGTCAGTTTAAAAAGATCATTTTTCAAAGGACCATCACCAACTATACAAAGCTTATAATCACTATACTTTTGAGAAAAAATTTTAAAGGCTTCAATTAAGTATTTAACACCCTTTCTTTCAACTAATCTCCCAACAAAAAGAACTTTTTTTTCTTTGGCATAGCTTTTCCCCTCTAAATTTAAGTCAAAAATATCAAGAGAAACACCAAAAGGAATAACCTTTACTTTCTTTTCAGGCAGATTAAAAACTTTTATCAAAGACTTTGTATAGGAAGAATTTACAGTAATAAAACTTGATTTTTTCAAAAAATATTTAAAAAAGTTGACAAAAATCTTCCCTGTAAACTTACTCTTTGTAATGTTTTTCAAAAGTATTAATTCAGCACTATGAAAGGTAGATACAATAGGGCTTTTCAAAAAAACTTTAAATAAATAGCCAAAAATAATGTGAGGGATTGGCCAATGCACATGGATTACATCTATTTTCACTTTTTTTAGAAAATTTTTGTATTTAAAAACACCCTTAATCCCACCGAATAAATAAAAGGGGACCAAAAAGTAATAAATTATATTTTCCTTTAATCTTTCAGGAATAGCCACATCATGTGTCAAAGTCTCAAAATTTGAAATAAAATATCTAAACCTGAAAATTTTAAAATTATTGAAGCTTTTTTGCTTCAACCCTTTGTATGATGAAGTAAAAATGTAAATTTCATGACCTTTTTTCTCAAGTTCCTTTAAGAATCTAACAAGCCAAGGTGTTATAACATCACTTTTATTTCTTGGAAATGCAGTACATAAAGTTAAAATTTTCATTTATTTAAAAATTTTCTTATAATTAAACAATGAAATTCAACAGATCTTTCATAAAAACACTACGTGAAAACCCAAAAGATGCTGACAACCCTGCCTATGCCCTTCTTCTCAGAGCAGGATATATAAGGAAAATCTCAGCTGGAGTGTTCCTATTTTTACCATTAGGTCTTAAAAGCATTAAAAAGATAGAAAAAATAGTAAGAGAAGAAATGGATAGAATAGGGGCTCAAGAAATGCTCTTTTCAGCTCTTTCTCCAAAATCAATATGGGAAGAATCAGGAAGATGGGAATCTTTTGGTGATGACATGTTTAGGCTCAAAGATAGGAAAAACTCCGATTTTGCCCTCTCACCAACCCACGAAGAAATTGTTACATTTCTTGCAAGAGATGAAATTAGATCCTTTAGAGAATTACCCCAAATATGGTACCAGATCCAAACAAAATTCAGAGATGAACCAAGACCAAGAGGTGGTCTTTTAAGATGCAGAGAATTTTCTATGAAAGACTCCTATTCACTTGATGCAACTTGGGAAGGATTAGATGAATCTTATAACAAACATAAATTAGCCTACGAAAGAATTTTCAAAAGATGTGGTCTTAAGTTTCACTTTGTCCAAGCATCTTCAGGACTTATGGGAGGAAAAGAATCGGGTGAATTTATGGTCGAAAGTGAATGGGGAGAAGATAAACTTGTCATATGTCCAAAGTGCAGTTATAAGGCAAATAAGGAAGTTGCTAAATCTAAACCTAAAGTAAAAAGCTACATAGGTGAAGAAAAGAAAGAAAAAGTTTATACTCCAGGAATAAAAAGTGCAAAAGATGTATCCTCATTTCTTTCCGTTCCACTTGAAGGTATATTAAAAAGTATTTTAGTTTTAGGAGCAGAAAAACCGATACTTGCAGTGGTTAGGGGAGATTATGAACTTCATATTGGTAAATTATCATCACTTTTGAACTCTACCCTGAAAATAGCTGATCCAGATGAAGTAAAGGAAATTTTAGGTGTCTCTGCCGGATTTGTAGGACCTCTAAATTCAAAAGTTCCCATCATTATAGATGAATTTGCAAACGAAATAATAGGAGGTGTTGCAGGAGCAGGAGAAGAGGATTACCATGTAAAAGGAATTACCCCTTCTAAAGATTTTAAAATAGAAAGAGTTGAAGACATCAAAGAGGCAAAGGAGGGTGATCTATGCTACTTTTGTTCTGAAGAACTGATATTCAAAAATGCTATAGAAATCGGACACATCTTTAAACTTGGAACAAGATATTCTGAATCAATGGGAGCCTATTTTACTGATAAAAACGGTAAAAGAAAACCCATAATTATGGGTAGTTACGGTATAGGTATAGGTAGAATTCTTCTTTCTGCCGCGAGTTCATATATGGACGAAAATGGACTTTCCCTTCCCATCACAATAGCACCCTTTGATGTACATATAGTAGATTTTAATTTAGATAAAACTATCACCAAAAAAATAGAAAAAGAATTTAAAGAAAACGATTTGGATTACCTAATTGATGATAGAGATGAAACACCTGGGGTCAAGTTCAAGGATGCTGATTTAATAGGGATTCCTATAAGAGTAACCTTAGGTAAAAATATTAAAAAGGATTTAGCAGATATTTTTATAAGAGAGAAAAAAGAAAAAATAGAAGTAAATTTAAAGGAACTAAAAATTAAAGTAAAGGAAATAGTAGAAAAAAAGAAGAAGGAGCTAAATGATGTATGAAGCAGAGAAAGTAAAAGATGTTTTGTTTAGTATTTTGGAAAAGGAGCTAAGTGAGGAAAAAATAACCCTTTTAGACCTATCAGTAAAAGGTTATGGGACAAAATTCAAAATTATACTAACAATAGATAAAAAAGGAGGGATAACAGCAGAAGACACGAAAAGGTGGGCAGAAAGGCTCATCTCAATAATTAAAGTTGAAGGATTAGACATACAAAGTGAAATTGAGGTAACATCTCCAGGTCTTGATAGGGAATTAAAATCTGAAAGGGAATTTATATGGGCAAAAGGTAAAAAGGTAAAATTGATTACAAAAGATAAGGAAATAAAGGGCCTTCTACTTGATTTTAAGGAAAATTTATTTTATATTCTATTTGATAAAAACTTAATTAAAATACCTTTAGAAGAAGTAAAAAAAATAAAATTGTGTGAAATGGAGGACATCTAAATGAAGGCTCGTGAACTGTTTGAATATATTGACCAGATAACACGATTAAGAAGAATTGATCGAGAATATGTGATAAAATCATTGAAGGATTCTTTCGAAATAGCTATTAAAAAATATTTTAGAGATAATGCTTTTCCAATTGAAGTAGAAATTAATGAAAAAACCGGTGAGATAAAAATTTGGATTTTAAAAAAAGTTGTTAATGAAATAAAGAATCCAAACTATGAGATAACTTATCAAGAAGCAAAAAAAATAAAACCTCTTGTAGTTCCAGGCGAAAATATAAGAGTGGAGATGAGTATAGAGGAACTTGGAAGAGGAGTTATATATAGAATGAAAGAAATGTTTACAAAAAAAATAAAAGATGCTGAAAGAGAAAGAATATATAAGGACTTTGAAACAAAGATTGGAGATATAGTAAGAGGGGTTGTCCAAAAAGTTGACAAATCAGGAGTCTATTTGGGTCTTGGAAGAGCTGATGGATTTATGCCTCCTGAGGAACAGATAAGAAAAGAAAAATATCGAATAGGATCTGAAGTAAGAGGACTTGTTTTAAGTGTAGAAACATCTGGAAGAAGACCCCTTGTGAAAATATCAAGAACTCACCCCAATTTTTTAAGAAAATTGCTAGAACTGGAAGTCCCAGAAATATTAGATGGAGTTGTAGAAATAATGGGCATTGTTCGCATTCCAGGAGAAAGGGCTAAAGTCGCAGTCAGATCCCATGATCCGAGAGTAGATCCCCAGGGGGCTTGCATAGGGATTAGGGGATCAAGAATCCAAATAATTACAAGAGAACTCGCTGGTGAAAAAATTGATGTAATACCTTGGAGTGAAAACAAATTGGAATTTGCCAAAAATGCTCTCTCTCCATCAAGACCCCTACATGTTGTAAAAGAAGAAGATAAAATTATAGCTGTTGTACCTGACGAAGAAATTAAGGCAGCAAAAGGAACTGGTTCACAAAATGCACAACTTGCCTCAAAATTAGTTGGTGATGAAATCTGGGTAATCTCCCAAAGTGAATGGGAAGGAAGAAAAAAAGTTTTAATAGATGAAATGATAATGCCAGATGAAATTAAAATTGAATTGAAAAAAGAAACAGATGGTGTATTCTCCATATACGAACTTAGAGGAAGACTTAAAACAATGAAAATATATTAAGTTTAAATAAAAAAAATAATAAATTAAAATAAACAAAAGTTTTAAAAATGAAAAAATAAAAAGAAACTACTCCAAAAAGTAAAAAAACTATAAAAGCTAATGAAGAAAGAAAAGAAAAAAAGAAAAAGGAAAAACAAAAAAAGGTTAGAGACTTAGCAAAGGAACTTGAGATGTCTACAAAAGCATTAAAAGAACTAATGAAAGAAATGGGAATTGAAGTTAAATCTCATATAAGCCCTATAGATATAGACACGGAAAAAAGAATCAGAGAATTTATTGAGAAAAGAAAAACAGAAGAAATGGAAATGCTAAAGAAGAAAAAGGAAATATGGGGAGAAGAGGAAAAGACAAAAAAACAAATTGAAGAGGAACCTACTCTTACGGAAGAAGAAATAGAGACAAAATTAAAAGAAACACTCTCAAGATTAAGAACTGGTCCAAAAATCAAAAAAAAGTTTAAAAAGGAAAAAGAAGAAGTTGAGGAAGTTTTAGAGGAAAAAGTGGAAAGTAAAATATACATTCCAGGTGCACTTACAGTTGGAGAATTTGCAAAAATGATGGGAGTAGATCCTGCGCAAGTAATAGAAAAATGCATTTCACATGGTCTTTTTACCACAATAAACCAAATCCTTGACATTGATACAATGATAATAATTGGAGAAGAATTAGGCTTTAAAGTAGAAGTAAAAGCAGAAGAAATGGTTGAAGAAGAAGAAAAAGAATTAGAAGAGAAAAGACCACCTGTTATCACTGTTCTCGGACATGTTGATCACGGAAAAACAACCCTTCTTGACTATATAAGAAAGACAAAATTGGCAGAAAAAGAACCTGGTAGAATAACTCAACATATAGGAGCCTACCAAATTGATTATAATAAACAAAAAATCACCTTTATTGACACACCAGGTCATGAGGCTTTCACAGCACTAAGAGCAAGAGGTGTAAAAGTAACTGATATTGCTCTTTTAGTTGTCGCAGCAAATGAGGGAGTCAAAGAACAAACAAAAGAAGCTATCTCCCATGCAAAAGCTGCTTCTGTACCCATAATTGTTGCAATAAATAAAATGGATCTTCCTAATGCTAACGCTGAAAAAGTCATGGCAGAACTATCTGAAGAAGGTCTTGTTCCTGAGGAATGGGGCGGAAATACAATTATGGTTCCAATATCGGCAAAAACAGGAATGGGTATTGATAATTTACTTGATGCAATTCTTTTGGTAGCTGAAGAACTAAACTTAAGAACAACCTATAAAGGAAAAGCTAAAGCTATTGTAATTGAAACAAAACTCGATAAAGGAAGAGGACCTCTCTGTACAGTAATAGTTCAAAGGGGAGTTTTAAGAAAAAAAGACCCTATACTTGTAGGCACAACTTGGGGAAGGGTTAGAAATCTATATAATGAGTGGGATCAAATTATAGAAGAAGCATATCCATCAACCCCATGCGTTGTACAAGGTCTCGAAGAATTACCCTCCCCTGGCGATATCCTCATAACCATGCTCTCAGAAAAAGAAGCAAGGGAAGAAGCATATAAAAGAAAGGAGCTAAAAAAAGAACAAATAAAAAGAGCTGAACTTCAAACTGTCTTAACAAATATACAAGAAAAAATTAAAAAAGGTCTTGTTAAAGAATTACCTGTTATAATAAAGGCAGATACACAAGGATCTGCTGATGCCCTTTCTGATACTTTATCAAAAATGGTCTATGAAGAGATAAGAGTAAACATAATCCATAAAGGGGTAGGAATTGTCTCTGAAAATGATGTACTACTTGCATCAGCCTCAAACGGTGTAATACTTGCATTTAATACTAATATAGACTCAAAAGTAAAAAATCTTGCTAGAAACGAAAAAGTTTTGATTTTAGAACATAAAATCATATATCACGCCTTAGATGAGATCAAAAAAATCTTATCCGGTATGCTTGAACCTGAGGAGGTAGAAGAAATTATTGGACAAGCTGAAGTAAGAAAAGTTTTTAAAGTCTCAAAATTTGGACAAATAGCTGGATGTATAATAAAAAGTGGGAAAATTATCAAGGGATATACAGCAAGAGTTAAAAGAGATGGCAACGTAATTCATGAAGGTATAATTGATTCTTTAAAACATTACCAGGAAGATGCTCAAGAAATTGAATCTGGTAAAGAATGTGGTCTTCATATTGTAGAATATAAAGACATAAAAGAAGGAGATATAATTGAAGTATTTATAAGAATCAAAAAAGAAAAAACTTTAGAATGAGTATAGGGGGCATAAGAGTGGAAATTTTAATTCAAGATAGTTTTTCATTAAAAGAGAAACGAAAAATCTTAAACAGTCTAAAAGAGAAAATTTTAAACAATTTTAATGCTTCAATAGCAGAGATAGACGATAATGAAATATGGAATAAAAGCATAATAGATATTGCAATAGCAGCAAAAGACCAGTATAATTTAAACGATAGGATTTTAAAGATTAAAAATTTTCTAATGAGAGAAAATGGAATAGAAATACTAAAAATAGAGAAACTTTAAAGGAGTTCAATTTGAAAACATATAGACCTGAGAGAATTTCAAAAGAAATAATGAAAGTTATAAATGAGGTAATAAGAGAGGATATAAATGATCCCAGAATTGCTAATTTAATTATACTTGAAGTAGAAGTTTCCAACGATTTAAAAAAGGCAAAGATTCACTACACTCAATTGAAAGAAGAAAAAGAAGAAAACATTGAAAAAGTTTTGGAAAGGGCAAGAAGTTATATAAGAAAAAAAATAGCAGAAAAAATTGAACTAAAATTTATGCCTGAAATTTTCTTTATAAGGAGGTAGGGCAATATATGGCAGAAAAAATAAACGGCTTCCTCAACATAAAAAAACCAAAAGGCTGGACAACCTATGATTGTGTGAGACATGTTAAAAAAACATTAAATGAAGAAAAGGTAGGACATGCAGGAAATCTTGATCCACATGCAACCGGTGTTGTAGTAATAGGTATTGGAAAAGCAACAAAACTTTTACCTTATGTTATGGATCTTGAAAAGGTATATATAGCTGACGTCAGACTCGGAATATTAACTGATACCTGGGATATAACTGGTGAAATCATTCAAAGAAAAGAAATTCCTGAATTTTCAAAAGAAAAGTTAGAAAAAATAATAAAAGAATTTGAAGGTGAAATAGAACAAATACCACCACCCTATTCTGCTGTTAGAAAAGGTGGAAAAAGACTATATGAACTAGCTAGACAAGGCATAATTGTCACTCCAAAATCTAAAAAAGTATTCATAAAGCAAATAAGCCTTTTAGATATCAGAAAAAATAGTTTCACAATAAGAGTAACCTGTTCAAAAGGAACTTATATAAGAGCCCTCGCAAAAGATATTGCAGAAAAATTAGGCACACTTGGTGTAATTGAAAATCTGTTGAGAGAAAGAGTTGGACATTTTTACATAAAGGAATCTATTGACCCCAATGAAGATCTTCTTTCCCATTTAAAACCTCTTGAATATGGAGTCCTTCACTTCGGAGAAGTTTCACTTAAAAAGGAAGCAGCTGATGACTTTGAAAGGGGAATTCCTATTCCTTTTACTAGTTTTTTAAGATTTTCAGCAAATTTAAAAAGGTTTTCCTATGTTAGAGTTTATGACGAAACAAAAAATTTTATAGGAATAGGTCAGATAGATGTGGAATATCTTAATCCAAGAAAAGTTTTCTCAAAATTTGAAGAATCGGCACAAATTGAAGATATATAGAATAAACTTTCCAGATTTCCCAAAAACAGAAGACATTATTTTAATAGTAGGAAATTTTGACGGCGTTCATCTAGGACATAAACTCTTGATTGAGGAAGGAAAAAAAATCTCTAAAATATTTAAAAAAAAACTGGTTATCTTAACCTTTGAACCACATCCCTATCTTTTTTTTCATAAAAACAAAAAAAATTTTCTTTTAACTACCCTTGAAGAAAAAATCGAAATCATTAAAAGTTTAAAAGTCGACGAACTATGGATATTAAATTTTAACGAAAAAATTGCCGAAACTTCTCCAGAAGATTTCCTAAAGCAACTTTTTAGGATCCAAATATCAAGATTAATCATTGGTCCTGACCACACTTTTGGTAAAGATAAAAAGGGAAACATATTTACCTTATACGAAATTGCAAGAGAAAAAGATGTAATATTAACACTTTTCCCCCTTGTTAAATATAAAAACAGAAAAATATCAAGTACAAGGATAAGAGAGTTGATAGAAAAAGGAGAGATAGAGGAAGCAAACAAACTTTTAGGATATAAATTCTTTATAAATGGAGAAAAAATTAAAGGCTCTGGTAGAGGAAAAAAAATTGGCTTTCCTACTATAAATTTAAAAATATCTGATCTAAAAGTAAAACCAAAAGAAGGAGTTTATATAGTGGAAGTTTTTATTGGAAATAAAAATTTTAGAGGGCTTTTATATTACGGTAACCGCCCAACATTTAATGAAGAAGAAAAAATTTTTGAAGTTCATCTTTTTGATTTTAAAGAAGAATTTAAAATAAAAAAATTAAAAGTAGATTTTTATAAGTTTATTAGAAGCGATAAAAAATTTGAAAATGAGATGGAATTAAAAAAACAAATTGAAAAAGATGTAAATATAGGATATACTTTTTTTTTAAATATGGGTTCAACTCCCATAAAATAGCCTTTCTAAAATGCTAAATAAACAGAAAAAAAGAGAAATAATTGAAAAATTTAAAATTAACGAAAAGGACACAGGAAGCGAAGCTATCCAAGTTGCCTTAATAACAGAAAGAATAAATTACCTTACTGAACACCTTAAAAAACATAAAAAAGATGTACACTCCAGATACGGATTAATAAAACTTGTTGGTAAAAGAAAAAGACTTTTAAATTATCTCAAAAAGAAAGACTATAAGTTATATTCAAAAGTAGTAAATGAACTTGGATTAAGAGGATAAATTGAAATCTTATAAAATTAATTTAGATAACTCAGAAATAATAATTGAAATTGGAGAAATTGCGAGACAGAGCCAAGCTTCAGTTTTAGTTAAAAGTGGAGAAACTGTTATTTTAGCTTTAGCACTTTCCTCACGTAAAACTGAAAAAACTGATTTTCTACCACTGCTTGTAGAGTATAGAGAACAAACCTTTGCAGCTGGCAAAATACCCGGAGGATTCATAAAAAGAGAAGGAAGACCAAGGGATAAAGAAATAATTTATGGAAGAGCCATTGATAGAAGCATAAGACCTCACTTCCCAGAAGGTTTTACAGATGAAGTAGAGATTGTAGTTTTGCTTTTATCTTATGACATGGAACATGAGGGAGACCTTCTTGGTATAATTGGAGCATCCTGTGCCTTAACTATTTCGGATATACCATTTCTTGGTCCAATCGGAGCTGTAAGAGTAGGAAAAATAAATGGAAAATTTATAATAAACCCTAAAAGAAGTGAACTTGAAAAAAGCGAATTCAACCTTTTACTATCCGGAAAAAAAGAAGGAATAAGCATGATAGAATTTCAGGGAAGGGAAATAAAAGAAGAAGAAATACTTGAAGCAGTGAAATTTGCAAAACCCTATATTGAAAAATTAGTTTTATTTCAAGAAAAAATTCAAAACGAAATAGGTAAGGATAAATACGATTATAATAGAATATATATTGATGATGAGATTGCCCAAAAAATAAACACCTATAGAGATGAGTTAGAAAAAAAACTATTTATTCAAGAAAAAACCTTGAGAACAAAAGCGTTAGAAGAATTAAGAGAAAAAATAATAAGTGAATTAATTAAAGAATTCCCAGAAAAAGAATTAGAAATAAAAATAGCTTTAAGTAACTGTGAAAAAGATATAGTAAGACAAAAAACCGTAAAAGAGAAAAAGAGAATGGACGGAAGATCTTTAAATGAAATAAGACCGATTCGGTGTGAAATTTCAGTTTTACCAAGAACACATGGATCAGCTATCTTTACAAGAGGCGAAACCCAAGCTCTTTGTGTTACAACTTTGGGAACAAAAGAAGATGCTCAAAGGCTAAGTGAACTTGAAGGAGAAGAAGTAAAAAGATTCATGCTTCATTATATGTTTCCCGGATTCTCAACAGGAGAAATTTCGCCCTTAAAGGGACCTTCAAGAAGGGAAATTGGACATGGCTATCTTGCTGAAAAAGCTTTGGAACCGTTGATGCCTTCAGAAGAGAAATTTCCCTACACAGTAAGAGTTGTCTCACTAATACTCGAATCTAACGGTTCAACTTCAATGGCCTCTGTATGTGGAGCTTCCCTTTCCCTTATGGATGCAGGAATTCCAATAAAAGCATCTTGTGCAGGAATTTCTATAGGTTGGATGGATTATGATGGTGAAGATGTTTTACTAACTGATATTATAGGTTCTGAGGATCATTATGGAAACATGGATCTAAAAATTGCAGGAACATACAAGGGAGTTACAGCAATACAACTTGATATAAAAAAGACTTTTTTACCAGATCATATTTTTGAAAAAGCACTATTTGAAGCAAAAAGAGCAAGAGAATTTATCCTTCATACAATGTCTAAAACAATTAAAGAACCAAGAAGTTCAATATCAAAATATGCTCCAAAGGTAAGAGCTTTTGTTATACCAAAGGAAAAGATAGGTGAAGTAATAGGACCAAGTGGGAGGGTCATAAAGAGAATAATAGAAAAAACCAATGTAAAAATAGATATCGATGATACAACAGGTGAAGTATTTGTCTATGGAGATCAAAGTGAAAATGTTGAAGAAGCCCAGAGAATGATTGAAGAAATAGTTCAGGATGTAAAGGTCGGAAAAGTATACATTGGAAAAGTAAAAAGAGTGGAAAACTTTGGTGTTTTTGTTGAAATTATTCCTGGAAAAGTTGGACTTTTACATATCTCAGAATGGTCTCCATATAAAATAAGAAATTTAATTCAAGAGGTAAAAGTTGGTGATGAAATAATTGTAAAGGTAATAGGAATTGACGAATTGGGAAGAATAAGGTTATCAAGAAAAAATATTGAAACTAATTTAAAAAGTGAAAAAATAATGTAAATTAAAAAAGGTTCAAATCCAAAATTTTTCAAATTTGAAATTATGTCAGAATCAATGCTATTTGAACTAAAAAAATTTTTTGACTTGGATGACTACCTAACTGAAGAAGAAAAACTTATAAGAGATACCATAAGAGATTTTATAAAAAAAGAAGTTCTTCCTTATATAGGTGAATGGTGGTTAAAAGGTGAATTTCCAAAACATCTGATTCCCCAGATGGCTGAACTTGGTTTATTTGGACCTACTATACCTGAAAAATATGGAGGAGCTGGACTTGGTTATGTTGCGTATGGTTTAATGATGCAAGAACTTGAATATGGAGATTCTGGAATAAGAAGTTTTTGCTCTGTTCAGTCTTCTCTTGCTATGTACTCTATATATACCTTCGGATCTGAAGAACAAAAAAACAAGTACTTGCCCGAAATGGCTAAAGGTAAATTAATAGGTAGCTACGGTTTAACTGAACCGAACGCTGGAAGTGACCCAGATTCAATGGAAAGTAGGTGTAAAAAAGATGGAAATCACTGGATTATCAATGGAAGAAAAATGTGGATTACAAATGGGTCTACCTGTGATTTATCTATCATATGGGCTAAAGATGAAAACAACAGAATCCAGGGATTTATAGTAGAAAAAGGCACAAAGGGCTTTGAATCAAAAGAGATAAAAACAAAAATATCTTTAAGAGCGTCAGATACTTCAGAATTAATCCTTGATGAAGTAAAGGTTCCTGATTCACAAAGACTACCAAATACAGAAGGTTTAAAATCTGCTTTAATGCCTTTAAATGAAGCAAGATACGGAATTACCTGGGGTTGTATAGGATCTGCCTGGGCTTGCTTTGATGAAGCATACAAACATGCCCTTGTAAGAGAACAGTTTAAAAAGAAAATAGCATCCTTCCAAATAATTCAAGAAAAACTAGTTGATATGTTTGAGAAAATATGGAAAGGACAACTCCTCTGTCTACACCTTGGAAGAATGAAAGAAAAAGGGAAAGCAAGATACATACACGTATCACTTGTTAAAAGAAATAACACCAAGTTGGCACTTGAAGTCGCAAGAGAAGCAAGAGTAATTTTAGGAGCTTACGGTATAACAACAGAATATAATTCATTAAGACACGCTAATAACCTTGAAAGTGTGCATACCTATGAAGGAACCTATGAAATTCATACTCTCATTGTAGGTAGATATCTAACAGGAATTGACGCAATAGATAGATAATTTTAGCTCTTAATGGACTATTTTAAATCAGAAGAGGATTTCGTAGATTTTATAAAAAAGTTTCAATTTCCTCATCCTTATTTAAGAGAAGGAATCGGTGAAGACACAGCTATATTGGAACTTGATACTAAACTAATTTCCGTTACAACCGATTCTTACTCAGAGGAAATACACTTCAGAAGAAATTATTTGACTTTGAGGGAAATAGCCTATCGTACCACAGCAGGAGCTCTAAGTGATCTTGCAGCTTGTGGAGCAAAACCGATAACAATTCTTATATCACTTTTAATACCTGAAAATTTTCGGAAAAGTGAAATAGAAGAATTTTACATAGGGATTATAGAGGTTTCTAACAATTTTGGAATTTCAATTTCTGGTGGTGATCTGATAAAGATAAAAGGTAAATTTTCTTTTACGATCACCTGTATTGGAGAAATAATCGATTATCCAATATTAAGAAAAGGTGCTAAAGAAAATGATTTAGTGTGCATAACAGGTGATACAGGAAGAGTTCTTGCTTCACTTGAAATACTTGAAAATAATCTTGAGGTTGATGAAAAAATAAAGAAAAAACTGATAGAGAAATTCAAATATCCTAAACCGAGGATTGCAGAAATTATTGAGTTAAAGGAAAAAATAAAGATTAACTCTGGTATTGACATTTCAGATGGTATTTCAAAGGATGCAAAAAGATTAGCAAAAGCCTCTGGTGTAAAGATAGTATTGGAGGAAGAGAGGCTGCCCATTTTCCCAGAGCTTTTCTCTTTTGCAAATTTATTGAAAAAAGATCCACTTTATTATATCACCAATTCAGGGGAAGAGTACGAAGTGCTATTCACAGTTCCTGAAACTGAACTGAATAAATTACCTAAATGGATAACTGTTATAGGAAGAGTTGAAAGAGGAGAAGGTCTTTTCATTAAGGATAAAAAAGGAAATATTAAAGAGTTAAAAGGAGGTTATGATTTTTTCGAGATAGGTAAATGATTTTGAAAAATTTTAAAATTGAGAATAAAATTAAATGAAGCGCCCGTAGCTTAATTGGATAGAGCACAGGGTTGCGGACCCTGAGGTTGTGGGTTCAAATCCCACCGGGCGCGAAAAAGTTGAAAATGATAAAAGCATGTATATTTGATCTTGACAACACTCTGCTTGATTTTATGAGGATGAAAAGGGAGTCAGTAGAAATGGCAGTAGAGGCTATGATAGATGCTGGATTAAAAATTAAAAAGGAATATGCAATTGAGAAAATATTTAAACTTTATGGAGAAACACATATCGAAGATCAGAAAATTTTTGATAGGTTTCTTGAAATCGAGCTTGGTAATATTGACTACAAGATACTTGCAGCAGGTATTGTAGCATACAGAAAAGCAAAGACAGCTAATATGATATTATACCCACACATAAAGTTTGTTTTAACAGAACTTTTAAGAATGGGACTAAAGCTTGGAGTTATTTCAGATGCACCGAGATTACAAGCTTGGACCAGATTGGCAGAAGTGGGTCTCCATACAATATTTGATGCTGTCATTACTTGGGATGATACTGGAATAAGAAAACCAAACCCTGAACCTTTTGTCGCTATACTAAAAAAATTAGATGTAAAACCACACAATGCGTTAATGGTTGGTGATTGGGCAGAAAGAGATATATATGGTGCAAAAGAAGTAGGTATGATAACTGTATTTGCCAGGTATGGAGATACTTTTGGAACAAAAAATTCTGGTGCTGATTTTGAGATCGATGACCCCCTTGAACTTATCGAAATAGTAAAGAAATTAAATGAAAATCAAGGAACTTAAAAGCGGAGTTGACTTAATAGAAATTGAAAGAATAAAAAATGCTTACAAAAAATTTGGTGAGAAATTTTTAAAGAGGATATTTACAGAAAAAGAAATTGAATATGCTTTTAAAAACAGAAATCCTTTTATCCATTTGGCAGGTCGTTTTGCTGCTAAAGAAGCTGTGATGAAATCTCTGGGAAGTGGTTTTGGAAAAGGCGTTTACTTTAAAAAAATAGAAATTGTAAGAGACAAAAGCGGTAAGCCTGAAATAAAACTCCATGGAGATTTAGAAGAAAAATTTAAAAACAAAAAATTCTCAGTATCAATAACCCATGATGGAAAATATGCACTAGCTTTTTGTATTATGTTAGATTGTGAAGAGTAAACACTATAATAAACTTTTTGAAAGGTTTGAGGAACTCAAAAGTAAAATTAAAATTGGTGCCACCTTTGAAGAAGTAAAGAATGAGTTAAAGGAACTTTATATAGAGGTAAAAGATGAAATTGACTTTCTTTTAGAACTTCTAGAGGAGATAAAGAGGGAAACTTTAAAATTGAAAACAGGTTCTGAAGTACAAGATCCTTACAAGTTTGTCCAAAGACTTCAGATTACCGAGGTAGATATAACTACCTTTTTAGAAAAAGGTTGGAATGAAATTGCAAAAGGTAACTATGATGAGGCTATAAGAATTCTTGAAAATGTAAGAGAAAAATCTCCTGACAATGTGAAAGTTTTAAATCTTCTTGGGTGGGCTTATGTCCAGGCAGGAAGGTTCGATGATGCCTTTCCTCTTTATATTAAAGTTCTTCAAATTGAGCCAAGAAACACAATGGCTATGAAAGATATTGGTTATATATGTTATAAAAAGGGAATATATGGAGAAGCTATAGAACACTTAGCTAAAGTGATAAGAATTGATAATAATCCTACTGCTACTCTTTACGCTCTCTATTATTTGGGTTTAATCTATCTCGATAGAGAAATGTATGACGATGCTGTCTCATTTTTTAAAAAGGCACTTGAAAGAGGACCAAACCTTATAGAAGCTATATACCATTTAGGAATTACCTATGAGAAAAAGAAAGAGTATGAAAAGGCAAAAGAAAGTTTTAGGAGAGTTATTGAAATAGCACCTGACTCAAAATGGGCTAAAAAAGCAACAGAAAGGCTTGAAAATGTTTGAAGAATTCTTCGGTTTTAAAAAATCACCATTTAAAAACACTGTTGATTTAGATTTTCTTTTTTGGGCTGAAAATATAAAGGAAAGTTATGCAAGAATTCTTTATCAAATTTTTGAATTAAAAGGCGGGCTATCTTTAATTCTCGGTGAGATTGGATGTGGAAAAACAACCCTCTCTAAATTACTTGAGAAGGACTTAAAAGAAAAAGAGAAAAAAACCTTACTTCTTTTAGACCCCCTTATATCACCGTCAGCTTTCTTAAATCTTTTAGCTAAAAATTTCCTTGAAGGTGAAAATTATAAAAAAAGTAAAACAGCCTTAAGAAGTGAATTAGAGAAAAAGTTTATAAGTGACCCTTTTAAATTTATAATTCTAATTGACGAAGCTCAACTTTTAAGTTCCAAACTGCTCGAGGAGATTAGATTACTCCTAAATATGGAGATACCCGAGGGAAAACTTTTACAGATAGTTCTTTTTGGGCAAATGGAATTAAAAAGGAAATTAAAAAAGTACCCTGCAATAATGCAAAGAGTTGCAATCGCTTACACCTTAAATCCATATTCTGAAGAGGAGACAGAAAGTTACATTAAACATAGATTAAAAGTTGCTGGAGGAGAAGAGGATATATTTGAGAAAGAGGCAATAAAAGAAATTTTTTCAATTACAAAAGGTTATCCCAGACTAATCAATAGTCTCTGTTCTAATGCCCTTTTTGTTGCCTTTACAAGGAATAAAAAAAGAGTTGATAAAGAAATCGTTTCCCTTATAAAGAAAGATTTTGAATTTCATCTTGGTTAAAAATTACTAAATTTCAAAATTTAACACTTTTTCAATTTTTCTAAGGACTTCAAAAGGTGCCAAATCGTCAGTAAATATTTTTAAATCTTTAAAATTGGAATTAAGAAAATTATCAAGTTCAGATGGAATATTTTTCTTGAGAAGCAGAAGAGCCCTGATACTTGAATATAACTCTGAAATAGTTATTACCTTAAACTTATCTAAGATATCTAATAGTTTCAAACAGGAATTCATAGTCATTGGAACATAGTCTTCTTGATTCTGTGAGGTTGGTATTGAATCTGAAAGATCAGGAAACGTTAAGGTTTTTATATAGGAAACGAGGGATGCAACAAGAACATGCAAAATCATAAGTCCTGATTTTTTTCCAGGTTCAGTAGAAAGGAACTTGGGCATTTCAACTACTTCACTACCCATTAAATGATTAATCCTTCTTTCAGAAACATTTGACAAAACTGAGATAATTTTTTTTAAATTTTCAGCAGCAAAAGATAACCTTATTCCTATAAAATTTCCTCCAGAGATTACTC
The DNA here is from genome assembly GCA_039630575.1 of Caldifarciminales bacterium. GTDB lineage: Bacteria > Hydrothermota > Hydrothermia > Hydrothermales > JAJRUZ01 > JBCNVI01. The sequence goes on from JBCNUW010000019.1 coordinate 20,644, forward strand.
TGTCATTTAGTATTAAGGGATTATCAGATACACACTCAATTTCTTCATCAACTATCCTTTTACAGAATTCAAGAACTTCATCAGTTGTACCCCTTATCTGTGGCATGCATCTAAAAGAATAAGGATCTTGGACAAGTTTCTTTTTTCTCTCAAATTTATAATCCCTAAGAAATTCTCTATAAATTTTAGCAAACTTTTTTTCACTCTTTGAGTTTCGTAGACTAATTAAACTCTCATTAAATATATCAGGATTTCCATCTATTGCAACAAATGAAAAAAGGAAAGCTCTATCATAGAAAGATAAAACAGTTTCCAGAAACTTAATAGCATAAACTAATATAGCAAGTGAAACTTGAGTCCCATTTATAAGAGCGATTGCCTCTTTATATTCCATTTCAAGTGGCTGTGTATTCGTAGATTTAAGAACTAAATATGTCGGTAAAAGTCTTTCATCATGAAAAACCATTCCTCCACCAGTAAGAGCTAAGGCTATATGCGAAAGTGGAATTAAATCTCCACTTGCACCCACAGACCCAAAAGAAGGAACATAAGGAACAATATTTTTGTTTAGAAATTCCTCAAGTTTTAATATTATCTCAGGTCTTACACCTGAGTACCCTTTGGATAACATATACAACCTTAAAAACATCGCCATTCTTACAATTTCCTTCTTAAGAGGTTCTCCATAACCCGCTGAATGGGAAACAATAAGATCTTTTTGAAAATCCTTTAGCTCGTCAAAATTCAATTTTCGGTCAGCAAGTCTTCCAACTCCTGTGTTTATCCCATAATAAAGTTCATCCCTTCTTATCAAATTTTCAAGAACTTCTCTATTTGCTTTAACTTTCTTCAAAACCTCTGATTCAATTTTTATCTTTCTCCCCTTCGCAATGTTCCAAAGTTCATCAATACTTAATTTATCAAGTCCTATATGAAAGTACCTCATATTCAAAAAAGAGACATTTGTGGTTTATATTTTTTTTCATAGTTTTTATCATCTTCTTTTTCAAAAACAATTATTTTTCCATAAACACCGTCATAACCTGGTATTCTCTTTACTTTACCGTCTCTCATGTTTTTTATTCCTTCAACCAGTTTTTCATCTACACTATTTAAAAGTTCATCTAAATCAACATTAAGCAAAACATTTATCTCATTATCATATTTTTTTACAAGAAATTCCCAAATTTTTTCAGTTTCCTTAGTGTTTTCTCCCTTATCTATTGCCTGAGCGATAATCTCTCTAAGTGGAACGAGATTTTTAAAAGGAATATAATATTCCGGTTTCTCCCCAAAATTTCTGTTTCTTAACTTATAAACTCTTGACAAAACACCGATAGTAAGAGGTCGGTTACATTTTGGGCATTTATTATTAAACTTGATCGATTCCTCAGGATGGAGAAAAACTCCACAGCTTCTATGTCCATCATAATGATACTTACCCTCTTCAGGAAAAAACTCAATAGTAAACAAAAATTTTTCCTTGTCTTTTTTCTCTAAAACACCTTTTAGCTCTTCATATGATAGGTAATCTTTAAAAACGTTTGCCTCACGACCTATTCTTTCAGGAGAATGTGAATCCGAGTTTGAAACAAGAGAAAAATTATCAAGAGAGGAAAGCATCCAATTCATAGGGGGATCAGATGAAAGTCCTGTTTCAAGAGCCTGTATTTCCTTTACATAATTTCCAAATGCCTCTTCTAATGAGTCAAAACCAGAATTAGATCCAAAGAGAGAAAACCAAGGTGTCCATATATGGGCCGGTATAATCATGATATCTTTTGAAATTTCCCTAACTAACTCAATAAAACTAATAGTATCTAATGAAAAAGTGGGTCTTCCATCTGATCTAACAGATCCAAAAAGAGAGATTTTCTTTTCAAGTTTCTCAACAGTTAAAAAGTCTGGAAAAGTTAGAATAATATGAATCCTTCTAACTTTATTATCTTTTGAGAAAACAAGATTTATCTCAGTTGTTAAAATAAATAATGTCCCATCTATTTCAAAGTAACCGTCACCCCTTTCTTTTAAAATTCCTTTAAGTTCTTTTCTATATTCGGGATGTAGTATATCTCCGGTTCCAAGTAGATGAATTCCTTTAAATTTTGCATACTTTGAGAGAAAAATTGGGTTCATATTATGGCTTGTAGCTCTGGAGTAAAAAGAGTGTATGTGTATATCAGCTATAAAATAGTTCATTTTAGTGCTACGTATTGAATTCTTGTAGTATAAGAATTGGGTAAGCTATACTTCAAATGTTCATATACATTAACATTTTTAAAACCTGCTTTCTTTAAAAGATCTACTACCTCATCGATAAAGTAGCCTTTTTCAAAGTGAATTTCTTTAACGTATTTTTCCTTTCCATTTTCTTTCCATTCTATTGTAATTTCAAGTTTTGAAATTTTTTCCTCCTCCATCCACTCATTTTCCCAGATGGAGATAAAATTCTTATGAATTTTTATATCTTTTCTTGTATTCCATAATTCTTTAAGTGCAAAAATAGAATTCATATCAAATAAAAAGATTCCTTTACTCTCTAAATTCTGATAAACACAGGAGAAGGAGTTATAAAGTTCTTCCTTAGTCAAAAGGTAATTCATACTATCGAAGAAGCAAAAAATTGCATCAAACTTTAATTTAAAATGAAAATTTCTAATATCTGAAAGAACAAGAAAAATTTTTTTATTTAATTTTTCCATTTTTCTTTTGGCTACCTTCAGCATTTCAACTGATTTATCAATACCCACTATTTTTTTGCAAGATTCTGAGAGATAAATAGTTGGAGTTACTGTGCCACAAGCTAAATCAAGAAATTTTTCCTTTTTAATGTTGAAAATATTCAAGAATGTAAGTGTGTAATCAACCCACTCTTTATAAGAAACATTACTCATTAACTCATCATAAAATTGTGCAATTTTAGTAAAGGGTTTTGAGATATCTGACACTAAAAGCTTTTTTGTAAAGATTTCCAATATTCTTTTAAATCACTCCTTTTAATTGTATCAATTAAATAATCTGTAAACTCTGAGCTTGTAGCACCTGTTGACCTACCTGTAATAACCACTTTTTTTTCATATTGACCACAAATATCAAGAGCCATATCAAGTAAATCGCCTCTTTCATTATAACCAATATGTCTTAGGAGCATTGCTGAAGCTCTGATAACACTTGAAGGATCTGCATATTTAGCTCTACCCTCCTCTACCATTCTTGGAGCAGAGCCATGGATAGCTTCAAACATAGCATATCTTTTCCCCACATTTGCACTCCCAGCTGTTCCAACACCACCTTGAAATTCAGCAGCTTCATCAGTAAGTATGTCTCCGTATAAATTTGGCATAACTAAAACCTGAAATTGTGTTCTTCTGTGTTTATCAATTAGTTTAGCTGACATAATATCAATAAACCAGTCATCAGCCTCAATGTCAGGATATTCTTTTGCAATTTCGTAAAAAACCTTTAAAAACCTGCCGTCTGTTTTTTTAATCACATTAGCCTTTGTAACTGCTGTTACTCTCTTTTTACCATTCTTTTTTGCATATTCAAAAGCAAGTCTTATAATTCTTTCACTTCCAGGTGATGTTATTACTTTAAAATCAATTGAAAGATCATCTGTGACATCAATTCCCTCACTTCCCACAGCATAAAGATCCTCAGTATTTTCCCTGAAAAAGATCCAATCAATTCCCTCAGAAGGGACTCTAACAGGTCTTATATTAGCAAAAAGATCAAGTTCTTTTCTAAGTGCTACGTTTGCACTTTCTATATTAGGCCAGGGATCACCAGCTTTTGGTGTTGTAGTAGGTCCTTTTAAAAGTACATGGCACTTTTTTATTTCCTCAAGAACATCATCTGGGACAGCTTTATTAACTTTTGCTCTATTTTCAATAGTTAACCCCTCTATTTTTCTGAACTCTACAATTTTGTTTTTTTCCTCTTCATGTAGTAAAAATTTTAAAACTCTAAGAGCCTCATCTGTTATAAAAGGTCCTATTCCGTCTCCTCCTGCTACACCTATAACAATTGGTCTTATTTTAGTGTAATCGATCCAGTCCTCTGCACTTTTGATTCTTTCGACCCTTTCTATTTGTTTCCTTAAAATTTCCGCAAACTTCTCTTGTGCCTTTTTAATTTTATCTTCCATCCTAATTTTATCTTCTTTTATGGATTTGAACCTTATAAAATATATCCTTACTTATAACTGGGTTAATTACAAAGTTTTTAAAAATCATTACATACTTTACAAAAAGATCTGTAGAAATAATATTCAACTTGTAAGGTTTATTGTTGTCAGGTTCTATGAAAACTTCAATAGTATCATACACTAAGCTTGAATCTTTTCTTTCAAAAATAAAAATTGATGTGTCAGCTTTAATTTTCTCCTCCTTCAAATTATACAAATTTTCAAAATTAAAAAGAAAAAAATCCGGTAAATAGGGCGATGAAAAAATTTCTGACTCTTCTTTTTCTTCATAATCGTATATAAAAATTTTATTTTTTCTTACAAATAAAATCTGCGAATCAGGTTTTGTGATTGAAAATCTCAAGTATCCTTCTTTACTTGCCCAAAGCATACCCTCAAATTCTCTCGCATCACCATCTGAGATTAAAATTTCAGTAAATTCAGCATAAATTGTTTTAACATTATTAAGGTAATATTCGCTTATTTTTTCCCAAGTTGAAAAAAATAAAATTAAGTATAAAATTTTTATCACTTAGATAATTTATTTTTAACTAAGATTGCAACCTCAGAGGGTAGCGTTGCAACTGAAACATTAGCCTCTTTTAAAGCATTTATTTTACTTTCAGCTGTACCTTTTCCTCCCTCTATTATAGCTCCAGCATGTCCCATTCTCTTCTCAGGTGGTGCTGTTCTACCTGCTATAAATGCTACAACAGGTTTTTTTAAATTCTTTTTTATATATTCAGCTGCATCCTCTTCGTCAGTTCCACCTATTTCACCGATTAAAACAATACATTCTGTTTCACTATCTTTTTCAAACAGTTCAAGCAAATCGATAAATCTGGTTCCGATAATTGGATCACCACCAATTCCAACAGCTGTAGATTGACCTAAATTATTATTAGTTAAATGATAGACTACTTCATAGGTTAATGTGCCACTTCTTGAAACAACACCTACTGGTCCTTTTTTGAAAATATGTCCAGGCATTATTCCAACCTTTGCAACAGATGGAGCAATTATACCAGGACAGTTTGGACCTATTATCCTTACATCAGTTCCCTTAATATAATCCAAAATTTCAGCCATATCTTGAGCAGGTATTCCTTCGGTAATTGTAACTATAAGTTTAATTCCTGCATCAATAGCCTCGTACATTGCATCTTTTGCAAAGGGAGCAGGAACAAAAATTACTGAAGTGTTTGCACCCTCTTTTCTTACAGCTTCAGATACACTGTTGAAAACTGGAATATCATCAACCTTCTGTCCACCCTTAGATGGAGTAACACCGGCAACAACTTTTGTTCCATATTCTTTCATTTTAATTGCATGAAAGGAACCGTCCCTTCCTGTAATACCTTGAACCAAAACTCTTGTGTCATGAGATAAAAGTATCGCCATTTTATAATCCTCCTTTAATTTGAAAATTATTTTTAATTATAAGACTTTTGTACTTGAAAACAAAAATTTTTATGAAGAATAATTTATTTACTTCCTTCTTTTAATTTATTGCATAGCACCTTATAAATTTTGTTAAAGCAGAAAATAAATTAGAATAGCTTATAATTAACTATGAAGAAAATCTTAATAGCTTTACTTCCTTTAATTTACTACTGCGTAAAACCTTTAAATCATGATAAAGCCAGAATTAAAAAAGGAGAAAACTTTTACAGTGGCTTCGAAGGATTTTATACCAAGAGTTACAGTGATTTTCGATCCTATGGAATCATAGGTACTATAGGAGCCTACTATGGATTATCTGAAAATCTCGCCTTGGGAGTTGAAGTTTCGGCAGGTTCTGAAAGTTATGAAGAAAGCAAAACTTGGTTTTGGCCTCTTTTTCATGGTTATGGATTCATAAAATTTTCTTATCCCTTTTCTTATTACATTCTTAGTATTAAAGGTGGGGCAGGTTATCCTGATAGACTCAAACTTGGAATACTTCTCGGAATACCTGATACTGAAAAATTTACTATTTCTTACTTCCGGTATTACCCAAATCTTAATTTATTTAGTCTAAGTATACAAATGACTAAAAATGCTTTTCTTTCAACAGGTTTTATCTTTTATATATCTAGTATATACTACCTAGTATCTTTTAAGTTGGGAATCTCTCTTAGAAATTGAACTAAGTTTTATATGATTTTTCTTTTTCTTTTCTCTCAAGTTATGACCTCTTCTTTTCTTGAAAACAGAGGAATAAGGTTTCACCTTGGTATTGACATTTCAACTTATAAAAAAATTGGTATACCTATAGAAAGCCCTTTTAAAGGTAAGATAATAAAAATAGTTGATAAATGGAAAGGATATGGAAAGGCTGTTTATATAGAAAATGATTTAAAAATCATTTATTTATATGCTCACTTAGATGAATTTAGAAAGGATTTAGAAGAATATGTATATTATGAGAAAAAGAGAATTAAAAAAAATGAAATAGATATAGACCTAAATATCGAAATAAATGAAAAAGACACAATAGGTTATTCAGGAAATACCTCAACAGTAGTGCCCCATATTCACCTTGAAACAAGAAAAAAGTTCAGTAAAGCTCTCAATCCTCTTTTTTTTCATGATATAATAGATACAATAAAACCTGTTATTAAAAAAATAAAAATTTACCCACTTGGGAAATCTTTGATTTATTCAAGTTTTTTACCTATTGAAATAAATAGACCTTTTCCTGAAACTTTAAATATAACTTCTGATTTCTTTTTATGGATCTCAGCCTATGACATTCAAGAAAAAAATTTAGACAAAATAAGTATTTACTCTTTGAGAGTTTTTTTAGGAGATTCACTTATTTGTGAATTGAAATATGACAGTATAGACATTAATAAAAACTTTCTTGCAAGAGCTCTTTATACAGAAGCACAAGGTACCTTTTCTGAAAGCTTTATTCATCCCATTTTAACAGATGAAGCTTTCTGGAGTGGCAGCACATTTATAAATTTAGAAAATAGTTTAAGTCCCATTAAAATATTTGTATATGATTTCAAAGGTAATGTTGACTCAGCAAAAATTTTCATTAAGAAAGAAATAGATAGGCATAAAAATATAAAAAAGAAAAAGGGAATATATTTTGTTTTTGATGGTCTTGTTATAGTTGACACACTTGAAAGAAAGATTTTGTTAAAACCTGGGCAATTAGGAAAAATATTTGATTATACATACATATTCCCCTTACCTGAAAAAGATTACTTTGTAAAACTAAAAAATTTTGATCTATGGATACCAAAAAACTTTCAATTTTTCCCCTACCCTATATTTTTAAAGGAAATTGAAGATACTTTACTTGTATACTGTGCTGAAATTCTTTTTAAAAACCCTTTAAGAGTAAAAGTAAAGAACAAAAAAAATAAAGAAGTAATTTTAAAATCATACGGAAATAAAAACTATAAATTTTTAACCTCAGATTCAATTTTTGAAAGTTATTCATGGGGCAAATTTTTCAAAACTGTTGATACATTTAAACCTGTAATTATAGGAAAAGAAATTCACTATATTAACCCTTCAGGATTTGAAATTGAATTTATAGTAAAAGATAACAGTTCAGTAAAAAATATAGAATTTTATATTGATGAAGAATGGGAACCTGTAAGCTACAACCCCTTAACTAACATTGCAAGAATTAGAGTTTTTAGAAAAATTAAGAAAAGAGAAAGTAATTTTAGATTGATCGCAGAAGATTATTCGGGAAACAACTGTGAGATGGTAGGCAAATTAATTAGCAAAAAAATAAATTTGAAGTAACTAATAAAAGGAACTTATAATTAGTTTTTACTATAAAAATTTCCACAAAAATGGAAAAACGAAAATCACACATATCTGTTGCAGAACTTTTAAAACCGGAAATAAAAGAGTTGATAAGAAATAAAAATTACAGAGAGTTAAAAGCAGCAATAGTTAATTTTGAACCTGCAGACATAGCTGAATTGCTTCAAGAGCTTAATAAAGAGGAAGCAATATCAATCTTTTTGATGCTGCCAAAAGATTTAAAAACAGAGGTATTTTCAGAACTTGACAGCAATTTTCAGGAGGAGATTATAAAAGGTCTAAAAGAGGAAGAAATAAAAGTTATATTATCAGAGCTTTCACCAGATGATAGAACTTCTCTTTTTGAAGAACTTTCCCCCTCTCTAACAAGAAAACTTTTGAATCTACTTACACCTGAAGAAAGAAAAGAGACTCTCACTCTCTTAGGGTATCCAAAAGGAAGTGTTGGAAGACTTATGACACCAGATTATGTAGCTTTGAACAAGGACTTTACAATTAAAAGAGCAATTGAACATATAAGAAAACATGGTATAGATGCAGAAACAATTAACAATATTTATATTGTTGATGAAAATTGGAGACTACTTGACGATATTCCTTTAAGAAAAATTATTCTTGCAGATCCAAATGAAAAGATAGAATCTCTCTTAGACTTTAGTTTCATTTCAATAACCCCATACGAAGATCAAGAAAAGGCAGCACATATAATGAGAAAATATAATTTGATATCATTACCAGTAGTTGATAATGAAAACCACCTTTTAGGTATAGTTACAGTAGATGATATAATGGACATTATGGAGGAAGAGCAAACTGAAGATATAGCAAAAATTTCTGCAATACACCCGGAAACTATAGGACTTGAGTTAATGACAAAAATCAAAGAAATTCCTATAAGAAAACTATACAGAAGTAGAATTGGTTGGCTTCTATTTTTACTTTTTATAAATCTTATAACCGGTGGAATAATTCAGAGGTTTGAAGATACTATTGCAAAGTATATTGTGCTTGTTACATTTTTACCAGTACTCATTGACACTGCTGGAAATGCTGGATCACAATCTGCAACACTTGTAATAAGAGCTATGGCACTAAAAACTGTTGAATTTAAAGATTTTTTCTACTTAATCTTCAGAGAAATTCTCATTTCATCTACTTTAGGATTTACACTGGGTTTAGGAATATCTTTAATAGGTCTTTTTAGAAGTCAATCGTTGATTATAACTTTATGTATAGGTTTCTCTATGATTGTGAATGTCCTCGTTGGAAGTTTAGTAGGTATGTCTTTACCATTCATACTTACAAAATTAAAAAAAGATCCAGCCTCAGCAAGTGCACCACTTGTTACAACTATTGCTGATATCCTTGGAACTTTTTCTTACCTACTTTTAGCTTCAATTTTCTTAAAGTAAATTATTTAAATAAACTTCATCTAATCAAACTGAACACCGTATATCTTTGAAATGCCTCTATCCATAGTTACTCCGTAAACCTTGCCCTTTATTTCCATTGTCCTCTTGTTATGAGTAATAAGTAAAAGTTGTGATTTTTCTGATAATTTCTCTATGTAACTGATTAGTCTCAAAGTATTTGAGTCATCCAAAGATGCATCAATTTCATCCAATGCGAAAAATGGAGAGGGTGATATCTTTGCAAGAGCAAAAAGAAAAGTTAAAGCAAATAAACTTCTTTCTCCTCCAGAAAGTAATAAAACTGATCTTATTTTTTTTCCATTCGGTGAAACATCAATTAAAAGTTCAGATTCAAGAAGATTTTTTTCATCTGATGGCTTTATTCTAACATCTCCGCCAAGTAAAATTGTAGAAATATTTTTTAATTCTTCTTTTAAAAGATCCAAAAATTCTAAGTATTTAGCCTTTGCTTCTTTTTCCATTAAAGATAATGACTCTTTTAATTTAATAACACTTTCCTCAAGATCTCTATAGGCCTTTATTTTCTCATAATATTCTTTTTCTAAAATTTTAAACTCCTTCTCAGCTAACAGATTAACATCATGCATCTTATCAATCTCTTTTTCAATTTCAGCAATTTCCTCTTTCAATTTCTTTACAGAAATATTTTCAGGTATATACTCAAGACCAGCTGGATAAAACTCGAGACCCTTTTCTATTTCGTTTATATCCTGTTTTAACTTTAATATTCTTTCCAACATTCTTTCAAGGTTTTTTTCTTTAGCATTTAATAAGTTCCTCCTCTCCTCTATATCTTTCTCAATCTCTTTTAACTTAGACTCAATCCCAGATGTACTTTCTTCTAAATCATTAAGTATCTTTTCAAGATTTTTTCTTTTAATTTCAAAATCATCTATGTCACCCTCAACTTTAAGAATTTTTTCTTTTATTTCTCTAAACTCCTTTTCTCTTTCCAATAAATTATTCTCATAAAATTTAATCTTTTCTTTTAAACTCTCATATTCCTTTAATTTTTCTTCCGCAACTCTAAGCATTTCAAATTCTCTCAACTTTTCTTTCTCAATTTTTTTTAATCCTTTTAAATCCTCTTCTTTTTTTGCTATTTCAAGAGAAATCATTTCTCTTTCTTTTTCTAATTCCCTTAAACTCGTAATGTTTTTCTCGTAATCATCTTTAAAGCTACTTAGTTTTAAATCTATCAGATTTAGTTCAGACTTTATCTTTTCATAAATTGAATTTAATTTGTAAACCTTTTCTCTAATCATTTCTCTATCCTTAAGAATTTCACCAAACTCCTTTTTTAGTACCTCAAGTTCTTTTTTAATTGAATCTAAATCCTTTCTCTTTTCAAAAGTTATCTTTTCTAACTCTATTATCTTTTTATTGTATTCAATTTTATCGAAAAGAACTTTTCTAAGAATACCATCTTTTGTTATTAAGAATCCATCCTTTGAGACAGCATAGTCACACTCATTTTTTCTCCAAGCATTTAAAGCTTCTATTTTACTCTCAAAAATTTTTAATCCACTAAATCTTTCTCTGATAAGATTTCCTATCCCCTCGGTATCTTTAAAACCTGGAATTAAGGTTTCCTTATATTTTTCTCTCTCTATAATAACCTTTCCTCCTTTTTCAAGAAATCTTTGAATTTTGTCGTTAAATTCTTTGTTGTTTAGCACTTTCGCTTCAAGAATATCCTCAATTACAAAGAAATACTCTTCATTTTTAGAAAAATCCAAATAACTATATAAAAACTTAAGCTCCGGAATCATATCTTCATCAATTTTTAAAGCAGATTTTAGTTTAATTAATTCTCCCTCTAATTTTTTTGTTTCATTCTCTAATTTAAATAATGTATCTCTTTTATTCCTTTCTTTCTCTAAAAGGTAATCTGATTTATTCTCTAATTCATTGAGTAAACTCTGAAGATTCTCTTTTTCAAATTTAAGTTCATTTATTTCTCTCTCTTTTGATTTTTTAACATTTTCAATTTCTTTTATGTTGTTTTCCAAGTCTTTATTTTTACTTAAGAGATTGGAAATTTTAAAATCTACCTCTTCTTGTCTTAATTTATACCTTACAAGATGTTTTTCACTTTCTTTAATACCATTTGAAATTTCTTCTAATTCTTTTCTAATTTCTTCGATTTTATCCTTTTTGATATTTAAAAACGGTTCTTTCTCTTTGAGATTTTCTCTTAAATTTTCTAATTTCTTTTTATTCTCCTCTAACAATGAGCTTAGGAAGGTTTCTCTGTCTTTAAGAGTTGATAGTTCACCGTATTTACGGTTCAATTCTGATAAAAGTTCTTCTTTTTGAGTTAAAAGTGGATTTTTTTTTCTTCTCAAAAATTCTAATTCTTTTAAAAGATTTTCCCTTTCGGAGGCTATTCTTTGAATATTTTCTTTTAAAACATGTATTTCTTCTTCAAGATTTTTGAAAAATCTTTCGCTTTCTTTTAGTTCTTTTTCTTTTTTACTTTTATCTCTGATTAGCTTCGAATATTCAGCTTTTAAAATTAAGCTTCTTTTTTCTTTTAAAATTTCGTTTAAAATTCTATAATTTTGAGCTTTTTTCATTTCTTCCTCAAGTTTTTTAATTCTTTCTTTTTTATCTTTCATAACAATTTCAAAAGCTTTTAAGTCTCTTTCAGTTTTCTCTAACCTCTTCTCTATAATTTTCTTTTTATGGTCAAAATCGTAAAGTTCGCAGGCTTCAAAAATCATTTCTTTAATTCTTTCTTTTGGTTTTCTTATAAGCTCCTCTACATCTTCCCATTGGAATTGAGTATAACTTTTTTTTCCAAAAAGTTTTTCTATCTCTTCTTTATAATTTCTCTCTGAAACAGTATAATCATTTATAAGGTATTCCTGGGAATTATCTCTATAAACTCTTCTTGTTAACTTTTTATTGTTATTTTCATTTTGTATTAAAATCGAGACCTCAGCAAAAGGTGCTGCTTTTTTTTCCTTTGTCCCCCAGAAAATAAGTTCTTTAGGTTCTTTAACTCTTAATTTATTCAATCTATTTTCACCAAGAACAAACCTTACTGCTTCAAAAATATTTGATTTACCACAGCCGTTTGGACCAATTACAAGAGAAATTCTATCAGATAGAAATATTTCAGCTCTTTCAAATGATTTAAAACCATTTAATATTATACTTTTTATCTTCATATTTAAAACCTAAGGTTTAAACCAAAATTCACCTTTTAAACTTTTTGTTCTTTTTATTATCTCGACCATATTTTTTGCTATTCTGTCACACTCAAATAAAGTATCAGTATTTTTATCGATAGATCCTACAGCATAGGTAATAGAATAAGGAGGAATTATTGCTCCCATGAAATTTAAGGGTATGATTATTGAAGAAGCTGTGCTTATGGCACCATCCTCTTCACAGGAAACAACACAAGAAACCACTTTACCAGCAATAAGTGGTTCTAAATTATCCAAAGCTGTTAATAGATCGATAAAATTTTTCATAAGCCCCGATGGACCAAACCAGTATACAGGGGTTCCAAAAACAAGTCCATCTGCCTTAAGAATCTTTTCATAAACTCGGGGTAAAACTTCCTTGAAAACTTGTGGATTACAAAGTGATTTATCCTTCGAATAACAGCCTACGCAGTATGGAACGTTCTGTTCGATAAGGAAAATTATATCTGTTTCCGCACCTAATTCTTTAGCTCTTTCAAGAACAGTATTTAAAAGAATTGTTACTTTTCCCTCTTTTATTGGAGATCCTGAAATTCCAAGTATTAGCATAAATCATTTTAAGATTTTAAAAATCCTACTTTCAAATTTTTTTTTAAACAAATTTTATTTATAATTATTGTATAAAAGGAGAAAGAAATGGAAGAAAAAACAATATGCTTCAATTGTGGAAAATATATAGGGGCAAAAGATAGATGTCCCTATTGTGGAGAAGAACAACTAAAACCTATTGGAATTGAATTTTTAAGGTGGTCTAGTCTATTAATAGCTATTGCAGGTGTTATCTTTTTATTTATTTCCGCAAGAACAGAAGATGCTCCTTTAGTAAAAGTGGTAGATTTAAAACCAACTATGAACTTTGCAAAGGTAAAAATGCAAGGGATAGTAGAATCTTCTCCTTATTACGATGAAGAAAAAGGAGGGTACCTTTCCTTCTGGCTTAATGACGGTACAGGAAATATTAAAGTTAGAGCCTTTAAGGATGTAGCAAAAGAAATTATTGAAAAAAAAATATACCCATCAATAGGGGATTCAGTTTTTTTAAAAGGAACACTCTATGCAAAAGAGAACTTTCTATTAACAATTGAAAAAAGTGAAGATTTAAAAATCAAGATTCCAAATCATCTTAATGTTAAAATTAAGGAAATAACTGATACATTAATAGGAAAGAGAGTTGAAACTGAAGGTACTGTATATTCTGTAAATGAGTATAAAAATAAATCTGTTGGCATTAGAATAGGTGATATGGGGAATTTTATAACTGTTTTTATACCTCATTATTATAAAGAAAAAGAAAAAATTATTGGTCTTGAGAGGGGAACAAAAATTAAAGTTAAAGGTGCTGTTTATGTTTATAAGGATAACCTTGAGATAATACCTCATTTTGTAGATGAAATTGTAGTTGTGGGAAAAGAAGAAATAAAAATTAGTAAAAAGAGAGAAACTACAAGGATAAAAGGTGAAGTTTTACAAGGAACAACTTTTAAAAAGAGTATAAAATTAAAAATAAAAACAGAAGAAGGAATTGAGGAGATACTTTTATGGAAATCTCTTCTTGAAAAAAAGTATAAAAATGAAATAGTTAAAATTATCACAGGATCTATTATAGAATTTGAAGTCTATGAAAGAGAGTATAAAGGTAAAAAGGAAAAAAATGCGAGAAGTCTAAAGGTGATATCATATCCTGAAAAGGCTACAAAAATTTCTGAAGTATTAAATAGAAATATTGGGGAATTTTTAAAAACCGAGGGAAAGGTTGAAAATATCACGGAGTTTAAAAAGGGAACAAGAGTAATCATAAAAGATGAAACAGGTGAACTTATAGTTTGGATATGGAAAGACATTTGGGATAAAGTTAAAGGAACATTTGGTGAAGGAGATAATATAAAAGTAATAGGTGAATTAAAGGAATTTAAAGGTAAAAAGGAGATTATTCCAAGAATTTATTATGACATTATCCCATTAAAATGAACATACTTCTTTGTCTCCTTGTAACCCTTTTAGGGACAACTGTAGGCATTCTCTTTTCGTGGATACCTGCACTTCATATTTACAACATTCTGGCATTAATAATTTTTATTGAAAGTGAATTTTATATTTTACCTTTAAACCTTTTGCCTTACTTTTTCACTGGTGCTATTGTTGGATATTCTTTTACAGGGATCATACCTGCTGTATATTTTTCAACTAATGATGATTCTACGCTTTTTTACTTATTGCCAGCGCAAAAATTTCTTCTATATGGAAGAGCCCATGAAGCTGTTTTGCTTTCCACAATTGGATCTGTAGGTGCAGCTTTTATAGTTTTGATTTCAGCAGCCTATTTACCTTTTATTTTACCTCCTTTAAGGGATTTACTAACTCCTCACATGGCATGGATAATTGCTTCAGTAGGAGCTTTTATGATATTGTCTGAATGGCCCAGGACTACTGATAGGCCCAAAACACCCCTTGGAAGGTTAAAAGAAGCTTGGGGTTCACTAATCATAGGGATTTTAGTTTTTACTTTATCAGGTATTCTTGGGTATATAGTTTTAAGAGGTGGGCTGATGAAACCTGAGACATCCTTTCAGAATCTTATGCCACTTTTCCTTGGTTTATTTGCTGTTCCATGGTTAACAATTAATGTAATATCAAAACCTATAATACCAATTCAGAATACTGAAAATAAGGTTGTAACGAATTATACAAGAATTTTACGAGGAATTTTTGCTGGATCCTTAGGTGGTGGAATTGCTGCGTTTTTTCCTGTTATAACAGGTGGTGTAGGTGCTTTTCTTGCTGGTCATGCTACTGCACAAAGAGGGGATGATATCTTTTTAATTGGACAAGGAGCAAATAGATTTTTGTATTATGTTGGTGGTTTTTTATTATTTTTTGTTCCTTTTTTGCATATAAGGAGAGGGGGAGCAGCCTGGATGCTCAACATACTTTACACTCCTCAGACTTTTTCAGAATATTTTTTGATAATTGGATCTTTACTTATAAGTTCTTTTATAGCTCTTTTTTTTACTTTAAAAATATCAATTGTAATAGCAAAAAATATACATAGAGTTCCTTATAAGAATCTTTCAATAACAATTTTAATTTTTGTAATATTTCTTACTTTTATAGTGACGGGTTTTGAAGGTCTTCTTATTTTAATTGTTTCAAGTGCTGTAGGGTTATTGCCGCCTCTTTTTGGAACAAGGAGATTGAATTGTTTGGGTGCTCTTATTTTACCACTTACAATTCAAATGAGTTCTTTTGCTCAAAGTTTTGCTAAGTTAATGGGTTTTTAATCATTAATATCTATTTAAAACATCATACAGAGAAAATCTTAAAAGACTTTTAATAACATCCTCTAATTTACCACTTTTAGCCCATGTTTGCCATTTTTTAGGCAAAAAATTGAATTTTTAATGCCTTTTAATTTCAAAAGTTATTGATTTTCAAAGTTTTTTAATTTTAATCTCTTTTAAATTTTTAAAAAATGGTGGG
>JBCNUW010000002.1:0-152191 GCA_039630575.1 Caldifarciminales bacterium
TTTTTAATGCGTATCCATCAAACACAAGCAAGTTGGCTCTTTGTAAATTTGTTGGATCTGAAATAGTTACTATCCAAAGTCCAGAATCTGAACCACAATATGCATAATTTGAGTATATATCTAAACTACCTATCCAACTATAAGAAAATGGATCATACTTAGGTGCTCTAATAGAATCAAGAAATATAGGATTTGATGGATCAGTCACATCGAATGAATTAAGATAAGCATAAAATGGTTGGTTAGTTACATAAAGTATCCCATTATGAAATTTTAAAAAGAAACAACTTTTTCTAACTGTACATTCAGAAACCAAAAATGGTGATCGAGGGTTTTTTATATTAATCACAAAAAAACCCGCTGGAGAAGCAACATAACAAATTGTGTCTACTATCTCTATATCCCTCGGAGAAGGCACAGAAACTGAACCCATTATAAAAGGATTTTTAGGATCTTTTACGTTTATTATAAATAAACGACTCCTTCGGTAATATACAGTTACATAAGCTAAAGAATCATGAACTTCTATAAAATGCGCCCAACCCAATTGAAAATAATTTACTTCTCGAGGATTTGTTTTATCAGTTAAATCTAAAAAAATTATCCCTCCCGAAGAATCAAAAGGAGGACCATGTGCAGTAAGATATGCCCTATTTCCAACAACCCATATATCCTTTAATGTCCTATCTCCAGGATCAAAAGAACCTAAATATACAAGTGTATCCCTCCCATATAAACTTACTAAACCTATTAAAATTGCCCCTAATTTTTTCATTTTCTCCTCCTTTTAAAAATTTTATATTTAAAAAATAAATCTTTCAAGTTTCAACCTACAAGTACTTTAGACTGAGTAAAGAAATTAGAGGGTTAGCTAATACAAAAATCTACCAGAATAAAAAGTTAAATAACTTTCAATGCTCTAATCATTCATTTTTTCTGCTAAATTTAATTTTTCAAGAGGCTATATGCACTCTATACAATATTTTAAATAGCAACTTATATGTTTTAGAGTTTAAAACTCATTGAAACACAATGATTTACGAAATGATAGCATTGACAACCTATAAGTCTATAATTTTACTATAAAAATAATGGAAAATTTTATCCATTTAAATTTATAATTAAAGATGTTAAAAATTCTTATTGAAAATCTTACGAAATATTATGGGAGTAAGAGAGTTTTAAATAATTTAAACTTAGAAATAAATGAAAATGATTTTTTTATTCTTTTAGGAAGAAATGCTTCAGGTAAAACAACTCTTGTTAGAATACTTTTAAAAATTGTTAAACCGAGTTATGGAAGTGCAAGGGTAATTTTTAATGGAAAGGAATTAAAAAGAAAAGAAATTGGCTTTATTCTTGAGGATGAAACTCCTTTTGATCTTTTTTCGCCATATGAATACTTAAAGTTTTTTAGCGAAATGTACAGTATAAAGGCTGATATAGATGAAGTTCTTAAAAAATTTGGATTATATGAGGATAAAAATACAAAAATATTTAAGTTATCTAAGGGTAACAAAAAAAAGCTCTGTATAGCAAAAGCTCTAATAGCAAAACCAAAAGTTTTAATTCTTGATCAACCATTTGAAGGCTTAGATCTTGAGACAAAAAAAGAAGTTTACGAATCATTAAAAAATGAACAGATTGGAAAAATAATTTTCATGACTACTCATGAACTTGATTTTGTGACGGACTATTCTACTCATATTGGTATCATAAACAATGGCTCATTTTTAGGTAAATTTAAAACAGAGGAAATAAAAGATAAAAAAATTACTGAATTTTATTTTGAAAAATTAAATGAAAAAACTAATTAAAAGAGAACTTTTTTATTTTTATTTAAAAAGACCATTTAATTTTTTGTGGTTTTATCTTCTAAATTTGGTTTTCCTTTTAGCTAAGGGACTAACAACTCCTCAACAAGATTTACCTTGCAGCCCAGATTCACAGTACACCTTTACTATGGCTTTCTCCCTTTTAATACCTTTATTCATGTTTGCATTCTTTGGTGGTATGAGTATGGATGAGATTATTCACAAGGAAAAGATCAAGAAATACTTTGAATCTCTCATTGCTCTCTCTTACTCTCCATTAAAAATTATTTTAAGTAAGATAATTTCACTTATTCTTTTTTTATATTTTATCTTCACTTTATCTTTGTTTACTTATGTGTTAATATTTATCTTATCTGGTAAAGGTTTTGAAAAAATATTTTATGAAGGCAAATTTTATTGGTTAAATTTTCTTGTATTTTCACCTCTTATCGGTATTTCAATTTTAAATATTGAAGCTCTTTTTTATTTTATTTTGAAGGATCAGAGAACAAGTTCATTTTTTTCCTTCTTTTTCTTTGGTATTATAAGTTTTAAGATTTTATTTATAGCACTTGCTTCACCCTATGATTTCTTTATAATGTTCTTTTTACCAATATTTTCAATAATTTCTATAATTGGATCCCTTTTAACAATTTTTGTGATTTTGAAAATTGTGTCTCCAGAAAACTATATTTTAGGAGTATGATAAAATTTAATTTATTTATCATAAAAAGGAGGCAAAAATGCACCACTTTAAAGAATTATTTCAAAGTGCAGATTGGAAAAAAGAAAAACACACCCCTTTTATAGATATAATAGGAGAAATAAAAAGGGGAGAAAAAATAAAAGTTGAAGTATCGGTTGGAAAAGAGATTCCACATCCAAATACCACAGCTCATCACATTTCCTGGATAGATGTCTTTTTTCTTCCTGATGGTGAAAAATTTCCCTACCATATAGGAAGATTCGAATTTTTATCCCATGGTGCATCAACGCAAGGACAAGATACAAGTTCCGTCTACTCAGAACCTTATGTTGTCTTTGAGTTCAAAACAGAAAAAAATGGTGAACTTTTTGCTTTTTCCTATTGTAACATTCACGGTCTATGGGCAGGCTCTAAAGAAATCAAATTTTAAAAAAGGAGTAGATCATGGATCTCTCAGGATATTTACTTGAAGACCTTTTAACTAATGCTATAAAAAGTGAGATAGAAGCTAAAGAACTTTATGAGAATCTTTCAGAAAAAGTAAAAAATTTTCTTCTAAAGGAAAAACTTAAGTTTTTGGCACAAGAGGAACAACGACACAGAGAAACCTTTGAATCAATATTCAACAAAAGATTCCCTGGAAAGAAAATTACCCTTCCTGAAAAATCAACAGTACCTCTACCAAATATAGTAATAACCTCTGAAAAAGTGAAAATAAGTGAAGTTTTTGAAATTGCTATGAAAGCTGAAAAATTAGCCTATGATTTTTATATAGCACTTGCACCACATTTTAAAGACGAGCCAGAAGTTGAACAGATGATACACTATATTGCCTCCATGGAAATGGGACATTATAAAATATTTGAAATCGAAAGAGAAAATGCTTTAAAGTTTGAAGATTACGATGTAGAAAATCCTCTCCTTCATCTTGGACCTTAAAAGGTTCTAATCCTTTTTACTTAAAGAAGGAGAAATTTAAATGGCTTCAAAAGAACTTTTAGATCTTTTAAACAAAGCAATCGCAGCAGAAATTCAAGTTTCAATTCAATATATGTGGCAACACGTTTTATGGTCAGGTCCAAAACACTTCGCAGTTAAAGACGAATTCAAAAAGATTGCAATAAGCGAAATGAAACACGCTGAAAAGATAGCTGAAAGACTATACTATCTTGGTGGTATCCCAACAACAGAGCCGTTACCAATAAATGTTGGAAAAAATTTAAAGGAAATGCTTGAACAGGACAAAAAAGATGAAGAAATGGCTATCGATCTTTATAAGAAAATAATAAAAAAAGCAGAGGAAGAGAACGATGTTACAACCGCCTTTATTTTTAGAGAAATTCTCGAAGAAGAAGAAGACCATCATGACACCTTTACAAGTCTACTTGAAAAACTTGATGAATAAATAAACTTTATAGAGGTATAACTATGGAGTTAAAATCAATCGATGAAATTTTAAAATTTGCAATAAATAAAGAAGAAGAAGCATATAGCTTGTATATAAGTTTAAAGGAAAAAACAGATGACAAAGCCCTAAAAAAGATTTTTGAAGAACTTTCACAGGAAGAACTGAAACATAAGGAAAAACTCTTAGATTTTAAGGAAGGTAAAATTATATTGACACCTAAGAGTGAAAAAGTAACTGATTTGAAAATATCAGATTCTCTTATTGGAAGTGAACTAAAGGATGACTTTGATATTCAAGATGTTTTAATTTTTGCTATGAACAGGGAGAAGTTAGCTTTTAAAATTTATAGTGAACTTGCAGAAAAAGTTTCAAATCAAGAAGCAAAAGATTTGTTAAATTCTCTTGCAAAGGAAGAAGCAAAACATAAATTGAAATTGGAAACTATATACGATGATTATTTTGGAATGTAAACTTTCTATTCTTACACCTCAACTCAACTGATTCTGTTTAATTTTCTGCTAAATTAAAAAAGTTAATTACAGACACTCGTAACATAAAAATTTAAACCTTATCATTTTTTAAACAGAACTAATAATTTAAAAGTTAAAAAATTAATGGCACTTATTACAGCTTTTGTCCCAAGGATGTTTAAATTCTTTCGGATTTTCTCTTTTTGAACTTTTTAAGATTGCAAGTCTAATCTCGATATTTTTTTTAAATTCCTCTAAATCTTTGATCAAGGAATCAACTTTATTTTCAATTCTATGAATTTTTACTTTTAAAAAATTTAATTCTTTTTCAATCCTCTCAATTTCTGATTTTTTATTTGTGCATAACGAAAGAAAAAAAAGTATAAGAATAAAATATTTTGCCTTTATAATTATATCTTTCATGGACAGTCCCTCTAAAATTTAAAGATAACCTAAATTAAAGGATCTAAAATAAAATAGATGTACAGACTTTTTACTATGAGCAAAAGCAAAATAGAAAAAAGAATAAAACTCTTCATGATAATTTACAAGTTTTTCTCTTATATAAACTAAATAAGTTGCTAAAATATACTGAAATAGAAAATTTATTATATTAATAATTCTTACCTCCTTTTTTATTAAAAACTTGAAATTTATTTATACCCTTAGATCTATATTTTTTTCCGTAATCACACTCCTTGAACTTAGACAGTACATAAAACTCATCAAAATAATAAACACAAGTAAACTCATTCATTATAACATGATAACCCAACTCATCATATGAAAACCAAAAAATAAAAAGTCTTAATTCCACATTTTATTAAATACTAAAAAAGCATAATTTACTTTATAATAAACAAATTAAATAGCAATTTTTAAAACTGAAGTTCAAAGCCAAATAAACATATTCAAAAGATTCTTCTTTACTAAATAAATTATGCCTAATGAGTATGGGAACTATAACTTGCATAGATATCTATCTTTATTCACAACATTTTTATGATCAGTATTATTATTTAGCATATTTTGTGCGCATGCACCAATCGAAAACCAGCGTTTATGGAATCCAAGTAATCACTAAAACAGCTGTTCTTAAGAACCTTTCCCTTAGTCGTTGCCATAACTGTTAATGCCTTTACATAAAAAGAAAATCTACTCAATAGGAACATCGAGAAATTTTGGATATTCTTTATTCAAAATTTTGTAAATTTCCTTTAACGTCTCTCTGAAGGAATAATCAAAGAAATTACCAGGTACTTCTTGATCTTTTCCATACCACCAAAACCAATCTGACCCCTCTGCTATAAAAATTTTTCTCATAACTTTTTCTCTCTTCTCACTATCAAGATCTTTTAGTAATTTTTCTATATCTTTTCTAACATAAGCAAGATATTCCCAAGCCTTATTTTCCTCAGGTTCTCCAATCCATGTTGCAAAATTTGCACCAATCCAAGAACCAGGAAAAAGATAATTAAGGGTATTTTTGGGTTTTTTCCATTCAATGTATTCACTGATAGTCATTGTTTTTATAAATTTAGCCTCATTTAGTGATTGATATAAGTTTTTCAAAAATTCCTTTCCGTCATGTGGATAATGCTCCCATGCATTTTCTCCATCCAAAATTACAGCTACAACAGGTGGGTTATCTTTTTCTTTCCAATAACGGTATATATTTGAAAGTTCTAAAATGAACCTGTTTGCCGCCTCAACAGGATCCATATTTTGATATACAAACCCTATTGCATCTGATAAACGCGTGTCCCTAAAAACTACGTAAACACTGTCGTTTCTGTTTTTGACCTTATAGACCTTATACTTCTCCTCAAAAGTTAAAAAATTTTTGTTTAAACTTTTCATTAATACCTTTTCATCTGTTGCTATCCATTTTATTCCTGCTGAAGAAAATAAGGGGATAATTTCATAGGCAACAGATCCTTCAGCTGGCCACATACCATTAGGATTTTTACCAAAAATATCCTTATACATTTTTAGAGCTTCCTCTATATGCCATTTTGCATCTTCTGGATACGAAAAATCTACATCAGGAAGAGACACACCAGGTAGACCAGGTTTTGCCAATTTTATATCATAAATAAGAGGTAAGATTGGATGATAAAAAGGAGTTGTTGAAATCTCTATCTGACCTTTTTCCATTAATTTTTTATGTACAGAAATTATCGAATTTATTATTTTTTTATGAACCTCAACTATCCTTTTTACATCCTCCTCTTTAAAGTTCTTCCCCTTTGTTAGTAAATCTTTTACCGTTACTTTCTCTCCACTCTCAAGCATAACTTCCTTTTCTCTAAAATCAGGATCAAGCCAAGCTAGATTAAAATAAACTTTTAAATCTATAAGATCTTGGTCACTAAATTTTAATTTATTTAGTTTTTTATCAAGTAACTCAGAATATCTTGGAAAAGTTCTTATTACTTTATCCCAATTAGCATCAAAAAATCTTTCAATTAAATAATTTCTTTCCTCTTCTTGCATTTCTTTAATGGGTTTTAATGAAAGACGCATAGCTTTATCTTGTGTACCCTTCATTAAATCAAGAATCATCTCCAAAAGAGAAGGAGTTAAGTTTATGGTTAAATGAATTTCTGGATAATCTTCAAGAATTTTTGCCATATCATAATAATCTTTCGTTCCATGTAATCTAACCCAAGGTGATAGATAATCACCAGTTTCATCCTTTGGATACCTCGGTTGATGCTGATGCCATAAAATCAAAAGAATAAGTGGAAAACCCCTATATTCTATCTCACTTGCTATTAATCTATCCCTTGGAATATGTTCTATTTCCTCTGATTTTTTTAGGATCTTTTTATCATGAGTTAGTATAAACACAGAATTGAATCCTCCAAATCCGTCATCGACCTTTGCAGGATTGTGTGGGTCTTCCTTCCATTTATGGTCATCTATAACAAATTTATACTCATACCTACCAGGCGGAAGAGGTATAATTATTTCAAAGAAACCGCCTTCCTTTTTTTCCATAACATTTGCATTTTTATCCCAGTTATTAAAAGTTCCTGCAACACAAACTTTTTTTGCTTGTATATCAAAAAACCTAAACCTTACTCCGTGTTCTGTTATCTCAAGTGATTCAATAAGCTTTGGTTCAGTAATAATTTTAAAATCCTCTGTTAATATAAAAGCTGAATTGAAACCTCCAAAGCCGTCATCTACTTTCCATTTGTTATCCGGATCTTCTCTCCATAAGTTTCCATTTATTACGAACTTGTAAGTGTAAAATCCTGGTTTTAAAGAAAGTTCAATTCTAAAATTTCCCTCAGAAGTTCTTTCCATTGGATTTAAATAGGGATTCCAATTGTTAAAAGTACCTGCAATATTTACCCTTTCAGCCTCCGGAAAATAAACCTCAAAAATTACTTTGTTATTTTTACCTAAATAGATAACTGAAAAAAGTAGAAAGATTAACTCTTTCATAACAAATAATTTTATAATATTTTTTTTAATTACTCAAGTTTTTTAAGTAATCTAAACCCTTTTTAAAATCTTCAGGATAATCAGCTTTAACCTCAATTTTTCTTTCATAAATAGGATGTATGAAAGAAATTTTGTAAGCATGTAATGCTTGAGTAGAAAAAATTTTAAGAAGATTTTTGACCTCCTCCTTTTTATCTGATCCAGTAATATTTAATATTTTTCTTGCTTCCCTTCCGCTATAAAGTGGATCCCCAACTATCGGGTGACCTATATATTCCATATGAACTCTTATCTGATGAGTTCTTCCTGTTAAAAGATGTATTTTAAGTAATGAACAAATTTTATCAAATTCTTCTAAAACCTCATAAAGAGTTTTAGCAGGTTTTGAATTTTCGTAAGTTACTTTCCTTTTTAACCTGTTCACAGGATCTCTTCCAATTGGAGCATCTATTTCTAAAGATTTTTGTGGCATCATTCCCCATACAAGCGCCCTATATTCCCTCTTTATTTCCCTCCTTTCCATCATAATACCAAGTTTTGTCAAAGCTTCCTTGTTTTTTGCTATTATCATACAACCACTTGTATCTTTATCAAGACGATGAATTATACCGGCTCTTATATTTTCCTCATCCTCGTCCTCTGGAACAGGAAGCTCACCGTACTTAAAGATAAGTCCATGAACAATTGTGCCAGAGTGATGTCCCTTAGCTGGATGGACAACAATACCTTTTGGTTTATTGATAACAGCAAGATGTTCGTCTTCGTATATAATCTCAAAGGGAACTTCCTCCGGAACTAATTCTCTTTTTGGTTCTTCCTTTATTCTTATTGATATATGCTCACCCTCCTTTACTCTATAACTCGGTTTTTTTACCACTTTTCCGTTAACTTCAACAAGCCCCTCCTCTATTGCTTTTTTTATTCTCTCTCTTGAAATACCACATCCACTTTGATAGAGATAAAGATCAAGTCTTTTACCTTTTGATTTTATGTTTACTATTCTCTCAAAAATCTTCTCTTGCATATGGATACTTCTTTAAAAACTCTCTCTGAATCTCGAAAATTTCAACTACTTTTTCTCTTGCCCTCTCTATCATTAAATTTAAAAAATTAATATCTATACCTCTTCTTTCACTTGTTCCCTGTATCTCTAATATCTTTCCTGATTCAGTAAAAAATAAATTTAGATCAAATTCACATAAGTGATCCTCCTCATAGGAAAGGTCAAGATAAATCTCATTACCCATTTTTCCAACAGTTATACCACAAACAAGTTCAAAATCAGGAAATTCTTTTATGAGATTATTTTTCTTCATAAAGTTAAGAGCTTGGTAAATTGCACATGATGCACCAGTTATAGCAAGTGCCCTTGTGCTACCATCAGCCTGTAAAACTTCTACATCACATAAGAGAGTGTATTCACCAATTTTTTTTCTATCAACTCCGCCTCTTAAAACTCTTGAGATTATCCTTGATAACTCTATAGACCTTTTGTCTTTTATTCTCATTTCTATAGGTTTTCTATCATCAACTGCTCTTGGATGCATCCAGTAGTAAGCCTTTATCCATCCCTCTCCTGTTCCTTTTAAAAATTGTGGAACTTTATTTTCTATACTTACCGTTATCATAACCTTCGTCTTTCCTGCCTCAACATATACACTACCTTCTGCGTTAATTTCTCCTTTTTTTAAAACAATTCTCCTCAGTTCCTCCCTTTTTTCTTTCTCTCTCACACTTTACTCTACGAGGTTTCTTTCTTTAACCTTTTAATTTCCTCCTCAAGTTCCTTTATTTTCTCTTTAAGTTTCTCTTTCTCTCTAACCCTACTCAGAAAATACATTCTATACAGGATTCCAAGTGTAATTAAAAGAAAAATTATATTGAAAAATGAGATATACTTTAAATCAATAGGTTCAAGAATCTCTAACCACAGAAGTAAATCATAGAGAAAATTAACAAAAGAGAGGATAAATAAAACAAAAACCCATACAACCACTTTTTAACCTCCCTAAATAGTTACTTTACAAAATATCTTTAAAAGTATAAAATCCGTTTTTTAAATTTAAAATTTTTTTGGCAACTAACAGGGCACCTCTTGCAAAAACTTTCCTTGAATACACTTTATGAGTGAACTCAATTACCTCATCTCCCTTTGAAAGAAACACTGTATGCTCCCCAGGAATGTTTCCTACTCTGAATCCAGAAATCAAAACTTCATCCTTTTTCTTTAACCCTTTTCTCTCAAAAATTGGAAAGACCCTATTGTTAACATTTTCCTTCCACTCATTAAAAAGATAGAAAGCTGTTCCACTTGGTGCATCCTTTTTGCCTGTATGATGTATCTCCATTATCTCAATCTCATATTCTTTTAGAAATTCTCTAAATTTTTTAAAAAAACTTGCTATTAAATGGATACCCAAAGACATGTTTGGTGAATAAAAAACAGGAACCTTTAAGGAGAGTTCCTTAAATTTTTCAAAATGCTTTTCCTCAAGAGCAGTTGTACCAACTATATATGGTTTCGGTCTATCTATAAGTTTTAAAGTGTTTTGAAAAGTAGCTTCAGGATCTGTAAACTCTAAATAAACATCTACTTTATCATATACATTCCTTAAATCACTCTCATATTTGATCCCTTTATACTCACCTATCACACCCTCTTTTTCTATTAAAGCACCAATTTTTATTCCTTCTTCCTCAGCAACCTCAATGAGAGTTTTTCCCATCCTACCGTTAGCACCTACAATTCCTATTATCATAGATATGTTCCAAAATCTTTTACTTTTTCATTATCTATATTTAAAATAAAAGAAACTGAAAGTTTTAAGGCACTATCAAAATCATCTCTATGCATTAAGGCATGAAAACCATGGATATACCTTGTTGGAACTCCTATAATTGCAGATGGAACACCCTCTTTAAAAAGATGGACTCTTCCAGTATCGTATCCTCCCATAGGAACGGTTACAATATGATACTTAATGTTTTCCTTCTGTGCTAAATCCCTTAAAAATCTTATTAATTTTCTGTTTCCAATCATCGTGTAATCAAAAACTACAATTGAACAACCATTTCCCATCTTAGCATCACTTTTTTCCTTGGCTGCTGGTGTATCATCAGAAATCGACACATCAAGGGCAATACCTACATCTGGTTCTACAAGCCATGAAGATGTACCTGCACCTCTTAAACCTACCTCTTCCTGAACTGAAAAAACACCATAGACAGTACCGTTAAATTCTTTATCCTTTATCTCTTCAAAAATCCTTACTAAAAGAGCAGCTCCATATCTATTATCAAAGGCTTTTGCAGAATAAACCTTTTCATTTCCAAAAATTTTAAACTCCGAATAAGGTGCTATTGGGTCACCAACTTCAATTTCTAATTTTTCCTTTGGATTAAACTGAGTATCTACACCAAAATCTATCCATAAATCTTCTAATTCAGGAAGCTTTGAAAGTTCCTCCCTTTTTCTTAATAAATGAGGAGGGGTTGACCCCACTACTCCTAAGAATTTTTTTCCACTTTTTGTTTTCACAACAACCAACTGATCTATAAGAGTTGCACTCCACCAGCCACCTAATGGTAAAAATTTTACATAACCATCTTGCGTAAACCCTCTAACCATCAATCCAATTTCATCCATATGGGCTATAAACATTACCCTCGGTCTATCACTTTTACCCTTTTTTACTGCTATTATTGAACCTAACCTGTCAGTTTTGATATCGTCAACTGTATCTTTTATGTAGTTTAATATCACTGACCTTATTTCATCTTCAAAACCAGGTGGGCCAAAGGCCTCAGTTAAATCTTTTATAACTTTTTCTGTATGATCCATCTTTTATTCTCCTTTTTATTTAGTCTCTGAAACTTCCTTTTTTTCCTCTTTTTCTTCCACTTCAGGCATATAACTTTCTGGCTCCTCTTCCTCCTTCAAAAGATCAATATCATCCTTCTTTTTATAAAGAGCTATAAAAATAAAGTTGTTCCCTGAAAAAAACATACTTGCTATATAAGATAAAACCATAAATATAAGAGCATAACCAAAAAAGCCTAAAAACCATCCAAGAATATCCCCCCATAGTCCTAATGAACCCGGATCCTCTGGAATGTAAAGTAAAGCACTTGCCCCTATCTTTTCAAAGTAAGGATATAACTCGGAAAGGAATTTATAGTCAGGTAAAAGAGAATTTGCCTTTTCAATTATAGATGGGAAAAGTGGATAAGCCTTTGAAAGTACAACTACAGCAACTAAAACTGCCTTTGAAACAAAAAAAGTAAAAATAGAGCCAGCAACAAACATAACACCTAAAAGAAGAAGTTCATATAAAAATAACCTCCATGGCTCTTCGTTAATTGTTGAAAAAATTTCAAAAAGGGTGTCAAAGGTATCATTACCAGTAGTACCTACAATTGAAGGCGAAATAATAAGGGAAACAATCAAGGAAAAGAAAATGTATACTAAAAACATACAAGTAAAAAAAGCAGGTATTGAAAATAAAATAAATACTAATGTTCCTAAAAGAGGTATCCGTGATATTAAACCCCATATAAAACCAATTAGTAAAATTAAAATAATTAAAATTATTAGTAAAATCGGTGTCAGAAAGGAAGATTTACCCTTTGTAATTGAAAATTTCAAAGCTTCTTTAATTTCATAAAACTCATCACCTTTTAACTGTTCATAGTGAATTTTTGAAACAGCAGTACCAAATATAAAAAAGATCAGTAAAAAAATAATTAATCCTATAAAATGAAAAACTTTTCCTTCAAATGATAAAGGTTCAAAGAATATAATAGGTAAGAACTTATATGTCCCCCACACAGTTTTAAAATCCCAACCACTTAAAAGTAATGCAATGTATGAGAAAAATGAATAAAAAAATGAACCAAGAACTAACCCCATAAAGAAAACCCACATTTTTTTAACTGATAGTCCAAATCTTGCAGCTCTAAATACATCCTTGAAATTGTAGTGGAGTTTTACTGGCATAACTGGATTTTAAATTTTTAAAAAGGAATTGAACCTAAAATTAATTTTAAATGAGAATTAATTTAGTTTTCAATTTAAAAGCGAAATTCAACACCCAATGTTAAAAGAAAAAGCTTTGATAAAAGTTTCTCTGATATTAAACTTATTCTATTATACCTCAAATAGGAGTTTTTCATTAACTCAAGATTCGAACCCTTTTCGATAAGAAATATTCTTCTTGCCCATTCGTCCTCATCAAGTGTATAAGGATCAAGTCCATAGGAAATAAAAAAGAAATTCTTTTCCTTTATTATTCTTCTTAATTCTAAATAAGGTGCAAGAAAGGAATTTTTAATTTTTAAATGAGATGCATTAAAAACCATCAGTCTTAAATCTAAATATAATTCATAACTCTTTAAAAATTTATTAATTGATTTAAAAATAAACTCTGTAGCGATGGGAGAATAAAAAAATCCAGAAGATGAAAATCTTCCTATAATAGATATGGGCATAAAAGATGGTTTAACTTCAAAAATTATTGATAAAAGTTCTTTAAAACCCATAGAAAAGGTCTCAAAATACATAAGTTGATTTATCCTATGAAAATAAAAAAGATCACTAAAGGGAAATTCTTTTTTTAAATTAAAATAGTAGTGCTTTAACCTAAAAATAATATTTTCACTTTTTAAAAATAAGCTTGAAATCAAAAGACCACCTCTATAGGTTCCCGGAAATTTTATAAAATCATTTAAATCATACTCCAAGGAAAATCCACTTTTAAGTCGGGATGAATACATAAAAGAACCATAAAACCTCAAAAAATCTATTAATTTTATGGTATGTTTAAAGGGTTCCCCATTAGATTTTTCATCTGCCCTCCAAAAGAGCTCTCCTTTTCCAGATGCGAAAATTAATTCAAAATTTCTTATTTTTTTCTTTAAATCTAAACTGAAAAAATTTTCTTCCTTATAGGAATTAAAAAAAATAAGTTTATTATCAATAGTAAGAGAATCTGGAGAAAGACTACCATAAGTTCTATCAAATCCCTTACTTTTAAAATAATTTAGTGCTAAATCTTTTAAAACACTGAACCTTGAAAAAATTAAATCTCTACCCTCCTTCCATCCATTAGAATAGAGAAAATCGAAATAAAAAATTTTTGACTTGTAATTTAAAATAAAACCCTCTTCCTCTCTACCAAAATCCTTATGAAACTCTCCAATGTTTCCTGTTAGATCAAAAGGCTCAATTGAAGATAAAACAAATTTGTTGTAAAAACCTCTTATAAATAAATTACCTTCCCTTAGACTAAACTCAGCTCTTTCAAAAAAAACTGGTATGGCTCCGTCACCTTCAAGGTTTTTGCTCTGATACCTCAACCTAATCCATAACATTGAATTATATGGAAAAAACCCTTTTATATCTAACTTCGAATCACCTATAGTGAGAATTTTTCTTAAAGTGTCTTCAAAGTTTAAATAAAACCTTATATCACCAGAAAAATTAACACTTTTGTTCCAATCAGTGTTTGATAATGTAAGTGGAATAATTTTTTCACCCTTTTCTGTAATTTCAATTAAAGAATTTCCAAAGGTTCCAACTTTTAACGGATTCTCCGGATCATTTACCCAACTCCCATCTACTATGAACTTATACTCATACCTTCCAGGTTCAAGGTCTACCTCTATTTCCCAAAAGTCCCCCCTTTTTTCCATTTTTAAAGCCCCTTTTTCCCAATCTGTAAAATCTCCAGCTAGAAAAACTGACCTTGCATCGGGTGCTTTTATCTTAAATTTAATTGGATAAAGAATTAAAATTAAAATCAAAAATTTCATAAATCTAATTCGTTAATCTTATGATCTTAAAGACTTGAACTTCACCTTTTTCCTTTTCAATCCTAATAAAGTAAATACCAGATTCTGTCTTCGGAATTTGAATTTTTTTGTCAAAAAATTTCTTTTCAAAAATCTTTCTTCCAGTAATGTCGTATATCTTTAAATTTAAATCTTTATCATAAAAGTTAAAGAAATATTTAGGGTTTATAGTATTAATAAAAAATTTACTTTCCTTTTTTTCATATTTTTCTTCTATCATCAAAATCTTCATTAGAATAAATTCTACAGGCTCAATTCTTAGGTTTAGTATTCTCCAACGGGGAACCTGCCACTCAAGAGAACCCTCGTTGAAGGTCTTGTAAGTACCTACTGCAAGATAAATTGAATCTGGATCACTTCCTAACAAGTTCCTTAAATAAATGACCCCCTCCATTATTCCTGTATCGGAAGAAAAGGCCTTAAATTTAAAGTTAAAGGTATCATTTACAATATTTTCGAGAGAATCAAAGAATGAAATGAAGCTGTTATCATTCTCATCAGCAAGAAAAAAATTATAAAAACCAACACTATCCTTTTTAGCCCATGGAGATTTCACAATCTTTTTATAGGGATTAAAGCTTATAAAAATAAAGTGATCATTATTAAACCTATCATTGGAGTTTCCAGCAGCCTCTGTTGCTATATACAATCTTCCAGAATCTCTATCATAAAATCCCCAAAGATGCATTTGAGGATTCTCGGCAATAAGAGGAACACCGGGATCTAACTTACCATCCATTACAAAGTTTAATTTACCTACTATAAAGCTATCATTTCTGTTTAGCCATGAAATGTTATAAGAAGAATCTTTTGCATAAATTGTATAAATAATTTTAGTTCCATTAGGATGAGGCGATATTATACCCTTATAAGTATAAGATGAATCCTTTTTCATTAAAGTCTTAAAAATATTAATCCAGTTGTTATTTGTCCAGTATAAAATAACTGAATCAACTCCCGAGGGATCAATAGCTTTAATTTTTACTGTTACAGAGTCAGAGGAAGTAATATTATAAACTGGATTTCTTTGAAGATCAAAAAGAAGAGGACCTTCACGATCACCAGGTCCAATAAAAGGTAGGTCAGGAACACCTCTACCAGCATAAAGATATATGTTAAAGTTTCCAGATATATTTCCTATTTCAACTTTTTCTCCAGCAAAGACCCTTGATATTAAATTAAATTTTAAACCTATGCCAGACTCCCAAAGGATAAAAACACCTCTTCCTGATTTTCTGTTTCTAAAGCCTCCATACATCCAACCGTTAGGTGAGATATCATTTTCAAAATCAAGATTATAATAATTAAAAATAAGATAGTAAAGATCAGGTGAGAAAACAGCCTTAGACCATATTATATATGGCGAGCTATAAGTTAATTTTATAAAATTTTTACCTCTTTTAAAAGAATATGTTTTTAAAATACCTTGACTTTCAAAAGAAATAAAAGCATTTCCGGTGTCAGAATAAAAACTATAAAGATTATACAGATTGTTCTCAAAAAAAGCATCTTCACCAAATCCTGAATGATTGTAATCAGAATGATCACCCTCCCCTTGCCAATAAGTAAAAAAGTTTCCAATATAAACAGAACCTGAAGAATCACAGAGAAATACCATTTTTCCTCCTATTCTTTCGAAAACTGCAAGAAATACATCTGTTCCTATCACGTATTCCATGAATCCATCCCCATCTATATCGGCTGAATCCTTAAAAACACTTCTTGTAGAATAAAGCCAGTTTGAAGCGTAAGCAAAAATATTTGCTTTTCCTGTATGATTCCATAAATTTCTCCCCCAAAAAACAAGTTCACCTCCAGGACCTGAATGCCAAGCTGTTTCGTATAAAAGGGAATTTAAAGTTAAAAATCCAAGAATTTTTAAATTACTACTTTGTAAATTTTTAAGACTATTCCATGAAAAGAGCCATAAATCCTCATAGTCTCCTTTTATTCCATTTAGATTTATGTCAGGAGCGTCATGATCAGTTCCATAGGCTTTAACACTCTTAAAGTGATTGTACCAGTTGTCATAGTTTCCACCCGTCCATCCATGAAGTTCATGGTATGCTGAATAGTTAATATAAATAGTTGGTGGGTCGTTGTATGGATTTTGGTCATATATTCTGTCAACACCCCACCATTTTGCAGCTTCAGCAACATGGATGGGTTGCATCCACCCTTCGTTTCTTGCTGAGGAAAGCCAAGCAATGTTAGCATCATAAGAGTTTGAAGGTGCTCCAGCATATCCAAAATCCCAACCTGCAACACCTGCAGCTTTTTCCCAATCATCACCATAAACACAAATTTGTTCTTGATCCCATGAATTTGCAAGATCCTGAAAGTGAGTATACAAAAATGTATTTGGAACATAATTCCATACCCAAAAATCTCTTGCATGTTTTTGAATAAAAATAATAAATACTCGATGACCATCCTCTATCATTTGATGCACCTTATGACTGTTATAACAGGGTGTGCCATCAGGGAAAGTGTGACTGTACCATTCGTGAACGTTATCATCTAAAAGTATACATGGTGACACATGTCTACCCCATGAATCTTTTTTACCGTAAATTGAATCTAAGAGTGCCACAAGAGAGTATGGCATTAAATTTTTGCTTTTAAAAACTCTCTCAGGAATCCATATAACCGTAGGATGGTCTGGCCATCCCTCACCTTTTATAAGTGAATCGTCTTGTATTCTTTTGATTATAAAACCAAACTTATTTATCTCTCTTGCAGCATAAGGTAAGATATTTTGTCCATAAACACTTCCAACAATATCAACAAGATCACTTTCTAAACGACTTAAAAGTCCCCTATCATTTAAAAAAAAGGCATAAGAGCTTGTTAAAGTTCCAGAAATATGGATATCAACAGGGATGTTATAATAGAAATGGGAGTCAAGGACTCTATGGTATGAATTTCCGTTATAATTTTGATCCCCTGGTCTTAAAGCGTAAAAGCCGTTATCTCCAAAATGTTGATTGCCGTGATGGACAAAGGCAACCTTTGCTGTTCCACTAAATAAAAAAATTAATATTAAAACCATATCTTAACCCTTAATCTTATTATATCATAAATTTTTTGAAATTGAGAATCAGAAAAATCAATATCATTGACAAGGTCAAAATCTGTTACATAACCTTCACCATATTCAAGGTAAAGTTCTTTTCCTGAACTTATGTAGCCTATTTGCAAAAAAGCACTTTCCCATGTAGCAAAATCACTCCTCCCCTGCGCAGCTCTAAAATAAAAATAGAAATTCCTTTTTAAGTTTATTTTACCCTCTACACCAAAGAGAACTCTTTCACCTATTGAATAGGGACTATTATGAACTCCTATGTCCTTAATTTTAAGCTGTACTTTTAAAAGATAGTTAATTTCTTCCTTTTTTAACTCAAAAAATAAATTTCTCCAAGTCTCTCTTATTTCATCTACAATTTCGTAAAATGTTTTAAAGGAATAGCCATTTATAAATTCTATATAAATTTCACTTTGCGAAAATAAAAAATTGAAAGGTTTTTCGTAATATTTACCGTAAAGATTTTTTGTTCTATAAAAATCAAACTTTTCAGTTAAAGTTATGGATTTGTATGGGAAAAAGAAGTTTATTTCACCTTTAAATCCTTTTTTTCCCCATTCTTTACCTATATATGAGAATCGGTTTGAAAAGGGTGTTCTGAAGCTGTCATCAATAAAGTATTTGGAAAGAACAAACCTAAAGGGTCCTAAATACATATTTGATACTTCTGTAGCAAAAGCGCTACCTTTTAAAATATTTGAATACTCAAAGGTTAAAAATCCTTGAAAAATGCCAAATCTTAAAAAGATATCGTACAGTTCATAGATTTTATTTTCATAAAAATTTTTCTTATTTGCGTAAATAATTTGGTTTTCACCAAATTTTTTAAATTTTAAAGAAAAAATATTTATATCTGAATTTTCAGTTCTTTTTGATTTTGAAAAAAGGTGGTTTACTTCAAAACTTTTTAAAAATTTTAAATTTAACCTTGCTCCCTCAGATTTTGCCCCAAAATCATCGTCCCTGATCCTCTCGGGCGAAATTACAAATAAAAGTGGACTTTCAAAAAAGTGCCTATCCTCACGAGCAAAAAAAACAAGATATAAGGGCTTATAAAATTCAACATGACCCTGTAAGTATAAAAGCTTACTTCTCTGAAAGGTATTCTCCATCATATAGGAAAGATAAGTATTTATAATTTCACTGCCATAAAAATACTTAAGTTCAAAATGAGCTCTATAAAAATTTAGTTCCCAATTTACAGGTTTTGACAGCCTTTCAAATTTACTTTCGTTCTCAAAATAAAAGTTAAGAGAATAAAATGAAAAAATAATAAAACTAATCATCTCTTCAATTCGAAAGTTGCACCTGTCGATAAACCAAGATAAGAGTTATTCTCAAGGGATATCATAAAGGCTCTATCTTCAAAGGAAAGTCCAATTCCAGTGTTTGTAAAATTTTCTGAAAAAGATAAAAATATAGAAATTGGCTTTAAAAAAAGGTAAAATCCAGTTTTATAAATTTCACTTTCTTTTGAAATAAAAATATTAAATTTCTCAATTGGTGAGTAATTTAAACAAATGTGATAATCTTTTGATTCAAAAGAGTTTAAAATATGTCTAATATTAAAAGATAATACTAAACTGCCTTTGACAAAAGAACTTCCAACATCAAAATCAAAAGATGCTTTGTTTTTAAAAGATGAGTTAAGTAAAAGATAGTTTAATGAAGTTGATAAAGCAAAACTTCTAATTTTCTTTGCAAAACCTAATAAAAATTCTGTTTCTGAATAATTTTTAAGTTTCTTTTGAAAGATGGTAAGAAAGGCAAATTTTTTAAAAGATAAGGAAAAATGCACTTCATTCCATTCTTTTATACTGTAAGGATTTCTGTAATCAAAATAAAAAAGGAAATTTCTATCAAAAAAAGATATAAGGGAAGGATAAAAAGAAGTTGACGAGAAAAAGTTAAGATCAGCTGAACCAGTGAGTCTCAAAAATGAAGAGGGTTTAAAATCAAATAGAGCATAGAAAAATAATAGAATTATCATTTTAAAACTTTTATAACTTTTTTTTCTTTTAATTTTCCTTTTATATCAAGAAGAAGAATGTATAATCCCTGTTTTTCTATTTTAAAAATAAATTCTTTAAGTTCATCTGCCACAATAAAACCGTTATAAATTTTTTTATAAACTTTTCCATCTTCTCTTATAAGAACTAGATCAATATACGAGGTTTGTGATAATTTTATTTGGGCTTTTACACTGTTTCCCTCAAAGATGATTTCTCTGTCAAGGATAAACTCCTTTAAGTTTATCCTTTCAAACCACTTTTCCTCTATTTCTGTCTGTTCGAAAGGTTTAATTCCTGAATCTGGTTTTGAGTCAAAATTTTTATCAATATGGATTTTTAGAATTCTTCTTACATGTTCAGGAGGGATCCCGTCAACATCTTCATTGTCTGGTAAAATATCACCAGCACCAGAGTGATCACCTCCAGCTATAAAAGAGATTATAACAATACTTGCGTTCTGTTTAAAATTTTCACCAAAAAAAATATTAAATGGAATTTTTGCTTCCAAAATACTATTTTCACCTGATTTTCCCTTATTGAAAATTTCAATATTTGAAGTCAAATCACTTGTTGATCCGTTAATACTAATTTTTCTAAAACCCCCTTTTAAAAGGTCTCCGTCCCATAGAGCTATCATAAAGTTGGCACTAAACCCAACAAGTTTTATATTTCTTGGATAAAAGTTAAGATTATCAAGATCCTGTAAACCTTCTTCTCCAACATTAAAGATGATTAAAAGTGCATTGTTTTTTACAATATACTCGATACCTAAATATAAGTTACTTTTATCCCATGTTATATAGAGGTCTTTAACTTCATTTTGTAACCCCCAATAACTGTCGCCAAAATTATCAGAGTAAACTTTTTCATAATCAAGAAAATCACTTAAATCTCCATCTATATTTATGGTGTGATAAGTAAGGTTGAAAAATAAAAATATAAATAACATTCAGTTTCCTTCTAATAACTTTTTAATTCGATCCTGCAAATTTTTTTGGACTTCTTCAATTTCTTTTTCACCCTTTATAAATGGGGAGATTTCTTGTATATAGATTCTTTCCACTTCAGGATATTCCGCGACAGGTGCTCTTGGTTTGGTACTTTCTATAGCTTTTATTAAAGTTTCCATAATTTTATTTTCTTTGAGGTCTATCATAGAGACTACTTTTTTGTTAACAGGAATTTGACCGAGAGTTTTAGCCCATTTAAGTTGAATTTCTTCGGAAATAAGGTATTTAAGAAATTTCATAGCATTTTCTTTGTTTTTTGAATTTTTAAACAATACCATCTGAGTGCCACCAAGTGCTGTGAATGATCCAGCTTTTCCCTTAGGAATCAAAGCAATTCCAAAGGGAAAGTTTATATCCTTAAGACTTTTTATTTTCCAAGGACCAGAAAAAATCATAGCATATTTTTCATTTATAAAACCCATGTCTGGATTAACAGCACCTTCAAGAAAGGCACCGCCTTCAACTTTATGTTTTAAATAAATATCTCTTTTGAAAATCAGTGCTTCTTTAAAAGCTTCATCAAGAAAAAGTGGGTTACCTTGTTTATCAAAGACTTCAGAACCAAAGGTATAAAAAAATGGAAGGTCCCACCATAAAGTATTTCTCATTCCAAACCCGTATATTCCTCTTTTTAAATCTGTCAACTTTTTTGAATATTCGAGGAATTCTTCCCAAGTGGAAGGGGGTTTTAAGCTATCAAGTCCTTTTTCTGCAAACAATTTTTTGTTATAAAAAAGTAGTATGCATGTTACCTGATCTGGTATCCCATAGAGCTTTCCATTATAATAAGAGGATTTCAAAGGAGCTTCGTATAAATCTTTTAAAATATCAACAAAGTAATTTGTATCAAGTTCTGCAAGTATACCTTTTTTAGCAAGAAGATAAACTTGAGCTATATCAAGTCTTGAAATATCTGGGTTTTGTCCAGCTATTACAGAGGTTAGTATTTTCTCGAGCATTCCTTCAAAGGGTACTCTTTGAACATTAATCTTTATATTGTGAGATTTTGTAAATTCTTTTACTATTTCATTAAAAACTCGGAATTCTTCGTCATTATAGGAAACCCATACTGTAAGTCCCCTTTTAAAATCTTCTTTACAGAAAGCAAAAAAGGTTATAAAGAGAATAAATAGAAAAAATTTTTTCATATCTTTATTATAAAGCAATATTTTTTTTATAATAAAAACATGGTTGAGAAAATTTTAAAAAAAATCAAAAATAAGGAAATAAAAATTGGTGTTATAGGGCTTGGTTATGTTGGTCTTCCATTAAGTGAGCTTTTTCTTAAAAAGGGTTTTAAAGTTCTTGGATACGATGTCTCTGAAGAAAAAATTGTTAATTTTCAAAAAGGACAATTTGAAATAGAGGATGTAAATACAGTTTTTCTTAGTGAAAAAATTAAGTCAAAAGAATTTATCGTAAGTAGTAAAGAGGAAATAATAAATGAAATGGAAGCAATTTTTATATGTGTGCCCACACCTGTTACAAAAGAAAGGGTTCCTGATCTTTCTTATGTAATTACGGCTGCTAATTCTATCAAACGAAACATGAAAGAGGGTCAAATTATTGTATTGAAATCAACTACTTTTCCTGAGACAACTGAGAAAATTTTACTTCCAATTTTTGAGGATAAAGATTTCAAAGTAGGAAAGAACTTTTATCTTGGTTTTGTACCAGAGAGAGTAAATCCTGGTGATAAGGTATTTACAATTGATAAGATTCCTGTAGTTACAAGTGGTGTTACAAAAAATTGTTTAAAGTTAATAAATGCCATATACAATGAGATTGTTCCATCTATTTTTCCAGTTTCCTCTCCGAAAATAGCAGAGATGAGTAAAATTTATGAAAATATATTTAGAAATGTAAACATAGCGCTTTCTAATCAGATGGCAGTTTTATGTGATAGGATGGGAATTGATATATGGGAAGTAATTGAGGCAGCGAAAACAAAACCCTTTGGTTTCATGCCTTTTTATCCTGGACCAGGTGTTGGAGGACATTGTATACCTGTTGATCCCTATTATCTTTCCTTTAAGGCAAAGGAATATGATATGGAACTTGATTTTATAACTCTTGCTGCCAAAGTAAACGATGAAATGCCTTACTATGTTGTAGAAAGAATTATAAGGATTTTAAATAAAGAGAGAATTTTGCCTCCTGAGTCAAAAATACTTATTTTAGGTGTCGCCTTTAAAAAAGACATAAAGGATATAAGACATTCTCCTGCAATAAAGATTATCTCTATTTTGGTCAATTTAGTAAAGAAAGTTGAATATATTGATCCACATGTACCTGAAATTAAGGAATTAAATAAAAAGAGCTTGAAATATAAAAGTGATATTTTTAAATTATTTGATCTTGTTGTTATATTGACAGATCATTCTGATTTTCCTTATGAAGAAATATACGAAAATTCAAAACTTATATTTGATACAAGAGGAGTTTATAAGGTAAAAAGTAAAAAAATTTATAAACTCGGAGAGGGAAAAAAAATTTAGTTTATCTTTATAATTTAAAAAAGGAGGAAATAAAATGAAACTCTTAGCCTTTTTTGTTATACTTCATTATATAAACGTAGATGGAAATCCAAGCGATTGGATAGGAACACCTCCGAGTTTGGTTCATGATTTTACATTTTCTGGAGGTGAATTTATATATAAAGGTGATTTTAACGATTTTAGAACAGATTTAGGCAATACTTTGTATCTTGACATCACCGAATTCAGGTTAACATGTGATAATACTTGGATTTACTTTTTGATAAAGTTTAACGATATTGGTCCTTTTGA
Organism: Caldifarciminales bacterium; assembly: GCA_039630575.1. Classification (GTDB taxonomy): domain Bacteria; phylum Hydrothermota; class Hydrothermia; order Hydrothermales; family JAJRUZ01; genus JBCNVI01. The sequence goes on from JBCNUW010000002.1 coordinate 23,600, forward strand.
TAGGGATTTAATTCATATTGAAATTTCATTAGGAAATCCTAATGATCCAACAAGATATGAGTGGATAGGTGATGATGCACAACTTGGTCTTACCCGTAGGGCTTTAGCCGATAGGATCATAGCCCTTCATTCCACAACCCCTTCAAATTTTAACATAGAAATGTGGGATGGAGGGGTTTGGTATGCACCTCCTACTCCTGGGTATCTTGCAGTTGTGAGTGATATTTATAACTGTGTTGAAGCAAGAATATCTCTTAATGATGTTGCTGATGGATCTTTAATTTTGCCCTCAGTAATAAGAATTTCACTTGTAAGTTTTAAAAACAACGTAGGTTGGAATAACGATATTGATGCAACAGCTGACATAGGGGGTATTCCGATTAATGATGGAATTGATGTTATGGGAGGTAAAAAGGGAGTATCAGAGAATGCTTGGTTTAGGGATTTAAGTGATAATTTGGTAAACAGCTTCTTTGATATTCTATTAAAGAGAAATGGTGATGCCCGTAATTTTAAAAGAATTGTAGATGGTTCTCCTACAGACTGGATAGGTTCTCTTCCTTCACAAATTCATGAAGTTATATATTCAAAGAGAGAGTGGATCTATAGAGGCGATATAGGTGATATGAGAGAGGATCCACATGTTCCTGATGATTCGGTTTTTGATTTGAAAGAATTAAGATTAACTGTTGATAGTGTAAATCTATATATACTTGCCAAGTTTCATAAAATGGATTTTCAGGAGACCCAGATAGCTCTTTCTGTTGATAAAGACCAAAATCAGGGAGATGACCTTTTGAAAATTAACGGTGATGATACAGGAACTAACCTTTCTCAAAGTATCCAATATTCTGAAAGAGAAGTTATTTTAACAGCTGATTCGGTGAATCATGCTGAGATTTTCCTATTTGCTGATGATGGTTCATTGTGGTATACCCCAGTTTCACCATATAGAATTGTAATTGATCCTATTAATAAAACTATTGAAGGAAGAATTTTACTTTCTGATTTAAGCTTAAAGCCTAATGATACAATAATTTTATCAGGTGCAAGCTATGATGCAAATGTTCAGGGTATTGGCAACAGTCCTAATGGTTCTGATAATCCTGCAACTCCGCAGATTGAGGAGGGAGATATGAGTGTTGACTACATGGTTTGTGATGCCTTAGATGTGATTGGTGGGAATGTGGGAGTTTCTCAAAATTCTTGGATTAGAGATTTACAAGATGGGGATTTAGATTTTTATTATACTGTTTATTTACAAAATATCTTGCAGCCACTTGGTTTTTTTGAGGAGTTTGTTGTTTTTGAAAATAAGGAATATGGAATACTGATAAGGTATAGTATTGATACAGAGGATGAAATTGAAATTCTTAAAAAGCAAGAAAATGGTGAGTATTATAGGATTTTTAGTTCAAAACAGAAAGATGGAGTGTATTTAGATAAGGACGTTATTCCCTCAAAAGTGTACTTTTATTTATTAAAATCAGGGGATAAAATTTTTGGTCCTTATAAAGTTATTTATCAAAGAGTTTATGAGAAAGCTTTAAAGATTTATAATTTTGATTTTATATATTTACCTGAGATGAAAAATTTAATTATATTTGATGTAGGAGGTAGAGGAAGGTTGATGGTTGGAGAGAAGAAAGTGAGGCTTTATGATTTTAGAAATGGCGTTTATTTTATAAGGGATAGGGATAAAACATATAAGGTTTTGAAAGTGAGATGAAAGTTTTTTTTCCTTTTTTGTTAGTTATTCCTTTTCTTTTTATATTTCTTATTTTTCTTTTTTTTCCCTTATTTTTTTCCCTTTATTTGAGTTTTTTTAAAATTGAAGACTTTTATAATCTTTTTGGTTCTTTAAGGTTTGTTGGTTTTGAAAATTTTATTAACTTAATAAAAAATCCTGAGGTTTTATGGTCAATTGTTGCAAGTTTTATTTACGGAATTTTTTATGTCCCTATACTCTTAACTGTTTCTCTTTTTCTCGCAACTTTACTTTCTCCTCCCCTTTTAAGGCTTAAGAAGTTATTCAGAACTATTTACTTTTTCCCATTTTTACTGGACACTTTTGTCGTTGGAATTGTTTTAACCTTAATTTTAGCTTTTCCCTACGGATATATTTTTAAGTTACTTTCTTTGCTTAAAATAAGTGGATTTTTTAAGGAGGGATTTTTATCAGATCCTTATCTTGTGTTTTTAACAGTTTCAATTTCTATGGCTATCAAAAATTCTGGTTTTGGTATGTTATTAATTCTTGCAGGTATGCAGTCTATTCCAGAATCTTTGTATGAGGCTGCGAAAATTGACGGAGCAAATTCTTTTGAAATCTTCAGGCATATTACTTTTCCTTTAATAAAGCCTATTTGTTATTTTATTGGTTTTTTTGGTTTCATTGGTGCTTTTTCTTCCTTTGCTGAATTTTATTCAATGACAGGGGGTGGTCCACAGATAAAACTTTTAGATTACAGTTTAAGTGAGACAAATGTATCAGGTCTTATTCTTTACAGGTTAGCTTCACAGCTTAAGTTACCTGAGGCATCAGCTTTTTCACTTATCCTCTTTGTTATCTTTTTATTTATATACTTTTCTACTAAGGGTTTTAAAGAAAAATGAAAAGGTATTTACTCCTTTTATTTTTCTCACTTTTATATATTTTTCCCTTTTACTTTATGCTTCTTGTAGCTTTTAGACCAGAAGTTTTAGCGCTTAGTATGAATCTTTTGCCTTCAAATCTTACTTTTGAGAATTTTGTTAGAATTTTTAAGTACCATAACTTTGGAAGATACTTTATAAACAGCTTGATAGTTGCTTTTTCAGGAGCTTCTATTTCAACCTTTTTAGCATTTATCTGTGCTTATTCCTTTGCAAAAGAGAATTTTCTGTTTAAGGGTTTTTTATATAACCTATTTGTTTCTACACTTCTTGTTCCAGGTATTCTTTTTATGATTCCTCAATTTCTGATAGTTGTATATTTAAGATGGCTTGATACCTTTTTGGGACTTGTTGTTCCTCATCTTGCTAACGTTTTTGGTTTCATTTTTTTGACGGAGTATATAAAGAAAATTCCCGATGATTTAATTTATGCAGCAATAATTGATGGGGCTTCTAAAATTAGAATTATATTTAATATTATTTTTCCTCTTTCGATGCCTATGCTTCTTACAATTTTTCTTCTAAATTTTCAGTTTCATTGGAACAACTTTTTATGGCAACTTCTTGTAACAACCAAAAATAGTATGTTTACAATTCCTGTAGGTCTTAATAGTTTAACCTCAATGTATCAGGAATACTTTGGAGCAAAGATGGCAGGAGCTTCTCTTTCTATAGTACCTGTTGTTTTACTCTTTTTAATCTTTCAAAGATACTTTATTCAGGGTATAATAAGGGGGGGGCTTAAATTTTAATTTTATTCTAAAATCCACAATTTAAGTAAATCCTTAAATTTTTTCTCATGCTTTATTTTGAATTTCTTCTCTTTTCTTCCCAATTTTACTTTAATAGTTTTTATTACACCTTCTCTTTTGATTTCCATCTTTACTTCAGAATTAGATGGCGTACTTTTTACATCATAAACAAAGTCTTTCACATTATGATATTTCTTCTCATCATAACTTACTATTATGTCATCTTCTCTGAGACCAGCTTTTTCTGCTGGTGAGTTTTGAAGCACTTTATTTACTTTTAAACCCTCACCCTCTTTATAGTCTACTAAGATTCCAAGGAAACCTTCGTAGATTTTGCCTTTTTCTTTCATCAAATTTACTCTCTTAAGAATGTAATCATAGGTATAACCGATTGTAGTATGAGGTAAATTAAATTGGTAGTAAAAGTATGGTAACTTTTCTTTTAATTTTTTTGTTTCTATTTTTTCAATTATGTCAAAGTCAATTTTACCTCCCCTTAAAATTCCAAATATTTTTCCCTCATGGTTTACTATTGGAGCACCGGAGAAGGAAGGTGGTATTTTTGTTTCTATAAAGATTTTTCCATTATTTTCCTCGTATATAGGAAGAATTAAAAAACTTCCTTTTCCCTTTAGAGAAAAAGAGAGGGCAATTTTTGGTAAGTTTTCGTCAAATTTTGCAAATTCAGGAATCCTTAACTCCTTGGTTGTTTTTATAATTGCAATTTTTGTAAATTCATCCCACCCTTCAATCTCTCCCTTGTATTCGTTACCATCTTTATCAAAAAATAAAATACTCTCATTTTCTTCAACTTGGGGCAATATTGTGATGAGTCTTTCCTTATCGAAGGAAAATCCAGTTGTCCATAAATTTTTAAATTTTAATTCAAAAAGTGAAGGGTTAATTTTTTTATAAATTTCCTGAATTTCTTCCTCTAATTTCTTTAGCATTTGAGAGTTAAGTAGATTTATAGTAATTAAGAAAAGTAAGAATTTTTTCAAGGCATTACCTCCTCATAGGATATTTCGTAAATCATGTCAGTATAGTATATTTTTACTGGGTCAAATTCCCTTTTGGTTACTGTTTCTCTTTTAAAAGTATTTTTTTCAAATAATTTGTTTTGAAAAAAAATGCCTAAGACTATAATTATAATTAGCGATAAAGCAAATGCTGCTCTTAAATATTTTAATTTTGTTTTCTCCTTTTTTATAGGAAATTTCTCTAATAGAGAAGGAGATAAGATTTTTATTGTTAGAATATCCTCATAAATTTTTTTACAACCTTTACAGATTTTCATGTGATTTTCAACAGAAATTTTTTCTTTCTCATTTAGGTATCCATCAATATAGAGCGAGATTTTTTCTATAAATTCCTTACAAAACATTTTTAAGTTTCTCCCTTAGGTATAATCTTGCTCGTGATATTCTTGATTTTACTGTGCCGATTGGTATTTTTAATATTTTTGATATTTCTTCGTAAGAATAAAGGTGAACATCTCTTAAAATAAAGGCATCTTTTAAATTTTGGGGCATATTTTCAATTTCTTCTTCTAATCGTGATTTAATTATATACATTTTTATTGGATCAATATTAATATACATTGAGTGATTTTCTTCATCTAAGGGTACTTCTTTTTCTTTTTTTCTTTTTCTTAAATAATCTATACTTTTATTTTTTGCTACCTTATATAAAAAGGCTTTTGTATTATTTACATTTTCCATATTTTCATAGAATTTTACAAAGGTCTCATCTACTATATCTTCTGAAATTTCTCTATCATTTACAATACTTTTAACATATCTAATTAATTTTTCTTTCATCTTTACATAAATTTCATTAAATTTTTTTTCCTTCATATTTTAAAGACGATTTTTCTACTTAACAAGTTCCATATTCTGAAAAAGCTTTTTTGCTCTTTCAATGTCCTCATATGTATCAAGGTCAATCCATAGAAAGCCTGACACCTTAGAAATTTCCAGTTTTGCTTTCTTTATTATTTCACTTATTTTTATCTTTTTCTTTTTTTTCTCAAGTTCTATTGCATAATCAACAAATTTTCTATCAGTTACAATAAAACCTGTGTCAAAGGCGTTGAATTTTTTGAGATTCTTCCCGATTCTGATAACTTTTCCATTTTCATAATAAACCTTTGTAGCCTCCTTTTTATCAATATATTTACCAATTTCATCAACAATTAGTCCCTTCTTTTTTATTGCTTCTTCTATAAATTTTTTCTCATAAAGATGATCTCCCATTATAAGTATAAAGTTTTCATTTTCCTTTATATAATCCTTTAGTAGAAAGACAGAATAACCATTTTCTCTCTCAGGAAAATCATTCGTTATAACTTCTAAATTTATATTATTTTCTTTTAAAAAAGCTTCTATTTTGGTTTTGTATTTAGAATTTATTACTATTATAAATTCTTCAACTGAAAACTCCTTTAAATTTTTAATATTACTGAGTAAAATTTCACTTCCGTTTATCTTCAAAAGTGATTTAGGTATGTTGTCTGAAAAGGGTTTGAGTCTTTTTCCAGTTCCTGCAGATAGTATAATTGCCTTTTTTCTCATTATTGATTTTACGCTATTTTATTTATTTTTTTCTAAATCTAATACCGTATAAAAGTAAGAGAAAAATTATTAAATTTCTAAAAATTGAATAGATCCCTATCTCTTCCTCCTTTCCAAATATTTCGAAGCAGCCACACTCAAAAATTCTACCACTAACAAAAGCATAAGTAATAGCCAATGTAAATATAAAAATAAGTTTTATCAGTACAAGATAGGCACCCTTTTTAAGAATACCAAAAATTAAAAAAATACCTGAAAAAAGTTCAAGAAAAGGAACTGTTAATGAGAATAAGTTTATAAAATATGATGGTAATATTCCATACTTTGCAACAGTAAGAGCAAATTCGTGTATATTTTTCAGCTTTATGTAGCCAGAGTATACAAAAAGTAAACCCAAAAAAATCTCTAAAAGTATTAATAAGTACAAATTATGTTTTTTAAAAATTTCTCTCAATGGGATAATTCTTTCTTTTCCAGTCATCAAATCCACCTATATAAATCATTAAATCTTTTAGACCAAGTTCCTTTAGAATTTCTGAGACTTTAAAGGAAAGTTCACAAAATCCTCCCTCACAATAAACAACAATTTTTCTTTGAGTATCAATTTTATCTACAAATTTCAAGGGGTTTGAATAAAACTCACTGTAGGGAAAATTTATTGCTCCGTCTATATGACCTTTTACGTATTCATCTTTTTCTCTGGCATCTATTAAAAAAACTTCATTCTTTTTTAATAAATTAAAAAGCTTTTCTGAATCTATAAATTTTATTTCTGGGTATTTTTTCGAATATAGAAAAATTTCTAAATTTTTAGGGAAAAGCGGTATTTTTTTATAATATGAAAATCCTATTGCAGCTAAAACAGAGAGAAAAAAAATAACTGTTGACTGTAAAAAAATGTTCATAATTTTAAAAAAAATAATTTCTTTTTTTAAAGTATAACTTTGCAACGATAACACCGAAGATGAATCCACCGATATGTGCCAAAAAAGCAATATTTGTAAAGGGTGCACCGAGTGAAAGTAGTGAATTAAAAAATTGGGAAATTATCCAAAAACCTAAAAAAATAAAGGCAGGAATTGGAACAATATCCCAAAAGAAAAAGTAAAAAACAAGCGTTTTAATTCTTGAAAAAGGGAAAAGGACAAAATAAAATCCCATAACACCTGATATAGCACCTGAAGCCCCTATCATTGGCACATTTGAATTCATATGAAAAAGAGTTTCTAAAAGAGTACCAGCTATACCTGCACAGATGAAAAATGTAGGAAACCAAAAGAACCCAAGAATATCCTCCACATTATCTCCAAAAATATGGAGATAAAGCATGTTAAAAATAAAATGTGCCCAACCACCATGAAGAAAAATTGAAGTTATAAATGTTGGTAACCTATTGAAAGGATCCTTAAAAAATTCACTTGCAACAAAACCATTTTTGTAAATGAAAATATCTCTGTCAGGAATAGGTAAAACAAGCTCATAGAGAAATATTAAAAAACAAGTTATTATTATTGAATAAGTCCAAAATGGAAATCTCCTTGAAGGAATGTTATCTTTTAAGGGTAAAATCATTCCACCAAACTGTAAATGATTGTTCTCTCAGAAGGTTTTTCTATATTAAAATCAAGAGAATTTAAAAGAAGTTTTTTAGCTTCTTCTACTTTATTTTCACTGTTTGTTCTAATTTCAAAAATTTTCTCACCCTTTTTTACATAAGATCCAGTTTTTTTATGTAAAATTATTCCTGCAACGGGGTCAATTTTATCTTCCTTTTTAAGTCTTCCAGCACCGAGTATTCTTGCTGCCTCACCAACAATTTTTGCATCAATTTTTGATATATAGCCTTCTATTTCTGCCTCAACAAATTCTATGTATTTTGCCCTTATAAAATTATCTATCTTCAAAAATTCAATCTCCTCAACTAATCCACCATGGGCTTTTACCATATCAAAAAATTTTTTTAAAGCTTTACCATTTTTTCTCAAGTTATCTACCATTTCTTTACCAAGGTCTCTGTCACTTATTTTCTCACCAATTAAAAGTAACTCTGCTGCAAGGCTTTTAACTACTTCATCAAGATCTTTTATCTCTGCACCGTTAAGATAAAAGATAGTTTCCATTATTTCAATTCTATTTCCAGCTGTGTAGCCAAGTGGTTCATTCATATCTGTTATAAGAGCTTTTGCTTTAACACCCATTTTATTTGACACATTAACAAGAGACTTTGCTAACTTTTCTGCATCAGTGTAGTTTCTCATAAAGGCTCCTAACCCTGTTTTTACATCGAAGATTATTCCATCAAGATTTACAGAAAGTTTTTTTGAAAGGATACTTGCTGTAATTAAAGGAATGGAAGGAACTGTACCTGTTACATCTCTTATTGAATAGATTATTCTATCGGCTGGTGCAATTTCTTCGGTTTGTCCTATTATTGAACATCCAATTGTTTTAACAATTTTTCTAAATTCTTCTATAGTTAAATCGGTTTTATAACCTGGTATTGACTCAAGTTTATCAACAGTTCCTCCGGTGTGCCCGAGGGCTCTTCCTGAAATCATAGGAATATAAACTCCAAGGGATGCCATTATGGGTGCTAATGCAAGAGAAACTTTATCACCTACTCCACCTGTTGAATGTTTATCAAGTAAAGGATGAACAGAGAGTATATCAATAGTTTTACCTGAATCTCTCATTGATTTTGTTAAAAAGAAAGTCTCTTCATCATTTAGACCTTGAAAGAAGATAGCCATTAAGAGGGCAGAGATCTGATAGTCTGGTATTTTTCCTTTGATAACTCCTTCAACAAAGAATTCTATCTCTTCTTTATTTAAAATTTTACCGTCTCTTTTTTTCTCAATAATTCTTAGGATGTTAGGTTCCATTTTTTAGATAGAGCTTTAAGTGCCCTTATTAAGTTTTCTTCTTTTAAAAGAAGGATGATTCCGGGTTTAGAAGAAAAAATTGCATAAACGTGGATACCTATTTTTTCTAATTCTTCAAGGGATTTTTCAAGTATTAAGGGAGAGTCTCCTATTCCATAACCAACAAGTGTTAAAGTTCCCATATTTTTAATAATTTTTATTTTGAAGGGTTTATATATATTTTCGATTTCATTTATAATTTTTTTATGGATTTTATTTTTTGTTTCAACAGCAAAGGTAAGATCAACACCTTTTTCTTTTCTAATACCGTGTGTGAAAAATAAAACATTTATGTTATTTTCATTTAAGAACTTGGCTATTTGAGGTATATTCATATTTTCTTTTACTTTTTCAAGTAAAATAACAGATAGACCTTTTTTAATTACAATAGCTTTTACATATGGTGTTTCAATAGCCTCATTTTCTATTAATGTGAAGTTGTTGCTATTCATTTTTTTTATATAAAATTTTAAGTTATGCTTCATTCCCAATGCTACAGCTCTTGGATTTAAGACTTCTGCTCCGTATTCTGAGAGAAAGAGCATCTCTTCAAAGGATATTTTTTTTATTCTTTTAGAATTTTTTATTATTTTAGGTGGTAAAGCATATATGCCATCTACATCTTTATAAAAAATTACATCCTTTGCTTTCAAAAATACTGCCAAAGCTGCTGCTGTTAGGTCTGATCCTCCTCTTCCAAGAGTAGTTATTTCTTTTTCTGTACTTACGCCTTGGAATCCAGCTATAATTGGTATTTGGCCCTTTTCCATTGTTTCGAGAATTCTTTTCCCTCTTATTTCTAAAATATGTGCTGAGCTGTGCTTTGAATCAGTTAATATACCTGCCTGTGAACCAGTCAGTGATCTTGAGTTTATATTTCTTTCTCTTAGTGACAAAGAAAATAGAGCCATCGCTATTCTTTCTCCTGCTGAAAGTAACATATCTAATTCTCTTTTATCAGGATTTTTTGTAATTTTTTCAGAAAGTTTCAAAAGTTCATCAGTTGTATTTCCCATAGCAGATACAACAATTACAGGTTTTGTTCCATTTTTTATTTCCTTTTCAACCTCAAGTGTGGCAAATTTAATTTTTCTTATGTTTTTCAAAACTTCTCCACCAAATTTTAAGATTTTAATCACTTCTGGTAAAATTCTTTGAGTCTTTTAATTGCCTCGTTAAGTTTATCATCACTTAATGTTATGCTAAATCTTATAAAACCTTTTCCTTGTTTTCCAAAGCCTTCGCCTGGCAAAGTTAATACTCTTTTTTTCTTAATTAACTCTATAGAAAATTCATAACTTGAGTAATTTTCTGGTTTTGCCCATATGTAGAAGGTAGTTTGGGAATCAAAAAAATTAATACCTATTTCTAAGAGAGCCTCTTTTAATTTTTTTCTCCTTTCTTTATATTTTTCTCTTAATGGTTTATTGATTCTTTCGTAATTTAAAAGCGCGTATTCAGCTGCTTTCTGTATTGCTCCAAACTGGCAGTTATCAATAACAGTTTTAAATTTAGCAAGATTTTGAATTATTCTTTCATCACCGCAGGCAAAGGCAATTCTCCAACCTGTCATGCTGAATGTTTTAGAAAGTGAGTTAAATTCAATAGTGTTTCTTTTACTAACATTCAAAAGTGAAATGGGTTCTTTTTCTTCGTATATTTCAGCATAGCAAAGATCATTAACAAGGGCAAAGTTATATTTTTTTGATAATTTTGATGCTTCAGTAAAGAAGTCAAAATTGGCTTCTGCACCTGTTGGGTTATTTGGATAGTTAAGATACATAACCCTTGTTTTCTCTAAAACTGAAGTAGGTATTTTAGTTAGAAGTGGAAGAAAGTTATTTTTTTCTTTTAATGGCATTTTATATATGATTCCTCCTGCCATTTTTGATGCAAGCTCATAGGCTGGATAGGATGGATCAGGAACAAGTGAGTAAGTGTTTTCATCGATTAGTGTAAAGGCAAGGTGTGAAAGTCCTTCTTTTGACCCTATTAAGACAAGAATTTCTTCCTCTTTTAATTTAACATCAAATCTTTTTTTGTAATAGTTTTTTATTGCTTCTTTAAGAAATTTAAAGCCTTGGTAAGGTGGGTATCGGTGAAATATAGGATTTTTAGATTCTTTAATTAGAATTTCTATAATTTCATCAGGTGTAGGTATATCAGGGTCCCCAACTCCCATGTCAATTAAATCTTCTTTGTATTTTGCCTTTAATTTATCTATTTCTTCAAAGAAATAAAGTGGAAATTGTTTTATTCTATTAGAAAATTTCATAATTTATTTTAAGTTTTACTGTTTTATTTTTTCTTTAATAATTATTTCGGTTGGTAAGGTGGAGTTAATTATATCGAAGGCACTTTCCATATTTGAAGCGATCTCTACAAATCCGAAGCTTCCCCTTAAAAATAGAAGTTCTCCCCTTTTTACATCTGCGTAGGTTCTTTTTGGTCCTTCAATTACAAAGTTATTTATTTTTAAAACATAGTTTACTTTTTCAATGAGCCATTCATTGGGAATATCTGTTAAGATATTACCGAATTTATCTTTTAAAATTGCTTTTCCTTTTATTTCATTTTGGGTTCTTATAGGTTCTTTAATTTCAAAAATTTTAGGGTTTTCTAATTTTTTAAGGGCTTTTAAAATAAATGGTGTATTAGAGATTTTTGTTGCCCATATAGAAAAGTAGTCTCTTGCATGGAATGTAGGTGACGCTTTTTCAGGTGGTGGGGGCAGCTCATAAGCTGTTCCTCCCTTTTTTATGAGTAAAGTGAATATTCCATTATCAGGTCCAACAAAAAATCTATTTTCAAAAAAAAGAACAAGTCCTTTTCTTTCAGTTCCAACAGTTGGATCAACGATGCAGAGAAATACTGTTTCTTCAGGATAATCTCGATATAGAAAGTAAATCCAGTAAATAGAGGAAAATATGTTAAAATTTTCGATATCGTGGAAGACATCTATTATACTTACTTTTTCATTTGAAAGAGATTCTATTTTAGCTTTTACTGAACCTATATAGGGTGAGTTGTACCCAAAGTCTGTGATAAGTGCAATTATTTTCATAAGTTTGATTTTTATTATTTTTAAAATTATAATTAAAAGGTATGAAGATAAAAAATAAATTAATTACTTTTTTGCTTATACCTTTTTTTCTTTTTTCATCAGCTAATGATGCTGCAGTTGTATTTTTAACGATTTTTCCTGGTGCAAGGGCAGTGGGTATGGGTGCTGCTTTTACAGCTGTCTCTGATGATGCTACCTGTACCTTTTATAATCCTGGTGGATTGCCTTTTATAAAGAATCTTGAGGTTTCGCTTCAGCATTCAAACTGGTTGACAGGGTTATGGCCAGATATGTATTATGAATTTTTTGGTTTTGTAAATCCACTTGGTGAGATGGGTGTTATAGGCGGGAATATTATTTATTTAACTACAGGAGAGACAGAAGCTTATGTTGAGGGTAGTGATGCACCTATTGCAAGGTTTGTAAATTTTGATTTTGCAGTTACTTTGAATTATGGTTATAAAGTTTTCAAGGATTTAGGTTTGGGAGTAGGAGCAAAGTTTGTGTACTCTTTTCTTGCACCTGATTGGCTTGTTAAAAGGGTTTTCCCTGAATCTGGAGGAGGTGGAACTGGAATGACTTATGCTTTTGATTTTGGGCTTCTTTATAAATTGACTTTTTCTCAGGAAGTGCAAATTTTACCAGGTATGTCTTTTGGACTTTCTCTTTTAAATATTGGTCCTGGAATAAGATATACAAGGAAAGGTGGAGGAGAGGATCCTCTTCCAAGGACATTAAAGATTGGTATTGCTTTACCGCTTTATAGTTCAGATGCTATAAAGTTGACGGTTTCCTCAGATATAACAAAGATTCTTGTTAAAATATTTGAGGATTGGGAAGAAAAAGGGTTTAGGTATGTTTGGACAGAGGCTTGGAAGCACTATGGGTTAGAACTTACTTACTATGACTTTGTTTCAATGAGGGGTGGCTATTTTTTAGACATAGAGGGAGCAAGAATAGGATTTATGTTTGGAGGTGGTATTAAGCTTGGTAAATTTTTCTTCGATATAGGTGTCGATTCTCCTATTTACGATTTTGAGACTGAAAATTATAGGTTTTCATTGAGATATGTTTTTTAAACTTAAGGCTATAAGCTTGAAATAGTTGAAAGATTGAATAACGAATATGTAGGTTTTGAGAGGAATTTTGATCGGATTTAAAAATTTTAGACTAAACTTCTCAATGGCCTTTTCCTAATAGCAAATAGGGATATAATAAAAAATGGTTTAAGTTATATAATTTATAAATCTACGGATTCTAAAAAAGAAAAGTGAAGATATAAAATCTTTGACGCCTTGTCTGATTATCAAATTATTATTTACTTTAATTTCCTTAATTAATTTTAGGATTTCTGTTTACAAAAAAGTTGGATTAAAAAATTCATAGCCAAAATTTGATTAATTATGGAAATATGGCATCAATGTGAAATTCTGGATATGCTGATGTTTTTACTCTAAAATTTGAAAGGCTTTATTTGCAGAAAATTCTGGTTTAGTTCCAAACATAGACACTTAAATTTTACAATTTCCCTTTTCTTTAAAAAACTTACAAAATTAAACGAAAATTTTACTTTATAATCTCGGGGTAATATAGTTTACTTTGTACTATCTTTTTACTTCCTAATAACATTTTATATAAAAAAATTCAAAAATGTTTTTTTATTTATGGTGGCAAAAATGTTTGATACATTTAAAATGTTAAAGTTAAGTTATCATTAAATTTATTTTGAAAAATTTAAGTATGTATACTTTTATAAATTGTAAAAGAACTTCTTTTGATAAATTAAAGGTCATAAATATAAGCACACAAATGATATTTTAAAAGAAAATACAATCAGAATTCCACAAAAAAGTTGAGAAATTAATGGATTAAAGTGGATGGGGTAATTAAAATTTGGAGTGATTTTGAGACAATTAATACCAACTTCTGATTAGAAAGTTTTAGTAAAATGAAGGATACGAAAATGAAGAGAAATAAACAGAAATAACACTTGATCTTGCTATCAAGGATATTCTAAGTATGAAATATTAAATTTTTTTAAAAAGTAAGTTATAATAAAAATTAATATTTAGTAATGGAGTTTACACTTGCAATAATCAATATCTATCATATGGGTGAAAGTGGCAAACATGTTATTAATGTTGAAAATAATGATGATATATTATCTTCTAAAAGACAAGTGGAGATTGAAGAGTTGGTTAATAAACTTGCAAGCTACAAACCAACAAAAATATTTATAGAGGTACTTCCAGAAAAAGAGAAAGAGTGGAACGAAAAATACAATAACTACTTGAATGGTAAACTTGAGCTTGATAGAAATGAAATTGAGCAAGTTGGATTTAGACTTGCTAAGATACTTGGACATAAAAGATTATACGGTATTGATGATTTTAATGAAGAGTTTGATTGGGGTGAAAGTTTTGAGAACCCCTTTGAAAAATATAAAAATGATAAAGAATTAAAAAATTTATTGAAAAAAGGTGAAAGAAAATCTCAAAAAGAAATTAAAATTTTGAAAGAAAAAGGAGTAATTGGGTTTATCAGGTATTTAAATAGTCCTAAATATATGAAGGAGGATAATGAATTTTATATAGAGATTGCAAAAATAAGAAGAGAGTTTGCTTTATGGGTTAAGTGGTGGTATGGCAGAAACTTTAATATATTCCGAAACATTCTTAATAAAGCTCAAAATGGGGATAAAATTTTAGTTATCATAGGAGCAGGACATGGTTATTTTTTAAGAGAGATAAGCAAAAAATATAAAGGAGTAAGATTGATAGATATAAGAAAATATCTAAAGTAAAAAAATTACTAAGGTTTGTATAAAAGAGTATTTTTGCGCTGTGTTTTCTATGTTATTCTGAGTTTTAATTTTTTTATTTTGCTCTTGCCTAAAATTTTTTGCTTTTTAGTTTTTTTAAAAGGTTAAATTTTATTGAGAATAAAAAAATTTTAACGTAAAAATTGCAAACATGGAAAAAAACACTGTAAGTTTAAAAGATGATTAATATCTGGAAAAGGGTATCTTTTTAGAATGTTCTTTCTATCATAAGAAGTTAAAATGAAAAATTGAGAAAAATATTTAAAGGTGAAAACCATGCATTTCCAAATTTAATTCTTTTTTCCACTTCAATAAACCTTGTATCAAATTTTACTCCTCCACCAAGCTTAAATTTTTAATCTCTTTTGTATAGCCTGAATAAATTTCAATTATATTCCGTGTGGGTTCTTCTTTATAGTTAAAATAATTTCCGAGGGATAAAATTTGTTTGATAAAGAAAAGGTAAAAGAATTCCTATTTTTTTCATATTAATTATTAGGGATAATTCAGGTTTTAAACGGATATATTCATTCTCAAAAATTTCTGAACCACCAAATTTATTAAAAGGAAAATGAGAAATTAAAAAGAAAATTTTAAAATTATTTAAACTATAGTTTACTCCTGCCCTTACTGTAAAAGGTAAATTAGAGAAAGAATAAAAAGTTGTTGTTATTGAAAAAACCAAATAATCAAGCTTTGTTTTTTAAAATATTTTCTATTTCCCATATCAGTGCAAAAGGCATATTTTTTAAGTTTATAGTCTCTACTATATTTTATATACTCATCAAGTAAGGGATTATAGTGATAAAATATTTTTCCATTTAAAAAAAGATTGAATTTTTTATAAGATTAAAAGCAGTTTTACTTTTAAAAATTGTTGAAATTAATTTAAATGAATCTGAAAACAATCTTCTGTATACACCATCATTTCATTTTTAAAGTCCCCTTCTTTTGAATATACAAATTCTATAAATATGAATTTTTTATAAAAGGAGGAATAAAATAGATATTGGGTGTAATCATTCTAAAATGTATTAGATTCACCATTTTTAGTAATTACTTCCCAGTCATAAGAAAAATGTTCAAAGTAGACACTTAGAGGATTTTTTCTTTTATAGAAAAACGAATCTCTCTAAATGAAATTGTATTGTCATAAAAAATAGAAAATTTTTGAAAATAAAATGATTAGAAATATTTTCATGATATAATTTTATTTTAAAAAATAATCAATTCACTTTTATTTCTGTAAAATTTAGACGAAGAAAGTATTTCTCATTTTATATTTTATTATAAAGTTTTTGTATTTATTGTATAATTCCATACATTTTGGTCTTGTAGGGTTATTAAAGGAAAATTTTTATTCAATGAAGTGTGAGGTTTAAATTAGTATAAAATTTTTCTTTGTTTAATTAGGTTTTCGGAAATACCTTCTACAAAACATTTTTGTATAGTTCTAATGAATTTATCTCCAAGTTTTTGCATAAAAATATTATTGCTTATGGGTTTGGTTTTTCATTTTTTTCTTTCAAGCATTTTATAACTTTTATGATAGCCAGATTCAGTAAGAAACTTCAAACTCTTTACAAAACCCATCAAGTAGCAACTTTTATTATCTTTCCTCTTCTTTGGAATATGTTGGGATAAATACTATCTATTTTCTTCTTATAAGCTTTTCTTATATTTTTAATTTAAATTGCTTTTTATTTTAAAAAAACTTATAATAAGTGATGAATTTTATAATTTCTTTATTTTTTGTTTCACAAAGTTACAATCAAGAAATTGCCGATATAATCCAGAGAGTATCTTTAGATTCTATTTACGATGTTATTTACAAGTTACAAAAATTTTGGACAAGACATTATTTAAGCGACTCAATGTATAAATCCCGTTTATGGATAAAATCTAAATTGGAGAATTACGGATATTTTATGAGGGAACATATTTTCTTTTATGGTGGAAGAGAACAGGCGAATATCATAGCCACTAAGTACGGGATTTTAGACACATTAAATCCAATAATAATTACTGCTCATTATGATTCAAGGGGTTTAAACTGGTGGCAACCCCCATACGGACCAGCACCAGGTGCTGATGACAACGCTTCAGGTGTGTCTCTTTTGATTGAAGTTGCAAGAATTATTAAAGATATGAATTTTAACTACACCATTAAATTTGTTGCCTTTGCTGCTGAAGAACCAGGTCTAATAGGTTCCCAGAAACTTGCTGATTATTACATACAGAACAATAGGAGAATAAAGTATCTTTTTAATGTTGACATGATAGGCGGAGATATAAATTATTTAAATAACAGGGTGATAGTAGAATGGGATATGGGGAATCAAGTTGACTCAAATGACAATAAATCTTTTGCTTATGCAGAAACACTTGCAACCATGTATAATCTCTATACAACCCTTAATACTGTTTATGGAAATATTTTTGCATCAGACTATTTACCTTTCGAAGCTTACGGTTATACAACTCTCGGTCTATTTGAATATTATTTTAATTCAGGATATCACAGTGAAGATGATATTGTTGATTCTCTTGATATTAACTACGCAACCACAATAATAAAAGGAGCTCTTGCCTTTATATTACATACAGCAAAATTACAACCATCCTATGTAAAAGAAAAAATTACTTCAAAAAATATTACCTTTATTAAAAATAACATTTATGATATATCTGGAAGAAAAGTAAACAAAGATAAAATTTTAAAAGGCATCTATATTCTAAAAGATGGCTCAATTACCAAAAAAATTATAAAAATCAAATAAATTCTTTAGGTTTGCAAAAATAAAAATAGAAAGTTATATTTTATTATAAAATTTAAAAGATTCTTTTTTTAAAAGGAGGTAAAATTTGAAAGAAGATGTACAGGTACGTATAGCCGGTATTGCCGGTGATGGAAGTTTTATTACAGGTGAGGTTTTAGCTTCTGCTTTAAAGAAAATAGGTTTCTTCGTAGTTACAATAAGAGATTTTCCGTCGAATATAAGGGGTCTACCCTCAAACTACACAGTAAGAGGTTCTTCAAAACCTGTATATGGAAGGAAAGATTTTGACGATTTTCAAATAGCCTTTGATCTACAAAGTCTTAAAAACCACCTTTCAGATCTAAAAGAAGGGTCAGTTGTAATATATGATTCACCTAAATTAGAGGAATTAAAAAGTGAAATCAGAAAGGATGGGATTTATTATGTTTCATTACCACTAAGGGAAATTGCAAGAAAGGAAATGGGAGTTGAGCTTATAAAAAATATGGTTGCCTTTGGTGTCCTTGCAGAAATACTCGGAATTAATGACGAAATTATTAACCTTGTTGTCTACGAAAACTTTAAAAAGAAAGGCGAAAAGTTCATTGAATTAAACAAAAAAGCTATTTTAAGAGGTAGAGAACTTATAAGAAATAATGAAAAAAAATTTCCTGATTTCAAACTAAAAATTTTAAAAGATGAAAACAGAGTACTTGCCATGGGTAACGATCTTGTTTCTATGGGTGCGATAGCGGGAGGATGCAGATTTCTTGCAGCTTATCCAATAACTCCAGCTTCAGAAGTTCTTGAATTTTTAGCGAGAGAATTAAAAAAATTCGGAGGAGTGACTGTTCAAGCTGAAGATGAGATAGCTTCAATAAATATGGCGATTGGAGCTTCCATAGCAGGGTTAAGAGCTCTTGTATCCTCCTCTGGACCTGGAATTGCCCTAAAAACTGAGGGTCTTTCCTATGCTGGAATGACAGAAACCCCCCTTGTAATTTACTATGCCATGAGAGTTGGACCTTCTACCGGTCTACCTACGAAAACAAGTCAAGAGGATATGCTTTATATAATCTTTGGAGGGCACGGTGAGTTTCCAAGAGTTGTTTTAATGCCTGGAACACCTGAGGAACTGTTTTATTTAACTGCTGAAGCCTTTAATCTAGCTGAAGAATTTCAAATTCCAGTAATTATACTTACAGACCAATTCTTAGCTCAGAACAAGTTTACTATAGATAAACATAAGTTAAATCCACAAAAGGTTGAAATAAGAAGGGGCAAACTTTTATTAGACGGAGACAACATTCCAAAAAAGGATGGATTTTTCTTGAGATACAAAATTGAAGAGGACGGAATTTCTCCACGAATAATTCCTGGTACAGAAGGAGGAGTTTTCGGAACAACAGGTTATGAACACGATGAAGCAGGCTATGGAACTGAAGATGAAGAAAATAGAATAAAGATGGTTAATAAAAGAATGACAAAAATAAAGTCCATATCCAAAAAGGTCCCGCCACCTGCTCTATATGAAAAGAAAGAATCTAAGTATGGAATAATATCAGCTGGATCAACTTTCGGACCAGTCTTGGAAACAATCGAAAGATTTGAGGGGGAGGGAATAAATATTTCTTTTTTAAGAATTGTAACACTATGGCCATTCCCTGAAGAGGAAGTAAGAAAGTTTGTAGAGGATAAAGAAAAAGTTTTTATTGTGGAACAAAACTATAAAGGTCAACTGAGATTTCTTGTTGAAAATGCCATAATAGATGTGCACAAAAATAAAATAAGGGGTATTACAAAATACTCAGGAAAAGCCTTTAGACCGCTGGAGATAGAAAATAAAATAAGGGAGGAAATAAAGTGAGTGAAATAGTTGAAAAGGTTAAAATAAAAACTTTTAAAGATTATGAGGGTTATAAAAAACCATTTTGGTGTCCAGGTTGTGGAGATTTTTCTATTCTCTCTTCACTAAAAAAGGTCTCAGCTGATTTAGGCATAGAACCTTCGAAAACAGTTTTGGTTTCAGGTATTGGCTGTTCAGGTAAAAGCTACTCCTTTTTTTATGCAAATGGAGTTCACACCCTTCACGGAAGAGTTTTACCAGTTGCAACAGGAATAAAATTAGCTAATCCCGAACTTTTAGTGATAGGACTTTCAGGAGATGGTGATTCTCTTGCAATAGGTGGAAATCACTTCCTACACACAGCAAGAAGAAATGTAGGTATTAAACTCATAATAATGAATAACCAAATTTATGGTCTTACAAAAGGTCAATTTTCTCCAACATCCAATCATGGATTTGTAACGGTATCAAGTCCTTATGGTTCTGTGGAATTTCCCATAGATCCTGTTTTAATTTCCCTTTCAGCCGGTGCAAGTTTTGTAGCAAGAGGTTTCTCAGGAGAACCAAATTCTCTTATGGAAATTTTAAAAGCTGCAATCAATCATAAAGGTTTTGCAGTTGTTGATGTTCTATCACCATGTGTTACTTATAACAAGATAAATACTTACGAGTGGTATAGAGAGAATATAAAGTTTATACCCGATAATCATGATACAAGCGACCTAAAATCTGCAATTTTACTTGCAATTTCAGGTGATGGAAAAATCCCAATTGGAATTTTTTATAGAAAAGAAAGACGTACCTATGAAGAGTTGATTCTTGATAGTAATAATCCTTGTAAGGTAGATCTATATTGTGGAAGAGATCGTGTAATTGAGCTGATAGAGGAATTATCAAAATAGAGATTAAAATAAATTTAAGAGATTACGAAAAAATAAAAGATGAAATTGAGAAAAAAGTAAATGAATTTAAAAGCATATGGTTAAACCAAGATAAGTTAGCTATATACAAAGAATTTATTTTCTGTCTTCTAACACCTCAATCAAGGGCAAAACTATGTTGGGAAGCAGTTTTGAATCTTGAAAGAAAAAAAATTATTTTTGAAGGAAGTTTTGAGGATATTTTAGAGGGAATTTCAAAAATAAGATTTAAAAAACAAAAGGCAAAATACATTTTAACAAACAGAGAAAAATTTCTAAAGAATGGAGAATTCATCTTGATTGATATTTTAAAAAGTATAAATGATCCTTACAAAGCAAGAGATTATCTCATCAAAAATGTGATAGGTTATGGATTAAAAGAGGCAAGTCATTTTTTACGAAACATAGGTTTTAATTTTGATCTTTCAATCCTTGATAGGCATATTTTAAAAAATTTAAAAAATGAAAAGGTAATAGAGGAAATTCCCAAAATTCTAACTAAAAGAAAATACTTAGAGATAGAAAATAAGTTTATTGAATTTTCAAAAAAACTTTCTATTCCACTTGTTAACCTTGATCTTTATTTTTGGTGGAGGGAAACAGGTGAAGTTTTTAAATGAGTCTTAAAGAAAAATTAACTGAAGGATTTAATTTTAAAGAATATCTGATTAAGGCTGAAAAGATAAATAAAGGTAGATTTAAGGAGGAAATTAATTTTGAAATTTATTTAATTAAAGGTATTAAAAAATCTTTTCTTTTAAATATAAAATACTTTGAAGGAAGAAAACCCTATTACAGGAAATGGATTGAAATCTTCAACATAAGAAAAGAATTCTTTAATTCTGAATACGAGGAATTCTTTCTTAGCTCCGTTTCAGATGAAATAAAAGAAGGTGAAAAAATTTTAATAGAATATGTTAACGATGAAGAAACTTACCAATTTTTATTTAAAGGATACCCTGTTTCAATTTCAAGGTTAGGTTTTAAACTTTTAAAACTTTCCTTTACATTTTTGAAAAATTTCTATGTTCCTGAAGGTTATTGGGAAGGAAGCCAAAAAATAATTGCAGAAAAGGCAATCAATGAAACACAGAAAGAAGTAAGGTTAAATGAAATCAAAAAAGAAATAGAGGATTTTTATCTTAAGTATAAGAACTCAGAAGAAAAACTAATCAAAAATGCTATTTTAAGAATTAAACAATTAAAAGATTATTTATAAAACTTAATTGATTTTTAATTTTATATTTATTTAAAATTTAATAAATTACAGGAGGATAAAATGGAAATAAAACCCTTTGGATCTGAACCCTTTAGGGTTATTGATGAGGAGGGTAAGCCTCTTTTTGACTTAAATTTAAAAGAATATGGAATTAATACCGAAATACTCTTGAAAATGTACAAAGATATAGTTTTAACAAGAGAAATTGATAAACTGGGATGGATTCTTGTTAGGCAAGGAAAAGCTTACTTTTATATTTCAATAGGAGGCCATGAAACTGCCCATGTAGCTTCACTTTATGCTCTTGAAAAAGAAGACTATGTAATGCCCTATTATAGAACAGTTCCATCACTTCACGTAAGGGGGGTTAAAGTTGAAGAAATCTTTTCTCAAATACTAGGAAAATACACCGACCCACTTAAAGGAAGACAGATGCCTGGACATTTTGGAAAAAAGGAACTGAATATTTTTGTTCCTGGGTCACCTGTTGGTCTTGGACATAATGTAGCAATGGGTGTTGCAATGGGTATAAAGTATAAAAATCATAAAAGAGTAATAATATCCTATGGTGGTGAAGGATCAACCTCTCAACCACACTTCCATTCAGCAATGAATTTTGCTTCTGTATTCAAATTGCCCTTGATAATTTTTATAATAGATAATCATTATGCAATCTCAGTTCCTAGGACAAAACAAACTGCTTCAGAAACAATAGCAATTAAAGCTAAAGCCTATTGTATGGAGGGTTACCTTGTTGATGGAAATGACGCTATAGCTACATACATAGTAACAAAAAAATGTGTAAATGAGGTAAGAGAAAACTCAAAACCTATACTAATAGAGGCCTATACATATAGATATGATCCCCACTCATCTGCAGATGATGATAGAAAATATAGAAAAAAAGAAGAAATTCAAGAATGGAAAAAGAAAGACGGGCTTTTGAGACTAAAAAAATATCTGGAATACCTTTCTTTATGGGATGAAGAAAAAGATTTAATGTTAAAAAAAGAAATTGAAGAAAAACTTAATAACATACTGGAGGAAGTTGAAAAAAAACATCTTCCAATTTATAAGGATATGTTTTATGAAGTTTATGTGAATACTCCTTGGTATCTTGAAGAGGAATACATGGAACTCAAAAGGGAAATGGAGGGTTAAAATGGTAAAAAAGAATATTGCTGAAGCTATAAGAAATGCTCTTGATATAATGCTTTCGGAAGATGAGAGAGTTTTAGTGTTTGGTGAAGATGTTGGGAAAAAAGGCGGAGTTTTTACTGTTACAGAAGGACTACAAGAAAAATATGGTGAACAAAGGGTTTTTGATACCCCTCTTGACGAAAATGGTATTTTAGGAATGGCAAAAGGGCTTGCATTGTATGGTTTAAGACCAGTAGCTGAAATTCAATTTGTAGATTTTATTTGGCCAGGCTTTGATGTTATTATGTCAGATATTTCAAAAGAAAGATTTAGATCCGGTGGACAGTTTTCCTGTCCACTTGTCATAAGAGCTCCCTACGGAGGTGGTGTCAGAGGTGGCCTATATCACTCCCAAAGTCCAGAGGCAATCTTTGCACATATACCAGGTTTAAAAATTGTTATTCCCTCTAATCCTTATGATGCAAAGGGACTCCTTATATCAGCAATTGAAGATGAGGATCCAATTATTTTTCTTGAACCCAAAAAAATATACTTTGCCTTTAGAGAAGAGATACCTGAAGAAAAATATTTTGTTCCAATAGGAAAAGCAAAAATATTAAAGGAAGGAAAGGACATTACGCTTATAAGCTATGGATACATGATTCATGAATGTAAAAAAGCAATTGAAGAACTTGAGAAAGAGGGAATATCTTGTGAACTCGTTGATTTAAGAACAATCACTCCTTTTGATGGAGAAACAATACTAAATTCTGTTGCAAAAACTGGAAAGGTAATTATTGTAGTTGAGGCACCAAAAATAAATTCATTTGCCTCAGAGCTCTCAGCCTTTATTTCAGAGAGAGCAATATATTATATTGATGCACCAATTTTAAGAGTAACAGGATGGGATACCCCCTTCCCATACATACTAGAACACTTATATTTACCTTCATATAAAAGGATAATCTTAAAAGCAAAAAAAATTTTGGAGGTCTAAAAATGCCATTTATACTGAAATTACCTGAAATAGCCGAAAGTGTCGTTGAAGGAGAAATCTTAAAATGGCTAAAAAAAGAAGGTGAATATGTGAAAAAGAATGAGCCAATAGTAGAAATTGAAACTCAAAAAGTAACAGTAGAAATACCATCACCTTATGAGGGTATTCTATATAAAATACTTGAAAAAGAAGGAAATATTGTAGAGGTTGGAAAACCCATTGCAATCTTAACAGAAGAAGGAGAAAAAGTTGAAGAAAAAATTGAATTAACATCACCCCCAAAATTGGTTGAAATTAAAGAAAAAGAAGAGAAAATTGAAGCTCAAGAAATTGAGATAAAGGTAAAGGATAAAGTCCTAGCATCACCATCAGCAAGAAAACTTGCAAGAGACTATGGGATTGATCTATCTAAATTTTCTTTTGAGAAAAAGGTAATAAGAAAAAAAGATGTCCTAACAATTATTGAAAAAATAGAGAAGGAAAAAAGAACTAAAGAGGAAAAAAAAGAAGTAGAAGTGATTCCTCTAAAAGGTATAAGAAGAGAAATTGCTTTTAGATTAAGAGAGTCCAAGGCAAAAGCAGTGCATACACTTCATGTTGACGAAGCTGATTTAACAGAACTTGTAAAACTTAGAGAAAAGATGAAAAGTCTAGCTCAGGATCAGGGAGTTAAACTTACTTTTTTACCTTTTGTAATCAAAGCTTCAGTTTATACTCTTAAAAGATATCCATATGTTAATGCTACTTTTGACGATGAAAAAAACGAAATAATTTTACATAGAAGTTATAATATAGGAATAGCTGTAGCAACTGATGAGGGTCTTGTAGTTCCTGTCATCAAAAAAGCAGATCAAAAAAGTCTCATAGAAATTGCAAAAGAAATCTCTATGTTATCAGATAAAGCAAAAAAAAGAGAATTAACTTTAGAGAATGTTCAAGGAGGAACTTTCTCAATCACAAATATTGGCTCTATTGGTGGTCTTTTTTCTTTTCCTGTAATAAATTATCCACAAGTTGCTATTCTTGGATTTCACTCAATTAAAAAAAGACCCGTCATTAATGAAAGAGGTGAGATTGCTGTAAGAGATATGGTTTATCTATCTCTTTCTTTTGATCATAGAGTTTTAGATGGAGCAATTGCAGCACTTTTTATGAAAGACTTAATAAATTACTTAGAAAAACCTGAACTTTTATTTCTTGAAAGTATATAAGAGGTTATTTTAAAATAAAAAGCTACTTTTTAAAATGAGGTACAAAGCTATTGTGATCGGTGCAGGACCAGGAGGTTATGTTTGTGCAATAAGACTCGGGCAACTTGGAATAAAAAGCCTTGTTATTGATAAAAAGTATGTAGGAGGTGTATGTCTCAATGTGGGGTGTATACCCACTAAGGCGCTTATATTTGCTTCTCATATTGTTGAGGCAAATGAAAAGGCTAAAAAAGAGATGGGTTTAATTACAACTGAATTAAAGTATGATTTAGAGAGATTAAGAGAGTGGAAAGAGAAGATTGTAAACAGATTAACAAATGGGATTTTAAGCCTATGGAAACATAATAATGTAGATTTTATTAAGGGAGAAGCAATTTTTGAGAGTGAAAAGAGAGTAAAAGTTAAGACTGAAAGTGGAGAAATAAGGGAATTTGAAGGAGATAGCATAGTAATAGCAAGCGGCTCTGATCCGACTATTCTAAAAGGTTTTGAGCCTGACGGAAAATATATTTGGACAAGCGATGATGCCGTATCCCTAAAGGAAATTCCCCAAAAAATTCTTATTCTGGGTGGAGGAGCAATTGGACTTGAATTTGCCTATGTGTATAAAAATTTCGGTAGCGATGTTGAGGTCATAGAACTGATGGATCAGATTCTACCCGGAATGGACAAAGAGATGGCACAAGAACTCACTAAAATACTAAAAAGAAAAGGAATTAAAATTTATACTGAAAGAAGAGCTAAAGAAGTCTCAATAAAAAATGGAAAAATTAGTTTATTAGTAGAATTTAAAGATAAAGAGGAAATTTACGAGGGGAACGTTTTACTTATATCTGTTGGAAGAAAACCCAATTCTAAAATTGAGGGTATAAATAAATTAGATTTAAAGATTGATCAAAAGGGATTTATTAAAGTTGATAAGAAGAGAAGAGCAAACGATAGAGGAATATTTGCTATAGGTGATGTTGCTGAACCACCTCTTCTTGCTCACAAAGCTTCGAAGGAGGGAATAGTAGCTGCCGAAGTAATAGCAGGGCTTAATTCAGAATTTGACCCAAAAGCAATTCCTTTGGTGGTTTACACAATTCCTGAATTTGCCTCTGTTGGTATGACTGAGGAAGATGCAAAAGCTAAAGGAATTGACATATCAGTTGGTAGGTTCCCCTTAGTAGCAAATGGGAGAGCTTTAACTCAAAATGAAAATATGGGGCTTGCTAAGATTATAGTTAATAAAGAAAATGATGAAGTTTTAGGAGTACATATTATCTCTCCTGAGGCATCGTCAATGATTTGTGAGGCAGCACTGGCAATTGAAATGGGAGCAACCTCAGAAGATATAGCTCTTACAGTTCATCCTCACCCTACTTTCGGTGAAATTTTAATGGAAGCAGCTGAAAATGTCTATAAAAAAGCTATTCACATTATAAATAAGTAGAATTTTCCTATGGAGGTCATAACGATACAAACAAGAGAAAGAGAACAGTATATAGAAATAACAGATGAAATAAGAAAAATTATTAAGAATAAAAAGTTGGATAAAGGTATAGTATTTCTTTATGTCCCCCATACAACATGTGGAATAACTGTTAACGAAAGTTATGATCCTTCTGTTGCTCAGGATATATTACACATGCTTCATTTAGTAGCACCTCCTAAAGGTCCCTATAGACATACAGAGGGAAATGCCGATGCCCATATAAAAACTACAATAACTGGAAGTAGTTTGTTTTTATTTGTTGATGATGGTGACCTTGTACTCGGTAAATGGCAAGGTGTGTTCCTTGCTGAATATGATGGTCCAAGAACAAGAAAAATATATTTAAAGTTTTTTAGTGAAGTTTGATGAAAAGAATTTATAATCTCGGTGATTTTAAAATTATTCATCTTTCTTTTGGTACTTTTAAACTTGATGGTGGTGCAATGTTTGGGATTGTTCCGAAAGTCTTATGGTCAAAGAGCGCTAAATCTGATAAGAGAAATAGGATAACGCTTGGTTTAAATCCAATTTTAATTATGGGTAAAAACTTTAATGTGCTTGTCGATAATGGGACTGGAAATAAATACTCTGAAAAAGAAATTGATATATATGGTATTAAGTTAAAAAGTGACCCTTTTAAACCTTATGGAATAAAAAAGGAAGATATAACCCATGTAATTTTAACTCATCTTCATTTCGATCATGCAGGTGGTTCAACAGAATATATAAATGGAAATCTAAAAATAACATATCCTAACGCAACATATTTTGTCCAAAAAAAGGAGTTTGAAGATGCAATTAATCCAAATGAAAGAACAAAAGCCTCTTACAGAAGAGAGGATTTTGAGCCTCTTTATAATGAAAATAAGATCAAACTTCTTGAAGGAGACACAGAAATTTTGAAAGGAATAAAGGTTATAAATACCGGGGGACACACGGAAGGACATCAAGTTGTATTGATAGAAAATAAAGGTGAAAAGGCGATTTATTTCGGTGATATCGTTCCGACAAGTTATCATATTCCTCTTCCTTACATTATGGGTTTTGACACTCATCCTCTTTTAAATCTTGAAATTAGAAGAAAATATTATGATTTAGCTTCAAAAGAAAAATGGCTTTGTTTTTTTGAACATGATACAATTCCAAAAGCAGGTTTAATAAAAGAGATAGAGAAAGGAAAGTATATCTTTGAGGAAATAAGATCTTGATTGTTTTCATTTTAGGTGCAGGAAGATGGGGTACAGCACTTTCATATATTTGTCACTTTAATTTTAAAAAAATTTACCTTTGGGATATAGATAATTTCTTACTTGAGTCAATAAAAAAATATAAAAAAAACCCATATTTTTTTGAAAACTTTGTATATCCGAATAATGTTGAAGTAGTTTTTGATTTAGAAAAAAATATAAATGAAGCTGATATTATTATATCTGCAGTTCCTACACAGACAGTAAGAGATGTATTTTTGAATCTTGAAAGGTACATAAAAAGTTCTAAAATATTTATTTCAGCCTCAAAGGGTCTTGAAATAAAAAAACTTGAAAGACCAAGTGAAATAATAAAAGAGGTTTTAAAAAGAAAAGTTAAAAAAATTTTTGTTCTTTCAGGACCAAACTTTGCTGAAGAAATAATAAAAAATGTTCCTTCCCTTTCAGTGCTTGCTGGAGATGGAGGCGATGATATAAAAAAACTTCAAAAATTACTTACGACTCCCTTTTTTAGAATCTATATTTCTCATGATTTAAAGGGTGTTGAATTGGGGGGAGCTCTAAAAAATGTGTATGCTATAGGAGCAGGAATACTTGATGGTCTTAATCTCGGATTCAATGCAAGAGCTGCCTTTTTAACTAGATCTTTAGTTGAAATGTCAAGATTTGGAAAAATTATGGGTGCAAGATCTTATACCTTCTCTGGATTATCAGGACTTGGTGATTTACTTTTGACCTCTACTTCTGACCTTTCAAGAAACAGAACCTTTGGACTTTTAATAGGTAAGGGGTTTAGCATCAAAGAAGCTCTTTCAAGAATAAAAACAGTTGAGGGTTTTTATACAATAAAGCCTTATGTGGAACTTGCAGAAATGAAAAAAATTTATGTCCCAATTGCAAAAAAACTTTTTGAGGTTCTTTATGATAACAAAAAT
Organism: Caldifarciminales bacterium; assembly: GCA_039630575.1. Lineage (GTDB taxonomy): Bacteria > Hydrothermota > Hydrothermia > Hydrothermales > JAJRUZ01 > JBCNVI01. The sequence continues at coordinate 52,098 of JBCNUW010000002.1, forward strand.
TTAAAGGAAGCTATAAAAGAATTGATGGATAGACCTTTAAAGTATGAGGATGTTCCAGGTATCGTTTGATCATGCCGATTAAGGTAATTACCTTCGATTATTGGGACACTCTTGTTCCTATAGAAGAAAATAAAATTGAGTTAATGAGAAAAGAAAGAGCTAAAAAAATTCAAGAATTTTTTAATAAAAAAGGAAGAAAATTTTCTTATGACGAAATATACAAAACATCAAAAAGAGTTTGGGAACTCTATAAGGAAAATCCTTTAATTAACAAGGAAGTAACACTTTATATAATGGTTGAAAAAATTTTGGAACATTTAAGTATTGAAAAGAAAGAGGATATAGTAAAAGAAATAGTTCAAATATATGAGGAATACCTTTATAAAGCAGGATTAAAAGTTGACTCTGAAGTTATAGATGTAATAAAGGAATTAAAAAGTGAGAATTTTAAACTGGGAATAGTTTCAAATACACCAGGTGGCAATGTAGAGAGGAAAATTCTTGAAGACTACGGCATAGATAAATTTTTTGACATAATGGTTTTTTCATCTATAGAGGGGATTAGAAAACCCCATCCGGAAATTTTTTTAAAGGTTGTAAATTTTTTCAATATAGAACCGGGAGAGCTTCTGCACATTGGAGACACTTTTGAATTAGATATTGAAGGCCCCTTAAAAATTGGTGCAAAAGCTATTCTCTGGGATCCAAAGAAAAAAAATTTAAACCCGGATATTAAAAGCATAAATAGTTGGAATGAACTTAAAAAGATAATTAATCAATATGCCTGAATTTAAACTAATAACTGATTTAGTTCCAAGAGGTGACCAACCTAAGGCTATTAGAGAGTTATTAGAGGGCCTTAATAGTGGTTTAAGACATCAAGTTCTTCTTGGTGTAACAGGAAGTGGAAAAACCTTTACAATAGCTAATGTGATAAAAGAGTGGAGAAGACCTACCTTAATAATTTCACATAATAAAACTTTAGCAGCTCAGCTGTATGGAGAATTAAAACAACTTTTTCCTCACAATGCTGTTGAATACTTTATTTCCTATTATGATTATTATCAGCCTGAAGCGTATATTCCTGAGACAGACACATACATTGAAAAAGATGCTTCAATAAACGAAGATATAGAAAGATTAAGATTAAGAGCAACATCCTCACTCCTTGAAAGGGATGATGTTATTGTGGTAGCTTCAGTTTCATGCATATATGGACTTGGAAATCCTGAGGAGGTTAAAAAACTTTATCTTATTTTAGAAAAAGGACAAAACATAGAAAGAGATGTTATCTTGAGGAGGTTAATAGATCTTTATTACACAAGAAATGATTTTGAACTTGCAAGCGGAAGATTCAGAGTAAAGGGTGATGTTATTGAGCTTATTCCAGCGTATGAGAACTATTTGGTAAGAATCGAACTCTTTGACGATTTTATTGAAAAGATAGAGTTAAAGGACAAAGTATCAGGAGCAACACTTCAGAGGAAAAATAGAATTGCAATTTATCCTGCCTCTCATTATGTAACAACAAGAGTTACTTTAGAAAATGCCTTATTTTCAATTGAAAAAGAACTTGAGGAAAGGCTAAAAGAATTAAGAGAACAAGGTAAATTGTTAGAGGCACAGAGGCTCGAGCAGCGAACAAGATTCGACATTGAAATGTTAAGAGAAATAGGCTATTGTCCAGGAATAGAAAATTACTCAAGACACCTTGATGGTAGGAAGCCTGGAGAAAGACCTAAATGTCTCATTGACTATTTTCCCCCAGAATTTTTGTGTATAATAGATGAAAGTCATGTAACAATACCCCAGTTAAAGGCAATGTATAGAGGAGACAGATCAAGAAAAGAGGTGCTTGTAGAGCATGGTTTTAGACTTCCATCAGCATTGGATAACAGACCACTTCAGTTTGAAGAATTTGAAGCTCTTCTTGATAGAGTTATATACATGTCAGCAACTCCTTCTGATTATGAAATTGAAAAATCAAAAGGAAGGGTGGTTGAAATGATTGTGAGACCAACGGGTTTAGTTGACCCTGAAATTGTAGTAAAACCAACGAGGAAACAAGTTGACGATCTTATGGAGGAGATTAGAAAAACAAAGGAAAGGGAGGAAAGGGTTTTAGTGACAACGCTTACGAAGCGTATGGCTGAAGACCTTGCTGAGTATCTTTCTTTAGCTGGATTTAGAGTCAAATATCTTCATTCAGAGATTGATCCAATAGATAGGGTAGAAATTTTGAGAGATTTAAGACTTGGAAAATTTGATTGCCTTGTTGGTGTAAATCTTTTGAGAGAAGGACTTGACTTGCCTGAGGTTTCTCTTGTTGCAATTTTAGATGCCGATAAAACTGGCTTTTTAAGAAGTGAAACCGCATTAATTCAGACAGCAGGAAGAGCAGCAAGAAACAAAGCTGGTAAGGTAATACTATATGCTGATGAGATAACTGAAGCCATGAAAAGAGCTATCTCAGAAACAGAAAGGAGAAGAAAAATACAGATTGAATATAATGAAAAACACGGGATAATACCAGAAACTATAAAGAAAACAAAAGAACAAATTTTGATGACAACTATTGTTGCAGATGAAAAAGTTGAGGTAAAAGAAGAGTATGAAAATGTTGAAAGGGAAATTGAAGTTTTAAAAGCAAGTTTTGATAGAATAACACTTATTGAGGAATTAGAAAGAAGAATGAGGGAAGCTGCTGATCTTTTTGAATTTGAAAAAGCTGCAAAGTACAGAGATGCTTTGTTTGAACTAAGAAAAAAAGATTTATCAGGTTAATTTAAACTTATAGAGATCTTTTTCTCTAACATAAAAAATAACATTTTTATGTTCAGGCTTTTTATTAGATATAATCTTTATTTCATCTTTTTTAAAATTTAAATTTATTTTATCAAAAACAATATCAACAAGTTCACATCTTAAAAGATAGTATTCACCTAAAAAGTCGTAGCTATTTACTCTTACGTAGAATTCATAGTTTTTACCTTCTAATTTTGTAAAAGAGAATTTCTCCGGTCTAACACAAAGAATATAATTTTCTGATTCAATTTTATTAATTCCGTGAGATCCAAAAAAGTTAGCAACAAAAAAATTTTGTGGATTTTCATAAATTTCTTCTTGTGTTCCGATTTGCATTATTTCTCCTTTGTTTAATATGCATATTCTGTCAGCAAGTGTCATTGCTTCAATCTGATCATGTGTTACATAAATAGTAGTAATATTCAAATTTTTTTGGAAATTTTTAAGTTCAAACCTCATTTCAGTTCTAAGTTTTGCATCAAGGTTGGAAAGAGGTTCATCCATAAGAAAAATTTTAGGATTTCTTACAAGTGATCTTGCCAATGCCACTCTCTGTTGCTGTCCACCTGAAAGTTCTGACGGTTTTTTTGATAGAATATCCTCTATTTTTAAAAGCTCAGCAACCCATTTTAGCCTTCTTTTTTGCTCTTCTTGTTTCATTTTTCTTATCACCAACGGAAAAAGAATATTCTCTGATACTGTCATATGAGGATAAAGGGCATAATTTTGAAAAACCATTGCTACATCCCTCTTAGCAGGATCTAAATTTGTTATGTCTATATCTTCAAGAATTACTTTACCTTTATCTGGCTTTAAAATTCCTGCAATAATCTTTAACAGTGATGTCTTTCCACATCCAGATGGTCCTAAAATAACAAAAAATTCACCTTTTTTTACTTTTAAATTAATATTTTTTAGTATCTCCTCTTTTCTAAATTTTTTAGAAATATCTATGAGTTCAAGATAGTTCACTTCTAATCAATTTTAATCACCTTTTTTGTAGAAGGCTTTATGTACACTCCTTTTTTATTCATTTTTAAATTTTTTCTTCCAGTTGCATCGTAAAAAGTTTTATCAATTTCTCTTTTTTTAATTACTAACTTAATCTTTTCATTTACATCCACGTAGAGTTTAGTTCTTTTAATAGGATTTGTTAAAGTAACAGGATTATTAGGGGAGTAACTAGAGAGTTCAGAAGCTTGTAAACTTGACTTTATGAAAGCAAGGTCATATAAATCAGGGTCAGCCCAGTTTGAAATTCCACCTCCACCAACATACCTAGCTGCAACTGTATCAACCTCTCTAAAAATTCCAAAATCTTCTAATCCCATACCAAAGCATATCCAATAATCGTTATGATAAAGTTTAAGACTATCAATCTTTAAAGCTGCTTCATAAACATTATTTTGACAAGCAAATTGATGTCCTGTGTTGATATCAGAGTAATTATAGTCTAAAAGTCTGGCATTATACATAGAGAAAACACCTGAGAATTCCCATTCTCCTAATATCCTTACATCTGAGAACTGAGGTGCAAATTTTGAATTCTGTAAAGTATTTGATGTGTCTATAGTAAAATAAGCAATAAAGGAAGGCCAGTCCTCATTACCACCAAAGGTATCACCTACTATTATTAGAAAATAAAGAAAGGTATCAGTACTTGTTGCTCCTTCCGTAAATCTTAACTCTAAAAGGTCAGCTTCCTTTCCTTTAAATCGCGGAAAACCAGAAAAGGAATCTGTGGGGTAAGTATAATCTCCATCTCCTATATCATCGTTAATTTCATCAATCCAAATGGCTTCATTTTTATCATAAATGTAACCCGGATGCTCAATGTAAAAGAAGGTGTCTCTTTGTGTAATACCATGAAACATCCAATCAGAGAAGTCACCATCAATACTAATAATATGACCTCTTAAGATCAAAAAAGACAATGTAAATATAATTATCTTTCTCATATATAAATTTTAAATTAAAATTATGAAAAAATTAAAATTGAAAGAAAATTTTGAAACTATTGTTTTACTATCTCGACTCTCCTATTAATTCTCCTTCCTTCTTCAGTTTCATTAGATGTAACAGGGCAAAGTGGACCAACACCAAAAGCTTTCAATCTTTCTTTTGAAATACCGTACTTTTCAACTAGCTCTTTTAAGACATTTTCTGCTCTTCGCTTCGATAAATCTATATTGTAATCTAACTTGCCAATGTTATCGGTATGCCCAACTATAAAAACTTTAATGTTAGGATTTTCTCTTAAAAATTTTGCTATTTCTTTTAAAGTAGGCTCTGATTCAGGTTTTATATCAGCTTTATCAAAATCAAAATAAATTCCATATATTGCAACATGTCCTTTTTCTTCTATTTCTCTTTTTAGTTCTTCCGCTCTAATAAGACCAATCTCCATCTCTTTTTTTTCTACAATACCTAAAAACACTAAGGGGTTATAATCCCAACCCTCAAGTACAGTTAAAGAAACTCCTATATTTTTTCTTTTTGCTGATAAATGGAAAAACTTATCAGGTTTATTCTCTGTTTGATAAATATTACGGAATATTTTATTGTATTTTGACAGAAACTCTCTTATACCTTTTATTTTCTCTCCTTCACCTTTATATATTATATCAAAACCTACTTTTTTTAGGGCATGCTCATAATTTTTAAAAACTTCATAAGTAGTTCTTTCCTTTGGACAGTAATATAAAATAAAGGTAACCTTACCCTCTATAACTTCCTTCTTTGCAACTTCAACATCTTCAGGTGAAATAGAAGTAATAGGACCAGAAAGAAGATATAATTTTTCAAAAGTTTTTACTTCATAATGAACAATTCTTGATCCTGGAAATCTTGAAATAAGTGGATGATCTTTGCTTCCAGGAACATCTCTCTCTTGAGCAAAAGTAGAAAGATTCATAAAGAATAAAATTAAAATGATTTTAACTTTCATATTATCACTTTATTTTTATAATAATCCTATCTTTTTCTTTTTTCAAGGTACCGTAAATTTCCTTTATTTCGATCAAGTTTAAAATTGGGAATATTTTCTTTTCTAAAACAAGTTCGTCTTTAATTATGTTTTTTAAATAATTCTCTAAAAACCTTATAAAAATTACCCCATCAAAATATAAAAAAAGATTTTCAATATTTGGAAAACCCTTTTTTGTTAATTGACCATTAATAACTGAAATTTGCTCTTTTAAAATTTCTGATGAAGAGGACAAATAAAAATCATCTCTGTGTATAAAATATCCGATAAACTCTTCAGCATTTCTGTTTACAAAAAATCTGTAATCGATATTTCCGAGTTTTCCTTCTTTTTTAGTTAACCCTCCCTTTGAGATATCCAAAATAAGAAAACTAAAAGATTTTTCAGTTTCGTTCTCTTTACCTAACTTAATTAAAAATAGCGGAGAGTAATAATCACTAAAATAATTAAAGCCTTTAAAAGAAAAAGTTAAATGATTACCTAAATTTTTGAAAAAGTAAAGTTTCTTTTCAAAAAACTTCGCAATACTCTCATTTTTCATTTCTTTTATAAATCTTTCAATCTCATCTTTCAATCTCAAATTTTTAAAAGATAGATAAACAATATAATCCGGTGGTAATTCGGTGTTTTTTAAATCAGGTTCTATTTTCATTAAAATATTTCCTAATAAACAGGAGGGCTTTTCGATTAAAAGCGTTAGCCCCTCAATTTCTGTGTAATAAAAAATAAACTTTTCTGATTTAAAAAATAAACCATCTTTAACATAGGCTCCATAAACTATAGAATTCTTAGGAAAATTTTTCTTGTAGAATCTTTTGTATCTTAATTTTTTACCTTTTAAATGATCAATAGTTTGTTTCAATAAATCCTCGTTGTTAGAAATCACTATGTATTTTTCAATAAAAAATAAAACTATATCTTTCCATAAAAATGTGTAAGGAACTTTATTATACTCTTTACTAAATTTCATTAAATTAAAAATCAAGTTTATGAAAAAACTTTGAGGTTCTAAAATCACGAGGTATCCCTCATCAAAAAATCCTATTCCAATTCTTTTAAACAGTTTTGTTAAATCTGCTTTATTTATTTCATCCCTTATTTTTTTAGAAACACCGAGATAAAATAAAAGGTCATCAAATATTTCTCTTTTCTTCATAGAATCAATTAAACCGTTTCTATTTAAGGTCTTAAAAATCTCTTCTAAATTGTCAAAGACAACATAAAGATTTATACCTTTTGGGAAAATATCTACAATTTCTTCTATCTTCCAAGCAGAAGATGGCAATCTTCTGTAGAACAACAAAATAAAAAGGAAAATTAAAATAAAAAGGAAAGTTGGAACCAAAAAATAAAAAATTTTTTTCATAATTCTCTCCTTTTGTTTATTAAATTTTTTAAACTTTTATATTTTTTTAAACTATCAAGAACAATTCTTTTATATTTTTCAATTAACTCTACTTCTTTTTTAAAACTTTTTAAATTTTTAAAACTTTCATTTTCTAATCTGTATGGTGAAAGAAAATAAATTATTCCTTCCTCAATTTCTCCTTTTAAGTTATATTTCGATAGAGCTATATGAAGAAACTCATGAACTAAAACTTCCTCAATAATTGAGTACTTTAAAAGTAAACTAAAAGGAGCAACAATAATTGTATCATCCTTTATATATCCTGCATAAAAAGGTTTAATCTTCGTTTTTTCAGTAAAATCAAAATAATTTAAAGCCTCTTTAATTACAAAAAAATCTCTAAACTCTATACCGTTTTCTTCACATATTTTTTTAAACTTATAATAAGCATTTCTTATAAAAGGCAAATAATTTTTAATATTGGAAGAGAGAACAACAAAATTTTTATCTTTATACACCTCATACTCAAACTTTAATTTCTCTATTTTAATATCTTTGAAATAAAAATTTATTATATCTGTATACTTAAAGCCCCTAAGAGCCATAGACTTTGCACCCTCCTGACACATCCCAAGACCATGTCCAAGTCCTTTACCCTCAAAAATGTAATAATTTTTTTCTTCCTTTAAATCAAAAAAATTTGACTTTAATGTATTCCATCCGTATTTTCTTGAGATTATGTTTCTAAAATCCCAACCCATTACCACTTTTCCATTAACATAAACATTCTTAACTCTTCCACTTTCTCCTCTCTCAATTATCTTTATATCTCCAATTTTACTTTTGTCTAGTCTGTACTTCCAGAAAGCGTGTTTACTTTTTTTACAAAAAGTATCAACATTTTGCCTTATATAAAAAATATCATTATTAAATATTTCTATAGGAGAAGAGGTAATACCACCACAACAAGCAGAATAAAAGGGTTCAATCAATCTCCCTTTATAAGTTAAAACCTCACCGTCTGTTTCTGATACTGCCTTTTTAGATAAATATGATTCATCCATAACACCCATATAAACTTGACAATTAGTTAAATCACAAAAATCGTAATCATAACCTTTGTGTCTACTATTATATAGAGCAAGAGTTCTTGATAAAACAGCTTGTGCTTTTAGAGCTTCAAATATAGAATTACCTATTTCTGCAACGATAACTGATGAGAGATAGTCTCTTAAATTTACATGGTTTATTAAAAATAATTCATAATTTTTGTTATATATTCTTATTTTTCCTTTGTATTTTCTTTGGAAATTTTTATTTTTTATTAAAATTGGATTATGGGAACCAATAAAAAATTCCTTCTGTTTAGTTCCGTTCACAATTATACTATCTTTTTTGTAGATTTTAACAAAATATCTTTTTTCATCTGATATTATATAAATTTCCTTTAAACTGTATTTCGATAAAATTCTAACTGAAATTTCTTTCGAGAGATCAAAAGGTATCAAAAATAAAAATATTAATATGTTATTCAAGGCACTCCAATATTCTCTTAGCAAGCGGAGCCGCATCTTTTGAACCTTGACCAATTTTTAAAAAAACTATTATTCCTATTCTTGGGTCATAGTATGGATAGTATCCAGCAAATATCGCATGAGTTCTCCATCCATTTATATGTTTTGGTGTTCCTGTTTTACCCGCTGTCCTATCTTTATAGTTTGCCAAAATTCCTGTTCCTTCTTTACATACACTCCTTAAACTTTCTTTTAAAATCTTTAAAGAATTATAAATTCCCAAGGGATAAACCAAGTTATTCTTTTCTTTTATCCATAAGGGCACAAAAAAGCCATTCCTTGAGATTGAGACAAGGAAAGAGAGCATTGAGGAGAGTGTCATTTTGATATATCCATTTTCTCCAAGTGCAAAGTCTATTAAATTTTTTTTCTTTAGGGGTATTTTTATTTCATTTAAAATTTCGCCCCCTATACAAGATGTTGAAAGATCATCGAGTTTTAAAATTTTGAAATATTTTATAAAAAGATAGGGATCTATTAAAAGTGAAGCCTTTGCAAAGAATATATTGCATGAATTTTTTAAGGCATCTTTTATATTTTGTTTTCCGTGCCCATTTTTAATCCAGCATTTAACTTTTATTTTATCATTATCAATTTCTAAAATTTCTTCACCTTTGCAATCTACATAAAAATTTTCATCAATTATGTTTTCTTCAATTAGAACTATTGTTGTAAAAATCTTAAAAAATGAACCAGGTGGTAAAAGTGTTGAAAAGCACAACTTTCTGTTATGATAATCGATTATATTTCCAGATTTTATATCAACAATTATAAAAGCACCTTTATCGCCAATCTCTTTTTTTATTCTTTCAATATTTAAAAAAATTAAAATTAAAAAAACTTTATTCACTTATTTTAATTACATATTCATCTGAATGGGCAAATATATCAGGGAAGTACATTAAACTTCCTTTTGCAGGCATTACATGAAACCTTCCCGGTAAATAAGTTCTTAAAATATAAGAGAATTCATAAGTTCCAGGATAAAGTCTTGTCCTGAAAAAGGCAATCCTATCATCATGAATTTCTTCTCCTATCCAGTCCCAATCCCATCCATCGTAATCATAGTAATAATCACCACGATATTTACTTTCTCCTTCTATATAAAATCTTTCTCTTTCCTTTTCAACCTCGCAGCCAGCTGGAAGCGGATCTTCAAGCATGAAGTATTCCATTTCACTGTTACATTGAACTTTTATCTTCACAAAAAGATATTCTCCCTTTTTTGTGTATCCATAAAATGGTATCTTTTTATATATAATTTTATTTCCTTCTCTTATAGGCTGAAGTCTCCATATCTCCTTCAAAACTTTAAATTCTGCTCCACCAGCTTTTATATTTTCTTCAGTTGAATAATATTTCACAAAGAAAGAATAAAGAATTTCACCTTTTCCGGATTTTTCAAAAACTATCTTATTTTTTCCTTTACTTAAAATATCTGTAGGAATAATTTTAGGTGAATTATATTCATTTATATTTTCTCTTTTTATAGTATAATTACCGAAATTTCTATCATTTATCTTTAAATTTAAAGAAAGGTCAAAATCAAATAATCCTCTTTTTTCCATATACTCTCCAAGAGAAATTATCGTTGAAGATGTTGTTATTGTTGAATGCCACATTGCTCCTTTCCTTTTATTTAAAAGATAAAAAGAAAGCCTTGTACAAAATTCATCGTTTGGAATATAATAGAGGCTTGACAAGAGAGCTTTAGAAGTCACAAAAAGAGGATCAGCGTAGATTGTTCCATGGTTTGATTTTAAAAACATATCTTGAAAATAAGAAACTCCATTAACATTTATTGCCATTTCTTTTAATTTTGAAAAATAAATCTCACCCTGTTTTTTATCCTGTGAAAGAATTAAAGAAATAAGTGAAATAATATATGGGCTTTCAATCTTTCCAACTAAATACTTCTCTATATCCTCCTTTTTAATCCTTTCATAAAAAGATAATGAATAAAGTAAAAAGGCCTTATCGTAATCCGATAAGTTTTCTTGTTCTAGAAATTCTTTTAATTTTTTTACTCCTTTCTGTATTACCTCATCATTAACCCTATATCCTGTTCTTTTTAAAAGACCGAGTCCATATAAAACATAGGCAGTATTAAAAGGATGTGATTCGTCGTTTTCCCACCATCCCCATCCACCATCGGCGTGCTGGAAAGTATAAAGTCTCTGGAGTCCTTTCTCAATCATTTTTGGTAGTTCTTTCGTAAATAAAGGATCTTTTACACCTGCTTTCTCTATAATATCTTTAACAGCTACATTTGGTAAAAATTTGCTCATCGTCTGCTCAACGCATCCATAGGGATAACCAATTAATTCCTTTAATGAAGAAAAAACTGCATTTTGGTATGAGGGAGAAATATAAAGAGCAGAGGAAAAATTTTCAATATCTTCTGGTATCTCAAATTCAATTTCACTTTTGTCATTTTTAAGGATATTTGAGATTGATAAAATTTTTTCCATTCCGTGTGGTAAAATAGGAATTTTAAGATTTAGGGCATCATAAGAATTTTTTCCTTTTGCGATAAGCGTAAAATCTGCAATTCCTGGTTTTGCTGCATAAACTTTAAAATTAGTAGATTTTAAACCTCCAGGTAAAACCTCACCCACACTTACATCCTCTTTCCCAAGAAGTTCAACACCCCTTGCATCAATTTGAAAATTAATATAATCTTTTTTATCCTGATAATTGTGGACTATTCCCTTTATTTCCACAGTGTCTCTTTCTCTTAAAAATCTTGGCAAAATAAGCCTTGCGAGTAAATCCTTTGAAACAATAAACTTATGTTCCTCTTCACCGAATTTATCTTTAACTTTTGCTTTCACTCTTATTCTCCATGTAGTTAAATTGTCAGGAAGTTTTATTTCAAACTCTGCTTCACCATTTTTGTCTGTACTTCTTCGTAAAACACAAAAGGCTAAATCTTTAAATTCCTTTCTTATCATCATTTCTTCACCTATACCCTTCATTGCAAATCTGGGATAGGTTTCCAAGTCCTTTTTTGCTAAATGGTAAAGAAAATCTTTTTTTCTAACTCCCTCTTCCTCAAATAGGTAACCTACTTCCCAAAAATTCCAAGATGATGAAGAATTACAGGAACTATAAATTCCTTTCTGTGGGTAGAAAAAAAAGAAGATGTCCTCTTCAAGGGGTCTCTGGAGAGAAAAAAGAGCCTCATCAACTATGAAAATTGAAATCTCTGACTCTTGTGGCTTTCCTTTATAATCGTTAACCTTTACTTTAATCTTTGCTTTTTCCTGCGGTAAATACCTTTTCTTTTCGAGCTCAAAAGTTATATTTAATCTCTTACTTTCAGAATTTACTTTGATTTCCTTTTTTGCTTCATAAAAATTTAATTTTCTGTTTCCTGAAATACTTATATGGAAGTTTGGGATGTGAATTTCTTTGATTTTAAACTCAATAATTCCAGTATTCTTTTCAATCCTTACAACTCCAACTTTTTCAATTCCGTAATTTTCAATTGTATAAAATAAGTATCCTCTTTCAAAGGGTGAAAAGATAATTGCCTTTAATCTTTCACCAGGTATGTACTCTTTTTTCTCAGTTATAATCTCAATTCTATTCTCTTCATATTCAAAAGTGTATCCTTCTTCATAGACATAAACATTAGCATGACTAGATAATAAAAATTCCTTTTCATCTTTAAATTCCATGGCTATTTTAAACCAACCTGCTTTAACTGCTTTTACCTTTAGAATTCCTTTTCCTTCTTTAATTTTTATGTCATACTCTTTTTCAAAAATTTTAATTTTTACATTCCCTTCTTTTAATCCCTTACCTTCAAGATCTATAACATTAGCGTATATTTCAATTTCTTCTCCCTTTTTATAGCTATATTTATCAGTAGTTAAAAAAGTGTAATATTTGCTTCTTCCTGCTTTAAAAAATCCCTTTTCTCTTTGTTCAAGACCACTTTCATCTTCAAGAGATACATCAACTATATAAGTGTAATATCTGTCAATCTCCTGAATTTCGTATTCATGAACAAGTTCACCTCTTTCATTCAAATTACCTTCTATTTCATCTAAGAATTCCTGTTCCCATGTATACTCATAAAATTCATGGTCATAGTAAAAGGGTCTTCTTGAAATTTTTAACTTAACTTTGCCTTGTGAGACAGGTGCCCCAAAGAAGTATTCTCCCTTTATTTTAATTTTTGCCTTTTCACCTGTTGTCAAAACCTTTGGTTCTACATCTACTTTTACTGAAAATTCAGGTTTTCTATATGCTTCAACTTTGAATATTTGAGAAAATTCTTTGTCTTTAAAATTTGCGTTTATTCTATAAGTCCCAAGATTTGCATTTTCTGGCAAAATGAGTGAATCATAACATGTGCCAAATTCGTTTGTGTTTAATTCTTTGTCATATAAAATATTATCCTTAGGGTTTAAAATTTTTACTCTTAAAGAACCTGTATAGGATCTGTAATTTTCTTCTTCTAAAATTCTTGCCACTATCTTGAAAAAAACTTTGTCATTTGGTCTATACAGTGGTCTATCTGTATAGATATAAATTCTTTCAGGTGGAAATTCTGCCCAAGGAGCATAAGATGTTGAAAGTGCTATACTTCCATTATAGGAGAGAATAACTTGAAAATCGTGAGCACTCTGTACTTCTTTCATTTTAAAATAGAAAATTCCGTTCTCGTCAGTTTTCCCTTCCTTTAATGTTTTTTCATTTAATTTTATACATACATTTGCTCCTTTTAGCGGTTCAGAAGTAAAAAGGTTTTGAGCAAAAAGATAGAAATTTTCTCTATCTTGTTTTGTTATAAATCCAATATCAGTTATTATAAGTGGTATGAATTTTCGTGAATAAGCGTTTGATACTTCTACAATATATACTCCTTTTTTGTACACATTTATTTCAATATCCTTACTTATCCAAGTTTGTCCAAAGTCTTCTATCCATTCTTCAATAAGTTCATATTCTTTTAGAGGAGACGGAAATTTCAAGACTTCTTCTTCCAATTTTTTGATCTTGAAATTTTCTGTAATTTCCCTTCTTTCTTCTGTTTTTATATTTCTTCTAAAGTAATTTCTAATTTTTTTTCTAGCTTCTTTTATTCCTTTCTCAATACTCTCAAAAGTATTAAAAATTTTTCCCTTTTCTATTATGGTGGGATATAGTATGGAACTTGATTTTTTAAAAAATTCATAGCCATGTGGAACTTCATAAACCCTTATAATTGCTCTACCAATTCCGTATCCACTCAAATTGATCTTTGGCTTTTCGCCTACCAGATTAATTGAACTTTTTAAGTAAACATAAATAAAAAGTAAATTTACAAGCATATTTTTTACCTCCTACTTATTATATTGCTTTACTTAAATATTAAAATTAATCCTCAAAATATTTCAATCTAAAAAATCCAAGAAAGTTTTCATTTGAAGGAATAGGATACCATATAGGATCGGGGTGTTTAAAAATTAGATTATATTTTATCAGTTTAAATTCACCTTTTTTTCTCTCAGATGGACCTGTATGATAAATCAAATATTCATCATTTTCTATTCTTAGATAAACAATTGAATGATAGGGAAATTCTTGCTTTGGATTATAATAGAACAAAATATCACCAGATTCTAAATTTATCCTCTCTTTATTTTTTCCAAGAAAGATAGTATTATATAAAATTAAATTTTTAACATCCGCAAAAGAAGAGTAAATAAAATCTCCTTTCTCTTTAACTAAAAAGGGATTTTTTTTATTTATATTTAACTTTATACCTTTAAAGTCTGACAAAGCTTTAATAAGAGCCATTCTTATGAAATGAGCACAATCCACAATATTAGTATCTTTTTTTAAAAATATATCTATGAGATTTTCTACAAATTTTTTCCTTAGAATTTCTCTATCACTGAGTACACCTACTGTCAAAAAAAATATAAAAGTCATCATTTTGAAAAATTAGAATTTTTTGTAAATTACCTTTTTATCTTTTGTTTGTACAGGGATATTTATCCCTGAAATTTTTTCACCAGGTAAAATTTTAATCAAAATTGGGGGAGACAAAACTATATTTATAATAGGGACAGAGAGTATTTTTATTTCGTAAGTTCCAGGAATTAAGGCATTTAAATGAAATTTTCCATTTTCATCAGTGATACTTGAATTTCCGTTCACCAAAATTACAACATCCCTTAATCCATCTTCATCATTATCTTTTTTACCATTTTTATTTTTATCCAAAAAAACAATTCCTTCAATTTCACCAAGGGAAACAAGAGGTATGTAAAAATTTTTAACTCCGAAGATTCCAATCTCAAATTCTATCTTCTCACCTAAACTACTACCAACTTCTTTTGGAAAAGCTCCGTATTTTATTTCAATTTTATGTATACCTGGTTTTAAAAATGAAAAATTAAATTTTCCATATTCATTAGTTATTAATTCCCTTTTGTTATCAATAACTACTTTTATATTCTTTGCAGGTTTTTCTCCTGGGTCATATTTAAAATTGCCATTTTCATCTATAAATATGAATCCGTAAACTCTTCCAAAACCAACTTCTTGAGTTAAAAATGCTCCTGATAATGAAAAGGATAGATTTGCGTAACTTTTATCATTTACTTTTGTTATTACAAATGAGGTTAAGATGTTAAAACTTAAGTAGTTTAACCTAAAGGAAGAACTATATAATTTATTACTCTTTTCCCTTCCAAACGCTATAGAAAAATAAAAATTGTTTTTTAAATTATAGTCTAATAAAAATCTAAAATAATCTTTTTTTGAAATAGCAAATTCATAGGAAAAAGGACTTTTTCTAAATTCAAACCTTAAATGATTTCTTTCTTCTCTTAACTTTCTGTGATTAAATGTAACATTTATATACTTTTTACTATAAGAAACTTCAAATCCTCTTACAAATAGAATATTTTTGTTAATTTCGAAACCTCCCATTAAGGTTATTATAGGTAAAAACTTAAGGTTTATTTTTATATCATTCTCGTTCAAAAAATTAAAGGAGTTTGAATTAAAGTAATGAAACTTTCCAGTGTAAGTTAGAAAGGGTTTTATCCGTAAAAATGATGAGGAAAAAATTCCCAAATAATAATCTTTCGAATCATAGAAAGTTCCGTATTTTTTTGTTTTTAATTTATAAACAAGATTAAACCCTCTATTTTCTTTTAAGTGACTAATTCTAGCTTCAGTAGCAGCACCAAGATAAAAGTCTACTAAGGAAAAACCTATCGCTTTTTCAATATCAAAATAACTACTTGAATATTTAACATAATTTGAAAATAAAATTATTGCATTCTTATTAAAATCTTTCTCAACTAAAAAAGAAAATTTAAAAGGAGAAAGTGTTTTTAAAAAAAGGTAATCAAAATAGATTAGATATTCATTTTTAGTAAAATCGGGAATAACCTCACCAGTATTTCTTCTTTTTCCAATTAAAAAAATAAAATTTTTATCAGAAAACTTTAATCCTCTTAAATACTTATTTACACCAAAAGGAGAGTATAGATAAAAATTTAAATCAAAGATAGAAATCTTTTTTTTATTTAATAAAAAATTTAAATTTAGATTGTCAAGATAAAAAAAATTGTTAGTTTTTATAAATCTTAATGAAAGATCAAAATCTTTTTGGGAATAAAAAGAGGAAAAGTAATAACTTTCTCCATAATAGGAAGGGTAGAATTGATTCTGTGAGTAAATTGAAAAAGAAAAATATCTTAAAAGGATTATATAAATTATCAATTTCAAGGTAAATCTATATCTTTTTCTCCTAAAAGAATTTCAGAACCACCGTAGTCAATTTCACAAAAAAGGGTGTATTTTCCTTTTTTTATATTTTCTTTTATCTCAAAGGAAAATTTTCTTTTTTTAAGTGGTAAGATCACGAGGTCTTTAAATTCTCTTTCAAAAACATTTTCCTTTTTTTCATCTAAAATATACACCTTGCCTTTTGTTCTAATATGCACAGGTAATGGATTCTCAATTATAAAATAAATTACATTTTTTTCTTTTCCAATATCTATTAAACTTGGAGGGAAAATTGAAAAACCATTTTTAACCATAGCATAGATAGGGACCCCAATTTCACCAACAATCCGAACCTGTGCAGTTTTTTCAAGTTTTGGATAAGCTTTTATTATTACCATACACCACTTTTCATAAGATTCCATGGTGTCGGGTAATGTAAACAAGACTCTTATTTCTTTTTTTTCATTTTTTTCGATATCAAAACTCCTAGGAATAATTTTTACAAATGGAGAAAGAGAAAACTTAAAAGTACCAGGAGGTTTAAACTCCACTTCTCCATTTTCGTTAATATTAAAATCTTCAACAAAAATTTCAATATGAGAAGAAAAGTTATGTGCTTCAATTTCTAAGACCTCTACATATTCTTTTCCCTTCAAATAGAAATTTTCAATCCGTGGAGGCTCTACAAAAATATTAACTTGACTAAAAAATATAAACATTATGTTCATAGCGCAAAAAATCTAAAAGAAACTGTAGTTTTAAATTCACCTGACTCGTCGTCAAAATCAGCCATAAATAAAAAATCCTTATCATACCTCCTCCACCTGGGGATAGGCCTTGTTCCAGAATCAAGTACTTTGTATTCGGTTGAAATTTGTATCCAGGGATAAGAGGGAAAACTACCCTCAGGAGGTGGAGGTGTACCAGAAGGTGCAACCAGAAGTTGAGTTAAGGTAATTGAAGAGGAAAAATCATAACCTCCTTTTATCATCAAATACCATGTGTTCCAATCACCTGGCCTTATAAAAATCTCAACAACAAGACCCCTAGGATTTAATAAACTTGCTTCGTTAGGATAATAGTAAGAAGGAAATAAATAAGGAGGATAAGTAAAAGAGGGACCAACTGGATTCTTTAAATCAAAAAGTAAATTTGAGTCTACATATAAGCCTAATGCCCCTGTTTGAGATATTATAAAAAGTAAAGTTGAAAT
This sequence comes from Caldifarciminales bacterium, assembly GCA_039630575.1. GTDB lineage: Bacteria > Hydrothermota > Hydrothermia > Hydrothermales > JAJRUZ01 > JBCNVI01. The sequence goes on from JBCNUW010000002.1 coordinate 69,764, forward strand.
ACCTATTTACTGAGCATAAAGTCTGAAAGAAACTGTTACACTATAATTTCCTGGTTCATCGTCTTCATCTGTCACAAATAGAAAATCTTTTGGATATGAAGCCCATCCATTAGTTTTCCCTCCAGAATTCAACTGTTGATACTGTGTAGAAAGAGAAAGCCAAGGAGCAGAAGGTAACTGTCCCTCGGAAGGTGGAGTTGATCCATCAGGAGCAACAAGTAGTTGGGAGATTGGTATTGTTGTGTGGAAATTGCCACTTCCTCTAATTTCTAAAAACCATGTCATCGTAGCTGAATTTGAAAAAACTTGTACATAAACACCCTGTGGATTTATTGTTGAAGCAGTATTTGGATAGTAGTATCCTGGGAAAACTGTAGGAGGATATGTTTGTGAGGGTGAACCTGTTGCAGGAGTATAAAGATCCCATCCGATATTTGCATCAACATAAAGACCAATTCTTGCTGGAATTCTAAGGGTAGCATTTATGTTTACTATAAGGGTATCCTGGGGAGCAAAACCTCCAAGTCTTTGTCCTGGTCCTCCTATTATTTGATTTGAAGAAAGAGAACCTATAGAAAAGCTTATTATAAAAATTATTAAAGTTAACTTCTTCATATTTCTCTCCTTTTTATTTTGTAATTATAACTTCTAAAATATTAATTTTCAATAATACCTTCTTTAAGACATTTATCTTTTATTTTTAGTTCACCTATCTATTTAGTAAAAATTTTTTACCTTAAGTTTTAATGTTTTTAGATGGAAGATTCATTAACATTAATTTTATGAGTACATTATTTTTGAAAATTCATTCGTGGTAAACTTTCAAGAAGTATATGCTTAAAATTAAACAAAATAAGTTTTTGATTTCAGTTTAAATAAAGCGTAAAACTTTTGAAATTATCTGTTTATTACTTTTTGATTTATGAATGCCTTTCTAATTCCATGGCAAAATGTAAATAATTTCTCACTGTTTTATTTTTAAAGTAAAAAAAATTTCAATTGACGAATAGGATCAAAAATTTATTTAAAATTCAACTTTAAGCTTCACATAAGAATCTTTAAAATATTAAAAAATCTTCTAAAATTACAGATATTAAAAATTATTAGTAAAGAATTAAAAAATAAATTTTTGATTGGACTTCACGTAAGCTTTTTACTTAGATTAAAATCTGATAATGTAATAACAATGTAATCAGTTTTTATAAATCTTTTTTTTCTCTAACTTTTACTTTAAAAATAAGAATTAGAACAACATTTGCCCCTTAAGAAAAAGATTAAGAAAATTTTACAATTTTAGTTATTCTCTTTTATTCGTTTTTTTTAAAAAATGAATCTTCTCAGAATTTGTGAGTTTATCCTTCTTAAAAATTAGATAATTAAATTTAAGAGGTATCACGGAAAAAAACTGAGTAAGGTATTTCACTGGTTGTTTTGTCCAAAAAATTTACTTTTAAAAATTTGTTAATAACTATTTTAAATATCTAGTAGTGGGTATGATACTCGTAGAAGTTAAAAATTCTAATTCCGAAAGCCTTGAATATGATGCTGAATCCTAAAAATGATCTTGGCTATATGAGGTTCAGAATTAGATACGAGAAGAAGTTTACCTCCTTTGAAAAGCAATTACTGATAATTCAACTTTGAATATATCAGCGATCGTTTCAGTGTCAAGAAATAAAAGAATAAAGAAAATAAGAACTCTGGTAGAGAGATTAAATATGGAACAGATTTGTAAGAAGTAGAAGTGTTTCTTTGATATGGATACCCTTTACTATTTAGCATATATGCCATAAAGATCAAGCTATGGGGCTTTTATAAGATATGTAACAGGAGCTTATTTAGATACAGTATTTCATTATGGTTCTTCAGATGGAATTAACTTAATCGCAAAGCGTCATATTTATGGAGAAGTAAAGGATTTTATATAAAGCAATTTGAAATTCTTGTGGAAGTGAAAAAAATTTATGCATTCATTGTTTATAATTATGAAGGGACAACAAATACTAAAGCTTTAAGGGTCAGAGGAATTAAAGCAGATGGAAATGCTGTAAGTTGGGCTAATATTACAAAACCTATTGATCCAATAGAAAGATTTCAGTTGATATAAATGAAAATCTTTGTTGTGTTTATTTAAAACCAGATGGAATTTATACAGAACCTGTTTAATTAAAAGAGGTGTAACTTGGGAAACACCTTTTTTAGTGGCTTCAAAAGACAGAAAGGATCGTGAAATTGATTTTAGTACTCGCGAGGTTATTCTACATATCTTATATGGTCTATTATAGAATTATAAGAATTTAATTTATCAAAATAATTATACAAAAATGGAGGAAGAAACAGGACATATGGTGTATAGCCATCGACATATTATCCCTATGGAGATATAATTTATCCCTGGATAGATACAGAATTTGACCATCCTTATGTATGTGTTGCTTTTGGTTAAATCTATCAATCAACCTTTGATCAATAATAACAGCATATGCATCAGTAAATTATCCTACAATATAGTGAGATAGAACTGTCATAAATGGCTACAGTGTAATTATATTAATGCCTAGTAAAATTTTAATTAATCTCTCGCTTGTAGGAAAAGTAACTCCTTGTAGCAAGCTACAAGCTGAAGTGTATGGATTGACTGGTCCTAAAATGTAGGGGTTAAAGAATTTGTAAAAAGTACTTCTTAAGGTTTTTTAATAATTCCAAAAAAAGGTTATGCAATTTTAAAGTTTTCTTCACCATATGAAAAGAATTTGAAGGAATGTATTAAGGGTTATGAGAATTCCGACTCAGGAGGTCATACTTTCAAAATTAAGTTACCCAGTGAAGGAGTTTATTTCCTTAAATTACCTGATAAAGAGGCAAAGATTATAAATATAGAGTTATTAAAAAGGGGCGCGAAGAGTTTAATATATTAGTGGTACAATATCACCTACCGTTATTTTTAAAATTTTTGTCCCTACTTAGGCTTTTATAAATATTTTTACATTTATTTTTACTTCACTTACTTTAAATTCTTTAACAATTAAATTGCTCTATCAACCTTATATCTATTTTTTACATTTATTTTTTAAAAATGCTTGATTTACAATAATTTTTGAAAACAAAATTTGGGCATGGCACTATGTAAACTTTTCTTCAATTTAAAAGTCCAAAGAAATTGTTGGTGGATTCTTTATCCTGAGCACTTCTCTATTATCTTACCAGCAACACCTTGACTTTTTAATATAATGCTTCTAAATCTTGCTTTACTTCTAAAAAAGATATTCTTTTATTTTATGATAAAAAGGTTCCACCATTAATTTGTTTTTTAATTCTCTAAGTATTTTTTCTATATACCTTAAAACTATCTCCTCAGAGTATCTAAAATTAGTTATTTTTTAAAAGACAATATACACCATATCTATCCTCATACTTTCTTTTTCTACTTTTAAATATCTTCTAAAAAAGCTTTTTTAATAATCACTTCCTCTCTAATGAAACTCTAACACCTTTTTTCGTTTTCTCTCTTTTTCCTTTTCCTCTTTGTTCACACGTAAAATATATCTACTCCTCAATCTCATCTTATTTTTATGATATAACTTTATTCCTTCTATATCATCTATTTGGTAATCTTGCAGTTTTCTATATTATCCTAAACTATTTGAAGGATTAATGGGACTTTGCAACACTAAAAGATTTACAGATCTTTTTCTAAATTGCTGCTTTCTTTTAACTTATCCAACTTTACTGATTACATATAACTCCTTAACTTGCTTTACCGAAACTCTGTATTTTCCATTTTTTGAGTCTTAAAAACATAGTACTATTATAATATTCGAATTTTAATATAAGTCAAGGAAAGTAAACTATAGATTTTTAGTAGCGTGGCACTATGTTTTTAAAAATTGAAATAAAAAATCCTTTTAAAATAAGGACTTTCACAACTTAAATACCAAGAAAGTGTAAAAAATGGGTAATAGGAATAGATGTTGAAGATAAAATTTAGAAAAGATATTTGAGAATTTTTGTATAGGGAAATAAATTTACTCAATAAGACTTTTATTTTTTTTCTATTTTTTTCTTATTCCTTCTGTATATCCTATCTGTTTAAATACAATTTTCCCATTTTTATCAATTATTAAATGAGTTGGAAGAAAAGAGATATTCAATTTTTTGTGAAGGCGAGTATCATTGATTGCCATAATATATTTAAAATCTTTCTTTTTTAGAAAATTTTCTATTTTTTTTTCCTTTTCTCGTGTAACTGCAATGAATATAACTTTCTTATCATTCTTGAATTTTTCAACTAACTCATTAAGTTCAGGTATTTCTTCTCTACAAGGTTCACATCCTGTACTCCAAAAATTTAAAACTATTACTTTATCTTTGTTTTCTTTATATCTAAATATACTTCCATCAAGTAAAGTTAATTCAAAATCAGTAACTTTTTTACTTTTTTAAAGACTTCTTTTTCTAACCTTTTTATTTCCTTTTCATAGTCTTTTCCACAAACTTTTTTCAGAGAATCTATTTGAGATGCTTCACCATGATAAAATACTAAATAGGCATAAGCAAGTTTTGATTTTTCAATTTCACCTTTTTTATATGTAATTCTTGCATATTTATTTAAGATCCATGGTTCAACTTGTGTAAAATCTTTATTTTCAACTATTTCCTTTATATAAAAATAGGCAGAATCAATCTTATTATCATTAAGATAGAGAGAAGATGCCTCAAAGTATATATCTTTTTTTATCTCCTTAATAATTATTTGGTATATTTTTTAAATTCCCTATAAAAATTTTTATGATTAATGGAAGAAAGAGAATGAAAGGCAAAAGATTTCCTTATATAACAAGGATCATATAAAAGTTCTTTTGCTTTATGTAACCACTCATATAAAGGTTTATAATCTTTTCCTTTTAAAGCCCACCTTGCCATACTTACATAAGAGACAGTCCCTTCTAAATCTTCAAATCCCTCTTTTTCTCTTTCTTTAATCCATTTGATAAGACTTTCAGGTTGAAAATCTGGAAATAGAAGTTTTTGTCTTGAGAAAACTCTAAAATCTTGTATTAATGGATCAAGTTTTTTGTTTTTAGATATGAAAGAAGTTCATCGGGGTTATTTTTCAAAAGATAATTTATTTTAATTGCAATTTTGTATTTATCTTCTTTAAGATTTTCAACATTCTTTAAAATTTCCTTCATTAAAATTGAATCTTTTAGAACCCAATTACTTGTAAGGTATGTGGCATGTAAAAAAGAAGGATTATTCTTTTCTTTTTCAAGATTATTTATTATTTCATTTTTTATATCTTCAGCTCTTTTCTTTCCAAGTTTCAAAGTGAAATTAAAGAGATTATCCATAAAATCATAATTTTCTCTGTGATATTTTTTTCTTTTAACCAAAGTGAATCAAATTTTTGAAAATTTGGAAAAAGAGAAGTCTCATTAAAATAGAAAAAGCCGAGCAATTAAAGAGCATGTGGTAACGGTGTATTTTCTTTATAATAAATTATATAAAAGTTTGGGTCAAAAATAAACTTGCCTTTTTTATCTTCAAAGAAAAATATAATGAGAGCAGTATTTTTATCAAAGGATGTTAAGGAAATTCTATTTTGGTTATAAATTTTTTCCACATGGGGAATAAGTCTATAAGGGTCACCACCTGAAATTTCAATCCTCCAGAAATAACCTGAAAATATTTTAGATAAATTTATTGTAATTTTATCACCTGGATTCGGTTTTTCCGGCTCTATTTGTAAATTTAAATTGAATATCAAAAATATTAAAAAGCTCAAAAAAATTATAAATTTAAAAAAAAGAGATTTTCAACTCGAGTTAGCTCATCAAAAATCTAACCGAAATTTTGTTTAAATTAACAAACAGTTCAAAAATGTATAAAAAGAAAAAAGATTTGCGAATAAAAAAATATTATGATAAACAAACACCCTTATCAAAATATTGTGGAATCACTTCTTATAAAAAATAAAGACCATATTTATCCCATGTTTGCCAACTTAACTTAAAAAAATTTAAGAACAGTCATTTTTATTTTTATCTTGTTCCTGCCTAAAAATATTTTCCTTTTTATCTCTTTTTTTAAAAATTAAAAATTATTGAAAAATAAAAGATTTTTAAAATAATAAAAACTCAAAAATTTTCATAGTAAAAATGGCAAACATAGGCTAATCAAACAATTTTCTTAACTTTTTTGATTTTAATATTTTCTGATTTATTTATTCTTACCCCTTTAGTTTGTAAATTTGTATTTATTTGTTTTTTAGATGCTTTAAAAACTCTTTTATCTCTTCATAAATATATATTCTCTTTTCAAATACCTTATTTTTATAGTATTCAAACCACGGAATCTTTTCTTCCTTTATTTTACCTTTATAAAATTTTAATTTTTCAGTTGAAATGAAGTTGAGAGTTTTATTCTTAAGTACAATCCATCCGTCCTCACAAAAACACCATTTTGAAAAGTCCACCTCACCTTTTGTGGATAAAAAATATTTAATAAAAGAATATTCTTTAAGTTTCTTATTTTCTTTGATGAAATTTTTCACCTTATCAAAAGTCTCAATCACCCGTTTCTCTATCTGGTATATTTTAGGAGTTACACTAACTATTAAATCGATTAATTCTACTACATTATTTTTATGAACATTTCTAAAATACTCTACAAATTGAAAAAACAATTCTTGCATCTTAGGTTCAAGAAGAACAAAATTTAAATACTGTGGTAATTTTAAGTCAATTCCCCCATCTTTTGAAAAAGAAGCAAGTGTATCTTTTCTATTAAAAAAGGAGATCAGAAGTTCAATTTCTACCCATTCTCCTATGGAAAAATAAAAGAAACTTCGCTCCTCTGAGCGTATTCCTAACTCAATAGAAGATATTGCTCCTTTTAAGGGTATCTCATATTTAGGAGAAACAGAATCTGCTTTCCATTTAATTATTTCTTCTAAAGGAATATTATTTTTTTCTAATAATTCCTTTACTTTTTCACTGTATTTTTTCAACCTCTTTTGCATTTCTTTGGGAGTTTTATATACTACAGGTGGCATAAACCCTTTTCTGTGAGCTATCTTAATCCTTATCATTTTTACCTCTTTTTAGTTGAGTTTTTAAACTCTCTTCCTTTGCGGTAAAAATAAAATGTTATAAATATAACCATAAAGCAATATTCTATAGATTGTCAAAATTATTTAAATTATTTCCTTATTTACCTCTTTTCAATCACAAATAACTCGCATAGCCATCGGTATAAAGTTTATAAAGCATTTCTAAAACCTTTCTGGCTGTATGGGGAAATTTAAATTGTATTTTTTCCTTGTGTTGCTTTTCATATTTTTCTAAAAATTCATTTATGCCTAAAACATGATTTTTTTCTGTAATTTCCTTTATTTTTTTAATATTTTCTTCTTTTATTTCCTTTGTCTCTGGCTCCATACACCAATACAGCACCTTTAAAAGTGGTTCTTCAAGTTTTGCTCTATTTCCATGGAATTTGGGAAGAACTTTCATTAAAATGGCAAGGTCAATTATTTCTTCGTCATTTTCAAAGGAGATTATACTTTCTTTCTTAGCTTCTATCGCATTTTTATAAAACAAAGCAATTTCGTCAATAACACGATAGGCAAAATGAAGACCATAAGGTTCAAGGATTTGAGATAAATTTTTTAAATTTTCAAAATAAGGGAACGCTTCTATCGCTTCTTTTATCCTATTTTTATCTGGATATGCCTTTAAAAATTTACCATTTAGTATAAAGTCGTCTTTAATTTTTTTGCTAATTTCCGTTATTGATTCCTTTTCTTCTTTTTCCAAATTTTCTTTATATTTATCAAAATCAACTTCTTTGAATTCAATCGTGAATGCTCTATCTAAAACTTTTGGAGAAAACATAAAGGTTGTTTCATCAATATTTACGGTTCCAATAAAGTATAAATTTGGTGGAAGTTTTAAATCTATTATATTTTCTTTTGTGTTATAGCCTGCCTGTTCTAAGAGTTCAAATAGTTTCTTTTGTACTTCTTTTTGTTTATCAATATCTTTACCTGAAATTTGGATCTTAATTCCTTCTTTTGTAAAGCCATCTTCATCTCTTCCACTTTCAAGAACACTTAAAAATTCAGCAAAATAATATTCAACTCTTGCAAGGTTCATTTCGTCAAGGATTACAAAATATGGTAAAGCTTTATCTTTGTTTTCTTTATAATCTATAATTGCCTCCAAAATAAATCTTAAGAACTGTGTCGGCTCTTCAAATCTATTCATAATTGGATTATAATACCCAAGCAATGATTTTGAATCTTTCCAATCAGGTCGGACGGAGAGGAAGAAAGATTTATTACCAAATATTTCAACAAAAATCTGTGCCATTTTAGTTTTTCCTATTCCAGATAATCCAGCAAGGATAACAAATCCTTTTGTTTTTAAGGCAGTGTAAAAAGAAGAGATTTGATTATTTTGAAAAAGGAATTTTTTACAACTAAAATATTCTTTTAATATGCTATTCCCCATTTTATGGTGATTTTTATTTAAATTTAATTCTTTAAACACATTTTCAATTGTCCTCAGTATTCTTTCTATTTCCTCTTTTTCTTCTTCCCTTGTTATTGTTTTAAAAAGAGCTTTATGCTTTTCAATTGCTTTTCTCAAAATTTTATTAACATTTTCATTATCTATGTATATGAAAGTTTGTTTAACGGATATTTGTTGCTTTTCTTCTTTTTTAGTTTTTGAATATACATCTTTAAAGTCATCTTCATCTAAAAATCCACCATAATGATAAAATCTTATCGCGTTTTCTTTTTTGCATTTCACACACAAAGGGATAGTTTTTACATTCTTTTTTTTCAATTCCGAAAGCCACTCCTTTTCTACTTTTTCAATTTCAATTTCTATCGGTTTTATAAATTGGGGTTCGTACATAAACCCCACAATCCATTTTCTTTTTTCACCCATATTGAATTTTTCTCTTTCTATTTTAGGTACACCTCCTTGGACAATCCAAAAGAGAATTTTTACTTCTTCTTGAGGTTGTTTCCCTATTAAATGTTGAGCAAAGCTATATCTAAATCCATCTATCTCTAAGGAAGACGCGAAATTCCAACTTTCAAAAGGAATAGGGGGTTCATATCCTGAGTATCCAAATCCGCCTGCTGTCCTTTCTGCCTCCTTTTTCAGTTCATCATAGTTATCAGGAAAACCTTCCCATAATTTTTCACCACACCAGGCTATTCGTACTACTATTCCCGCCTTTTCCTGCTTATTATTTTTCATCTTATCTTTCATTTTTTCCTCCTTTTTCTGGCAGCATTTTACACCATCCAATTCCTTTTATATTATTTTTTAAAATTTCTTCTACATATTCCTTCAAATTTTGGAATTTTTTATTTTCTCCATTTTCTTTATAAAAATTGCTTTCTTTACCTGGATATAATATTATACATGCCTTTGTTTTTAAAGCATCTTTATAGGCATACATTTTAATTATGTTCCCGGTTTTTGGAAACTCTCCCTCTTTTTCTGCCTCTTCATACTCGTCTTTTTCATCTCTTTCTATTTGATATTCAAAAGCGAATTTAGCATCAAGAATTAATAGTAGATTTTTATTTTTATATATTGAAAAATCTGGTCTTAAAGGTAGGGTAGAATAACTTAAGGTGGTATATTGAGATTCTAGTTCGTATTCTTCTCCATTTAAGTCAAATTTAAAATTAAGTCTAAAATTTTCTGGAATCTTTTTTTGAGGAATTATTTTAATTTCTTTCGCATTCAAAAGATTGCATAACTCCAAAGCGCACCAAAACTCATAAAGTTCATAGACTTTTCTCAAATTTATTGCTTCCTCAATCCTTTCAAACGGTTTACTTGCAAAAAGATATTTTAAATAAAGAGTAAATAATTCTCTATAACCATCTCTCATCCTTAAAACTGTTGAAGTTTGAGGAAATATATAAAGTTCTCCAACTTCTTCCCATAACGGGTCTTTTAAAAAATCATCAATTAACCCCTTTATTTCAATAATTTCTTTAAAGGTTTCCTTTTCAATTTTTGTAAATAAATTTTCAATATCTTGTGAAAGAATTTTAAGGAAATATAAAATGAACCTATTTTCAGAATTATCAAGAGATTCATATTTTAAAGGTGATAAAACTTTTATTGGTGCATAATATTTTCCTTCAACTTCAAAACCGTAGCTTTCTGTTTGGTAAAGAAATTGTGGATTTGTTAAAATATTATAGATTGTGTCTGCATCAATTTCAGAAACTTTATTTATTTCAACAAATTCTTTTTCTTCTTTTAAAATTCTATAGGGGTTTGCCCTTATTAAATTTAAAGCACTTTTAAGTTCTTCTTTATTATTTTTTAAAAAGAAAAATGTAAAAAGCGGAGTAGAATGTCTTGAAGAAATATAAGACGAGGGAGCAAAAGTAGGTGAGATTATATCAAATGGTAAAGCTGCAATATGCTCCCATATTGAAGAAACAATATTCTTATAAAATTTTGGGTAAAAAAGAGGGTCTTGTTCCTCTGTTTTTAATTTTTTAGAAATAACTTCAACAGGAATTGAAATTTTTTCACTATTTTTCTTTAAAATAATCTCCGATTTTCCAATATAGTTTTTAAAAGGACAGTCTTTCGTTTTTGTTATTTTATTATTATTTTTATCTCTTACTATTTCAGTATTTCCAAATTTATCTAATTCCCATCCATTACTACTTTCAAACTCATAAATCCATAAGTTAGAAAATTTAGGATAATTTTTTAAATTAACTAATTCAATTTTACCTTTTAAAGTCCCGAGTATTTCCCCTTTTTTCTCAATCTCTATTTCATTCTTAACTCCTTCTTTTCTTTTAAATTTGAAATCATTAAATTCAATCTCCTTTATATTAATTTCCCCCATTTAAATAAAATTAGATAGGAGAAAAAATTAAAAAAACAATTATATTTCAAACCTTTTTAACTTCTTCCTTCTATCTTCTCAATTCTTACTGCGCATGCCTTAAATTCAGGAATCCTTGCTACTGGATCTAAGATAGGATTTGTTAATATATTTGCATTTGTCTCTTTAAAATGAAAAGATATAAAAACAACTCCTTTTTTTGGTCTATCAGAAACTCTTGCATTTATTTCTATACTCCCTCTTCTACTTTTTACCCTTATAAGTTCCCCATCCTTTATATTCAATCTTTCAGCATCCTCTCTTGATATTTCTACATAATTTTTTGGTACAAAGGATTCAAGCGTTTTCACTCTTTTAGTTTCACTTCTTCCATGATAATGATAAAGAATTCTTCCTGTTGTTAGGATAAACGGATATTCTTCACAGGGCAATTCTTCTGACTCTATATATTCCACAGGGCTAAATATTGCTTTACCACTTGGTGTTTTAAATTTACCTCCCTCATAAAGTATTTCAGTTCCAGGATGATTTTCTGAAGGACAGGGCCATTGAATTCCGCCTCTTTCAAGTCTTTTATAGGTAATCCCTGCATAGGAAGGTGCAACCCTTCTTATCTCTTCCATAATTTCAAGAGGATTTTTATATTCCATTTTGTATCCCATTGCTTTGGCAATTAAAGATAAAATTTCCCAATCGTATTTTGTTCCTTCTGGTTTTTCCCTTGCAGGTCTTATTAGTTGAACTCTTCTTTCAGTATTTGTAAATGTTCCATCCTTTTCATAAGCAGATGCAGCGGGAAGTATTACATGAGCAAGTTCTGCTGTCTCTGAAAGAAATATTTCCTGAACTACAATAAATTCAAGTTTTTTCAAAGCTTTTTCTAAAGTATTTAAATCTGGATGTGTCATTAAAGGATTCCCACCCATAACATACATAGCTTTAATTTTTCCTTTTGAAATATAATGAGTAAGTTCTGAAACAAATATTCCAGGACTTGTAGGTAATTTAACATTCCATTCTTTTTCAAATTTCTCTATAACTAACTGATCTGTTATTCTTTGATTGCCAGGTAAATAAGTAGGTAGAGCTCCCATATCACAGGCACCTTGAACATTTGCCTGTCCCCGCAGTGGCATAATTCCATTACCCTTACTTCCTATATGTCCTGTTAAAAGTGTAAGGTTTGCAATACTTAAAACAGCATCTGTTCCTGTTGCATGCTGTGTTATTCCCATTGTATAGAAAATCATTGCTTTTTCAGCACTTCCATAGATTTCTGCTGCTTTTTCTATTAAATCTTTATCAACACCAGTAATTTTTGAAACAAGCTCAAGATCATACTTTGGAATAACTTTTAAGAATTCTTCAAAACCTTCTGTATTTTCTTCTATAAATTTTTTATTTACATATCCTTTATCTATTATCACTTTCATTATTCCATTTAAAAGTGCTACATCTGTTCCCGGATAATGTTGGATGTATATATCTGCATATTCAGCAAGGTTTATTCTTCTTGGGTCACATACAATAAGTTTTGCTCCATCCTTTTTATGCTTTTTAACTAATTGGGCAATAACAGGATGTGTTTCTGTCATATTTGAGCCTATCACAAACATAACCTCTGTATTTTTAATATCTTCAATAGGGTTTGTTGCAGCACCTGCACCGAGCACTTTACTAAGGGCAGCAACACTTGGTGCATGACATAATCTCGCACAGTTATCAATATTATTTGTTCCAATTACTGCACGAGCAAATTTCTGTAAAACATAATTATCTTCATTTGTGCATCTTGAAGAACTAAGGAATGTTATTGAATCAGGACCATATCTTTCCTTAATTTCCTTTAATCTTTTTGCAACATAATTTATAGCCTCTTCCCATTCTATCTCTTTAAAAATTCCATTTTCTTTTATAAGTGGCTTTGTTAATCTTTCGTTACTATTTGCATATTCAAATCCGTATCTACCTTTAACACAGAGCCTACCTTTATTAACTGGTGAATCTTCTTTTCCTTTAGCCATAACAATATTATTATTTTCATCAGTATAAAGAATAACTTCGCATCCCACACCGCAATAAGCACAAACTGTTTCTGTTTTTTTAAAGTGAAAAATTTTCCCTTTTCTTATCCTTGTTTTTTCAATTAAAGCACCTGTTGGGCAAGCTTGAACACATATCCCACAGAACTCGCACTCAGTATCTTCAATTGGTAATTCAAAAGGTGTATTTATTTTAGTTTTATAACCTCTACCTACAACGCTTATGGTATTAACTACCGCCATATTCTTACAAGCATTTATGCACCTTCTACATAGGATACATTTTTCAGGATAAAATTTTATGAATGAATTTATCTCCCATGCTTTTGTTTCTTTATAAAAGATTTTTACTTTTTCAAAAAATCTACTATTTGAAATACTATATTTATAAGCAAGATCCTGTAAAAGGCAATCACCATCAGCCTCACAGGTTATACATTCGGGTAAATGGATTGACAAAATAAATTCAAGGTTCATTTTTCTTACTTTATGAATTTTTTCACTATCTGTAATTATTTCCATTCCATCTTTTATTTCAGTTATACAGGCTCTTTGGAGACTTTTAAATCCTTTTATTTCAACAACACATATTCCACAACTTCCTTCTTCTGAAATTTCTTTTAAAAAGCAGAGTGTAGGAATAAAAATCCCTATTTTTTTACAAGCATCTACTATTTTTATGCCTTGAGGAAAAAGATATTCTTTACCATTTATCTTTACATTTATATATTTTTCATTCATGTTTTAAAGGGCATTTATTTTCTTTTATATGAAATTCCCATTCTTCTTTAAATTCTTTAATAATATCTTTGATTACTTTTAAAGAGTTTTGACCAAGAGGGCAAAATGAAGAAAGTTCCATAGTTTCTGCTATTTCAAATAATATGTTAATGTCTTTTCTTTTCCCTTTTATTATATTTTTTATGATTTTTGACGCCTCATAAGTCCCAATTAAGCAAGGGATACACTTACCACAACTTTCCTCCATAAAAAATTCAATTATGTTCTCTGAAATACAAACTGAACACCTTTTATCATTTATTGCAATTATTGCTCCTGAACCAAAGGAAAGATTGGCTCTTGATAAAGATTCATAATCCATTTTTATATTAAGATAGGATGGTAATAAAAGATTTCCGGAAAGTCCACCAAGAATTAAAAATTTTAAATTTCCATCTTTTATACCACCTCCAATTTCTTTTATCACATACTCAAGAGAAGTTCCAAAAGGAATTTCACAAACTCCTTTAAAGTTTAAATCCCCTGAAAGACTTAATAGTATGCTTCCGTGATTTTTGTAAAAATCTGCTCCTTTTAAAATAATAATAGGTATATTTGCAAAGGTCTCAACATTGTTTATAAGAGTTGGTTTTCCAAAGAGTCCTTTTTCTGATGGATAGGGAGGTTTTCTTCTTGGTTCACCTCTTTTACCTTCTATTGACTCCATCAAAGCTGTTTCCTCTCCACATACATAACTTCCTCCACCTTTTATAATTTCAATATCAAAAGAAAAGTTGCTTCCATAGATATTTTTACCGAGAAATCCCTTTTCTTTTGCTTCATCTATTGCATTTTTTAATATTTTTAAACCACTCTCATATTCTCCTCTAATATAAATAAATCCTTTCTCTGCATCAACTGCATATCCTGCAATTATCATCCCTTCAATAACTGAATGAGGATCATTTTCAATTAAAACTCTATCCTTAAATGTTCCAGGTTCTCCCTCATCGGCATTACATATAACAAATTTTGGTCTCTCTTTTTCCTTTTTTACAAATTCCCATTTTAATCCTGTTTTAAACCCTGCACCTCCTCTTCCTCTTAAATCTGCTTTTTTTATCTCTTCTATTATAGTTTCTCCTTCTCTTTTTAATGCTATTTCAAGTGCTTTATAACCTTCTCTTTTTAAATAATCTTCAATACTCAAAGGATTTATTTCGTAAACATTTCTTAAAATAAGTTTTCCATAAGGAGCAGAGATTGGAATCTTCAAAGGCATAGGCTCTTTTTCCTTAAATTCTTTAATTAAATAAGGTATTTTTTCACAAGTTACTTTTGGTATAAGAACATCATTTATCATAATTGAAGGAGAAAGAGAGCAGGCGCCTAAACAACTTGTGTATTCAAGGGTAAATTCGCCATCAGGTGTTGTGTTGCCAATTTCAATTTTAAGTAACTCCTTTAATTTTGAAATTATTTTATCCTTTCCTTCTAAGTGGCAGGAAAGGCTTTTACATACTCTTATAATATTTTTTCCTTTTGGTTTTGTATGAAATAAACTGTAGAAAGATAAAAACTCATAAAGGCTTGCTAATTTTTCTTTCCTTTCTTTTGCTATGATTTTTGCTTTTTCTTTTTCTACATATCCTTTTTCTTCATGAATTCTATTTATTAAAAATTTATTATCATCCATGAGATTAGAAAGATTAAAATTGAAAAAATAAGTCCGAATTTTTTGTAAAACAAATTCACCTTTTTAATTTCTTTTGATAAAAAGTAATTATATAGAATTATTGCGAGGTTAAAAGTTATAAGTGAAAGCAAAAAAGCAATACTTCCATTCACAAAGACATAATGAGTAATACCTGAAATCCCCCTTTTTACCCATCCTGAAACTTTTAAAATATATACTGCTGTAAGGGCAAACCCTAAAAAGCTAAAATAGGTTGAAAATAGAGGAATTAAAATACCTCTTAAATAAGGAATTAATGAGAATCCTATTTCAAAGAAAAGGGCTTCTATCATAACAGCAACAAATTGGCAAAAGAATATTTTTGAATGAAGAAATTTAAAAGATAAAGCAATTAAACCAGTTATAATAGATATTCCCTTTTTATCATAAATCTTTCTTGATAGAGTAAGAATTAAAATTCCATAGGCAAAAACAAAAGGAGATTTCATATTTACATTTAAAATTTTTAAAAGTTCCCATATCAAAACTTCTCCTATTCCCCATAGAGAACCTGCCAGGAGAGAAACACTGATAAAATTCATAGAAAAATTATAAAGAAAAAAAAGAAAAAATTAAAAATTTTGTATTTGAAACATGATTCCTAAAAAAAATTTGATTATAATATAAATATGGAATTTGCTTTAACATTTTTAGGTTTTGTCGCAGCTCTTTTAGGGATACTTCTTACATACATATGGAGAGCAAACGGAAAGATACAAAAGAGTATAATGGACAGCGTGAGGGAAATTATGGGGGCTGTAAAAGAAGTTGCCAATATGCAGAAGATATCTACTGAAATGCATAAAACATCTATTGAGATGCATAAACAATCAATTGAGATGCACAAAACATCTATTGAGATGCAGAAGGCTGCGATGGAGATCCTTGAAAGAATTGAAAGGGGACAGGAAAGGATTGCTGAAATGTTACTTAATCAAACAAAAATTCTTGAGAGGATAGAAGGTAAGATCAAATAGATTTATAGTAATTACACAAATCCCTGTAATTCAATTTTTTCTTTTAATTTTTTCAATTCCTTAACAAATTTAGGATGTTTATGTTCAAATTCCTTAATCAATTTTTCAGCAAAAATTTTGAATTTTTCATCGGTTGTGCGAATTCTTGGAATGACTTTATTTACAAGTGCGTCGTCGATATTTCCACCATATTTTATATAAATTCAAGATAAATTTCCTTTATATAAAAAATTAATTATTTTTAAAATTAAAATTTCTGTGGCTTCATTGGGTTTCATCACCAGAGATTTCAATATAACCCTATGTTTGTTATTTTTATCTAAAACCTTTTTAGACTTTTTACCATTTTGAAGATCTTTTGATTTGATTTTTAATAATTTTTAATTTTTAAATGAAAACATTAAATCGCTGAAAAAGAAAATTCACCTCCCATAACTAATATTATCTTAAAATTTCAATTTTCCTTTTATCTTTTTCCCCTTTATCACTATTTAATACTAAAAAATAAATTCCTGATTTTAAAAATTTTGTATTCAATAAATATTTATAAATTCCTTTGTCAAAATCTCTTTCAAATATTTTCAAAACTTTTGAACCTTTTATATCAAAAATTTCAAGAGTTGCTTTTCTTTTTGACGGGATTGAAAAAGTAATTTCTGCTATTTGAGAAATTATATTAGGTGAAATTTGAAGAAATCCAAACTTTTTTGAAGAATTTGATATTAATGAAAAATTTGGTGGCAATTTTTCTTCTACTTTAACAGGCTGAATGCTTATCGCATCTTCAAGGATGAATAAATATAAATCAAGGTCATTACCTGTTATACTTGCATCTTCATTAACATCAACCCATAAGGCAGCCCATAAATCATAGATTCCATAAGGGGCATTATTAGGGACAATAAATTTTCTTGCTCTTGTGCTTGCACCTATAGGTAAAGTTACAAGCAAGTCATCTGGTGGGTCATCTATAAAACCTACATTGGGATTATAAAGTGAGGCACCGAGTAAGATGTTCCCATGCATTTTCTCACAATAAGAATAAATGATATAATAAATTATAAAAGTATCACCGGGTTCAACTTGGTTTTGTGAAACACTAATTGAATTTATTTTCATTGGACTTGCAATATGCATATTCCCCGGTTCATAATAGTGGTTTATAATCCATTTCCATAATCTTCCTTGATTATATGCCCATCTTCTTGAACCCCATTGACACATTCCCCTTCCATGCCCATAGCAACTTGTTCCTGCACAAACAGGGTCTTCTATACATGGCCAGGTTGTCCCTGTCCCACTATATCCATCACCACATCCACAATTATTATTTTCTGCTGAATATTCTGAACGAGCGTAGTTAGAATTTTTCTCAAGTAAAATTCCATTTGTTATATAAGCAGCAAGTGTGCAACTTGCATAAATATCATTTCCATCCCATACTTGACAACAGGTATTATCACATATATCATAATTTGGACTATAAGGATTTATTACATAATAAGTTCCATAACTTCTATAAGGAATTGCACCAGCTCTTAATGTGTGTTGTCCCCATGAGGCAATCCATTCATCATCAAGCCCACTTGATACATAATATTCAAGACTCATGACAACTACATTATAACAGGTCCAGCAACTACAAGGTTTACCCACTCTTATTGTAGGCGGTGGATCCAAAACAGTTCTTAAAATATTCTCTTCTATTTTACCTTCAAACTCACCTCTAAATTCATCTTTAGAAGGTAGATTTTCACCTGTCCCTTTTCCTCTTATTTCAGGTATTATTTCCTCGCCTATCCCTTTTTTCATTCTTATTTTTAATATTAAATTTTCTGGAATTAAAAGGATTTCTCTTTTTAAAGTTTTATAACCTTTAAGATTCAAAATTATCGTATCCCTTGGAACATCTTCAGGAGAAAGGTACTCCTTTTCATGTACTTCTACCCAAAATTCAAA
Organism: Caldifarciminales bacterium; assembly: GCA_039630575.1. Taxonomy (GTDB): domain Bacteria; phylum Hydrothermota; class Hydrothermia; order Hydrothermales; family JAJRUZ01; genus JBCNVI01. The sequence continues at coordinate 88,102 of JBCNUW010000002.1, forward strand.
TATTCCTTTTTCATCTGTTAGAGTTTTTAAATTTTTTCCCTTGAATATAACCTCTACATTTTTTAAAGGATTACCTCTTTCATCCGATACATATCCGCGGATTCCTGTTAATCCTTCTATTTCAGGAGGGAAAATGTTTTCTTTATTCAAAGGGGAAAGATAAACTATAACTTTTAAATTTTCTTTTGGAGTTATGTAGAAATAAGTTTCAAGAGGAAGGTAATTTTCTGAATTAAATTGGAAACTGTATTTTCCTTCTGGTAAAGAAAAAACATGTTCCCCTTCTGTTTTTATTTTTAGTTTTAAATTTCCGTTCTTTAAAACTTTTATCTCACAGGGTATTGAATAACCTGTATAAGCATCTTCTATTTTAAAATGTATTATTCCTTCTGGTTGTTTTATACCCAAAAAGATTAAAATTAAAGATATACCCATTTTAGCCTCCCCTTTAAAATTTTATTTTATAAGTTTTGTATTTTTCTTTTGCCTTTTCTTCTATATTTGGTTAAACTGTTAAAAAAAAATTTGGTTTTGTATTTGTTCCCCTTTCATAAAATTTTCTTTTCTTTCTAAACCTATAAACATTATCAACTGTCCTTTTAAGTCTTAAATCTTATAAAAAGTGATTTCTACTTCACTTTTTTAATTCATTTATTACTTAATTTTAATTATAACGGATATGATCAGACATTTTAAAATCCTATCTATCTTAATATCTTTTTTTAACTGTATTATTTGCCCAAAAAATTTGTCCAAGATGTAATAATAAAGAATACTCTAAAGAATTTCAATGGTGTCCAAAATGTGGAATAAAATTTGAACTTAAAACAATAGAAGCTGATATAAAAATAGAAGGTTCAAGAGTAACAATAACTTCAATTCCTACAGGTGCTGCTGTTTATATAAATAAGACATATAAAGCAAAAACACCTATTACAATAACACTTCCAAAAGGCAAACATACAGTAAAACTTACCCAAGTTATAAGAGCTTTAAAAGAAATTTTAATTAAAATATCACAAAAATGGAAAAAAACCTTCGGAGTAGTAATTCAGATGAAGGTTTTTCAATCATTCAGACAGAAGATGGTGGATACGCAATAACAGGAGAAACAGAATCTTTTGGTGCTGATTATAGTGATGTATGGGTTATAAAGTTAAAAAGAAACTATTTATTTCTTTATTATAAACAAACAATCTTGCCACAATTGTAGTAATTTTTATCTCAAGTTTTTAAAATCTATCCTCATCAATTTCATTTTCTTCAAACCCTTTTTACTTTTTTTATTTCTTTGCTCATCAAACTTTCAATTTGCTTTCAAATAAATAAGTTTTTCTTCAATTTTTTTATCTACCATCTTTTCCCTCATTTCCTGATCTTAAGCTCTTTAGTAAGTGATTTTTAAATAATTCCCCGAATCCTTAACTTGATTAGTTTTGCTATGTCTTTATTTACTCTTTTATACTTAATTAAATGTACAATTTAATTTTTTTCCTTTTTATTCCTTTTGAAAAATCAACTGTAAAAGTTCATCTCTCGAAAAACTATATCCTTTATAACCTTTACTTTGTAAGAGAAAATGAATTTGAAATCTATAAACCATTTTATTTTAACCTAAAGGAGTTTTTGTATTTTAAAAAATTCAAGAATAGAATAACTCCCTATTATATTAGATACGATTGGGATATAGGAATATACAAAAACTTTCCAAAATACTCTGTTAAGTTCTTTTTTAACCATGTTTGTAATCATGGACTTGACAATGAAGGAAAGGACAGAAGACAGTGGAATCAAATTGGATTTAAGTTGTCTTTTAAAAAAGAAAAATTTTATCTTTCTAATTCAATCGGTTATGTAACTTCACCTTTCGGACCAAAAAGAATTCACAACAATTATTACTGGATTTTTTCACATATTCTTGCTTATAAAAAGGATTATAAAAAACTTTCAATCATTTTTAAACTTGATCTTACTGGATTCTATACATTAAAATCTTTGGTATATGAAAAAAACATTAAAATTTATCTTCAAAAAAACGAATTTTATTTTGGAGCCAACAAAGAAGTTAAATATGGTCTTTTAGGAAAAAACGATGAAAAATTTGTTTTTCAAAATATTTTTTGGGGCATATTTAAAAATATTGATAACCTTCACTTTCTGTACGGCTATTTTTTAAAAAACATAAAACATAGTTTTTTTTCAAAAACCCTTGTAAAATATAAAATTTTTAAAAATATAAAAATCTTACTTGACATAGAAACAGTTAGTTTCCCCAAAATGCAAAGACCAAGATTTGACGACTTTAAAATAGGCAATGAAATTGAATTAAAAAATTTAAAAATTACCCTTTATCACAGAGAAAGAAGGGATGACAATTTATTTGACGGTAAAACAGAAAAATATAAAAAACTTAAAATAAACTTTTTAAATCTATCTTTTGGATTTTCATTCGATAGAAAACACTACCCTTTTTACCTATATACTAACTTATTCTTTGAAAAAAATCTCTACAAAAATAAAATATTCACTATCAAAAATATATCTTACATAACTTTTTTGATAGGAAAAAAAGAAAAAGGCTTTATTTTTGAAAATGGACCCTCTATTTCTATAGTTAAAAATAAAATACTCGGACTTTCATTTCTAATTAGAATAAGCACAGAAAACGTTTTCTATAGCTACAGCTTCTTGGAAAAAAGAATATTTATATTCACTAATATTTTCAATTAAAATTAAATCACAAATTTGAAAAAAAGAAAAAAAATTTTTTAAAATACAAAACAACATGAGAAAAATTGGAATTGACATAGGCAATCTATACCTAAAAGCAGTAAAAGTTGAAGATAATAAAATAAAAGAAAAATTAATGATTTTCCATAAAAAAGAGGTAATTCCCATTCTAAAGGAATTTCTAAAAGACAAAGATTTTTGTATAGGATTTACAGGCTCTTTTATAAAAGAATATCCTCCAGATTTCCCATACTTTGAGGAAGTGAAATCGCTTATCTTCTCAGTCAAAAAACTTTACCCTTTTGTAAAGTATATTTTTGATATAGGAGCAAATTCATCAAAAATTATAGAAATTGATGAAAATGGAAATTTAAAAAATATTTACAAAAACTATCTATGTGCTGCAGGAACAGGAACATTCTTTGACCAGCAGATAAAAAGACTTTCCCTATCGTATGAAGAAATTGAAAATTGGAATATTCCTATAAATAACATTCCCCCAATAGCTTCAAGATGCACAGTCTTTGCAAAAACAGATTTAATTAATAGACAACAGGAAGGATATTCAAAAAAAGAAATATGGGCAGGCCTATGCAAAAGTCTAAGTAAAGGAATTTTAAATTCTCTCTTAAAAGGGAAAAAGATAGACGGTAAATTAATACTTGCAGGCGGTTTATCAAAAAACAAATTTTTTGTTAACTATTTAAAAGAAGAGTTAAAAGATTTTTTGATAGAAAGTGAACTATCTCCTTTTCTCGGTGCAATAGGCGCAGCTTTTTTATCAGATATAAAATTTAACAAAGACTTTATTTTCCATTTAGAAAATTCCTTAAAAGAAAAAAAACATAAAAAAATAAGTAGAGCCCCTCAACTTACGCTTTTGAAAAGTAAACACATAGAAAAAAAAGATTTTCACGAAGAAGAAATTGACGGTGTTGAAGTAAGAATTTACAACATAAAAGAAAACCAGGAGTTAAACGTTTATTTTGGTATAGATATAGGATCTACAAGTACAAAATGCGTTTTAATGGATGAAAACTACACAATTCTTATTGATCTTTACACAAGAACAAAGGGCGAACCTATCAAAGCTACAAAAAAAATTCTTGAAACAATACTAAAAATTAAAGAAAAATTCAATTTAAAAATAAACATCATCGGCTGCGGAACAACAGGCTCTGGCAGAAAAATTGTAGGTGAGTTCATTGGTGCCGATATAATTGTAAATGAAATCACAGCCCATGCAAAAGGCGCTTTAAAAGTTCACAAAGATGCAGAAGTCATATTTGAAATAGGTGGCCAAGATTCAAAATATATAAGACTTAAAAATGGGAAAGTATATGAATGCAACATGAATTACATCTGCTCAGCAGGAACTGGCTCATTTATCGAAGAAGAGGCAAACAAATTGGGATTTAATATAAAAGAACTGGGAGATCTGCTAAAAGATATTTCTCCACCCCAAATCGGTGAAAGATGCACAGTATTCATGGATCAAGACATTGAAAAACTTCTTTCTTTAGGTTTTACAAAAGAAGAGGTTATGGGTGCCTGTATATATTCAATTGCCCATAATTATTTAAATAAGGTTGTTGGAAAGAAATATATTCCAAAAGGAAAGATAATCTTTCAAGGAGCAACTGCAAGAAATAAAGCCCTTGTTGCCGCCTTTGAAAAAATATGCGACAGAGAAATTGTTGTCTCCCCATACTCTCATATTATGGGTGCCTATGGAACCGCTATAATCTTAAAGGAAAATTTAAAAGACAAAACAAAATTTAAAGGATTTGAAATAAAAGATGAAGAAGAAAAAATCTGGTATGAAAATTGTATTCTTTGTGAGAATAAATGTAAAATAACCTATTTAAAAAGTAAAGACAAAGTTGTTTCTTTCGGCTATCAATGTGGAAGAGAACCCGATGATAATAAAAAGAGAGAAAGAGAAGAAATCTCCCTTTTTAATTTTTATAAAAACGAAGCTTTTAAACTCTCCCAATCCAAAAACAATTTAAAAATATATATTCCAAGAATTTTATCCTCCTACTCCTTATTTCCACTTTACAAAACATTTCTTGAAAATCTCGGATATAAAGTTTTAGTCTCTAAACACCCAGATAGAGAAAGTATTGAAAAGGGAAAAGAATTATCTTCTTCTGAATTCTGTTTACCTGTAAAAGTTTCTTTTGGACTTATATCAGAAATTCTTGATAAAGATGCTTTAATATTTTTACCTTGGATAATAAACTATCCTTCAAAAGATAAAGGTTATAATTATTTTTGTCCCTATGTGGAATCAGGTGCGGGTTATATTTTTTCAACTTTTAAATCAAAAGGTATAAAGGAAGAAAAATTTTTAACACCTGTATTTGATTTTCTTTTCCCGGGAAATTTATACAAGTATTTTGAAAAGTTGGGTATTAATAAAAATAAAGTAAAAAAGGCTTTAAAAGAAGGAATTAAAGCTCAAAAAATATTTGAAGAAAAAATTAAAAGGGAAAAAGAAAAAATTTTACAAGAGATTAGAGATAAAAATAAAAAATTTATTGTTCTTTTTGGTAGACCTTATATAATATTCTGTGATAGTTTAAACCTTTTAATACCTTTAAAGTTTGCAAATATGGGCCTAAAAGTTATCCCTTGGAATTTTCTTGCAGGAGAAGAAAGTGAAATTCCAATAAAGAATATGTACTGGTATTATGGAAAAAGAGTAATTGAAGTTGCAGAATTCATAAAGGATAAAGAAAATCTTTTCCCTGTTTATCTTTCCTGTTTTTCCTGTGGACCTGACTCTTTTTTACTTTCTTATCTTGAAGAAATTTTTAAAGATAAACCCTTTTTAATTCTTGAACTTGATGAGCACGGAGGAGAAGCAGTATTTCAAACAAGACTTGAAGCCTTTTACGATGTGATAAAAGATTATAAACAGGATAAAAAAATCTTTCATATTTCAAAAGAACTTGAGAGAAAAGATATATATTCAAGAACAATATGGATTCCATCTATGCACCCAGAAGGTGCACGTCTATTTGCTGCAAGCTTTAGGAGGTTTGGACTTAAGGCAAAGGCGCTTCCCTTATCTGATGAAGAACATCTAAATACCGGAAAGAAGTTCTTAAGAGGTTCTGAATGCCTCCCATGTGCACTTACTCTTGGAACATTTATTTATGAAATCAAAAAAGAAGAAAATGATAAACACACACTTTTTATGCCAACTTCAAGTGGTCCATGCAGGTTTGGTCAGTATGCAAATCTTCATAAAATTATATTTGAAAGAGAAAAAATGGATGTAGAAATACTTTCACCAAATTCCTACAATGCCTATGAAGGTTTACCAAAAGAATTAAGAAAATTTTTGTGGACCACAATACTAATATTTGATTCACTTTTAAAAGCAAGAAATAGAGTAAGACCTTATGAGAAAAATAAAGGAGAAACAGATAGAATTTATTTTGATTCAATAAACAGGATGGAAGAGATAATTGAAAGTGGAGAAGATCCTTATTTATGTTTAGAAGAATGTTTTAATAATTTTTCAAAAATAGAAAGAGAAAATGTTAAAAAGCCCCTTGTAGGTATAGTTGGTGAAATATATGTAAGGTTAGATCCCTTTTCAAATGATGATGTTATTCAATCTGTTGAAAAATGCTCCTGTGAAGCCTGGCTTTCACCGGTTTCAGAGTGGATATGGTATACTGATTTTACAGCAAGATGGAGAGCAAAAAATAAAAGAAATTTGAAAGAATATTTGATAACACTCTTAAAGAATAGATTTTTTAGAGAAATTGAAGAAAAAATTTATGAAATAACAAAAGATGTGATAGGAGATAGAAAAGAGCCTGAAATTGACGAAATTATGAAAAAAGTAGAAGAATTTATTCCTTATAATTTTGGAACTGAAGCACCTTTAACTATTGGAAGAGCGATTATTTTTAAAGAGCAAGGAGCAAAAGCAGTTATAAATGTCTCTCCTTTCACTTGTATGCCTGGAAATATTTCTCAAGCCTTTTCTCATTTTATTTCCTCTAAAATAAATATTCCGTTTATAAACATTTTCTATGATGGACAAAAAGGGAGTAACGAAGACCTTGAAATATTTTTAAGAAATCTTGTTACATCTGAATAAGTTCTTTATTATAAGCAAATATACTGAAGATTCCACCAGTATGTAAAAATAAAATTTTTTTAAACTCTTTTGACTCATTCAGCATACCATAAAAAGCTTTACCTGTGTAAACAGGATCTAAGATTATTCCGTAATTTTCTGAAATTTTCTTAATCAATTCAATTTCTTCTTTATAAGGAATTCCGTATCCTTCACCTATATATCCATCTACAAGTTCAATATCTGAAGGGGATATCTCTATTGGTAAATTGTATTTTTTAATTGCCTTTTCACATATATCTTCAATTTTTCCTTTAAAGAATTTAATAGAATCACAAACAATGATACCAACAAGCCTTATATCTAAATTAAGTAGTTTCTTGCCAATTAAAAGACCTGCATAAGTTCCACCTGATCCAACTGCTAAATATATGGCTTCGATTTTTTCTTTTTTAATAAATTCTTTCATTTCATCCATACATTCAACATATCCAAGGCATCCAACTTCATTTGAGGCTCCTTCAGGAATTATGTAAGGTTTTTTATCTTTCTTTTTTAAATCTTCTGCAACTTCTTCAAGTATTTCATTTATCCTTTCTTTATATTCATTGTAACTTACATACTTTATTTTTGCTCCAAAAAGGTAATCAAGAAGTAAGTTCCCTTGATATTCCGTAGGTTCTCCTCTTAAAACAAGATGAACCTCAAAACCTTCTCTTTTACCTGCATAAGCAGTAGCTCTACAGTGGTTTGACTGCAATCCACCACAGGTAATTAAAGTATCACATTCTTTTTCTTTAGCATCAAATATAGCATATTCAAGTTTTCTTATTTTATTTCCAGAAGTTATAAGTCCTGTATAGTCATCTCTTTTAATATACACTTTAGCATTATTCCATAGATTTTCTAACAATTCTATCTTTGTAGGTTTCCATGCAAGATTTATTTTTCGTTTTTTTAATTTTTCAAAAATCTTTTTCATGGTAATATTATAATCAAAATGTTTTAATTTTTTAAATTTCAATCATGTTAGTTTCTAAATCAAAAAATTTGAAATGGAGAAAGGCTTTTAGTTTTTTAAATTGTTAGATTCTAAAACAAAAATAATAAAAAACACTTCTCCACCTCTAAAAGTTAAAAAACTTTTCTTAAACTTATGTAAGCTTTTCTATTATACAAATTTAAATCTTTTAATCAAAATTATCTTTAAAAAAGTGTCTGAAAAAACTTTCAATTTTTAAAATTATTACTATACAATAAAATTTCTAAAAAATAAATTTAAAAATATGAAAATTAATTTTTGTTTTTGAATATAGCAAAACTCTAAAGAATTAGTTTGAAAAAATTTATGGTTAAAATTTAAAATTTTTATATATTAAAAACCATGATTCCTAATTGTGAATAAAGAGTAAGCAAATATGATAATTTTAAGCTTATTCTTGTTGAGAGAAAGAATATGTTTTATTCATTATCCACATTTACTTATCTTATAACTCTAATTTTTATTATATCGTTAGTATATTTATATTTGATCCAAAAAATTAGGGAAAAGGGAATTATATTTAAATTTTTTTTAGGAATTCTACTAATTGTATATTCTTTCTATACAGGCTTTTTTATAGGGGTTATGGTTTTTTCTCCAGAGGGAGGTTTAAAAATTAGTATTATTTTTGGCAACATCCTTTCTTTTTCTATAATTCTCCAAAGAGGAACAGTATTCTTAATAGAATATTTTAAATTTAAAAATGTTTTATCTCACTACTTCAAAAAAGAAAAAGTTTTAATCTCCTATAACAATTACATAGCAATGAAAAAACTTGCAGAAAATTATGTGAAGATGGGAGAATACGAAAAGGCAAAAAAGATACTTAAAGAAACTTTAGAAAACATAAAAGAAGAATCAATTAAAATGAATTTAAATATGGAAATAGATAATCTTGAAGCTTTTTTGAGATCAATAAAATCAGAGGAAAAAAAGGTTTGTAAATTTTGTAAAAATGAAATTTTTAAAGATAGTATAATATGTAATTTTTGTGAAAAAGTTCAATATCCAATATCACCCTACATTTTTTTTAAAGAATTATTTAAAATAAATCCGAGGATTTTTATTGTCATTCCTTTATTCTTTTTTTTCATTTCTCTTACGATTAAATTTTCTTTAGCATTTTCCTACATATTTCTTTTCCTCGCCTTATATTTTCTGATTTATAATCCATTTGGAGATTTAAAAGTCCCATCAAAAGAGGAATTTGATTAAAATTAAAATCTATTTATACCCTAAACATTGAGAATTTCCATAAGTGGGTTTATAGATTGGTCTTACCAATAAATTTTTAAAAGTGCTCAATCACCTTCATACCAAAAATAATGTTGATTTTCTTCCATGAAATTTTACGTGTTCTTTGAAATTCATGCATTAAATTAAAAATTTATTTAAAGTCCCATAAATTAATAACTCAATTTATAAATCCCCTGCGGTTACTTATATGAGTCTTTACGATCCAAATTTAAAAATTTATTTTTCTTAATCATCTTTTTTAAATTAAACTAGGACTTGAAATTTATAAAAAATTAAATTATAATATAATGCCGGGCTTCCATACCGGAGGGGAAACACCTGTTCCCATTCCGAACACAGAAGTTAAGCCCTCCAGGGCCGATGGTACTATATCCGCAAGGGTATGGGAGAGTAGGTCGAAGCCCGGCATAAATTTAAAATCAGTTTGGGGGAGTTAGAAATGTATAGATTCCTGCCCCTGTTAAAACCCAAAGAATTTCGGCTGGAACCCTGCCTAGAAGGAGAGCAAAAATAAAATCCCTTAAATTTACTCCGATAAATCCAGCAAAATAACACAATAGATCCTTCGGTAGACCAGGTAGAGGAAGTAAAAAAAGTATTGAAAGCCAGAGAAAACTTTTTGATTTTATTTTTTCTCTATATTTCTCTAACCTCTCAAATTTTTTTAATTTTAAAAATTTTTTCTCCCCTACTCTACCAAGAAAAAATCCTAAAAGGGACCCCAAAAAGTTTCCAAGAAGTGCAAGAAAAATTCCAGGTATAAAACCATAAAAAAAGCCTATAAGAAAGGGAAATATTTGACCAGGTAAAGGAGCAACTATTACCTGAAAAGAGTGAAAAAAAATCAATAGTACAGGACCCAAAACCCCAGCCCGATTTACTATCTCTATCACTCTTGCTTTATTATAAGGATATAACAAGACCAAAATGGATACTATAAAAATTATAAGGAGTACAGTTGCAAAAAAAATAAAAAACCTTTTTAACATCTTCTTTAATTAAATAATAAGTCAAAAAATTTTAAAATATCTCTCTAAAGACAAAAATATTTTTAAAAAAGTTAAGATTTAAGTTATAATAATAAACCCAAAAAGATAAAATGGGCTTTATAAAGTGGGACGAAAAATTTTCTACAGGTGTTGAGCAAATTGATGATCAGCATAAAAAATTTGTGGAAATTATTAATGAGCTACACAACGCAATGAAACAAGGAAAAGGAAAAGAAATTGTTAAAAAGATTCTAAATGAGCTTAAAAGCTATTCGGTATATCATTTTAAAACCGAAGAAACTTACATGACTAAATATAAATATCAGGAATATCAAGAACATAAAAATGATCACGAATTTTTCAAAACTAAAGTTAAAGAATTATTAGATAAAGATGAAAAAGGGTATCTTGGACTCAGCATTGAAACTTTAAACTTCATGAAGAATTGGCTAATAAAACATATACTCACCACAGATAAAAAGTTAGCAAATATCTTGTTACAAAAATCGGATCAATAAGACTTTCTTGTAAAAGAAAGCGAAATTCCTAAAAGAATACTGTTTATAATAAAATTAGTTCCACCATAGGAGAAAAATGTAAGAGGGATACCTGTTAATGGTAATAGACCTAAAACGCCTCCAATATTTACAAAAAAAGCGTAGAAAATAGACGAAAAAGTTCCGAGAACAAAAAAAGCCTCAAAGCCTTCTTTTTCTTTACTCAAATTTAAAATTGAGCTAAGTAAGAAAAAGTAAAGCAAGATTAAAAAAAGTGATCCCAAAAATCCAAATTCTTCAGCAAAGGATGCAAAGGCAAAATCAGAATATGCCTGTGGTAAAAAGGCAAGAGACTTATGTGAACCTTTCAAAAAACCTTTACCTAAAATACCACCTGAACCAATGGCGAGCTTGCCTTGCAAAACTTGCCAACCTGCACCTTTTGGATCCTCTGCCGGATTTAAAAAATACTTCAGTCTTTTTCGCTGATACTCCTTTAAAAGATTATTATACACAAATGGAACTGTTAAACCTGGTAGCAAAATAGCAATCGAGAGTAAAATTCTATCAAATGCCTTAAAACTTTTAATAAAAAAAACTAACAAAAGCGATAAAGTAGAAAATATGAAAAAACTTATAAAATTAAGGGAGGAAATAATTGATAAAGACGAAAATATATAAAATAATTTCACGCCAACGCTAAAATTCAAAACAAAAATATAAACACCAAAAAGAAAAATATAAAAGAAAGCAGATCCAAGATCAGGTTCTACTAAAACTAAAGAAAATGGAATAAGGTAGAGAAAAAACATTTTGAATGACTCAAAATAATCTCTCTTTTTAATAAGTGAACAGTTCAATGAATAAAAATAAATCAGAAAAGGCTTCACTGCATCTGAAACCTGAAATGAAAAATTACCTATACGAAGCCACCTTTTTATACCTTCTTCCTTAACAAGAACTAAAACAAGAAGAAAAATACTGATTAAAAAGAATAAATAATAAAACTCTCTCCACTTTGGTAAATTTATCTTGCTAAAAAAGATTAATAAAGAAAAACCAAGTATAAAGTAAACAAGGTGCCTTAAAAATAAATGTCCTCCAAAAGAACGTGAAATTGAAAAAATATTCAATATACCTAAAAAGGAAATAAGTAAATATATAATTAAAACTCTATTGTAAACTTTTAAGATATTTTTCATTAAGCCAATTAACCACCTTTCCAGCAATTGGAGCAGCTATCTCACCTCCCATACCAATATTCTCAACAATCACATAAACTGTAAATTTTGGATCATCAAAGGGGAAAAAACAAGCAAACTGAGCATGATCCTTACCAAAGGGATTTTGTGCTGTTCCTGTCTTACCCACAATCTTCAAACCTGGAACATAACTCAACCTTCCTGTTCCCTCTTCACCGTGCACCACTTTTAAAAGTGCTTTTTTTAAAATTCTTATGTTCTCCTTTTTGAAAGGTAATTCAACTTCTTCCACCTTTAAATCCTTTAAAAGAAAAGGGGAAGGTGCTTTCCCATCACAAGCAATTAAAGAAAATAAAAATGCTATCTGTAGTGGAGTCATAAGAATTTCTCCCTGACCAATTCCAAGATTTAAAACATTCCCCTCACCAAATCCATACTTCCCATATTTTTTAATATAAAAGTTAAAATCTGGCCTAAATCCATTTTTCTCTTCAAACAAGTCAATCCCTGTCTTTTCAAAGATTTTTAATTTTTCTAGGTAACTTAAAAATCTTTTTAAACCAATCCTTCTTGAAATTTCATAAAAATAAACATCACAAGAAACTTCTATAGCCTTAAAGAAATTCACAAAACCATGTCCCTCTTTTTTCCAATCCTTAAAAACTCTGTTACCAAATCTATATACTCCATCACAATTTATAGTTTTGTTTGTATCAATTAAATTCTCTTCAAGAGCTATTAAAGCTGTGATAACCTTAAAAATACTACCTGGCGGATATAAACCCTGAATACACCTGTTTAAAAGTGGATGGAGAGAATCGTTTACAACTTTCGAAAGTTCTTCCTTTTCAGTTTTCCCTGTAAGATAATTTAAGTTATATGCGGGTTTTGAATATAAAGCTAAAACTTCTCCAGATTTTGGATTCATAACAACACATGCGCCCTTATTAAAAGGTTTAAAGAGAGAATCAATAAACCTCCCAAGCTCCATATCAAGATTAACAGTTATATCTCTACCATCGATAGGCTCTAGTGGAGGTCTTGTCTCCCTATTATAAACTCTTCCTTTCACATCCATTAAAAGAAATTTATAACCATCTGAGCCTCTTAAAATATCATCATAAAATTTTTCCAATCCCACTTTTCCAATCCTTAATAATGGATCTATCCCTCTTTCTACATCCTTTTTATCAGGAAGACCTGTATAACCTATAGTTTGAGCAAAAATATTTTCAAAGGGATAATACCTATATAGTAAAGCATAAACATTAAAAAGTTTTGAAGAATCAGGATCCTCTAAATATCTAATAACCTCCTCCATTTGAACATCTTCTTTATACAAAGAGTCTCCTTTTAATAATCTGAAGCCTGTTCGCCAATAAGATACTATTATTCCGTTTCTATCTAAAATTTTACCTCTTTTGGAAGGAAGTCTTATCTTCTTTGATTTTATCTCAATTGCTTTTTTTTCAAAAAATTCTCCCTTTAAAACTTGATAATCAAAAAGTTTTAAAAAAAACAAAAAAAATGAAAAAATTAAAAATGAATTTAAAACTTTAATACTAAAATCCTTTTCCATGGTATCGAATGAACAAAGGAAAATAATACAAAAGTGAAAAAAAAGAAATAGAAGCCTTTTAAAAAGATTAACGGACTAAATATTAGAATATTTCTTAAAAGTTGCGTAATGAAAATTGTAAAATTAATCTTATTTTTAAAGTAGTAATATAACATAAAAGTTACAATTAAAAAAAAAGTTAAAGGAACTTCTGAAAAATAATCATAAAAAACTCCAAAAATAAATAAATAAATAAAACTTAATGGTCTAACATCATCAATAACTATAAGAAACATAACAATTAAAGAAATATCTAAAGGTAAGTAAGGAAAAAAAATTTTTGATACAGGTAGTATGAAAAAAAGATTAAAAACAAAAATTAAGAAATTAATCATGGTCTAGGTGGAACAACATAATAAAAACAATACTTTTCCGGTTTCCATAAAGGAGATACATATATTTCAAAAAAAATTTCTCCCTTTTTTTCTACTATACTATCTACAATAAAAGCTGGTATACCACTAGGAAAATTTTCTGTAATACCACTTGTATATAAAGTATCACCTTTGTTTATCTCACCCCAAGAAGGATAAAAATAAACAATTCCAAACCTCCCACCGGTTCCCTGATATATTGATAAAATGTTATACTTTGAAATTAAGGAACACTTAAAATCCTCATTGAAAACAGTTTTAACTTTTAAAAAGTTTTTGTTAACCTCCAAAACTTTACCAACTAAAGCACCTTCTGTTACAACTACATCTCCCTTTTGCCCCTCTCCCTTTAAGATAAGATTTTTTGGATAGGGAAAATCATCATAATAAACCGGAAAATTAACAAAAAGGGGAACCTCATGTTTTTTTAATTTAAATTTTAAACCCTCGAGTTTTTTCTCTCTAATATATAAAAAGGAATGAATTTCGTTATAAATATAAAAGTAAGGATAATAAATATAATTCTCAATTTTTTCATCAATAAAGGTTCTAATTTTTTTATTAAATGTCAAAAGTGAAAAAAACAATAAAAAGAAAAAATAAAGAAACTTACTCAAATATTCTTTTTCTTTCTCTTAAAAGAACCTTCTCATAAATTTCAAGGTTGTCAATGATTTTTCCTGCTCCCCTCACTACACATGTCCTTGGATCATCCGCAACTCTTACAGGAAGACCTGTAGCCTCCTGAATTAAAATATCTAAGTTCCTAAGTAAAGCACCACCTCCTGTTAGATAAATTCCTCTATCGATTATATCTGAAGAAAGCTCTGGTGGCGTCTTGTCAAGAGCCTTTTTTGTTGAATCTATTATTTGAGCAAGAGGTTCTTTTAGAGCCTCTCTCACCTCGCTAGATGTTATCTTAATAGTCCGAGGAATTCCCTTTACTAAATCTCTTCCCCTTACTTCCATCTCTCTTTCATCGCCAATTGGTAAACAGTTCCCAATTTCAATTTTAATTCTTTCAGCAGTTTGATCACCAATCAAAACATTATATTTCTTTTTAACATACTCTATAATCGATTCGTCTAACTCATCTCCAGCAACTCGTGTTGAAACATTTGAAACAATTCCATTTAGAGCAATCACAGCAATCTCAGTAGTTCCACCTCCAATATCTATTACCATATTTCCAACAGGCTCTGAAATAGGAAGACCAATTCCAACTGCTGCAGCAATCGGTTCAGCCACAAGAAAAACGTCCCTTGCACCTGCATGAATTGCTGAATCCCTTACTGCTCTAATCTCTACCTCAGTTATCCCAGATGGAACACATATGAGAATTTTTGGATGCAAAAATAAAGACTTTTTAGTTACCTTAGTTATAAAATAATGAAGCATCTCCTGAACTAAAGCAAAATCTGCTATAACACCATCTTTCATCGGTCTTCTAGCAACAATCTCACCTGGAGTTTTACCTAGCATCTTCTTAGCCTCACTTCCCACAGCTATGACTTTTCCTGATTCTTTCTCAACAGCAACTACCGAAGGTTCATCCAAAACAATTCCTTTTTCTTTTAAATAAATCAAAGTAGTTGCAGTACCAAGATCAATAGCTATCTCATTACCAAGAAAAAAATCAAAAAACTTGAAAAAATTTTTCACGTTAATTAATATTTAATAATTTTTTCCAAATTTTTCCCTTAAAATTGTTTTAACTCTCGCAATATCTCTTTTAAATTTTCTAATCTCAGTGGGCTTCTCAATACTACCCAACACCTTCTTTGTTCTTAACTCAAATAATTTCTCTTTTAATTCTTTTAAAATTCTTAATAGTTCTTCTTGATCAAGTTCTCTAAGTTCAGAAGCCTTCACCATCCTCCCTCCCTTTGAGTAACAAATCTTGTTTTTATTGGCAACTTATGAGAAGCCAGTTCGAAAGCCCTTCTTGCAACATCCTCTGAAACACCAGCAAGTTCAAAAAGAATCCTACCTCTTTTTACAACAGCTACATAATGATCAACATTTCCCTTACCCTTTCCCATCCTGGTCTCTGCTGGCTTTTTGGAAACGGGTTTATCAGGAAATATCCTTATCCACAATTTACCACCTTTTTTTAAATACCTACCAATAGCTAACCTACATGCTTCAATTTGATTTGCTTTAATCCAGGCAGACTCAAGTGCTTTTAAACCATACTCTCCAAAAGCAAGATAACATCCATCAATCGCTTTTCCTTTCCTCCTTCCTCTATGTTGTTTTCTATATTTCATTCTTTTAGGTTGAAGCATATTTAAACCTCCTCAATTTCAGGTTTTTCAAGAATATCACCTTTATATATCCAAACTTTAACACCTATTGTTCCATACCTTGTAAAAGAAGTAGAAAAACCATAATCAATATCTGCCCTTATAGTCTGTAAAGGAACTCTACCCTGCATATACCCTTCCTTTCTTGCCAATTCTGCTCCTTGAAGTCTTCCTTTACATTGAACTTTTATTCCTTTTGCCCCCATTCTTAAAGCCTGTGAAACAGCCCTCTTCATGGCTCTCCTGTGAGAAACCTGCTGCTCTATTCTCCTTGCAATACCATCCGCAACAAGCTGAGCATCTAGTTCCGGAACTCTTATTTCCTGAACATGAATAGTTATATTTTCGTTTTTTAAAAGTGTGGAAAGTTCTTTTTTTACAAGTTCTATTTCCTTTCCCTTTTGTCCGATTACCATACCCGGAGAAGCAGTATAAACTGTGACAGTTATTTGATCACCAGCTCTATCAATGATAACATCAGAAATTCTTGCATCCTTATATCTCTCTCTTAAATAAGTCCTAATTTTATTATCCTCATCAAAATATTTCACATACTCAGCTCTCCTATCTGCAAACCAGTGTGCCTTCCAATCTTTATTTATACCAAGCCTAAAACCATAAGGATGAACTTTTTGACCCATTACTTTACCTCCTCCACCACAACTGTAAAATGAGCTGTATGTCTTCTTGCAATTCTTGGTGCTCCTCTAAATCCTGGTCTTAGGATTCTCCAAGTGGAACCTTTATCAACTTTACAAACTTTAACCATCAAGTTATTAAAATCAACGTCATCAAACTTTATACCCTTTTTTATTGCCCAGGAATTGCAAGCAGATTTTACTGCTTTGTAAAGTAATTTTGCCGGTTTTTTTGTAAGAAAATACAAAGTATCTAAAGCCTCTTTAGCAGTTTTTCCTCTTATAGCTTCACATATCCTCTTTGATTTTTTAAAAGATGTTCTCAGATACCTTATCCTGGCAACTCCCTCAACCATTTTATCCCTCCTTTTTTGCTTCCTTTTCCCTCTGACCCTTGTGTCCTCTAAATGTGCGTGTTGGTGAAAACTCACCAAGTTTATGACCAACCATTAATTCTGTTATATATACTGGAATGAACTTCCTTCCATTGTGCACCTGTATTGTTAAACCTACCATCTCAGGAATAACAGTGCTTCTTCTTGAATATGTTTTTATGGGAGTTACATCACCTTTTTGTTTTGCTTCCAAAATTTTTTTTAAAAGTTTTGGATCAACATAAACTCCCTTTTTACTTGATCTGGGCATAATTATTTTCTCCTTTTTATTATGAATCTACTTGAAACTTTTCTTGGATTTCTTGTTTTCTTACCTTTTGTGATTTTTCCCCACGGAGTTTTTGGAATTTTCCCTTTTGTTCTTCCTTCACCTCCACCATGAGGGTGATCACATGGGTTCATTGCTGTACCCCTCACATGAGGTTTTTTACCCATCCATCTAATTCTACCTGCCTTACCTATTATTATGTTTTCATTATCAAGATTTGAAACTCTTCCTATGGTAGCTAATGATTTCTGATTTATAAGTCTTATTTCTCCCGAGGGTAGTTGAACATGAGCATACTTTCCCTCCTTTGCTAAAATAATAGCAGCACTTCCGGCAGATCTTACTAATTTACCACCCCTACCTGGAATAAGCTCTATGTTGTGAATTTCCATTCCCTCTGGAATTTCTGAGAGTGGTAAAGCATTACCAATTTTCAAAGGAGAACCTGAACCAGAAACCACCTCATCACCGACCTTTAAACCTTCTGGAGCTAAAATATATCTTTTTTCACCATCCTTATAACATAATAGTGCTATTCTTGCCGTTCTATTAGGATCATACTCAATACTTAAAACCTTCGCAGGTATACCAAACTTTTCTCTTTTAAAATCAATAATCCTATATTGCCTTTTGTGACCACCACCTCTAAACCGAACCGTTATCCTACCATAATTGTTTCTACCAGCTTTCTTTTTAAGTGGTAAAGTTAAGCTTTTTTCAGGTTCTGTTTTTGTAATCTCCTCAAATGTATAACCTGTCATAAACCTCCTTGAAGGTGTATAAGCTTTATACCTTTTTATACCCATATCACACCCCCTCTACATTCCTTCATATAAAGGTATTGTTTCACCTTCTTTTAATTTTACATACGCCTTTTTCCATGAGGATGTTCTACCGTATAGTCGATGTCTTAGCCTTTTTGGCTTAGATTTAACATTGAGAGTTCTTACTTTTTCAACTTTTACCTTATATAAATTTTCAATTGCCCATTTAATTTCTTTTTTATTTGCATCTTTCCTTACTTTAAAAATATAGTAATTAGATTTTTCTCTTAAAAATGTTCCTTTTTCAGTTATAAGCGGTGAAATTATAATATCATAAGGACTTTTCACTTTTTAATCCTCCTCTTACTTCTAAAAATTCATTTAGACCTTCATCTGAAAAAATTATATATTTAGAATTTAATACATCATATGCGTTCACATCTTTTGCTCTTTTGCATTCAACTTTTTCAATATTTTTAAATGCTAAAAAACTTTTCCTTTCAGAATCAGCAAACAATAAAATAACCTTTTTATCAGTCAACCCAAGACTGTTTATTACTTTTTCCCCTTCTTTTGTTTTTAGTGTTAAATCCTTAACACCAGTTAATACTTTAACTCTCTCATCCCTTGCTCTATCACTTAAAGCAATATACAGTGCTTTTAATTTAACTTTATAAGGTAAACTTATTGAAAAATCCCTTGGTTTAGGACCAAAAACAACTCCTCCCTTTCTCCATATTGGGGATCTAATTGAACCATGCCTTGCCCAACCTGTATGCTTCTGTGGCCAAGGTTTCCTCCCGCCTCCACTCACTTCTCCCCTTGTCTTTGTATTTGCAGTACCTGCTCTCTTCCTTGATAAGTAATACCTTGTTACAAGCCAAAGTAAATGCAAGTTAGGTTTTAAATTGAATATATAAGATGGTAACTCTCTTTCACCAATTTCTTTTCCTGTTATGTCAAAAACCTTTGCCTTCATTTCTGTTTTACTCTTTTAGGACTCCTAATAATAACTATTGATCCATTAGGACCAGGAACCGATCCCTTTAATCCTATTATCTTATTTTCTGTATCAACATATACAACCTTTAAGTTATGAATGGTCTCTCTTTCATTTCCATAATGACCAGCCATCTTTTTCCCTTTCCAAACTCTCCCGGGATCTGTTGTTTGGCCAATTGAACCAGGTCTTCTATGAGACATTGATCCATGAGAAGCTGGACCACCAGCGAAATTCCATCTTTTCACTACACCAGAAAAACCTCTACCTTTGGTAAATCCAATAACATCTACAGTCTCTTCAGTCTGAAAGATTGAAGGTGATAGTTCAGAACCAACTCCAAAAATTTGTGAATCAAATTCACCCCTTATCTCTTTTATCAATTCAGCAGGATATTCCTCTCTATCCCCAAAAACTTTTTTTAATTCACCTAAAAGAGGTCTTTTTATCCTTTTAACCTTCTTTTTACCAATACAAAGCTTTACTGCTGAATAACCATCCTTTTCTTTAGTTCGAACTCCCAGAACATATACGTTATCTACATGTAAAAGTGTACATGGAATGATACTTTCCTTATAAGGAATTCTTGTCATTCCAATTTTTCTTGCCAAAAGAGCTTTCATTTTTCAACACTCACTTCAATTTTTACATCAACACCAGCTGGGAGATCAAGCTTTGACAGCTTCTCAACTGTTTCCTGAGTTGGATTTATTATCTCTATTAATCTTTTATGGACAGAATAAAAAAACTGTTCTCTTGAGGTTTTATGAACAAAGGGACTTCTTATTACACTTATTAATGTTTTCTTTGTAGGTAATGGAATGGGACCCCTAACATCAGCTCCTGTTCCCCGAGCTGTTAAAGCAATCCTTTTTGCTGATTTTTCAATGAGCCTAGGGTCAAAACTCTTTAACTTTATCCTTATCTTTTCAGTTAATGGCATATCTTCTTAATCTATGATATCTGTTATTACTCCTGCACCAACTGTTTTTCCGCCTTCTCTTATAGCAAACCGAAGTTCCTTCTCCATTGCAACAGGGTACATAAGCTCAACCTCAAGATTAACATGATCACCAGGCATAACCATTTCTCTCCCTTCTGGAAGTTTTATTGAACCTGTGACATCTGTTGTTCTAAAATAAAATTGAGGCTTATAACCTGTAAAGAAAGGAGTATGTCTTCCTCCTTCCTCTTTTGTAAGAACATAAACCTGTGCCCTAAATTTTGTGTGGGGTGTAATAGTGTTGGGTTTTGCAAGAACCATTCCTCTTTCAACCTCGTCCTTACCTATTCCTCTTAAAAGAATACCCACATTATCTCCTGCTCTTGCCTCATCAAGTACCTTTCTAAACATTTCAACAGATGTAGCTACGGTTTTTCGAGTGGGTCCAAAACCAACAATCTCTACCTCATCTCCAGGCTTTAAAGTTCCTCTTTCAACTCTTCCTGTTACTACTGTTCCTCTACCAGTAATTGAGAAAACATCTTCAATAGCCATTAAAAAGGGTCTATCTATTTCTCTTATAGGATCTGGAATATAATTATCCATTGCATCTATTAACTCCCAAATTTTACCACAATGTTCACATTCCCTCTTACCACATCCACACCTCATTGCATTTAAAGCACTACCTCTTATAACAGGAACCTCATTTCCTGGAAACTCGTATTTTTTCAAAAGATCTCTCACCTCTTCTTCAACAAGATCTACTATCTCAGGATCATCTACTGCATCTACCTTGTTAATAAATACAACTATATAAGGCACGTTTACCTGTCTTGCCAAAAGAACATGTTCTCTTGTCTGCGGCATAACTGAATCAACAGCTGAAACTACCAAAATAGAACCATCCATTTGAGCAGCACCTGTTATCATGTTCTTTATATAGTCATGATGACCAGGACAATCGATATGGGCATAATGTCTTTTCTCTGACTCATACTCTACATGAGCAAGATTAACGGTTAAAATCTTAGTTTCATCCCTTCTAAAAAGCTTAACATCAGCCTTTGCTACCTGCTCATACTCCTGCTCAACAGCAAGACCATGCTTGGAAAGTACTTTTGTAATAGCAGAAGTCAAAGTAGTCTTACCATGGTCAATGTGACCTATCGTACCCACATTAACATGCGTCTTCTTTCTTTCAAATTTAGGTTTACTCATTTTAAAAATATAACTTTCCAGGGATTTGAACCCATTGGGTCCTTTCAAAATAATTTTAAAATTTTAAAATAATAATTTAATTATTTTAATATAAAAATTCTTTTTTTTCAAGTTTAGCTTCTCTAAATGAACTAACCTTCATCCAAATTCCTGCCTTTCCTTTTGTGTGTGATCTTAAAACAGTAACATATCCAAAAGTATTTTTAAGGGGCATCTCAGCAACTATTTTTATAATGTCAAAACCTTGTAAAATATCCTTTTCTATTATTTCTGCTTCTCGCTGCATGAGATCCTGAATCACATTCCCGATAAATTCGTGTGGCACAGTTATCTCTAAATAAGAATAGGGTTCAAGTAATACGGGTTCCGAAGTTTTTATCAATTCTTTTCCAGCCTCATGTATTGCTAATCTCAAACCTAATGGAGTTGTTCTTTCTATATTATATACTCTTTTAAGAATCATTTTTACATCTATTAACGGGTAACCTGCTATTACACCAAAATCAAGAAGCTCTTTCATAGAGCTATAAGCCACTTCTTTCAACTCTCCTTCTAAATTCAAGTTTTCATCTATCAAAATTTCGTTTCTCATAGAGCTTCTTATTGGTTCAACTTTTAATAGTACTTTACCGTACTGTTCCTCTCCACCTATATTTTTCTTGATTTCTTTTATAATTTCTCCACTTATACTTATACTCTCCCTATAATGAACCTGAGGTTTTAATGCTCTAAAATCTAATTTATGGTCTCTTTTTAACCTATCCAATATAATCTCAAGATGAAGCTCTCCCATTCCTGATATTATAATTTGACCGGTTTCCTCGTCAATTTTTAAATTAAAGGTTGGATCCTCTTCTACCATCCATTTTAATCTTTCCTCTATTTTTTTGAAATCTTTTGAAGAAATTGGCTCTATAGCCTGTGAAACTACGGGTTCAGGAAAAAGCATCTCTTCATATAAAATTGAGTGTTCATGTGAACAAATAGTGTCTCCAGTCTTTATTTCTTTTGGACCTACTATTCCAACTATTTCACCACATATAGCTTCCCTTATTGCGTTTTTTTTATTTGCATGAAGTCTGTAGAGACGTTGAATTCTTGTAACTTCATTTGTTCTTGGATTATATATCTTCTCCCCTTGAGAAATTTTTCCTGAATATATTCTTACATAACACAACTTACCCATATCTTCAAAAATTTGAACCTTAAAAACAACTCCACTAAAATGGTCATTTGGATCAGGATTTCTAAAAATTTCATTTCTAGTTAAAGGATCTATCCCTCTTATTTTTCCTCTATCAATTGGAGATGGCAAATATTCACAGATTGCATCTAAAAGTGGTTGAATACCTTTGTTTTTTAAGGCTGAACCAATCAAAACTGGTAAAAATCTTTTCTCTAAAACTCCCTTTCTTATCGCATTGTTAACTTTAAAAGAGTTTACAAAGCCCTTTTCATAATATTCATCTGCAATACTCTCATCTATTTCCGAAAGAGTTATAATCATATCTTCATAATAATTTTTAGCATCTTCCTTTAGACTATCTATCGGTAAAAAAGAATATTCGATTCCTAATTCATCTTTATCCCAGAGTATTTTTTTATTTTCAACAAAGTGAAAAACACCTAAAAATTGAGTTTCCAAACCAACTGGCCATTCAAGTAAAAGAGGTTTAATTTTAAATTTTTTTTCAATTTGATTCAAAACTTTTAAGTGGTCAGCACCCTGTCTATCCATTTTATTTATGAAAGCTATTCTCGGTACATTAAACTTTTCAGCTTGTCTCCATATTGTCTCAGATTGTGGTTCAACTCCCTCTACTGCTGAAAAGATTATCACAAGACCGTCAAGAATTCTCATAGACCTTTCAACCTCTACTGTAAAATCTACATGTCCAGGTGTATCAACAATGTGTATTAGGTAATTTTTCCATTCGCAAAAAGTTGCAGCAGCCTGAATTGTAATTCCTCTCTCTTTCTCCTGAATCATATAGTCCATTGTGGCTGTACCCTCATCCACCTCACCCATTCTATGTATCCTATGAGTATAAAAAAGAATCCTCTCAGTAGTTGTAGTTTTACCTGCATCTATATGAGCAGCAAAACCGATATTACGTATTTTACTTATGTCCATTTGGCCAATTTTTGGAATTTAATTTTAAAAAAATTAACTTTTTCTTTTAAAAAAAAATTTTATACTTTTTACCATCTAAAGTGTGCAAAGGCTCTGTTTGCCTCTGCCATTTTGTGGGTATTTTCTCTTATCTTAACTGCTCCGCCTTCATTATTTGCAGCACTTATTAACTCCTTTGCCAACTTCTCTATCATTCCTCTTTCTCCTCTCTCTCGCGCTGATTTTATAATCCATTTTATAGCAAGAGAAACTTGCCTTTTCGGTCTTACCTCAACTGGCACCTGATAGGTAGCTCCTCCAACTCTCCTCGGTCTCACCTCAAGAGTAGGCTTTACATTCTCTATTGCTTTTTCAAAAACTTTTAATGGATCTTCACCTGTAAGATCTTGAATTCTCTTCATTGCATTATAAAATATTTTCATCGCAATACTTTTTTTACCATCCCACATCAAGTTGTTAATAAACTTCATAACAAGGGGTGAATTATAAATAGGATCTGTTGGTATTTTTCTTTCAGGTGCTCTTCTTCTTCTCATATTTTTTAACCCTCCTTCTTTTTCCTTTTAGTACCATAAAGACTTCTTGAACTTGCCCTATTTGCCACACCTGCACAATCATAAACTCCTCTAACTATATGATACTTTACTCCAGGTAAATCTTTTACTCTCCCTCCTCTAACAAGAACGACTGAGTGTTCTTGAAGGTTGTGCCCTTCTCCCGGTATGTAGGCAATCACCTCTCTACCATTCGAAAGTCTCACTTTAGCTACCTTCCTTAAAGCTGAGTTTGGTTTTTTGGGGCTAGTTGTATATACACGTATACAAACTCCTCTTTTTTGTGGACATGATTCAAGAGCAATACTTTTAGATTTTTTTCTCTTCTTTTTTCTTTTATGTCGTATAATTTGGTTTATAGTAGGCATTAATTTTTTTAAAATGCTATTTTTATTATGGATTTGAACCGAAATTTAATATAATTATAAAAGTTAAAAAGAAAAAAATCAAATAATTTTATAATTTTATAACATTTTAGACTGATTAAAATATTACTTTAAAGGTTCGTAATGTATAATTCCTTAAACATTTAAAACTTTTTTAAAGAACATGATAAATTAACATTCACAATCTTACTTTGTAATAAATAAACAAAAACAAATTTTTCCTAATATGAATCTACAGATTACTTTCTCAACTCTTACATAAAACTTTCTTTGGATTTAATTAGATTATGATCATTAAAAACTATGATCTATTTTCATACAAAGTTTACAAGGTAACATCTTAAACTCATCTCATCTAACTTTTTTTACTTTCCTATCTTTGTCGGAGTTCTATCAGCGATTTTTACACTTCAGAGTTCGAATAAAATATCTAAAATAAGTAAGTTCCCTTTAACTTTTGACTTACATCATTCTTTTATTATAAACATCAAAACAATTGAAAATTCTGAAAATTTCATTTATAATAGAAAACTGCCCGCGTAGCTCAGGCGGTAGAGCACTTCCTTGGTAAGGAAGAGGCCGCCGGTTCGAGTCCGGCCGCGGGCTTTTAAATTAAAAATTGGAACTGAAAACTCCCAAGAAAAGCTTTAGAAAAGCTCTTGAAGTACTTAAAAAAGGAGGAGTTATAGCTATACCAACTGACACAGTTTCAGGACTTGTAACACCATATTGGTCTCAAGAGGGAGTTAAAAGAATCTTTTCTATTAAAAAAAGAGAAAGTGAAAAAACTCTTGGTCTTTTTATCTCTCAATCAAAAGAACTTAGACTCTTTACAAAAAACATAACAGAAACAAGAAAAAGATTGATACATAACTTGTGGCCAGGATCTATATCTCTTTTATTTAAAGCAAAAGAAAATTTACCTGAATATATTGTCCATAGAGAAAAAAAAACAGTATCTGTTAGAATCCCAAATCATCCTGTTCCACTTTCCCTTTGCAGTTTAGCAGGACCTCTTGTACAAACTTCAGTTAATATCTCTGGTCATAAAGAAATAAATGATTATGAAGAGATTGAAAAAAAATTTGGTAAATATGTTGATTTTGTTTATCCTCAAAACTCTTATGGAAATTCTGCCTCAACAATTCTTGACGTATCCAAATATCCCTTTTTGTTATTACGAAAAGGACCTATAGGTATAACTCAGATTGAAAGTTTGCTTTTAAAAAAAATAAAAATTTCAAAATCCATCAAAACAAACATCCTATTTGTTTGCAGTGGAAACACATGTAGATCTCCAATGGCTATGGGTATAATGTATTCACTTTTAAAACAAAATCTAAGGGATTTGGTAAATATTAAATCAGCAGGAGTTGACACAATAGATGGACTTTTAATTGCTGAAAATACACTTAAAGTACTTGAGAAGGTATACAACTTAGATCTCAGTTACTATAGAACTAGGAAACTAAAAAAAGATGATCTTGAATGGGCAGACTTCATTTATGTTATGGAAAAAAAACACTTAAGAGAAATTCAAAAAATGGGATTTTATGAAAAAGCAAAACTGTTAAACCTCATAGATGGATTTAAAGATATACCTGACCCATTCGGTAAGGACTATAGCTACTATCTTTATGTATCAAAACTAATTGAAAAAAATATAAAATTGATTGTTAAAGAAATAGAGTATAGATACTCATGAGGTATAAAGAAGCTGGGGTAGATCTTAAAAAAGCCGAAAGTGTTTCAAAAATTTTTAAAATAATAACAAAACAAAAGGAAAGATTTTCAGGTATATTTGATCTTGGAGACTATTTTGTTGCTGCTACATGTGATGGAGTAGGTACTAAAACTCAAGTGGCAAGAATTGCCCGTAAATTTGAAGTTCTTGGTGAAGATATAGTGAATCACTCGGTAAATGATCTTTTATGTCAAGGTGCAAAACCTATTTTTTTCCTAGATTATATTGCTTCATCAAGCCTTGATTTGAGAGTTGTAAGAAAAATAGCAAAAGGAATATTAAAAGCCCTTAGAGAGAACGGAAATATAGCACTTTTAGGTGGAGAAACTGCAGAAATGCCAGACATATATAATAAAAACGAGTGGGACATAGTTGGTTTTTGTGTTGGGCTTTTAAAAAAAGAGAATCTATTACCAAAAAAAATCAAAAAGGGAGATTTACTTTTAGGCTTACCATCAAATGGACTTCATACAAATGGGTACTCACTTGCACGTAAAGTTCTTTTAAAAAAATATGATTTAAATAAAAAATTTGAAGGAAAAACACTTAAAAGTCTTTTACTTAAGCCACATAAAAGTTATTTCAAGATACTTTATCCTCTTATAGAAAAAAAACTTATAAAGGGTTTAGCTCATATAACTGGAGGTGGTATAGAAGGAAATCTAAAGAGAATTTTGCCAAATAGCTTAGGTTTTGATATAGATATAAGAGATGTAGAAAAACCCATAATTTTTGAGATAATTCAAAAAGAAGGAAATGTTCCTTATGATGAAATGCTAAAGGTATTCAATTTAGGAATAGGAATGATTGTAGTTATAGATGTAAAGGAATTAGAAAATATAAAAAATTTTTTGATAAAAAAAGGGGAAAAATTTTACATAATTGGTGAAATAACAAAAGGGAGAAAAAGAGTTATATTTTGAGAATTATAAAAAAGGAGGAAAAAAATGACTGAGAGGCTGATTAATGCACCTATAGAAGAGGAAATGTCAACAAGTTATATCGACTATGCGATGAGTGTAATTGTAGGTAGAGCTCTTCCTGATGTGAGAGATGGATTAAAACCTGTTCACAGAAGAATTTTATACTCAATGTACGAATCAGGTCTTTTACCAACAAAACCGTTCAAAAAAAGCGCAACAGTAGTTGGTGATGTACTTGGTAAATTTCATCCCCATGGGGATATGGCTGTTTACGATGCTCTTGTAAGAATGGCACAAGACTTCTCACTTAGATATCCACTGATTGAAGGTCAGGGAAATTTCGGTTCTATTGATGGAGATCCTCCAGCAGCATATAGATACACTGAAGTAAGGCTTTCAAAGATAGCTCTGGAAATGCTTAAAGATTTAGATAAAAACACTGTTGATTTTGTGCCAAATTTCGATGGGAGGTTAAAAGAACCTGTTGTTTTACCATCACTTTTACCAAACTTGCTTGTAAATGGCTCAACAGGAATAGCTGTAGGAATGTCAACTAATATACCACCCCATAACTTATCTGAAACCGTTGATGCACTTATATATTTAATCGACAACCCAGATTGTAAAGACGAAGATCTATTCGAAATTATAAAAGGACCCGACTTTCCTACAGGAGGTTTGATATTAGGTAAAAAGGGGATACATGATTACTTTAAGATTGGAAGGGGACAAATAGTAATTAGAGGTAAATACTATATTGAAGAAAAGGGCAGAAAGAAAATTATATTTACTGAAATTCCTTATCTTGTAAACAAAGCAAGCTTACTTGAAAGAATTGCAGATCTTATAAGAGATAAAAAAATAGAAGGTATACAGGATTTAAGGGATGAATCAGATAGAGATGGTTTAAGAATTGTAATTGAACTTAAAAAGAACATTTCTGAGAAACTTATCTTAAATCAACTTTTTAAATACACACAGCTTCAGGATAGATTTAATGTAATTATGTTGAGCCTTGTTGAAAATGAACCAAAAGTTTTATCTTTAAGAGAAATTTTAAACTACTATCTTAGACACAGAGAGGAGGTTACAAGAAGGAAAACAGAATTTTTACTTAAGAAAGCTCAGGAAAGAGCCCATATTTTAGATGGTCTTAAAGTTGCTTTAAAAAACATCGATGAAGTTATCAAAATAATTAAACACTCAAAAGATCCAAAAGAAGCAGGTGAAAAGTTGAGAAAAGTTTATAAACTTACAGAATTACAGACTCAGGCAATATTAGAAATGAGACTACAAACTCTTACAAAACTCGAAATTTCAAAAATTGAGGAAGAGTATGAGAAAATAATTAAGGATATTCAGAAGTATAAAAGAATTTTAGAGGAAAGAAAAATTCTCTTTGAGGAAATAAAAAAAGAATTAATTGAACTAAAGGAAAAACACGGAGATAAAAGAAAAACAGAGATCTTAGATCAGGAACCAGAGGAAATTGACATCGAAAGTTTAATCAAAAAAGAAAAAATTCTTATTTTACTTTCAAAAAATGGTTATATAAAAAGGATACAAGGTTCATATTTAAAAACAAAGTCAAGGGGAACTCAAGGTCAAAAAGGAGTTCTGTTAGATGAGGATGACTTTCCGGAGGATGTTTTTTATTCTTTTTCCCATGATTATGTGCTTTTTGTATCAAATAAAGGAAAAGTTTACTCTTTAAAAGCCTATGAAATTCCTGAGAGTGGGTTAAGAGGTAAGGGAAAACCTGTAAATACAATTCTTAATTTACCAGATGGAGAGAAAATTGTCGATATGATCCCAATATCAGAATTCAAAAAGGGTGTTTATCTTTTTCTTATAACAAGAAAAGGTATAATTAAAAAAACTGACATTGAACTTTTTAAAAATGCTGGAAAAAGAGGTATCACAGGTCAAATCCTAAAGGAAAAAGATGAGACAATAAAAGGTTTACTTGTAACAGATGAAGATGAAGTTATTCTCTTAAAGGAAAACGGTCTTGCATCGAGAATAATATCAAAAGCAGTAAGACCCATGGGAAGGTCGAGTTATGGAATAATAGGAATAAAAACCAGCGATGCCGAATGTATATCAGGAGCTGTAATAAAGGAAAATACCACCATTCTTGTTGTAACAGAAAAGGGTTACGGTAAAAGATTTAAACCAGAGGAAATTCCAGCAAAAGGAAGAGGTGCTAAGGGTGTAATTGTACAAAAGGTAAATGAAAAAACTGGAAAAGCTATTTGGTTAAAAGCCTTTGATGATAAAGATCATCTTGTATTGCTAACAAGTTCATCAAAACTATTAAGACAAAAAGTAGAAGAAATTCCTTTAATTTCAAGAGCAACAAGAGGTGTAAGGCTTATAAAAGTAGAGAAGGAAGATAAGGTTGTTGGTTGTGCAAAAATTCCTTATGAGGAGGAAATGGATGTTTAACATAATTACTTTTTTTCTATTATCGATTAGCCCAATTAGAGGTGCTCTTTTATCTTTAATTGTTCCTGGTCTTGGACTTAGGCAAATGGGCGAAGATAGGTTGTTTTTAAGTATGGTAGCTGGAGAATTGACGCTATTTTCTTTCTACATTTATGATTTTAAAACTAAAGGAGAAATAAGAGAAAGTTACAAGAAATTTGCCTATGAAAATGCTTCAGCTTTCCCTGGAACCGATGATGAAAGGTATTGGAGTGCTGTTGAAAATTATTATAGTTATGAATTCTATTACGAATATCTTTTAAGAGAAGCAAGATCTTTGTATCCTGATGAACCTTTAAGGTGGGAAAATTATGCTAATGCCAATTCTGTTGCATACAAATGGGCTTGGAAAGATACAACTTCATGGGATGCATTTCTGCATAAAAGAGAAAAAGAAAGAAGAATAGAATCGAGAATGAAAATTCTTCAGGGATTTGTAATTACCTACCACTTATTTTCTGCGATATACACTTTTGTCTATATTAAGAAAAAGAAAATAAACTTTCAAATAGAGGGAGAAATCGAGCCATCACAAGATAAGGCCTACCTAAAATTTACTTTCAAGTTCTAAAGATTTGTATTACATAAAAAGGGAAGAATGGTTAAAAAAAAGTATAACAGAAAGGATAAAGAATGTTAATATAAAACCTATTGTTATCATTCACCATACAGCAACACCAAAAAAGGAATATCAGGGGGATATCAATTATTTAGATAGGATTCACAGAGAGAAAGGTTTCATAATGATCGGTTATCATTTTATTATAGCTCCTGATGGTAAAGTATTTGAAGGAAGAAAGATTAACGAGGAGGGAGCTCATACAAAGAGGTTTAACAGCTTTTTAGGAATTGCATTAATTGGAAACTTTGAGGAAGAGGAAATGGAAAAAAGGCAGTTATTTTCCCTATTAAATTTTATGAGTTATTTAGAAAAGATTTTTTTTATAAATAAATTTTCTTTTCACTTTATGCTGAATGAAAAAACTTTATGTGGAAAAAAAATTTTTGACAAGTTAGTGAAAAATAGAAATAAAAGAGTGTTTAAATTTCCAGATGATTTGTTTTATAATTTAATAGGTTCAAATCCATTTACAGAAGATTTTAGTAAAAGGAGGGACTAATATGAAGGAAAAAGTATTCATAATAGGAGCAGGCTATGTTGGAGCTGAGTGTGCAAATGATTTAGCACTTAAGGACTTCTGTGATATAGTTTTGATTGACATTCTTGAGGGGATCCCTCAGGGTAAATCTCTTGATATGACCCATTCAAACCCTATCAGGTATGTATCACCAAATATAAGGGGTCAAAATAGTTACGATGGAATAGAAGAAGCAAAAGTAGTTGTTATAACAGCAGGAGTTCCAAGAAAGCCCGGAATGACAAGAGAAGAATTACTTGATATCAATTTTAATATTGTTAAAAGTGTTACAGAGGAAATAAAAAAAAGAAATAAAAAAGCAATATTAATAGTAGTTACAAATCCACTTGATGCAATGACCTACGCAGCTTATAGAATTTCTGGGTTTGAAAGGGAAAGAGTGATAGGAATGGCTGGTGTTCTTGATTCAACAAGGTTTAGAGCTTTCATTGCTATGGAACTTGGAGTTGCCTATGAAGATGTTTCTGCAATAACACTTGGGACACATGGTGATTTAATGGTTCCTCTACCAAGGTATGCAACAGTAGGAGGAATACCTGTGAGTCATTTAATACCTAAAGAAAAATTGGATTCAATCGTTGATAGAACAAGAAAAGCTGGAACTGAAATTGTATCTCTTTTAAAAACAGGTAGTGCTTATTATGGTCCTGGAACCTCAACAGCTATAATGGTTGAATCAATAATCAAAGATAAAAAAAGAGTACTTTCAGCATCAGTTCTTTTAAAAGGAGAATATGGTATTAATGATATTTTTGTTGGAGTTCCTGTAATTTTAGGAGAAAAAGGAGTTGAAAAGGTTATTGAAATGAAACTTGAACCAGAGGAACTTGAAGCTCTTAAAAAATCTGCAGAACATGTTAAAAAAATGCAGGAAGAAATTGATGCTAAATTGAAATAGCTTTAAAAACTTAAAAAGGGGGTAAATTAAATTTTCAGCTAAAATCTAGAAGATTAACTTTTTTATAAGCATTCTTGAATTTATCTTATATAATTAATTTCTGCCTATTTAAACTTAAAGAGAAGTCCAAAAGGTATTAGCACCAGATAACCTAAAACAAGAAATATTACCGAAAATGTTTTATCTCCAAACCAGAGAAATATAAATCCTATTAAGGCAGAGATTATACCTAAAATGATAAGAATGTAATTTTCTTTTTTATAAGGTAATGTATTTTTCATTTATTTATTTTAAGCAAAAAATAGTTAATTTATCAAAATTCAATAGGTTCAAATTTTTTTCCTTTAATTTTATAAAACTTTATATTTTCTATACTTTTTCCAAAGAGGTAAAATTTGAAAGATCCTTTAAAATATGTTAAATTTTTTAAAAAATTTATTAAAGCGAATGATCCTGTTATGTTTTTTTCAAGGGTATAATTTAAAATGCTTCCAATATCGTAGCCAATATAGGCAGTTTCACTTGGGTAATCACCATATTTTGATTTAAATTCAAGAATAAACTTTTCAGATACCGAATTATCCCATATTCCGGCACTGGCAAAAATTACCCTTTCTTCAACATATCTATTAGATTTGATGGCAAAATCTTCTGTTGTAAACTTTCCAGTTGTCAATATTTTTGACTTTAATCCCTTAAAAACAATCTGAGAAGAAAGAGAGAGAAGTGACTCTTCTGTTCCTGATGGGAAAACAATAACATCAGGTCCAAGTGTATCCTGAAAAAAATTAATAATTTGATCAATTTTACTCTGAAAATCGAGTGAATCAATTGAAAAAAAAAGATAAAAGACTTTATTCCTTTTCTCAAATAAGTCTATTAATAAAGAAGTAATACTCTCCCCTTCTTCAGTAATGGGCAAAAGAGCACATATTTTATTTATATTGTTAGGAATAATATACCTTTCTATAATCGCTTTTATCTCAAGATAAAGTGAATTTGAAAGAGTTATTATATTTTCACCGTATTCACAGGCTCTTATATAAGAAAGTGCAGGAACTATAAATACTTTATCCCTTTTTTTTGCAAAATAAGGAAGAGCCAAATAAAAACTTTTGCTCAAAAGAGGCCCTATCAGAATCTTAAAATCATAATTATAACCAATATGATCTTCGAGTAGTTTATATGTATATAATGGATCCTCTCTTGTATCAAAAACATTATAGTTTTTGTATTTAAAGGATAGTTCAAAACCTCTTAAAAATTCTTTTCCCAATAAACTGTCTGGTCCAGATAGGGGAAGATATATAAAAATTTCTTTTAATGTTCTCGACTTAAAAAAAGGATCCAATCTTTTTTTTGTGTAAATTTCTTCAATTTCTTTAGTTTTTTCATGTTCAGGAACCTCTTCTTTCAAAATTTCAAAAATTTCTTCTTGAGCCTTTACATCTCCCTCTTGTCTTGCCTTTTCAAAGGCTATAAAAAGGATATTTGGATAAATTTCAAGATCTTTAAGCTTACTAATATTTTTTAATATTTCTCTGAGGGACAATTTTTTCGAAAGTTCAAGGATTTTATTCTCAGCTTCCTTAAAATAAGGAGAATCTCTAAATTTTAAAATAGCTAAATAACTTTCGAAGGCTCTCACTAAAAAATTAATTTTTTCATAACTTTTTGCAAGCATATATAGAACTTGCACTCTATACTCGCTCTCATGGTAATTACTAAGGAATATATTAGAATAAACAATTACAGAATCACTTTTTTCAAGAGAATATAAAACATAGATAAAAAGATAATCAATCTTTTCACTCTTTTCACCTTTTCTAATCAAATTTCTTATTTCTTTTTCTGCTTCTTTCATTCTATTTGCCTTGATCAAATCAATAATTTTAAACTCACTTTGATTTAAAAGTAATAACAATAAAAAAGGTATCATTTAAATTAAAAGCCCCTCCCAAGAAGAAATAAAGGGAGGGGCCTTTTATAAATCTCTAAACTTCTGCTATTTTCTATTCAGTAACAACAAGTTTTAAATTACCCTGGATATCTCCCTTATATTTCAAGAAGTATATTCCAGATTTGAGGTTAGAAACCTTTATTTCGTTATTTCCTTCTTTAACGGATACGGTTTTAGATGTAATTCTCTTTCCTGATACATCAAAAATATCAAATACCATTTTTCCATTTAAAGGTGATACAAATCTGATAGCTCCTTTATCAAAAACATTTCCATTAAAGGTTAGCTTGTTCAAAACTAATTTATCCTTTGAGCTTTCGAAAATACTCGTAACTGGAATATAACCTGTTAAAATATAAGTAGGTACTGTTCCGCCAAGTGCATAAGTGTTATAATGAATATCAAGTCCCGCATTTGCACCATCCCATGCTCTTGGAACATTGAAGAGAAGCCATAATTTATAATCATTTGAAGGAGTAAATACATGCTTTATTGTGTGAACTTTATGTTCAATCTTATCATCTGTAGGTTGATTTGCCTCGTCTCTTGTAATGTTATATGGCGCAGACCAAGTAGCTCCACCATCAAGTGAATATTTTACATAGACATCAGTCCACCCATACCTACGATTAGGAACATAATCAATTGTATGGTATGCAACATAAGTAACGAAGAGTATGTTGCGAACATGATCAATTGTAAGTTCAATATTTGCAAAAAATGTTAAATCATCAGGGTCTATAATTGTATAGGTTGCTGTAGGTGTAACAAGATAAGCACCATTCCCAGAGACAAATGTATCAGTCCCAAAAACTATCGGATTTGTAAAGTAACATGTAGTTGTCAAAAGTGCCATAGGTGTTGTTGAATTAAGAAGGGCAAAATCCCAGTAATTTACATACCAAAGATAATCAACAATATAATCTATTCCTTGAAATCTAAAAGTATCAACTGGGACATTAAAATAAAGGGGAATACTTGTCCATGTAGCTCCATCGTCATTAGATACTTTAACAGTATCTGGTCCTACAAGAGCTGCAAGTGTCCCACCCAAATAATCCATTAGCCATACATCTCCAGGGTGGTTTGGGAAAAGTGTAGCTGGAGGGTCAGGATCAATAAAAGCAAGTCTCCACCACCAATGAGTGAAGTAGTTATTATCTTGACCTACAAGAAAATTAACAAAATTTCCCATATCGTTTGAGGCATTTCCAAAACTCCTATATCCTACAAATCCAGGAGTCTGAATGAAGTAGGTATAAATATTTCCTTGTGGTAAAGCACCATCAGATGGAACTGTAGAAATAGCACCTTCATAAGGTGTTCTAACTGTAGAGTATGTTAGAATAAAAGTGTCACTGTTACCCATCCATGGACCTACATTCGGATATCTTCCGGCTCCATCTATATTGTATGGCCATATTCTTGTCCAAGTGTTCCCACCATCTTGAGAAAAAACAAGAGCTAAACGTCCTGTTCCAGGATAAGCAGGGTTATCAGATAATCTTCTATAAGTGAAAAATACACAGGATTGATCAGGTGATGTATTTATTGGTTTTGGTGCTGTATACAAAGTTGAATACTGATTGGGCATAGTATCTATATAAGCAATAGGTATTGTAGGATACGTCGGAAGTGCGGAAGGATAGATATCTGAAGTATTTTTAAAATCCTCCCGATCAATTATTAAATGATCCTTTACAATAGGTCTTATGGTTCCTGCAAACAGAAATCCTACAAGAAAAACAGTCAGTAGTACTTTTTTATTTTTACTCATTTAAAACCTCCTTTTTTTTAGGGAATTGAACCCTTCTTTGTTTTTTATATTATATCTAATCATTCATAAGCTCTTCAATCTTTAAAAGAATTTTCAGATGTGAAGATGGGTCAAAAGGGTCATCAGGATAATCTATCCAACCTGATAACTTTAACACATCAACTGCATTTGCGTAAAGTCCTTCTTTAAAGTAAACATAAGCAGCTGCTCCAAGTATGTTAGTGAATTTAATAAAAGGATAGTGAGGAAAATAGAAAGCCCTACTTCTTTTTGCAAGTGAATAGAGATATTCAGCAGACAAAGATCTTTTATCTTGAGCAAGATAAATCAAACCAATCCCTGCCCATGCCCAGAAGAATATATCGTCTGTTGGACTTTGAGGTTTATAATAGGTATAGTCAATATAAGTTACAGTATCAGGTGGTGTCCCTTTAAAATAAACAAGAGTATCATCAAAATAAATTGGGCTGTGAACATCAGCTGGTGCTTCGATAACATTTGCGATCCATACTATATTCCTCTTTTTTGTCTTTATCGCCCAAGTGGCTCCGTAAGGTAAAGACTGTGGCCTTATAACAGTAGCTACTTCCTTAAACCTTCTCTCGACAAGAGATATTCCGTCAATTGCAAGTATAAGAGAAAAATAAGAAAGAGCCGAAGATAGATCATAATCCTTTTTTGAAATTAAAGTATAACCTTTACCAAGTAAAGCTTCTCTATCACGTAGATTCAAAGTTATAAGAGAATCAAACCAGAATTCTGCAACATCAAATTCTCCCCTATCATAATAATCCCAAGCCCTCTGAAGTATAAGATCCCTCGAGGGTTCTGCCTCAAATTCAGGTTC
Source organism: Caldifarciminales bacterium (assembly GCA_039630575.1). Taxonomy (GTDB): domain Bacteria; phylum Hydrothermota; class Hydrothermia; order Hydrothermales; family JAJRUZ01; genus JBCNVI01. The sequence continues at coordinate 124,318 of JBCNUW010000002.1, forward strand.
TTCTTTCTTACATGACATAAGAAAATATATTATTGAAAAAAACACAAAAAGATATTTTATTTTTTTCATTTTCCCCTCCTTATTTTGTATCAAAAACTATAAGCTTTTTCTTTATCACTGAAAAGCCCTTTATATCAGCCTTTATAAAGTACACTCCATGTGAAGGAAACATTAAGTTAAACTCATAAATTCCAGGTTCTCTTTCTCCATCAATTATATCATAAACTTTTCTTCCCGTTGAATTATAAATTGACAATTTTACATCTGTCTTTATGGGGACATAAAGCAAAACTTTACCCTCATCCCTTTTCAAAAGATGATCTACTTTCAATATTGGATAGCTCTTTACACTTCCGCCAGTCCTTACCTGGTAAATACCAAAAGCATTTGTCTCAAATACAAATTTCCCTTCAGATCTCTCTACAAATCCCTCCACAGGAACCCATCCGAACTCCTCATCATATCTAAATATTCCTGTTCCCTCAGTCAACAATGAAGGATCAATAATTTCTACAACAAAAGTATGAGCCAACTTTTTACCTCTACTTCCTACCATGAAAACATCAGATTTTCCCTCCTTTGAACCTGGCACAATAATATCTACAGCCTCTTTGTTAATCTTTGAAAGTGTTAAGAATAAATTATTTACATTAGATGGAAACCTCAATTTCACTGAACCATCCGAAGAGGCATATACACCACCTCCTTCAACATAATATGTGGGAACTGGAAGAACAACATCAACTCCGTTACCAGTTGTATCTTCAACATATGCAGTAAAAGTGTAAATTGTCGATTTCCTTAAAAGTTCTTTTGATGTGGTATAAAAGGCTATAGGAGCAGCACCTGCCAAGTTGGTAAGATTCTCATCTCGAATTAGAGTTCTTCCTGCCTCAGATATTTTAAGAATTACTCCTTCCTCCCTTGCATCCTTAAAGATTTTTCTTCTGTTCCACACATATACATCAACAAAATTGTCAATTATTGGATTTTGCAAGACTATCATAATTGGATAAGGAGCTTCAGTATCCCTACCCCTTGCAGTACTGTAAACTCTTCTTGGATCTTTATTTATTACAACTATTTTTTGCCTTTTAACTGTTTGGTTGTCACAAAGACATATGGAGTAGATATTTTTAGAAGAGTCAATAGGGAAAAGTCTGTTAACTTCAATTGTAGTATCAATAATATTACCTTGAGCATCTCTTACAAATACATACCTCACATCATAAACTTCTATATAAGTAATCCAGTTACCTTGCCTATCGTAATAAGAAGCCTCGTCTGATACACTTAATTTAAGTGTATGTTTTTTAGCATCTGGGTTGTGTCTATAGATTATGTAAGAAAATGGTTCCTGTTGTATAAAACCATACCTTTCCAAAACAGTAGCTTCCTCACGTGGAAAAGTATTTATTAATCTAAAGTAGTAATCTTTATTGTCTCCAAAGACCCTATCTATAGCATTCGCTAAAGCCCAGGAAGTTATGTATGGATTAAATCTCTTCCATGTTCTTGATGTATCATCAAAAAGCTCTCTGATTTTTGTTAATCCGTATCTTTCTTTTATATATTCAAAAAGTGTAAATACTCTTGCTGTGCTAAATTCATTTGCCTCAGGTTCACCAAGTCCATGATACTTTGAAATATTAAACATGTTTACATTTGTTCCTGTCGAATCGTAATATGAAGAAAGATCAAAAAGTCCGGGAACTCCAGTTATCAAAGGATTATTATAAAGAATAGAGTCTGTCCTTGATTTATAATTAGCAACAAGAAGTGCAGCTAAAGCTTTTCTTACAAGCTTATCCTCGTTAGGTTTTAAAACAAAAAGTCCCCTGTTAACAAATTGATAATTAAATACAAACTTCTTTGCTATATCAGTAAGTGAAAGAAAACCACCAACTTTTCCAAGCATTTCAAAACCAACCTTCACATATATGGCATCCTTTAAATCCTGAAGCGGCTCTGAGTGTTTATCATGAAGGGTAAAAAGTGTAACAGGCATAATATCTGAAGGTGTGTATGGAGGGCTAGCATGATCATCGGGGGGAGTAACAAGATAAGGATTTATAACAAAATGAATATAAGATTCTGGGTACTCCCTCCCAAAATAGTTTCTAAACATTGACTTAATTTCCTCTAAGTCTATATATAAAGTATCAGTAAACAAATTTTTAAAGGAATTCACAAAAGCATTAACAATTTCATCAGCTACATTAACACCTATTAATTTTGAAGATTCTGGATTCTGTGGATCATACTTTTCATCAATTCCAGGATTGAAGTTCCAAACATAATTTCCACCACCAATATCCTTTAAATAAAATAGACCAGCCTCACAAGCATACCATAACCTGTTATAGACATCAGGCTCAATATCAAAACCATTTAAAGCACCGTAATTTTTAAATACATCTAAACCTTTAGTAAAATGATTACCAAGATCATCATATACACCTTCACCTTTAATTACTGCGAAGTAAGTCCCTATACCAGGATAACTACCACTAGGCTTTTCAGTTACCGAGAGAACATTCTTTCCTGAAAATGAGGTTATAGGTGTAAAGGTTAAACCGTTATCAACAGAATAGTATGCACCATCAGTTGTTGCAAGATATATCCTTGCACCCGGTACTCCAGTCCCTTTAAGAGAATTAATTTTATAGTCATTGACCTGTGTCCAACTCGTTCCATCCCATCTAAAAAGACCTGAAGGAGTAACAGCAAGGATAAAAGAACTTGTTGCATAAAGAATTTTAACCGAATCGTTCAGATTTCCAACTCTATTCCATTTTAAATAATACTCTAACCTTCTTTTTACTGTATCCCCCCTCATAAAAACAATAGTATCAAGTTTGCTGAAATAGACTCCTTCAGTTGTTCCTACGTAAACAAAAGTATCAACCTTACCAACCACAAGGGAAACTGATAGAGTCTTAATTGGATTTTTGACCAATGTGTCAATTAGTGTATTGTAAGGTAAAGTATCATTAATGTTATCCTTGAAAACAAAATTCTCCCTTAGTAATGAATCTAACGTTATGCTGTAAATTTTAATTTTTCCATCTGAAGAGACACCATATATTAGCTCAGGAGAAGGTATATACACAGCTCCTGTTCTTCTATAAGATAAAGAAAAATCAACAATACCTTCTTCAAGTGGTCTTGAGAAAGCAAGCAAATTTGTATTATCTAAACTTGCAGTTCTGTAAACACCAAAACCGTCTACAAGCAACCATCCATATTTTCTCTGAGGAAGAGTTCCTGAAATTCTGTTTATCTTAAACTTTTTTACCGGAATTTTGTCATAGGGAGTCCATACACAAAAACGTAACTTCTTTAAATCTCCTCCTTCTTCGTAAGTAACTGAATCAATGTGTCTTAAAATTATGTTATCTTCATAGAAAGCAAGGGTAATTCCCCATCTTAGAAAAATTTGATTCTTACTTTCCCCAGGAGTGTATGAAGCAAAGAGTCCAGAGAGAAAAAGTGTTAATAAAAGAAAAATCTTATTTTTCATCTTTTAACCTCCTTTAATATATAAAATTTAAAGAAAGTCTATGAACAAAAGGTAATATACCCATATCATTGAAAGAATAACTCAATTTTAAAGCTCCAAATTTAATTTTTGTATTAAGACCAAAACCTAAGGAAAATCCACCTTCATCAAACTTCTCCTCTATCACTCTTTCACCAATTAAAAGGAAATATCCTGTCGAAAAATAAAAATTATTGAAATCAAACTTTATACCACAATGAAAACTTTCATTATAATCTGTTGGATGCAAAAGTTCAAAGGTGCTTGTTATTTTTAAAAACTTTGAAGTATAGGGATCAACGGCTAGACCTAACCTGAAAGTCGTGGGCAAAGGATAACTTGTATAAAACCTTTTATACTCATTCATCTGACCACCTTCATATAAATACTGAATATACTCACCAGAAGGCTTTAAGTCTGGCCCCAAATTTACAAAAGCCATTCCTAACCTGATTGTATAAAGTCCTGTATTGAAAACTGTTCCAGCATCAAAGGCTACACCCCTTGTTTTTGAGATTGAACCATAATTTTCTCCCACATACTTTATAGAAACTCCTGAAGCAAATCTATCTGTGAAATATCTTGAATAATTTAAACCAACCTGATAAGCATTGTAATTAAAAGTTTTACCCGTGGGACCCTCGACTGTCCACTCCTCCATATCTCCAGAGAAAAACCCTGAAACAAAGAATCCAAAATTCCCGTAAAATCCCTGACTTTTAACAATTGAGATATAAGGAACTCTTGCATCTTCAAACCACATTGTATAACCTGTATATAACTCTAAACCCTTAACATCTGCTGTTCCTGAAGGATTCCAAAATACACTTGAAGCACCACTTGAAATAGCAGTATAGGCACCGCCCATTCCCATAGCCTCAGGAAGAAGAGGTATTGATAAAAAATCTGCTCCTACATTGCCCACCTTTTGCTGAGCATAAATAATCGTTAGTAAGGAAATAAATACTAATAAAAATTTTTTCATTTAAAACCTCCCTTTTAGTCAAGTATTACAAATTTTCCTATCTTTGTCTTACCCTCAGGTGTCTCAATCTTGTAATAATAAAATCCAGAAGATACTTTAACATTATTTTCATTTAGAAGATCCCAAGATTCAGTTCCTGTCAAATTGTTATGGTTTAAAAGCTTCACAAGCTTTCCACTTGCTGTGAATATATAAATCTTACATATTGGAGGAAGATTCTGAAATTCAATCTTGCTGTAAAGTTCTGTTGCTGACCATTTTGCTGAACCTACGAAAGGATTTGGAACTACCTTAACATTCGAAAGATCACCCTCTTCAGCAGGCTCAGTTGTAATATAAAGAGGTATAGCACTACCATCCGGCCCTTTTTTGTAGTTTGTCTTTGGAGATTCAAGAGAATCCACATCCATAGCAGTTACAACATAAAAGTAAGGAAAACCAACTTGAGCTGTTGTATCAACAAATGTGTGAGAAATATTTCCAAATAGATCTCTCTTAACCTCTGCTAAAAGTGTAAATCCCCTGGGTTCAAATACACTTCTATATACTCTATAAAGCAGAAAATCTGGTATGCCTTTTAATGGATCTACATAAACCTCTGCAGAGTTGTCCCATACAAGCAAAACGCCCTTTTTGGTAAGCTGATACTTAAGGAGAGGAGTAGGAGGTGGTATTGGAATTTTCCAATGATCATCCTTTGCAGGGTCAAGTTTTGGTGGAGTAGGATGAGCAGGATCACCGGGATTCCCAGCATAATATGCTCTATAAGCCCATTCAAGAGTGTGTCTTGCACCCCTTAAAAAGCCTCTTCCCCAATAGTCGTCCATACCACCATTCAATCCTTGACCCACTCCAGCAATCCAAACAAATTTCAGTGTATCTCCACTTTTCAAAGTATAGGGTCCTACGGTATTTAAGAATCTGTAATCAAATTCCGCAGCATTAAGATCATTTGGATGTGGAGCATATCTATAATTCTGTGTAGCAGGGTGTTTACCCTTCATATATCTATACCTATCAAGATCTGTTCCAGGGTCAGATTCCCAGTTCCACCACTGATGGGAAAAAGGTCTAATTATTCTACAGGTATCACCATTTTCTACCCATATAGAATCTGAAGGTGCTGGAGGCGCATAAATAAAAGCGCCAAAGTTGTAACCTGCAGACCTACCTCCTTCTTCACCAGTATCATCTCCAGGGACTGCAGGATCATCTGCATCGTAAATATAACTCATGCCATAAGGAATCAGATAACCCGAAACTGTATCATAAGTTCCATCAGGCTTTTTTACTGGTATTTTTGAAACACAAGTTGTAAAATTAACATGCTCCATTTCGTGATCACCCCAAATAAAGTAATCATCAGGTATCCCATCTGAAAATTCTATATAACCATCCTCTTGTCCATAAAAGCTTACCTTATCCACATTAGGTGGGAATCTAAAATTAGGACTCCACTCATTTGCTGTCCATCCCGAAAAGTGTACAAGATCATCTATATGAGGCTCACTTGCATCTGCTCCAGAAACATCACAATCATACCACATACCAACAAAGAATGAATCAAGTTGATCACCTATTCCTGGAATATCAGATGAGTCCTTATCAAAAGTTATATACATCTCATACGCGATAAAATCATTGTAAGGATCATTAGGCCAAGTTAATACTCTCCATAATACTTTTACCCCAAGATGTCTACCAGGACTGTTTCTTGGATTTGATTTGGCATCATTATAGACAACAACAATATCAAAAACTGACTTTCCAGGACCAAGATAGTCTTTAAAGTTTATCTGTGAATTCCATTCATTTGCTGTATAATCAGACTGAGTAACATAATATTCTCCCCTAACTTTTGCTCCAACCAAGAAGTAAGCAAGCCAAAGGTAATAATTATTTACAGCTGCACCACCTGGCCAAGTAAAACCCCAAAGATTAGCTGCAGCTTCCCCACCTAAAAATCCATAATTACTCATCCAGTTCCAAGCCTCAGGAATTGTCTGGTTATATATGGCCCTCGGACCCTTAAATATTGTGATATCTTTTCTTTCAGGAGCAAGCTTATGAAAAGAAAAAAGGTTAAAAGATAAAAGTATTGTAAAAATGAAGAACTTCTTCATCTTTTACCTCCTTTTTTAAAATCCACCAATTTGAACATAGAAACCTATTCTTGTCTGTCTCCTTGCAGACCATACACCAATGTTTTTGACCTCACCCTCAGGATCACCAAACTGATCGTACCAATTTTCATCTTCGATGCTAACTAAGTTTCTATAGTTAAATATGTTATAAATATCCACGAAAAGTTGTAAGTTTCCTTTACCTCTTAGTAAAGGAAAGTTCTTATAAATTCTTAAGTCAGCATCTTTTGTAGATGGAAGTCTCCTTGCATTTATTAGTTCAATAGCATCCCTCTCTGACCTAATAGGAGGTGTCCATGGATAACCTGAACCGTAACTGTATTGAAGTGAAATACCATAGTCAGAAAGCCTTAAAAACTTCCTATTCTTTGGAACTATCCAGGAAATAACTGCATTTATAGTATGGGTCTGATCCCAATCAAGAGGAGATTCCCTTGGAGGAAGAGGATAACCTAGCCACTGCCAATAATAACCTAAATATGGAGAAGAGAAGGAACCTCTTGCCACCTGGAATGTATAGTTTATATTAAGTGAAAGATAGGGTATAAAGGTTCCAGCAGGTCTTTTAATTATCTCTATTTCAATTCCCCTTGAAGAACCATAGTCCTCATTATAAAAAGTTGTAACATTAGTTAAAGGATCTACTTTATAAAACTTTGTTCTTGCCCAATTCTGGATATCCTTGTAGAATGCAGTAACATCTACAATAAATTCAGGCGTGAATCCATGCTTAACCCCAAGTTCATAAGAAACTGTTTTTTCTGGCTTAAGTTTTGGATTACCAATTATGGGGAAAGCACCTGTTACTACGTAATTAAAGTTTGTCTGATTATATGATGGAATCTGATAATAGTGCCCATAGGTAAAATGCAAAACATCCCTTTCAGTAATAGGATGAGATACACCAATTCTTGGAGAAACAATCCAGTAAGGCTTTGTATTCTCAGCTACTGAAAAGTATTTAACACCATACACAGGATCAACTACAAAGGCATCCTGTGGTCTTGTCTCAAGAATAGGTGAATAATAACCATCATTATCTATATAATCAAACCTTACACCAACTCTTGCGTACATTCCTTCCATTTCAATTTTATCTCTCAAAAAGAAGGCAAACTGATAAGGCTTTACCTTATGAGCATTCAACCAATCAACAAAGGTATAAGTAGTATCAAAAGATCTCCTTGAAAGTGGAGGATTAACCATCTGAAGATAAATATTTCCTCCTGAGGCAAAATCAACATCATAGACCATAAGGTTAATCCTCTTAAACTCAGCTCCCATCAGAATCTCATGTCCAGGAGCAGTTTTAGTTTTCTTTGTGAGCTGAGCTGTCATCTTCCAAGATAGGGTAAAGTGATTGTTTCTTAAATAACCCCATTGATCCCTCTCAAAATTATGGGGATAAGGTAAATAAAGGTTACCAACAGATAAAATTGTCCTTCTTATTTGTGAACCTGGTGGTAGAAAACTCATTCTTTGAGTTTCAAAAAATCTCCAATCTAGCTGTAAAGGATAAGGATAGTATACTCCTTGCATATCTACAAAAGTATCTATACTTCCATCTGGAAGTACCACTTCAATTACATCAAAATCTTGAACAAAACTCTGACCCCATCCGTATCTGTTTAGGGGGGCATTCATATCTGTTGGCCACCATTGAGGATGTGCTGCACTCTGTCCAGGATAAAAACCATAGACAAAATCTTCCCACCAGAAGAACGGAAGTTCTACATAACCTTCTTTCTCATTAACATTAAAATTCTCCCTCTTTAAATTTGTCATCTTTGCTATAGAGTCAATTCCATACCAATAATTAGGATCTATAACCCATGTACCTCTAACAGGGTCATAATAAACTCTCTTAAAGTAATCGATATCTATTTCAGCGAATCCATCAAGATCTCTATCATCAAAATCGTCTACACCATCTTTATCCATATCTTCAAATATATTTCTCTTTTGAGACCTCTGGAAAAACCCAAAGTTTATCTCGTTCATATATTTCTGAGCTACAAGCCAGTTTATACCACCAGAGAAACTCGTCAAATACCTATGAAACTCAAAACTTAAATCAGGTAATAGTCTAAATTGAGGATCATAAACTCCAAATCTTTCAAACCTGTAAAAACCTGTAAAATAAAGAAGAAGATAAAGTGAAGGTCTTACATCCAATCTCCATGAAAGACCGTAGTTTTTTATCCTCTTTTTCTCATCAGCATAAACTGGAAATCTTCCCTTGTGAGTAATGTAATCACCACTTATCAGAAAGCTTGCAGCCTCTCTCCTCATAAAGGGAATGGGACCAGATAGAGAAAATTCATTTAATATTTCATCCCTTCTGTGTCTTTTTCCTTTAGTAGTTCCCATATCCTTATTTATACCAAGCAGGAAATCCCTGATATAGTCTCCCCTTTCTACATTAAAGAAACTATTAATACCTTCTCCGAGAAAACTTAAATTCGTTGTTGAAAATCTATATTCTGAACTGTATTTATCCCCTCCACCTTTTGTAACAACATTTATCATACCTCCTGCAGCACTTCCTTGATCAACGTCAAATCCACCAGTTGAAACACCTGCTTCCTCCATTGCAAGAAGTGGTATTCCAGGAGCTGTAAAGGCTGTAAATGGATCCCTTACCTCAACACCATTTACAACATAAACAACCTCATCAGGTCTTGATCCCCTTATGTGCAACCCTCCCCTTTCCACAACACCCACAGAAATCTCAACAACACCTTGAATACTCATTACAGGAATGTTAGCCACTTCCTCTTTCTTCATAATTTTTCTTGATTCTGGAAGATCAGCTCTTATTAGCTCTTCTTTTGCCTCTACAACAATAGGTGGAACCTCAACAGTAGTTGGTTTTAAGGCAACATTCACCTCAACAGTTCTATCGGCTTCTACAGCAACACCTTTTATAATACTCGGCTGATATCCCGCATAGGTCACTTCAATATCATATTTACCAGGTGGAACTTTTAAGATGACAAAATATCCTTGGTCATCAGTATATGTTCCCATTTGGGTTCCAACTATTTTTACGATTGCGAAGGGGAGACCCTCTCCGGTCGTTGCATCAGTGACACGACCGGAAATTTTTCCTGTAGTTCCTGCCCACAGGATACTTACTAAAAATCCTGCAAGCAGGAAACTGCACATTATTTTTAACCTCATATAAACCCTCCTTGCTCTTATTTTGTTAATCTAAATATAAAAGGAATAACAACCCTAACTGAAACTGGTATACCTGCCTGTTTGGCAGGTTTAAATAAACATTGAAGGGCAGCCCTTTCTACAGGCTCCCTAAATATTTCATTATCAACAAAAATCTTTTCTATTTTAACAACCCTACCATCTGGTCCAACTATCACAAGAACCTTTGCAGTTCCCTGTATCCCTAACTTTCTTGCAACCTCAGGATACTCTGGCTCAACCTTTTTTATCAATACAGGCTTTTCTTCAACCTCAAACTCATTAAATACTTGACCTGGCTCTGGTAAAGGTATATCAATTTCTACATCACCTGCTGTACCCTCTTGTATCGTTTCCTGAACATTTTCTTCCTCTTCCTCCTCTGCCTCCTCAATTTCTACAGGCAATTTAGGCTTTGGTGGTGGTTGAGGAAGCTGAATCTCCTCGAGCTTTTCTTGAATATTTTCCATAAGTATGTCTCTTTGCCCTCTTGATACATAAGGATTTACACTGACCTTCACCCCTAAAAACAATACTATAAAAAGAATAAAGGTCAGTGAAAGAGCTATTTGGGTAATAAGATCCCCTTTTTCTCTTGGATCAAACATAATTTATTTTAGGAAATTAAATTGTTATTTTTCAACAAAAAAATCATTTTTTTTCAAAATCAGTTCTGAAACTTATTCTCAAAGCTTTTGCCTCTCTTAAAGACTCAGTTACCATATTTACATATTTATATTTAACCCTTTTATCTGCCATTATCATTGTTAAAAGCTGAGGATCTTCAAACATGAGCCTTCTAAATTCCTTTTCTATATAACTTGTATCTACTGGTAAATCATGAACAAAAATATCACCATTGGAAGATATCCATATGTAAGCTAAATGTTTATGCTTCTTTATCCTTTGCGTTTGTTCAGCCTGAGGAAACTGAATAACCTTAAGTCCCCTTTCTTTCCTAAAAACAGTTGTTAACATAAAAAATATTATAAGAAGAAAGGCTATATCAGCCATTGAAGCAGTAGGTATAACTACCTTCGGCTTAGCTATTTTCTCTATTTTCATATTTCCTCCCCTATTCCTTTAATTGAAATCTTTCTCGGTATTTTCTCATCATCGTCCAAAATACCATTTCTATTTTTATCAAGAAGACCCCTTTTCCACATTATTGAATCAACTTCTTCATAGGAGAGCAAAACTTCATCAAATACATCTATCATAATATTATAAACTGAATTGACATTTGTTTTAATAAAGATAACTATTTTATCTGGATTGTTAAGTATTTCATTTTTAATCTTCTCTCTTAACATGCTAAAGGGAGTTTCAGTGAGTTCTTCCTTAAAGAAAATTTTCCCCTCAGGATTTATAAATATAGATAAGAGATTTTCCTTTTTAATTTTTATTACCCTTTCCTCTGACTTTTCTGGCAAAATAATCTTTAAACCTCTATCTCTTGAAAATATAGTGGTGACCATAAAGAATATGATAAGTAAAAAGGCTATGTCAGCCATTGAGGCAGTTGGTATCTCTGCCTCGTACTTAAATCTACCCTTAAAAAGTGACATAATTTTATTTTACTTTAGTTTCAAGAACATATTCAATTAAAGTGTTTGCTGCTTCCTCCATTTCTCTTGAAAAAGCATTAATCCTTGAGGAAAAAAAGGTGTGAAAAATTGCAACTGGTGCTGCTATTAAAAGACCTGTAGCAGTTGTAATTAGAGCTTCAGAAATTCCTGCAGCTACAAGAGTTGGCTCAACTTCTCCAGCCGCTGCTACTGCTTGAAAGGCTCTAATCATACCTGTTACTGTTCCTAAAAATCCTAAAATAGGAGCTATAGTTGTAAAGGAAGCAAGCCAAAGCATACCCCTATCAAGGAAAGCAAGCTCAGTTGTTGCTCTCCTTGCAACATTTTCTTCTATTATTTCCTTAGAATTTCCTGCTTTCTCAAGAACAGCCTGACAGATTTTTGAAACAACAGAAGTATTCCTTGAGCAATAGTCCATTGCTTCCGACAAACCACTAGTTTCAATCAAATCAATAACATCAACAACAAATCTTCTTGGATTTGTTCTTAACCTAAAAAGAGTATAAAACCTTTCAATAATTATCACAACAGATAATATAGCAACAAGCAGTAAAAGCCACATTACTCCTCCACCCTTATGGAAATAGTCTACAAGACTTTCTATTACTCCTTGCTGGCCTATTATTAAAGTTGTTAAAATTCCACTCATTTTAATTTAAATTGTTTTTGTGGAATTGAACCCTTTACAGAGTCTATCATCTCGAAACCCAATAAAGATAGATGGATGTTGCTAAAAATGAAAAAAGAGACCCTAATAAAAAAAACAAATTCTCAAAAAAACTAAGCTGAAAAGAATTCAAAATAATTTCAAAAAGTTCAAAACCAGCTACCTTTAATCTTGGATAAACAAAAACAATTTTATAAAAATGAATTATAGAAGCAAGAAGAAGAAAAAAAGCCCCGATTAACGGAAAAACAGTAAGAAATTTTGGTTTTCTCAAAAGCATTAGCATTCTTGAAAGTATACCAGAAAAATAAAAAAGTGAAAAAACAAATAAAAGAGTCCCAATAAAAAATAGAATTTCTGCCCTTATATCAAATTTCATCTTTTAAATCCTCCTTTTACCACATTTAGAAAACTCCTTAAACTTATAAAGGTTAAAAGCGAACCAATAAAAAATAAACCATAACAAATTAAGCTCTCAAGTGGAGTCAATTTCACTTTACCCTGAAAAGCTGAATAAAGGGAAAATATTCCGTAAAGAAAAAGACCAGTTGGAGCTATCATTATGAAAAACCAACCAGTTTTAAGTTTTAAAACCTTTTCAAATCTCCTTGCAATTATTCCGGTAAACACAAAGGAAACCCAAAGTAAGAATATAGCAAAAAGTAATATATAATTTGAAAATCTTATATATAAAAACTCTTGCTGAGGTGTTAAATCAAACATAACTTATTTTAACAAATTTTTAACAGAAATTTCAAATAAAAAATCATCTTTCTTCCCTTTTTATTTTTCCAAACTCCATATGAATTATCCTCTTTACTTTAATTTTCTCAATCAAAGAGTAATTATGAGTAGCCATTAGGATTGTAGTCCCCTTTGAATGAATTTCTTGGAGATGGTACATTATTTCCTCCTGAGCACCTGGATCTATGTTTCCAGTTGGTTCATCAGCTATAAGTATTACCGGCTCCCTTATAAGAGCTCTTGCTATTGCTAACTTTTGCTTTTCACCTCCAGAAAGTTCATATACGCTCTTTTCAGCTTTTGAAAGCATTCCAAGATTATATAGTATACTTAAAGCTTTTTCCCTTGCCTTTCTTGAGGTTTCACCTGTTGCCTCAAGGGCAAGTGATACGTTTGAAAGGGCATTCCTATCAGATAAAAGCTTAAAGTCCTGAAAAATTATACCTATTCTTCTTCTCAAAAAATTTATTTCATTTCTTTTAATATATCTTGAAGAAAAGTTAAGAACCCTCACTTCACCCTCATCAGGAAACTCAGCCATGTAAATATGTCTTAAAAGTGTTGTTTTCCCAGCACCTGTTGGACCAACAATAAAAACAAATTCTCCCTTTTTTATCTCCAAATTCACATCATGAAGTGCCCTAAATCTTCCCTCGTAAACCTTTGAAACCTTTATACACTGCACTACCACATCCATCACATTCTTAAAGGTGCGGTTATACCCATAGAGTTTAAGGTAAATTTTAATAAATTTTTGAGAGATTTTACAAGAAAAAGTCTTTTTTGTGTTCTATATGAATCTTTTTCATCAACAATTCTTTCAGATTGATAAAAGGAATGAAAAAGAGAGGAAATTTCAATCAACTTGTTAGGAAGAATATGGGTGTAAAAGTTTTTGGAAATTTTATGGTAAATATTCTGGATCAAAAAGATTTTCTTTAAAATCTCTCTTTCTTTTTTATCAACATCAAATTTTTTTGGAATTTTAAAATTATTAAAACCCTTTTTAATTGCAAATTCAATAACCTGATTTGCTCTTGCATGGGCATACTGAACATAATATAGTGGATTATCAATACTCATTTTTTTTGCCACTTCAAGATCAAAATCAAGTGGTGATGAAGGTGCGCGTAAAAGTAAAAAAAACCTTGCGGCATCTTTACCAACCTCTTTAATCAAATCATCAAGAGAATAAATTTCACCCTTTCTTTTGCTCATCCTAACAATTTCATTTCCTCTTTTTAAATTTACCTGTTGAACAATTAGAACTTTAAAATTCTCAAAAGATAAAACCTTTAAAGCACTTTCCATCCTTTTTATGTAACCGTGATGATCAGGGCCCCATAAATTAATTAAATAAGTGTAACCTCTTTTTATTTTTGAAAGGTGATAGGCTATATCGATAGCAAAATAAGTATATTCTCCATCTGATTTTACAAGAACTCTGTCTTTTTCGTCGCCAAAAATTGTGCTTTTAAAAAATAAGGCACCGTTCTCCATATAGGTGTAATTGCTTAATTTTTTTAAAACTTCATTTACAAAACCACTTTTTCTTATTTCACTTTCATAATAAAAATTTTTAAATTCTGTTTTAAACCTTTTTAGTGATCTTTTTTGCATTCTTATTATTTCTTTTAAAACAAATTCTCTTATATTTAAGTTCAAATTTTTTTTAACATATTGCATAGCTAATTTTTTTAAATATTCACCGTGATAACCCTCTTCAGGAATTTGAAAATCTTCTCCCTTTATCTCTTTAATTCTTTCTAGCATAGAAATCTCAAGTAGGTCAATTTGTTTTCCCTCATCATTACAATAGTATTCAGAATCACATTCAAATCCTGTGATTTTAAAGGATTTGCAGAGTAGATCTCCTATACAAGCAGCCCTTGCATTTGCCACATTGAGGGGACCTGTTGGATTTGCTGAAATATACTCAATTAAAACTTTTCCATCTTTTTTTCCTCCCCTAAAGAACCTTGATGGATTTTTAAATAAAATTTTAATAGAATCAATCAAAAGTTTATCACTAATTTTTATATTAATAAATCCATTTATAAATTCTACTTTTTCAAAAAAATCTATTTCTCTGAGATCTTTCAGTATTTTTTCAACTTTTGTTTTGCCTTCACTTAGAATTTCAAAGGCAGGAAAAGAAATATCAGCATCAATTCCCTTTACCTCTGGTTCAAAAACTTCTAAGTTAATCTTTTTTTCTAAATTATTTTGAACTATTTTCTTTATAAGATCTTCAACCTCTAAAAGTCGTGTCATATTTTATTTTTCTACTATTTTCATAAAGGGATTCAATATCATAGAAAGCTCTTGTTTTTTCATCAAAAATGTGAACTACTATATCTCCAGCATCAACAAGAACCCACTTACCGTTTTCATAACCTTCAATATGGTGGATTTTGATTCCCCTTTTCTTTAATTTAGTCTCAATCTCTTCAGCAATTGCTCTGGCGTGGTCCTCTGATAAAGATGTTGCCAAAATAAAATAATCACATATTCCCATTAGTAAATTTCTAACATCAATAATAAGAATATCCTCTCCCTTTTTATTATAAATAAGTTCTGATATATACTTTACTATTTCCAAATTAAAAGTAAATCTTTAAAAATTTTTTTATAATCTTTACCAATCACAAGAGAAACATCGGTTAACTTCTGAGGATCAGGATCAAAATCTAACCTTTTGATGCCTGTAAATTTGGCTAAAACTTTTGCATACCTTTTATCAGGACTTACTCTCTCGATAATCACAGTTTTAGATAAAGTATCAGAAGCATTATCAAATCTTATAACATCGAATCCTCTTCTTCTTAATTCCATGGATATAACTCTTGCAAGGTGCATCTCTCCGGTGGCATTCAAAACTTCAACCCTTACTTCTGATGGTTTTATGTTTTCTCTTTTAGAACAAGAAAGTAATGTTGTTAAGATCAAAAAAAGTATCTTAAACATCTTTAATTTTAAATTCAAAACAGTTCTTTTTTCCACTTTTCTTCAATTTCTCTTTTTAAATTTTCATCTTCAGCTAATATGAAAGCCCTTTTAAAATAAAGATCCTTTTTTTCCCTGGAAGATATAACAGCTGCCCTCAAAAGCATCTTAGCTGCTTGATTTCTATTCACCTTAAAACTTTCAGCAGCCTTTTCATAAAACGAAATAGCTTTACTATTATTTCCTTTAAATTCTTCTCTTTGAGCTAAAAAGTAATAAACATAGGGATCATCAGTAATATTTAATTTAACTAAGTAATCTATTAATGTATCAAGGAGAAAAATGTTTCTTTCAAAAATTGCTATCTCTCCAAGCTTTATAATTGCTTTGTAAGAAATTGAATCATTACCAGAGATCAAGTCTTTAAAGAATACACTTGCCTCTTTTGTTTTACCTCTTTTAAGGTAAAAATCACCAAGTTTTAAAAAAAACTCTCTTCCAGTTTCATTATTTTTTATCTCAAAATCTTTTAGAAATGATAAAATTTTCTCATCATCAAAATTTCTCTCAATCATATAGTCAAAGGCTAACAAAGCACTAAAAGCCGATAGAGAACCTTTTTTATATTTACTTAATATATCTAAAAATAAGCTATCATTTTTAACATACCTTTCAATCTCAAAAAGCTCCCTAAGGTAAAATTTTTTTTCTTCTTCAGAAGTCAAGTTAATAAGTTGGATTAAATTATCTTCACACTCCTTAAATTTTCCTTTTCCTTTTAAGTAAAAATGATAATCTAATCTAACTTTCTTTACAATAGATGTATCAGTTGCTTTCTTTAAAAAATTTGAATAGAAATTTTCCTCATCAATTTCTTTTAATTTTAATTTTACAAAAAGAAGATAATAAAGGGACTCATCTGATTTTGTAGTATTATAAGTAAATTCAAAAAACTTTTTGCTTTCATTTAAACTTCCCTTTTTAAGGAGTAGTTTACCGAGGCTTTTACTTACAAAAGTTTTCCTTCTTAAATCATTCTCTTTTAAAAAAATTTCCTTTAATTTTTCTTCGTTATCAATTAAAGAGTATATCTTAGTTTTTAAAACAAAAAAACTGTCACTTTCAGTATTCTCGAATCTTTCAAGAAGTTTTTCAGCAATTTCATATTTTTTTTTCTTAATAAGTTTACTTTCTGTAAAATACCTTATGGAATCTCTTTTCTCTTGATTTTTTTCTTTCATCAACAATATTTCTGCTGAATCTATATTCCCCTCAAAAATGTATGCTGCATAAAAATAGGGTATAAGTCTATCTATGAAAGGACTTACCTCTTTTTTTATGTTAATGACTTTTAAATACTCCTCTCTTTCAAAATAAATTGTTAAAAACCTCAAGTAAATTTCTTTTTTATAAGGTGTTAGTGGGCATTCTTCTTTTAACTTTGTAAGATAGAAAAACTCCATTTTTTCGTTCTCTTTTAACCTTTCGATGAGACTCAAAAAATATAAAACATCATCATACAGTGAATGATAATAACTATTTTTATTTTCTAAAAATTTTTTAAAATACTTCTCAGCCTCTAAGATTTTTCCCGAATAAAACTTTAAAAGAGAATATGAAAAAAGAAGATCAGGATCATCCATAATAGTATCTAATTTCAAATCTCTTTTAAAATTTAATGCATTTAAAATATAAACATAGTACAAGAAGGTATCTTTTAAATTTTCTTTTTCAAAGAATACCTCATCTATATTCTCAAAAACTGTAAGAAGTTCAACAAGTTTTTTGTCTAAATATGAAAAATAATTTTTATAATCTAAAAGTCTTTCTTTTTTTAATTCTATTCCAGCTAGTAAAAAAAGTGGTAAAACCTTTAGAGAGTCCTCAAAATCTGAAATTTCAAGGAATTTTTTTAAGTATTTATAAACAGAATCAGGTTGAAAGATATTTTCTTTTACCTTTTTGTAATAAAGTAGTTTTTTAGATTCATAATTTTTAACGAAAATACTTTTTTGTAATCCTAAGGGAAGAAAAATTATATTATTTAAAAGGAAAAATCCTAAATATAGTACCACTTATTTCTTTAAAAAGTTTATTTAATTTTTCGTCATTTTTAAAAATTTTTAGTCCCTTTTCAAGAATTTCCTTTGCTTTATTTTTTTCACCTATTGCAAGATATGATCTTGCTAAAAGGTAAAACTGTTCTGAGTTATTAATTTTATCGATGTAATTGTCAAAAATTTTTAAAACTTCGAGAACTTCAGATTTATTTCTGCCGGCTCTAACATAACTAAGGGCAAGATAAGCTCTTGCTTCGAGAAACTCTGGATCAAGTAAAATAGAAGATTTAAAATACATAGATGCCTTGTTATATTCACCTTTTTCAAAGGCTTCCATTCCCATCTTAAAAGCACTTCTTGCTTGAACTTTCCTTGCCTTTACCTGAGGAGAGGTAAATTCACCCTTTTTTAAAAGTTCATCATACTTTTTCCTTTTTTCTGAATCGGATAAGACACTATAGGCTTCATTTATAAGAGTAAATCTCTCAACTGCACTTTTATAAACTTCCTCTCCATCCTTTTTGAATTTATCAGGATGAAGTTCTCTTACAAGTTTTCTATAAGCTTTTTCTATTTCCTCCCTTGGGGAAAAAGTTTTAAGTCCTAAAATCTCATAGTAATTCTTTTCCATATTTATTTTATTTTATCAAAAAATTTTTTATATTTCAATGATGTAGATCACAGTTTAAGATTTAACCTTCAAAGGGCAGAAAAAGTATTGGGTCAAGAGCTTTTCCTCCGTATCTAACTTCGAAATGAAGAGTATAGTGGGAACTAAATATAGAAAGACCTACTTCACCTATAGGTTCTCCCTTAGATACAGCTCTTCCTGGGGATACATGGACTTTTGAAAGTCCAGAATAAACTGTAAAGAAACCGTCTCCATGATCAACAATAACTGTAAGACCATAACCCATAAAGTAGTCAGAATAGACAACAATACCTGCTTCAGCTGATACTACCTTTTCTCCTGGTTTACCTTTAATATCGATTCCGTTATTCTTTATTTTTGTTTTATATTCAGGATGCCAAATTGTACCAAAGAATGAAACAATTTCTCCTTTAAGGGGCCAGCCAAAAGTTTTTTTAGGTATATTTTCAGGTAATTCTTTTTTTAAATGAGCCATTCTTTCTTTTTCAATTTTTTCAAGAAGTTTCTCAAATTTTTTAACTTGCTCAACAAGTTCTAACTCAAGTTTTTCCTGGTCTTTTCTCTTTTTTCTTATTAAAGCCAAAATTTTTTCTTTTTCTTTTTTTGAATTTTCAAGTTCCAATTTTTTTTCTATAGTTATTTCCTCTATCTCTAACAAGTTTTTAACTTTTTGGTCATAAATTGCCTTTTTTTCTTTAAGGCTTTTTAAAAGTAAGTTACCTTTCTCAAGTAATTCTTCTTTAAATTCTATACCTCTTTTAATGGCTAAAATTCCTGTGTAGTAACTTAAAAAGGATCCTTGTCCCTTAATTATGTTTAAAGGATTTATTCTGCCGTACTTATAAAGTGAAACAATAAAATCCTTTATAAGTTTTTTAGTTTTTTCTAATTCGTATTCACTTTCTTCAATTAGTTTTTCAAGTTTATAAACTTGGTATTCTAAAAGAATTCTTTCATTAATCAACGATCTTTCCATTTCTTTTAATACATTAATTTCTCTGCTTAGGGATTCGAGGGAATAAAGGGTTTTTGTTTCCTCCTTTTCAAGAATTTTTCTCTCTTCACGAATCTTTTTAAGTTCAAGATTTAAGGAGTCTATTTTTGTTTTTAAATTGCTTTCTAAAAAAATAAAAAGAAGAATCATATCTCTTTAAGGTCTGAAAGAGCAATTTGAGAGGATAGAAAACCGAGTAAGGCTCCAAAGGCGGTGTTTATTATCAACAAAGGTATAAGGTAATCTAAGGTTATACCGAAAAACTTTTTTAAGGTATTAATAAAAGTAAAAAGAAGCAGGTTAGCCAAGAAAGATCCAAAGAGTCCGTAAAGAAAGCCCTCGAGGGCAAAGGGTGATCGGATGTATTCTTTGTCAGCACCAATTAGATAAAGAATTTCAATAAGATTAATCCTTGACCTTATTGTTAATCGTAAAGTTTGAAGGATTGTTAAAGAAAGAAGGAATAAAAGAAAAAAAAAGAAGAAAATATCAATAAATACAAGAAATAGTAAAATTTTAAAAACTTTAATAATGTATTCTTCACCGAAATATACTTCTTTTACAAAGGGTAACCTTAAAATAAAAGATTTGAGATCTTGAATTTCGCCGATTAAAAGCATATAGGGTTTTAAATGAAGTGTAAACTTAGGGGGAAAAACTTCTTCATCAAATATTAAGAGTAAATCTTTATATTCAGGGAATTCCTGTGCAAAAATTTTTTTCCCTTTTTCTGAATCTACATATTCAACTTTTTCTACTCCTCTTAGAGATTTTAAAATATTAAATAACACATTTAAAGTCTTTTTATCAAGGTTTTCAGTAGGGTATACTTCAAACATTATGTTTTTTGATCTTTTGTAAATTATATTAAAGGAATTTAAGGTTAAAATAACAAAAAACATAAAGAAAAAAAGGGAAAAGGCCATTATAAAGATGCTGGTGATTGCCATTTTAAGATTATTTTTTATCCCAACAATAGTTTCTCTTATAATAAAATTTAGTGACATATATAATATTTTAATGATATAATTTGGCAAAATGCATGTAATTGATTTTTTTATTTCACTACTTTTTTTACTTTCTCTTTTAATCGGTACCGTTCAAGGTTTATGGCGTATCATTACGGGTTCTTTCTCCTTAATTTTTTCTATTTTTCTTTCATATAATCTTTCTTTTAAATTAACAAAATTATTGCCGAAATTTATTCCATTTAAAAATTTATTTTCTTTTTTAATGATTTTTTCTTTATCAATGATTTTATTTTCCATAATTTTCAAAATGGGCGAAAGAGCAATAAAAAGGCTTGGTCTTGCCCTTTTAAATAGAATCTTGGGTGCTTTATTTTTATTTATAATTTCCAATCTGTTTACTCTTTTATTTATACACCTACTTGAAAGCCTCTCTCTTTCCCACTTACTTAAGGGAGCTAAAATTCCTGAAATTTTGCTTAAAACTGAATCATTAATATTTAAAAAAATATAGATGAAAATTTTGATGGTTTCTGACGCATATTATCCCTTTCCAGGAGGTGTTTCAGAACATATATATAATCTTTCAAAAAAATTAAGGGAAAGAGGACATCATGTAAAAATTTTAACAGCTCACTATGAAGGAGAAAAAGAAGAAAAAGATGTTATAAGAGTTGGTAAAATTAACATTTTGCCTTTTAACTTTACACAGGTTACCTTTACTTGGGAAAGGAATTTAAGAAAAAAATTAAGAGAAATTTTTAAAGAAGATTTTGATATAGTGCATACTCATGGACCTTTAGGACATAACTTACCTTACCATGCACTAATTTTTTCAAATTCAAAAAATATTGCTACTTTTCATACAGCTTTTGTAGGTTTCAACTTTTACAGGTTGGCAAAAGTTTTTTATAAAGAAAGTTTTAAAAGATTAAACAGGGTAATATGTGTATCCAGGAAGGCGTTAAGAGAAATTAAAAAACACTTTCCCTTTGGTAAGTATGTGATTATTCCGAATGGAGTTGATACAAAAAAGTTTAATCCTGAAGGAGAAAGGATTAGCAAAAGAGGTATTGTGGTTCTTTATGTAGGAAGATTTGAGCCAAGGAAAGGTCCTTTTATATTTTTAAAGGCATCTAAAATAATAAGACAAAAAAGTTACAAGGAAGTTGAGTTTTGGATGGTAGGAACTGGACCACTTTTAGGAATGGCAAAAAAATATTCTGAGGAGAAGAGTTTAAATATAAAATTTTTCGGATACGTAGAACCAGAAAAGCTTCCTGTTATTTATAGGAGTGCAGATATTTATGTATCTCCAGCTATTGGGGGTGAAACTTTTGGGATTGTTTTAATTGAAGCTATGGCATCTGGAGTAGCTGTTATATGTTCTGATATTGAAGGATACAATGAAGTTGTAAAAAATGAACAAAATGGGCTTTTATTTAAAAATAAAGATGAAAAAGAACTTTCAGAGAAAATTGAACTTTTGATAGATGACAAAATTAAAAGGGAAAGATTAAAAGAGAAGGCACTTATTTTCTCCAAAAATTTTGATTGGAGTAAAATAGCTGAATATGTAGAAAACATTTATAAAGGTTAAAATTCAAAAACTACAAAATCTATCTATCAGTGTAAAGTCCAAAGGTAATTTCAATTCCTGAATCAGGACCGTTGTTAAGTATAAAAAGATATCTTATATTTAACATAAATTTAACATCAAAGGTATGAAACAAAACAAAACCCCCACCTATACCAAAAGCAGGGCCATTACCACCTGAAATTTTGGAACCATAGTCAAAGAAGTAACTTTCCTTATAAACATCGGGCATTAAATAGTAACCTAAAAGAACTTCAGAAAAAAAAGTATAGTCTCTTGGGTATAAGAAATATCTAAGAGGGAATTCTATTCCAAATCCTCTTGAAAAAAAGGCTATTTCAGTACCTACTCCCATATTTTTAACTTCATAATTAAAACCCAAAATAGACCTTGTAAGATTTTTTGGAATTATATTACGTTCGTCGCGAAAGCCTGTGGTAGGGAAAATTGAACCTATTCTTACACCTAAGTATCTTCTTGTTAATCTTTTTCTTGGTTTTTCTTCACTTTCAAGTTTTGTTATTGTTTCTGTAGTTTTTACTTTTTCAATGGGTTTGTCTTCAACAATTGAAAAAGTAATTCTTTTAACAATTATAGGGAGATCTGATTCAGAATCAGCAATATCTTCTTGGTTGAATTGGTATTTGCTTTTTTTAGAATTAAAAACTTTTGCTCTTAAAAAGTATTTTTCACCCAATCTATCGAGGTAGATAAAAACAAAATTTTCAATTTCATATTTTTTAGAAATTTCTAAAAGACAGGTATCGTCTAAACAATTTTTAAGTTCTTCTAAAATTTTTCTTGCTTTTTCTCTGTCAAGGACTTTTCCATAATTTGAAAGTTCCTCATTAAAGCGGTCAACTAATATTTCAAAAACAGTTGAATCCACATTTCTCACCCTAATAGGAAATACGGCATAATTGTAGACTGAAAAGAATATGAATAGAAAAAACATTTTTATTCTTCCTTTTTAAAATTATAATAAAAAAGGCAAATTTACTCAAGTTAAATACTCATCTTTTAAAGCAGGTTTTGTAAATCATTGGGTTAAATAAGTTTTAAATTTTAAAAATTTCGCTATTACTATGTGTTATTCAAAGAATTTCATTTATGCAGAAAATTAAAATTTATAAGTGTTAAATAAAAATTTAGTTAAAAGTTAGGACTAAAAATCAATGATTTCCATGTTTTAAAGTCGCTGTATAAAAGATAAATAATCCCCCATTTAAGAAATCAAAATAAATTTACATTGATCATATTCTTCTTTCTTCAAGAATTTTTTTAGCGAGTTCTTTCTTTTCCTCTTTTGTTTCTGCAAGAATAAGAAGAGCAATCAGTCTAAAACCATCATCCATTTTTTCCCAAGTTTTCCTAAATCCTTCATCCATACTTTTAATAATAGCCATCGTATTTTCTCTTATAATCTTTCCATTCCTCCACGCCATATAACCTATTGCAAAAGCAAGCAATGTAAAACCTACACCAAGCAAACTTAACGCTATTTCCATATTCAAATGATATAGGAAAAATAATCTAAAAATCAAAAATTCACATTAACTTAAATATAATCTAACTGATTTTTAAAACTTTTATAGCCACCCTTTTTATCAAAATCTATTATAGCTTCAATTAATTTTTATAAATTGGGTATCACATAATTCTTTATAAATCTGGTATTTCTCGTAAAGATCTCTATGATTACCTTCACCAATTATTTTACCATCCTCTAATAAAATCACCTTATCAGCTATATTAATAGTTGAAAGCCTATGTGCAATCACTATTATTGTCTTTTTATCTTTATTATCTAGTAAAAATTCCTTTATAGCTCCTTCTGTAATACTATCAAGTTCACTTGTTGCTTCATCTAAAATAAGTATAGAAGCATCCTTCAATATTGCCCTTGCTATTGAAAGCCTTTGTCTTTCCCCACCTGAAAGCCTTAATCCCCTTTCACCTATCCTTGTATTAAAACCATCCTTTAAGCTCTCTATAAAATCAAGTATTCTTGCCTTTTTACATGCTAACTTTATATCATCCAAAGTTGCAGTAAAATTAGCAAACCTTAAATTCTCTAATATTGTTTCCGAGAATAAAAATATATCCTGTGAGATTAAACTTATATTTTTTCTTAAACTTTCTATCTTTAAATTCTTTATATTAACACCATCTATAAATATCTCTCCTTCCTCTGGTTCATAAAATCTTAACATAAGTTTTATCATGGTTGATTTTCCGCTACCTGATGGCCCAACTATCGCATTTATACCCCTTTCTATTTTTAAATTTATATTCTTCAATACATAATCAGTCCCGTTATAAGAAAAACAAACATTTTTAAATTCTATAATGCCTTCATTTACTTTTAATTCTTTCTTACCATCTATTATCTTTGGCTTTTTATCAAGAATCTCATACACTCTTTCAAGAGCTGCTAAAGATGATTGTATTCCGAAGTTTGTATTTACAATATTTTGTGCAGGTCCAAATAAATACTTTATAAAAGAATTAAAAGCAATAAGTGAACCAAGAGTAAAACGCTCGTGAATTATCTCATATATTCCATACCATATTAAAATAAGAGGAGCAATAGCACCTATAACACTTACAATTGAGCCTGCAAATGCAGAAAGTAAATCAAGTTTTACTTCTTTATCAATAACTTTTTTTATTGAATCTGAAACTTTCTTTAAAATAAGCTTTTCATTTGTAAAGGCTTTTATTAAATCTATCCCTGAAAGAGCTTCCTGTAAATCCTTCTGCATGTTTGCATAATATTCTCTTAACTCTTTTGATAAACTTCTTATTCTTTTATTAAAGATAATCATTGAAAGGATATAAAAAGGTAAGATAGAGATTGAAATTATCCCAAGTTTAAAATGTAAAGATAAAACTAATATAACACCTACTAAAAATGTTAAAATATCTCTAATTACACTTAAAATTGTATCTGCTAATAAATTTCTTAAAGAGTCAACATCAGAGCTTATTCTTGATGAAAGATAACCTGATTCTTTTTCTCTAAAAAATTCTAAATCAAGGTTTTGGGTATGTTCAAATAAAATTTTTTTAAAATTAAAAATAACTTTTGCTCTAAAACTTACTGTGAAAAATCTTTGCAAATAAGAAGAGATTGCCTGGAATAAAACAACAAAAATTAAAAATAAGCCTATTAAATTTAGCATTTTAATATCTTTTGACGGAAGTATTTTATCTATTAAATATTTGGAAAGAAGGGGCATAGGAAGTGACAAAAGAACTGATAAGGACATAAAAATAAAGGCAAAAATGATGTAAGATTTGAATTTTAAGATAAATTTTATAAATCTTTTAAGGTTATACAATTTATCTCTTTCTTTTAATTTTTATAAATCCGTTAATAATGTCACATTTTATATACTGCTTATCCCCAATCTCTTTATATCCAGTATCTTCATAAATCTCTCCATTTTTTACTTTATAATCAATTTTAGTGAAATCATTTATAAATAAATAGGCATTACCATTTACTATTTCTAAGTTACAATTTACCTCTTCGTTATGTGAAACAAACACTTCCATACTTCCATTCACTATCTCAAATTTTCCATTCCCCCTTATTTCTTTAAGGTTTATATACCCATTAATACAAGAAACATTATAGAATTCACTATATAAATTTGAAATTAAAATTACACCATTTACAATTGATGTTTTTAATTTTCCCAATCTTATACCTTCAGGAAGAGTAACTTTAATTTCAACCTTCTTCTCCTCTAATTTTTCAAATTTTTCCTCTTCAGGAAACTTTATTATAATTTTTAAATCCTTCTTTTCTTTATCTTCCTTTTTGATAATTTCCACCTTCTTGACCCACTCCAAGAACTCTTCTTTTTCTCCTTTTGCACTCTTTTTTAAAAACACAACAGGTGTTTTAATTTGTTGAGAATAATTAAAAATGATACTGCCATTCACATTTTCTATATTTATATCTTCGGGTAAAAAGGGAATGTATAGTAGGGTTGAATCAGTAAATACCTTTTTTAAAGCGAAGAATAAAATTATCAACTGCATTTTTATCTCCTCCTTTCTAAATTTTAAAAAGATATTGAAATTTTAAAAATATTTGATGATTATGCCCTTTTATTCCAAAAGGTTTGTCTAATTTCATAGTGTTTACATTTGCTCCAATATAAAAAACTGTAAAAGGGTTAGGTTCGTAAGAAAATAAAGGGAAAATACCTAAATTTTTTGTTCCTGTGTAAAATTGAAAGATATTTCTTATGCGAAGAGAAGGCATAAATTGATATATAATTTTATTTACTATAGAAGTTTCATCATATATCATAAATTTCCAAGGCTTCTCATATAGATAATATCTTTCCACACTCCATTCAACTTGTAAGTTTTTAATTAAGTTAATTGAAGAAGAAAAAATAAAAGAATAAGAGTATGCAGGAGTTAGAGTAGAATAATTTATTGTTCTTCTGAAAATATTTCTTAATTTCCAACTAATTTTTTTGAAGTAAGAATTTATGTTTACAACAGAAAATTCAAATAAGTTGTCAAAGTTTTTTCCCCTATAAAGATAACGAGGAATAGAATAATATTCTATAAAAAATATATTTTGTCCTTTAAAATGGAATTCTATACGTGGTCCGAGAGATCTTCTTTTTTCAATTTTTCTAAAATTTTCCTCTCTTGAAAAAATAAAAATTAGGTACGTTGAAGTAATCCCTAATTTATTAGGGTAAAGATTAAAACCTGCACCTTTTGTGATTGAACGAAAATTATTTTTAGTAATATATCCAAAATCTGATCTAAAAGTCGGGGAAATATTCACATACTTTAAAAAAGAGTTAAAATATTTAAAACCTATCTTGGCATTAAAAAAGTGCGAAAATCCATTTAAATTTTCACCATTAAATTCTTCACAAACTATAGACTCTCTGGGCTCTTTAACATTAGAATATCCAAATTCATAATTAATATAATAGTGTGTATAAAATCTGCTTTTTAACTCAAAACCAAATAAACGATTAAAACTTTGAAACCTTTTAGTTGTATCACTTACTTCTCTATGAGCAAGTAATAATCCTATATATGATTCTTTATTTATAATTTCTTTTTTTATTTTTAAAATATTTAAAAAGGACAAATTATTCATAAATACAACCCAACTTTTATCTTCAGAGGGAATAATATAAGAAGTATATTTATCAGCTGCAGAAAGAAATAGTATTTCTTTCTCACTAAATTTGCCTGTAATTTTAAAAGCATAAATAGGTGAGAGTATACTTCTTGTATATATCAAATTTAAAGGAGTTTCCAGTAGCTCCTTTCCTTCCATAAAAAACGGTCTTTTTTCCAAATAATATAAGGCGTAAGGATTGTTTACATCTATCTGAGGGGCATCAGTTTCTATTTGAGCATAGTCGGGATTAATTGTAAAATCACAAATTAGATCTGAAAATATATTCCATTTTATAGTTATTCCCATATTACTGAATTTTATTCTATCTGTTAGATATTTTAAATTTTTTCTATAGCCATTTTGAGAAAGGACAAAATAAGGCAAAAAATTTATTCTCTTTGCACTTTTTATCTTATGAGGAATAATAATGATCCCTCCTTGCCCCAAAAAGGAAGGATTATTTCTATCAATTGGTGCCCAAGAAAATACTTCAAATTCATTTCTCGGTCTCAACCTTCTTAAGTGAATCCTCCACTTTTGCTCTTTAACGGAAGGAAATTTTAAAGAAGAGAAGTAGATTTTAACTTCAGCCACCCAAAAACTATCATAAATA
>JBCNUW010000020.1:0-36445 GCA_039630575.1 Caldifarciminales bacterium
CTCCATCATGAAAATGTGGAAATGGTGTTACTCTATATTCACCTAAAGTTCCACTTATTGGATGCGCTTGATTAAAAGGAGCAATAGGCCAATCATAACCAAATGTTTTTTGAGGAACTAAAAATGAACCTACCAAAATAAAGAAACTAATAAAATTTAACCTCTGTATATTCATTTTACCTCTCCTTTTATTCTATATACTTCAACTCCATCTATTTTCCCACCATAAATATAATTTCCATCCTTTGAAAGTATTACATAGGGTTTAAACATCCCTGCACTATAACAAAAATGGGTAATAAATTTTTTTATCCCTAATTCCTTCACCAAAATTTCTTTCCCTTCCTTGTTTACTATATACAAATAATAGCTTTTTCCATGGTATCCAGGACTCAAAAAGATGATAGTGTTAAAATTACCTGAAAATATAGCCCCCCTAAAATAATTTGTTTTTAATTCAGGCTCATATTTCCATATTAATTTACTTTTAGAAAGATCAAAAAGATATCCACAAAACTCTGTGGAAGTAAGTAACAATAAATTCGAATTTTCATCAAACTTCATTTCTATATTCCCTATTTTTGGTAATTGAGAATATGTAAAGATTAAATTACCAATTTTATCAAATACAAAAAGAATATTAAGTGTATCTTGAGATCCTATCCCGCTTATGAATTTACCTGTCGGGGAGATAGAAATTGCTCCCACAGCTGTTCCAACAGTATGCCTCCATAACTCTTCCCCATATCTATCTATAAGTAAAAGATATCCCTCCTTCTTTTTTCTATTATTTAATCCTATTACAACATATTCTCCATTTTCAGAAAAATCTATTCCTATAGATATGTGTGGTTTTGGGATCTCTTTTATTAATCCTTTTGACCCCAACATTCTCAAAGGGGCTTGATGTCCATACTCAATACTGGGTATCTCAATCACATACTTTCCATCTGGAGATACAACAAAATTATAAAGATATTCATTAATCTCCCATAATTTTTTACCATCTTTATTAAACATCATAAATTTTGCTTTTGTCTTATCATTATTTTCTAAAACCTTTATCCCTATAAATTTTTCATTTTTTGATTTATTAACTTTAAAAACATCTTTATATCCAATGTTTATTTTCTTCTTAACTTTTCCCTTTTTATCTAAAAATTTTACTTCTTTTTCAGTTATTATCACTTTAACCTCAGGAAAACTTATTTTTTCTTCATCACTTTTATCCTCTAATCCCTTCACCCCTAATGATTTTGCTTCTTTAACAGTTACCTCCACTTCTTCAAAAATCAAATCAACTATTGTATCTTTAAATGTCTTTTCGTATATAGGAACAAGGTCAATTTTTTCTTGTTGCCCATAAAAAATAGTAGTTGTAAAAAACATTAAAAAACATAATTTTTTAAAATTTCTCATAAAACTTCTCTCTTTTTATAAATTATCACTTTTATTGTAAATAAGCAAGTTAACCCATCAAAAATCTACCTAAATTTTTTATAATGGGACTATCAAAAAGTGGGAAAAAGAAATGAAACTAACAAAAATGTTAAAAAAGGTATTCAGTTAAAGTTTTTTTAAGAAGAGAATAAAATTAAAAGAAAAAATATTATACCTGGAAAAATCCTAAAATAGAAAAAATTAGATTTTTTATGAACCTGTGATTATTATTGTAAGCATCTAAAAAGTTAGTTTATACATCATAGATTTTTTTACCCTCTTCTTTCGCAAATTTAAATAGGCACAAAATCAAAAATATTCATAACCTACCCTTTCTCACCAAGAATTCTTTTAGCAAGTTCTTTCCTTTCTTCTTTTGTTTCTGCAAGGATAAGAAGTGCAATAAGTCTAAACCCTTCATCCATTCTCCTAAACCCCTCATCCATTTTTCTAAATCCCTCATCCATCTTCCTAAATCCTTCATCCATTCTTCTAAATCCTTCGTCCATTTTTTGAAGTATCGCAGTAGCATTCTCTTTTATAATCTTTCCATTTCTCCAGGCCATATAGCCTACCGCACCTGCAAGAAGTGTAACTCCTACCCCTACTAAACTTAACGCAATTTCCATATTAGAATAATAAAGGAAATTAAGCAAAAAGTCAATAATATTCATGCGAAAGAAATTGTGAAGGGCTTATACGGTTCTGTAGCACAAACTTTTCGAAATTTTTTCCTTTTTATCTTTCATAAATTTTAATATTTCTCTAAATTTTTTCATCAATGTATCAAAGGTTTATCCTTAGAAACAGAATTTTACGAGAGTAATAAAATAAAAAGATATATCAAATTCCTTCAATTTTAACTTTTTTATAACCGTTTCTTATAAAAGCAACAGGCATTGAATCAGTATTCATATAATAACCGAATTCTAAATTAGTACTTATTGCAATTACACCTGCTTTCCCTCCAGTTAGTTTTTCCAGATTCTCTATTCCTTTTCTACAAGCTTCATAGGGAGATATCCCTTCAATAACTTTATCACAAACAAATTTTGTTAAAGTGACTCTCATTATTGCTTCTCCCAGACCTGTAGCAGAAGCAGCACAAGCGTAATTAGCATAAGTTCCACAACCTGGACAAGGGGTATCACCAACCCTTCCATCTAGTTTAAAAAAAATTCCACCAGTTGAAGTTCCAGAAACAATATTGCCACTTTCGTCTACCGCACATGCGCCTACTGTACTACCTGCAAAAATACCATACTTTTCTCTTATCCACTTTAAAGTCTTAGACATTTCTTTTTTAAATTCTTCTTTTTCTCCATCCAAAATTTTAAAATACAATTTTAGCCTTTCCTCACTAACCAAATTAACTTTCTTAAAACCCTCAAGAAGAGCAAATTCTTCAGCACCTTTACCTACTAAAAGGACATGATCAGTCCTTTCCATAACTTTTCTTGCTATAAGTATAGGATTTTTGAAATTACTTATTGCTGCAACAGCTCCAAACCTTAAAGTTTTACCATCCATTATTGAAGCATCAAGCTCAACACCACCTGTTGCTGTAAGAGCGGCACCGAATCCTGCGTTAAAATAAGGATTATTTTCCATTTCTACAATTGCAGCACAAACAGCATCTACTGCATTTCCTCCACTTTTTAAAATTTCATAACCCCTTTCACAAGCAACTTTTACACCTTCTTTAGCTTGATTTTTATTAATATGTTTACCAGCTCCACCATGAACTATTATTCCAAAATTTTTCATTTTTTAAATACCTCCTTTTGATTATTTAAAAAAATTATAGGAAAATTTATAGATGGAAAACTACTACGAACTTTTAAAAAATAAAGAAATTAATGAAAAAATAGAAAAATTCGTTAAAATTCTAAAAGAAGTAAATAAAAGAATAAACTTAATTAGTAAAAAAGATTTAGAAAATATTTATAAAAAACACATAACGGAGTCCCTTTTCTTTCTTGATATTATAAAAGGAAAAAAAATAGTAGATATCGGATCAGGAGCAGGGTTTCCAGGAATTATACTTGCAATCATTAAGAAAGATTACGATTTTTACCTCATCGAAAGAAACAAAAAGAAAGCAGAATTCTTGAGAAAAATAAAAAGAGAATTAAATCTAAAAAATGTGAGGATATACGACTGTGATCTAAAGGATTTTAATGAAAAAAATAAATTTGAGTTTGTCTCCAGAGGTGCTGGATATGAAAAGATTCTGAAAATTTTGAAAGAGAAAAAATTTAAGGGATACTTTTACCCAGTATTACCCAACGAGGAGGAAAAATACAAATACATAACTTTCATAAATAAATGGACAAACAAAAAAATAAAAATAGGAACAATAGAAATTCAATAGAAAGATTTAAAAGATAAAAGAAATACAACTCTACCTATAATTTCAGCTTCTTCATTAAGCTCAAAAACTCCATACCTTTTATTGTATGACAATAAAAAAAACTGATTGTTCTTCTTCAAAAGTTTCTTAACCACAAATTCCGATGAACCTATCCTTACAACTACTATATCATGGGAATCAAACCTACCTCTTTCAACTATAACAAAATCACCCTCATTTATAAGAGGCTCCATGCTATCAGAACTAACTTGAAGAACAAAGTAATTTTCCTTATTTCTTAAAATTTTATCTTTCAGGCGCCAGGGTAGAAAAAATAAAGGAATTTCAATTTCCCTTTCCTTTTTAATAGGATCATAATATAAAGCTTTTTTTCCTGCTCCAACTTTACCCATTAAAGCAAGCCTTATAATACTTTCCTCATCAAAAAAATAATTTACACTTACATTAAAAATAGAGGAAAGCCTTTTTAAATCTCTTAAAGACGGCCTCCTTTCATTCCTTTCCCACCTCGAAATAGCAAGAAGCTTATATCCCAACAAATTAGCAAGTTCTCTTTGAGTTAAACCTTTTCCTTTCCTTAGTTCTCTTATTTTCTTACCAAGATCTTCCATCTAATAATTATAACAGAAAAGTGAATAATTATCCAATATGGATTAATTTGAATTTATTTATCCATTTTGGATTAAAATTATAATTATGGATAAGATAAAAATAAGTTTTACCGGTTTTCCATCTCCTGCAAGAGATTATGGAGAAAATTCTTTAGATCTCAACAGTTTGGTAGTCTCAAATCCCTGTTCAACATTTTTTTTGCGAGTGGAAGATAATTTTGAAAAGGAAGGTATAAAGAAAGGAGACATAATCGTAGTTGATACATCAATTGAAAATTTTGAGAACAAACTGATTGTAGCTGAATTTAAAGGTGAACTTGTAATAGGAAGAGTTTTGAAGGAAAAAAACAAAACTATTTTTGTCTCAAAAAGTATAAAAGAAGAAGTAAGTGAGGACACTAACTTTGAAGTTTTTGGTGTTATTACTTTTTTATTAAGGAAGTTATAAAATGGCTGTAGGTGTTATTGACTGCGATAACTTTTACGTATCTTGTGAGAGAATCTTAAGACCAGATATTAAAAAGATCCCTTGTATTGTACTTTCAAACAATGATGGATGCATTATTGCAAGATCAAAAGAAGTAAAGGAAATGGGTATTCCGATGGGTGCTCCCCTTTTTAAATACAAAGAAATGATTGAAAAAAATAAAATACTTGTCTTTTCTTCAAATTATACTCTCTATGACGATATCTCAAAAAGAGTTATGAGTATAATAAAAAGTTTTGCAAAAAATGTAGAAGTTTATTCCATCGATGAAGCTTTTGTTGACCTTGAGGAAATTGAAGATAAAGAAAAATTCTTAGAAAAAGTAAAAGAAAAAATAGAAAAATGGACAAAAATACCTGTTTCGATAGGAATAGGTGAAACAAAGGTGCTTTCAAAAATTGCATTAAAATTTGCAAAAAAGATGGAAAATAGAAAAATTTTCAACATCATTGACCACAAGGAAAAAGATGAATTGTTAAAAAAAATAGAAGTTGAAGATATATGGGGTATAGGACCTATCTCAGCAAAACTTTTGAGAGAAAAGGGAATTACAAATGCTTTTCAATTTAAAAACTTGGATGTAAAATGGGTAAAAGAAAATTTAACTTTAAAAGGACTTAAAATTCTTAATGAAATAAAAGGAATAAAATGCTTTAAAATAGAAGAAAATGCTAAAATAAAGAGTATAAGTGTTTCAAGAACTTTTGGAGAAAAAATAGAAAGTTTTAAAGAAATAAAAGAAGCAGTTTCCTATCTCATTTCACTTGCTGCAGAAAGGTTAAGAAGCGAGAATTTACTCGCCAAAAAGATATGTGTCTACATAATGAGTTCTCCTTTTCAAAAAAACTTTTACTACAGAGCTGAAAAGCTTAATTTACCTGCTCCAACAGCCTATACTCCTGACATTGTAAAATTTGGTGAAAGAATACTAAAGATAATCTTTAAAGAAGGAATAAAATATAAAAAGGCTGGCGTCTATCTTTATGGACTTATAGAAGATGAAAAAAATATAAAGAGTGTATTTTCAGATAAACTCTTATTTAACGATAAAAAAAGAAAAATAATATTAGCTATTGACAAGATAAATAAAAACTTTGGTAGAAATACAATCTACTTGGCAAGTGGATTCATAACAAAAAGGTGGAACACTGTACAAATATTTAGATCAAAAAGGTACACTACAAGATGGGATGAGTTAAAAACTGTTAAAGTTTTATAAATAAAAAATTTAAAAAGGTGAGGTACCGATTAATAAAATAGAAAATAATCGAGCAGGTAAAAAAACTAAAAGATCAATTATTGGAATACCTAAAAATGAAGAAATAACTATAAAAGATGTTAAAATTAAAACTCCGTAGGGTTCAAGCATTCTGTATCTTAACTTCCATTCAAAGGGTAAAAAAATCGACAAAATCTTTGAACCGTCAAGCGGTGGAATAGGTATCAAGTTAAAAAAGGCAAGAATTAAATTTATCATATATGTAGAAAGTAAAAGCTTATAAAAATAATAAATGAATAAATTTTGTGAAGAATATGGTAAAAATCTAAGAATAAAAGAAATAAAAACAGCAAGAATTAAATTCGAAAGGGGTCCTGCAAAGGCAACCTTTGCGAAATCTTTTTCAGGATTACGAAAGTAATAAGGATTAACAGGAACAGGTTTTGCCCATCCTATATGAATTAGAAAAAGCAATATAAAACCTATAGGATCTATATGTGGTATTGGATTTAAAGTCAATCTCCCGATACTTCGTGGTGTAGGATCTCCTAACCTGTCAGCTACTAAAGCATGAGAAAATTCATGAATAGTAAGTGCTAACAAAATACCAGGTAAAAAAATAATTAAACTCGCTAAACTATCCATTTTTAAAATTTAATTAAAATTTCAAGTCTCCTGTTTTTCTTCTTTGCATCCTCTGAGTTTTCTGTACTTAATGGACGGGATGATCCAAAGGCAGAAACATATATTCTCTCAGGTGGAATATTTCCTTTGGTAATTAAAAATCTAACTATCTCAGTTCCTCTTCTTGCAGAGAGTTCCCAATTTGTAGGGAATAATTCCTTTTTAGTCTTTATGGGTTCATTATCTGTGTGAACTTGCAACTCTATCTCCTTATATGAAAGATCTTTTAAAACTTCACTAATTTTTAATAATCTGCTCTCTCCATCCTTTGAAAGTGCATAACCTCCTGGTAAAAATATATCATCAGTAAGAATCAAAATTTTTAAAAGATTAAATTTCGTCTCAATACTGTAATCCTTTGAAAGTTCCTCCTTAGCTTTCAAAATAGGAAGCGGTAAGTTGAAAATCATTGTATCTTTTCTTATTAAATTTAAACCCTCAAGTTCTCTTGAAAACTTTAAAACCAAAAACTCATTTTCCCTTTTTAAATCTCTTATGATAAGCTGCTGAGGTAAAACTATAAAAAAGTAACCAGAGATTAAAAAGGAAATAAGAAGTACAAATAACATAAAAATTAAAATATTTCTAAATCTCAACCCCACCCTCCTCAAATAAATAACGCTTAATTTTCTGTGTAGTTGTCTTAGGAAATTCTTCATCTCTTAAAGAAAAAGACTTTACCTTTTTATACTCAGCTAACTTCTTATTCACCTCTTCAATCTCTTTACTAACCCAGTCATTTATAAGATCCTCTGTAACATCCACATTCATTTGCTTTGCTCTGTTATCTATTTCCTCATAATCAGGATATATTATAGCATGCAAAATTTCAGTTTTAGTCTTTGGATGAATTTTAGCTAAAACAAGACATTCCTTGATAATCGAGGACTCAAGTAACTTCTCCTCTATCTCTTCTGGATATATGTTTTTACCTCCTTTAGTTACTATTACCGATTTTTTCCTTCCTGTTATATATATATATCCATCTTTATCTATATAACCAAGATCCCCTGTTAAAAACCATCCCTCCCTAAAAACTCTCTCTGTTGCCTTTTTATCCTTATAGTAGCCAAGCATAACAATATCACCTTTTACTGCTATCTCACCGATACCATTTTCATCAGGCTCCATTATCTTAACTTCCACTCCAGGTATCGGAGGTCCAACAGAATTTATTTTATTTTTACCCTTAGGTGGGTTAACCGAAACAACCGGAGAAGTCTCTGAAAGACCGTAACCTTGATATATAGGAAAACCTAATCTGAGAAACCCAACTCCCACCCAAGTTGGTAAAGCAGCTCCTCCTGAAATTATATACTTTATCCTCTTAAAACCCATTTTCTCTCTAACGGTTTTAAACAATACCCTAGATGCTTTTCTACCTGTTATGGGATCAAGTAAGTGGGATAATGAGGACATAACTTTAAAAAGACCCTTTTTTGGTAAAGATAGATTCTTTATATTTTTCATTATTCCAAGATACAATTTTTCAAGAAGGAGGGGAACTGTTAAAAATACTGTTGGTTCAGTTTCTCTTAAATCCTCTAATATCTCACTAGGTTTCAGGGAACGAGCATAAGTTATTTTTGCTCCAACGTAAAGCGGAGCAAGAAAACCACAAGTTCCCTCAAAAACATGGTGTAATGGTAAAACTGAAAAAAGATGATCGGTCTCGTTGAAATCAAAAATTTTTAAAACTGCTTCAATGTTTAAAATTACGTTTTTATGAGAAAGCATAATACCTTTTGGTGTTCCTGTAGTCCCAGATGTATAAAGAATAATAGCTAAATCATTTGGATCCCTGTCAACAGGAACTTCGAGCTTGTCCTTGAACAAAACAACATCTGAAAATGAACTCACTTTCCCATCTGATTCAGGAAAGGAAATAATCTCAACTAAACTTTCTACCTTATCCCTTATTTCCAAAATATCGTCAACAAATTTCTTACTTACAAAAATAAATTTACTTTCAGAGTGTCTCAAAAAATGTTCCCAATCGGACTGAGAAGCTCTTGCATCTAAGGGCACACAAACTCCTCCTGCCCATTGTATCCCGAGATAGGATATTCCCCATTCAGGCATATTTTCTCCCAAAATTGCTGCTCTATCACCCTTTCTAAATCCCCGAGATTTCAGATAACCCCCTATAGACTTTATCATTTCAAGTGCCTTAGAGTATGTAAATACCTGAAAAGTATCACCTCTTTTTATCCTTGAAAACATGTTATCCTTAGAAATATTATAGCCCCTTAGAAAGATATCAACTATTTTTTTCATTCTTTAATTATGTTTTAATTTATGTGATAAATTCCATAGTTTTGCATATTTTATGAATGTATGAAAAGAAGAGCATATGGCAAGAATAAAACCATGAAAACCATCGAGAAAACCAAGCCTTATAATATACATCCTAAGAAAAAAATAAAGGGGCCTAAATATTAAATCTAAAATTGAAGCTCTTTTACCCTTACTGAAAAGCTCTCTTGCTGATAGCTCTGTATAGAGATTTAACTTATTAATATAATGAAAAAGATCAGGATCAGTATAATGTATTATCTTTCCTCTTTTAATTTTTTTAACTTTCCCCTCTACCAGAATTTTTTCATGAACTATACTCTCTGAAATTCTTGCTTTTTCTTTTCTAAAAACTCTCAAACTATAATCAGGATACCATCCACCAAAACGAATTAGTTTTCCTAAAAAGTAAGATGCTCTCATCAAATAAAAACCATCCTCGGTATTTTTTTTTATTTCCTTTAAAATCTCTTCAGCAAGAGTTTTCTCAACTTGTTCATCAGAATCAAGAAAAATAACCCAATCTGTTTTAACCTTTGATAAGGCAAATTCTCTCTGATTTTTAAAATTATCAAATTTTCTTTCGAAAACTATAGCCTTCTTCTTCCTTACTATCTCTAAGGTTTTATCTGTAGAACCGCCATCAATAACTATTATTTCATCACAAAAAAAAAGAGAATCAATTGCCCTTTCAATCGTCTCTTCAGCATTTAAAGCAATAATAACTCCTGTTATCTTACCCAGAAAACTTAATCCCTTCTTTCCAACTTTTCAAGAAGAGACTTTAACTTTTCAGCCCTTTTAGGATGTCTAAGTTTTTTTAATGCTTGAGCTTCAATCTGTCTTATTCTCTCTCTTGTCACACCAAATATCCTGCCAACCTGTTCAAGAGTCATAGGAGGATGAATTCCTAAACCAAACCTAAGTTTAATGATCTTCTGTTCTTTAAGTGAAAGAGTAGAAAGGATTTCTTCTAAAGTCTTTTTAATTATGGTTTCCCGAGAAAGCTCTGCAGGAGTCTTTGTAAACTGATCAGCTATTACCTCCTCCATAACACCATCCTCATCCTTTCCAATAGGTTTATCAATAGAAAGCGGTTGATGAGAAACTTCAAGAGCTTGTTTAACCTTTTCTTCAGGTAGGCCAAGTATATCCGAAAGCTCTCTTACGGTTGGCTCTCTTCCATAAGTTTGTAGAAAATCCTTTTGGGCTTTAGAAATTTTTGTAAGAGTCTCAATCATATGAACCGGAACTCTCACTGTCCTTGAATTATCAGCAATCGCTCTTGTTATAGCCTGTTTAATCCACCAAGTTGCGTAAGTAGAAAACTTATAACCTTTTCTATAATCAAATTTTTCAACAGCCTTTAGTAAACCAATATTACCCTCCTCTATTAGATCAAGAAACTCTATTCCTCTATTCATAAACCTTTTAGCAGTTCCTATAACAAGCCTTACATTACCCTCAACCATCTTTTCTCTTGCGTAGTTATAAGACTTTTTAGCCTTTTCTATTTCCTCTTTAATAGTAATAAGTTCGTTAAAACTAAGACCAAGTTT
The DNA here is from genome assembly GCA_039630575.1 of Caldifarciminales bacterium. GTDB lineage: Bacteria > Hydrothermota > Hydrothermia > Hydrothermales > JAJRUZ01 > JBCNVI01. The sequence goes on from JBCNUW010000020.1 coordinate 10,670, forward strand.
TTTTTCATATTCTTGAATTGAACTTTTCAAGAGATTAAGATTTTCTCTTAAATCTCTGTCAACAGAATTATTTTTTTCCTTATTTTTAAATTCCTCTTTCATCCTCCTATATTCTATAGTAAGGCTTTCAAGTGTTTTTATCTCTTCATATAATCTGTCTACATTCTCCTGAACATAAGAAAATTTAGGAACAATTTTTGAAAATAACTTATTAAGTTGCTTACTTTCTTCCTCCTCTAAAGTTTTTAAAGTCTTTTTTTTATCTTCAAAAACTTTAACATAAAACTCTAAAAATTCCTCAATACCTTTCTTAACTCTCTTCTTTTCCTTCTTATTAACCAACTTGTTTGTCCAATAACTTGAATCTACCTCCAAAATTTCTTCAGGTTGTAACTCAAGTTCCTTTACTTTTCTTAAAAAATTTACAAATCTTTTTAATCCAAAGTCCGTGCTAAAAAGTATTTCCTTCATCTTCTCTTTAGCATCATGAATCATCTTAGAAAACGCTACTTCCTCATCTTTTGTCAAAAGTCTCAAACCTGATATTTGCTTTAAATAAGTTTTAACAGGGTCATCCTTTACTCTAATTTCATACTCTTCAATTTCTCTATCCCTTTTTCTTTCCTCCTCTTCAACAATCTCTATTCCCTCAGCAAACAAAGCTTCCATAACTTCATCAACAAGATTAGGTGGTAAATTCATGGTTAACTCGTTCAAATCCTCCTGTCTTATCTGCTTATATTTTTTAGCCTTTTCCATAACTCTTTCTATGACACTTTGAACTAAAGCTTGTTCAATTTCTCTCATATTCATCTCATTAACTGTTTTTTTAATTTTCTTTTCACTCCTTCTTGGCATTTTTCTCCTCCCATACTATTTACTTGGATTTGAACCAATACCACTCCTATAATCCTTCCACTCTTTAAAAATCTTTTCCCTCTTTAATATCCTTTCCATCCTGTTTTTAAGTTTTTCAAAGGCATATTCATATAACAAATTTTCTTCACCCTCCTTACCAAAAGAAATATACTTTTCCCTCGATTTAAAGATAGATTCTAATAATTTTTTTCTTTCACTTTCTTTCAATTCAAAAAGAACATCCTCAAAAGCGCTTCCTTCTAGTATTTTCAATGTAACTTCCTTTAAAATTTCACTCCTAAAAACCCTGTGATCAATACCCCTTCTTTCCATTTCTTCTTTATTAAACTTGTTAAAAAAAGCTATAATTCCAAAGAGAGTAAATTCTGAAGATAGAGTATCCCTCTCAACTTTTTTTTCCTCTTTCAAAGATATAGACTCTATTCTCCTTTTTATGTATTCTGGAGATATTAAAAATCTTTCAGATAATTTTTTAACAAATAACTCTTTCTCAATATCATTAGGCATAAAAGATATAAAGTTTATCATATCAGATAATAAAATACTCTGAACATAAGCATCTGAAGGAAGGGTTTCAGGAAGCAGAGCGTCCAAAAAATTCTTTGCACCATTTATTAGTTTATCCATATCCTCCTTACTTTTTTTTCTTAAAAAAGATTCTGGATCTTCATTTTGAGGAAGTTCAGCTACCTTTACCTTTAAACCAACTTGAAGTAAAAAAGGTAAGATCCTCTTCATACCTCTTTTACCAGCATCATCACCATCATAAAGCACTATAATAATATCAGCAAATTTTTTAATTAGCAAGGCTTGTTCAATTGAAAAGGCAGTACCAAGGGGTGCTACTGTATTCTCAAAGCCACATTCTACCATTTTCATAACATCAGTATAACCCTCAACTATTATGATTGTATTATCTCTCTTTGCCTTATTTTTTGCAATATCTATACCATAAAGATTTTTACCTTTTTTAAAAATTTTAGAATCAGGAGAATTTAAGTATTTAGGTTCACCTTCAAAAGCTCTTCCACCAAAGGCAACACACTTAGAAGAAATATTAAAAATTGGGAAAATAATTCTATCTTTAAAGAAATCCCTTATAACTCCCTGTGAACCTGTTATAAGACCAACTTCAAGCAGAAAAGAAGGATTTATTCCCTTTTCTCTTGCTTTTTTAATTATAAAGTCTCCCTCCGGAGGTGCATAACCTATCCTAAATCTTCTTATTGTACTTAATTTGAAACCTCTATCTTCTAAATAATTTCTTGCTTTCTCTCCTTGCCTCTCAAACAAAACTTTTTCATACTCATTAAGGGCGAATTCAATAACTTCAAAAAGTTTAAAAGTCTCTTTATCTTCATTTAATCCCTCTCCTTTTAATTCAATTCCAGCTTCTTTAGCAAGCTCCTTTAATGCCTCAAACTTTGATATTCCCTCTATTTCTGAGATCAGATGAATCAAATTTCCAGATTTTCCACATCCAAAACAGTAGAAAAGACCTCTTTCAGAATCAAAAGAAAGCGAAGGTTTTTTATCGGCATGAAAAGGACATATAGCTTGGTAATTCCTACCAACCTTCTTAAAATTTAAATATCTCTTTGCTATTTCAATTGGAGAAATTGACGAGATTATTTGATTATAAATACTCATATCTTCCTGAATCTGACAATAGTTACACCTTCTCCCCCCTCATTCCATGAGGGGTGAAAAAATTCTGCTACGAAGTCCATATTTTTAATAACATCTATAACCAACTTTTTCAAGATTCCTTTTCCCTCACCATGAACTATTCTTACTTCATTATACCCAGCAGCTCTCGCATCGTATAAAAATCTTTCGAGAAGTTCCTCAGCTTCTTCTCTATTCATTCCTCTTATTGATAAAACCCTTGGAGGTAGTGGAAATGTATAAGAATTAACTTTAATTTTTTCTTCTTCAAATTTTTCCTTTTTCTCCCTCAAGAAAGAGATTGGTATTTCAATTTTCTTACCACTAATTTCAAGAAGTGCTTTATCACCTTTTATACTAATGAGTTTACCAAAAGTAGATCCATCTTTTAGAGAATAAATTTCTCCTATTTTTAAATTTTTTAATTTATCTGTTTCTAACTCCTCTTTTTTCTCCTCTATCTTTTTGATAGCCTCCTTTAAAATCTTCTTTTCTCTTTTCAATTCAAATTCCCTCAAAATTTTTGTTATCTCTTTACTAAATTCTTCTATTTTCTTCTTTAAATTCCTCTTATATTCCTGTTCAATTCTTTCCTTCTCCTTCTTTAAATTTTCTTTTTCTTTATTCAATTCTTCTCTTTCTTTTTCAATTTCACTCTTTAGCTTATAAATCTTATCTATCAACTCTTGAGATTGGGGCATTTTCTGAAAAATTGATTCAGGTAAACCACACTTTCTTGCTACAAAAGTTGCAAAACTTGGAGAAACTTTCATAACCTCAATTCTATAGGTAGGCTTTAAGGATTCAAAATCTAGGGTAAAAGCAGATATCAATATTCCTTTTTCATCCTGTAAGTATGTTTTAATTTTATCATTATGGGTCGCACATATAGTTTTTATTTTTCTATCCCTTAAATCTTTTAGTATACCGACTCCTAAATTTCCACCCTCTTCAGGATCAGTGTTTCCCATAAACTCATCAAGAAGAACAAGTTTATGTTGTGAGGAATTATTTATGGAATTTTTTATTTCTTCAAGATAAAGTGTAAAACTTGAGAAACCTTCCTCAATCTTACTTCTCTCTTCAAATCCTGCCATAAAAATTCTATCAGGGATATAAAAGTAACTTAATGAGGAGGCTGGAACAGGTATCCCCCTTTTAATCATTCTTATCAAAAGGTATATAGCTTCAAGAAAAGTAGTTTTTCCACCTCCATTAGGACCTGTCACCAGTAAAACTTCTTTATCTTCGTCAAATTCGATATCATAGGAAACACATTTTTTATCCAGAATCACTTTTAACAGTGGGTGATAACAATATATAAGTTTAAATTTCTTTTCTTTACCAAATTGAGGTATTTCACCTGAAATTCTATCTGCAAATAAGTAAATAGCTTGATAATAATCTAATTTTGTAACATAATTTATAAGTTCACTAATCTCATTTTTCAAATCATTATAAATTAAAAAAATGTTATTTAATATCCTTTTCTCTTCTTCTTTTTCAATTTCTTCAAGATGTCTGAATTTCACATTTAGATTAACAATTTCTTCAGGTTCAACAAAATAACTTTCACCGCTTCTTGAGTAGGACACAAGTATAGTATTGGGAATTAAAGTCTTAAGGCATAAAGTAAATCTACCTTCTTTAAAATGAATTTCCTCGTCTCTTAGTATGTTTTCTTTCCTAAAATTTTCGATAATACTTTTTAATTTTTTTTCTATATCCTTGTAGAGACTTCTTTTTTTCTCTCTTATCTTTTGAAGTGTTTCTGATGCAGAATCCTTTATGTTCCCTTCATCATCAAAAGTAAGTTCTAATCTTTGATAAAAGGACAAAATGGACTCATTTATAGGTAAAAAAAAGTCTACATCTTGCTTAATACTTACTATTTCTCTTTTTATCTCAAAAATTTTTCGTAAATAATCTCTGAAACTTACGAAATATTTTGAGATTGATATTGAAGTTTCATACTTTTTGTACTCAGGAATAGAGAAAAATTTTCTTCTAAGAAGTTCACTATACATTCTATACTCATCGTATCTTTTTCTTATATTCTCTATCTCTTCCTCTTCTTTCAGCTCATATAAATATTTTCTACCTTCTTCAGTTTGTATAAATTGAGAAATGAAATTTAAAATCTTTTCCAAAAATTATTTTTTTAATTTTTCTTGTAGTTGTTTTAATCTTCTTAAAGCTCTTCTTTTTGCTGTGGCTAATTCCTTTCTCTTCTTTTCTGAAGGTTTCTCATAGTGTTCTAATCTCTTTAAGTCATCCATAATTTTATCTCTATTTAGAACTTTCTTAAATCTCTTTAACATTTCTTCAAAATTCTCACCATCTCTTAATTTAACTCCTGTCATAAATTTATACCTCCCTTTAAAAATTAAGGGGGGGAATTGAACCCTTATCCCGGTGGCCAACCTAATATTCTTCCTCCAAGTAAATGAAAGTGAAGATGAAAAATACTCTGACCTGCCTCTTTTCCATCATTTACTACAACTCTAAAACCATTTTCCAGTTTCCTTTCAAGGGCAATTTTACTTATTACATATAATATATGTCCTATCAAATTTTCATCCTCAACATTCATCTCTCTAAGAGATCCTATATGTTTTTTGGGGACAATTAAAATGTGAGTAGGAGCTTGCGGATTTATATCCTCAAAGGCTAAACATTTTTCATCTTCATAAACTATTTTTGAATTAATTTCTTTATTTATAATTTTGCAGAATAAACATTCCATTATAGGTTCCTCCTTTCGGATAAATATAAGAAAATCATTCCAGCAAATAAAAGGGCTGTTTCTGATCTTAAAGTTCTAAGACCAAGATTCCACTCTTCAAATCCTATTTTCTTCAAAAAATTTATCTCATCTTGTGTAAAGGAGCCCTCTGGACCAGCAACTATTACAACTCTTCTAAAATTGTTCTCTTTAACCTCTGGTCTTATTTTTACTTTTTCATTCAGTAGAATCTTCAAATCATAATCAGTGACTAAATTACCAAAGTCAGATAAACTAACTGGTCTTTCAATAAAAGGTAACACACTTCTTCTCGATTGTTTCATCGCCGAAATTGCTATCTTGTTCCATCTTAAAACTTTACTCTCACTCGGTTCTACTTCTGTTTTTTCTGTTAAAAGAGGGAAAAACCTCGTGACACCGAGTTCTGTGCCCTTTTCTATCAGAAGATCCATTCTCTCTCCCTTCAAAACTCCGCAGGCAAAGGCAAGTTCAAAGGGAATCTCGTTTGGTTTTCTTCTTTTTTCAATAATTTTGCCCTCTGCATAACCATCTTCAGTTTTTGATAACAAAACAGTATACTCATCACCTTCTCCATTTACTACTTTTATAATATCCCCTTGTCTTTTTCTCAAAACTTTATGAAGATGTAAGTATTCCTGTCCAAAAATATATACCCTATCATTTTTTATATCCTTTTTGGGAACATAAAAGTATCTTAGATCCATTATCTTTTTATCTCCATTAATCTCTTTAAAATTTCTCTTTCTTCATTTGAAACATTCTTAGGGATATAAACATCTACCTCCACATAAAGATCTCCTTTATGACCGTTGAGATCATTAATTCCATGTCCTTTCACTTTAAACACTTGACCTGTTTGTGTTCCAGGTGGAATATGTATCTTTACTTTTTTCCCATTTAATGAATCAACATAAATTTCTCCTCCTAAAACAAGTATAGGGTAAGGAACTTTAACTTTTGTCTTTAAATCTTTACCATGTCTCTCAAAGACTTCACTTTTAATTTCCTCAACAATTACAATTAAATCACCATATTCTCCCCCTCTTAATCCTGCATTACCCATTCCTTTTAATCTCAAAATATTTCCTTCCTCTACACCTTTAGGTATGTTTATTTTTACCTTTTCATCTTTTAATACCCTACCTGTTCCACCGCAATTTTCACATTTATCTTTTAAAATTTTCCCAGAACCACGACAGGTAGGACAAGTTGATTGAGTAACAAAGTGTCCAAAGAATGTTCTTTTCTCTTCTCTTATAAAGCCAGAACCATGACAGGTGCTGCATGTGCTATATGATCTTGACTTAGATCCCAAACCACCACAGGATTCGCATCTTGTATATCTTTTAATGGCTACTTTTTTGGTTACTCCATTATCAATTTCCTCAAGTGTTAGTGGTATTTTTATTCTTAAGTCCTCACCTCGCTGAGAAAAAAAATCTTCCCTCTGCTTTGTTCTTCTCCCAGAGTCAAAAATAAAATCAAAAAAGGATCCTCCAAATCCAAATTCTTCGAAAATCCTTCCTATATCACCAAAAATATCTTCCAAATCCTCAAAATGAGAAAAATCTCTCCATGTAAAGTCTCCTTCTCTAAATACCCCTGCTCCCTTTAATCCATCGTGTCCATATCTGTCGTAAATTTCTCTTTTCTTTGGGTCACTTAAAACCTCATAGGCTTCAGAAATTTCCATAAATTTTTTTGCTGCTTCTTCTTTATTTGTTGGATTTCTATCCGGATGATATTTTAAAGCTAACTTCTTATATGCCTTCTTTATCTCATCCTGTGTAGCATTCCTGTTTACTCCAAGAATCTCATAGTAATCTCTCTTTGTCATTTACGCTTTACTCTATGACCTCATAATCTGCATCTACAGTTTTTTCTTTCCCTTTATCCTCCTTTTTTTCTTCTACTTTTTCCTCAGGTGGTCTTCTTTCTTCACCCTTTTCTCTACTTCCAAAACCACCTACTCCTGAAGTAAAATCAGATCTAACTCCGCCACGCTGATAAATCTCCTCAGTTGCTTGATACCAAGACTCCTGTAACTCTTTCATTTTATCCTTTATATATGAAGCGTCATCTTTTCTTAAAGCCTCTCTAAGCGCATTTAATTTCTCTAAAACTTTTGATTTTTTATCTGGTTGAATTTTATCGCCTAAATCTCTTAAAGATTTTTCCACAGTATATATAAAAGAATCAGCTTGATTTTTTGTATCAATTAACTCTTTTCTCCTTTTATCCTCTTCTGCATGTAACTGTGCTTCTTTAATCATCCTCTGGATTTCTTCCTCAGTTAAACCAGATGAAGAATGGACCCTTATCTTTTGTTCTTTTCCAGTAGCGAGGTCTTTAGCTGAAACATGTAAAATTCCATCAGCATCTATTTCAAAGGAAACCTCAATCTGAGGGACTCCTCTTGGGGCAGGTGGAATACCATATAACTCGAATCGTGCAAGAGATCTGTTATCAGCAGCCATAGGTCTTTCACCTTGCAAAACGTGTATGGTAACAGCTGTTTGATTATCCTGAGCAGTAGTAAATATTTCCGATTTTCTTACAGGGATAGTGGTATTTCTCGGAATTATAACTGTCATAACTCCTCCTAAGGTTTCAACTCCTAAAGATAAAGGTGTTACATCTAAAAGAACTATATCCCTTTTAATTTCTCCAGCTAAAACTGCAGCTTGAATGGAGGCTCCTACTGCAACCACTTCATCAGGGTTAACACCCTTATGAGGTTCTTTACCAAAGAAATTTTTAACCGCATCTTGAACAGCAGGCATTCTGGTCATACCACCTACAAGAATTACCTCATCTATATCTGAAGGTCCTAACTTAGCATCTGCAAGAGCTTTTTTGCATATTTCAATGGTTCTGTCAATATAATCTCTCACCATTGCTTCTAACCTTGCTCTTGTTAGTTCTCTTTCAAGATGTTTTGGTCCAGATATAAAAGGTAGCGAAATTGTGGTTGACATCATTGTTGAAAGTTCAATTTTTGCTTTTTCAGCTGCCTCTTTGAGTCTTTGTATTGCAGATCTATCTTTTCTTAAATCTATCCCTTCTTCCTTTAAAAACTCCTCAACAAGCCAATCAATTATTCTTTGATCAAAATCATCGCCTCCAAGATGAGTATCTCCATTTGTTGACTTTACCTCAAAAACACCCTCTTCTGAGAGTTCAAGAATTGAAATATCGAAGGTGCCTCCTCCAAGATCGTAAACAGCAACTCTTATATCTTTCCTTTTGTCAAGACCATAAGCGAGAGCTGCAGCTGTGGGCTCATTAATGATTCTTAAAACCTCAAGTCCAGCTATTCTACCTGCATCTTTTGTGGCTTGTCTCTGAGCATCGTTAAAATAAGCAGGAACTGTAATAACTGCCTGAGTAATTTTTTCACCTAAATAATCTTCTGCACTTTCTTTTAAATATCTTAAAATAAAAGCTGATATCTCTGGCGGTGAATAAACCTTTCCTCTAATTTTAACTCTTGCATCATCATGGGGTCCCCTTACAACCTCATATGGAACTCTTCTAATCTCTTCCAAAACTTCATCATATCTTCTTCCCATAAATCTTTTTATTGAATAAACAGTATTTTCTGCATTCACGATAGCTTGTCTCTTTGCAATACTTCCCACAACAATTTCTCCTGTTTCTCTAAATGAAACAACTGAGGGAGTTACTCTTCCACCTTCCTTGTTTGGAATCACTTTTGGTTCATTTCCTTCCATAATAGCAATGCAGGAGTTGGTTGTTCCAAGATCTATACCCACAGCCTTAGGCATAATTAATTTCCTCCTTTCTATTTACTTCTTCCTCGGGGTTTGAACCCAATTCTCTCCTATCTTCTTTAAAAACTGCCACAATAACTCTTGCTGGACTTACTGATTTACCCATATATTTAAATCCTCTTTGAACACTTTTAATTATCTTTTTATTAAGGTTTTTATCAGAAACTTCAACCAAATCAATTGCTTCATGAATCTCAGGATTAAAATCCTCTCCCTCTTTAGGTTCTACTATCTCTCCCCCCTCCTCCTTTAACAGATTTATAAACTGTTTATAAATCATTTCTACTCCTTTGTATAGGCTTTCAGTGTCACCCTTATTCTCGTTTATCACTTCGAGCGCCCTACCAAGATTATCAATTGCATTAAAAAATTTCTTAATTAATTCCTTTTTTCCCTCTACTTTTGCTTCTTTAAACTCTTCCTCTTTTCTCTTTTTAAATTTGTTGAAATCTAGTACTACCTTTGTATAAAGATCTTTAAATTCTTCTGCTTCTTTATGAATAGCAAGTAATTCTTCTTTTATTCTCTTCACCCATTCCTTTTTTTCCATTATATTTAAATACTATTAAAGTGTATTTTTTTCAAGTATTTTATTTAATTTTTAAAGAGGTAAGTTACAATGCTTCTTTGGTGGTAAACCTTGTCTTTTATTTCTTAAAAGTTTCAATGCTCTTATAATCCACCCTCTTGTTTTTCGAGGCTCAATTACATCATCTATATAACCGTAAGCTGCGGCATAATACGGATTTGCAAACTTATCTCTATACATCCTTACAAGTTCCTTTCTTAACTCATCTGGATTTTCTGATTCTTGGATTTCTTTTCTGTAAATAATATTTATAGCTCCCTCTGGACCCATAACAGCAATTTCTGCAGTTGGCCATGCTAAGTTTATATCACCCCTTACTTGTTTAGAGGAAAGAACACAGTATGCACCACCATAACTTTTTCTTGTGATAACAGTAATCTTAGGAACAGTTGCCTCACAGTAGGCAAAAAGAAGTTTTGCTCCCTCCTTAATGATACCTCTATGTTCTTGATAAACGCCAGGGAGAAAACCGGGTACATCTTCAAAAGTTATAATAGGAATGTTGAAAGCATCGCAAAATCTAACAAATCTTGCAGCCTTCACAGAAGCATCCACATCAATCGCTCCAGCGAGATGGAGAGGCTGTTGTGCAACTATTCCAACACTGAAACCACCCATTCTAGCAAATCCAACAATAATGTTAGGTGCAAAATTTCTGTGAACTTCAAAGAAAATACCATTATCCACAACCCTTCTTATTACCTCCTTCATATCATATGGAGCATTAGGATCTTCTGGAACTATATAATCAAGTTCCGGATCTTCCCTATCTTCCGGATCACCTGTATCAACATAGGGAGGTTCTTCCATGTTATTTTGTGGTAGATAAGTTAGAAGTGTCCTTATTCCCTCCATTACCTCCTCTTCTGTGTCATAAACAAAATGAACAATACCGCTTTTCTCAGCGTGAACATCAGCACCACCTAACTCCTCAAAAGTTACCTCTTCATGAGTAACTGCCTTTATAACGTCAGGTCCTGTTATGAACATGTAACTGTTTTTTCTTACCATAAAAATAAAATCTGTTAAAGCGGGTGAATAAACTGCTCCACCAGCGCAGGGACCTAAAATTGCAGAAATTTGAGGAATGACCCCTGAAGCAAGTGTATTTCGCAAGAAAATTTCTGCATAGCCTGCAAGTGAAGCAACACCCTCTTGAATTCTCGCACCCCCAGAATCATTAAGACCTATAACTGGAACTCCAATTCTTAGAGCAAAATCAAGTACTTTCTTTATCTTATCAGCATGGGCAAGTGAAAGTGTGCCACCAAAAACTGTAAAATCCTGTGAGAAAATTAAACAATCCCTACCATGAACCTTTGCAAAACCAGTTACTACTCCATCTCCAAATACTTTGGGTAAATCAAAATCAACTATCCTATGAGTTACAAACATATCAATTTCCTGAAAACTTCCCTCATCTACAAGCAACTCTATTCTCTCTCTTGCTGTTTTTTTCCCCTTTTCTTTTTGTTTTTTTATTCTTTCTTCTCCCCCTCCTTTCATTGCTTCTTCTCTCATTTTCTTTAATTTTTCAAATCTTTCCATGTTTTTCACTCCTTTTTAAATTTTTCTTTAGTATCTAAAATAATGCTTACAGGACCATAGTTAATATGATGCACTTCCATATAAGCACCAAATTCTCCCTCAATAACATTCAAATTACTCTCTTTTAACTTTCTGACAAATAAATCAAACTTTTCCTTTGCTTTATCTTTTTCCTCTGAATTATCAAATGAAGGTCTATTCCCTTTCATAACATCAGCACATAGGGTAAAATTTGATACTACTAAAATATCTCCCTTTACATCTGATATACTCAAATTCATTTTTCCATTTTTATCTTCAAAAATTCTTAAATTTAGAATTTTATTAGCTGCCCACTCTATTTCTTCAGTTGTATCATTCTTACAAATACCAGTAAATAAAAGAAGTCCAAACTTTATATTTAACTCTTTTTTATTTTCTATCCTTATAATTCCCTCCTTTATTCTTTCAATTAGCACCCTCATTTACAAGGTAATATATCCTTCTTAAAAGAAAAGTCCTTTCAGATTCCCTAAACCCTTTTTTGCTAATTAAAATTTTTTCTAAAATTTCTATAGTCTTATCGTATGTTGATTTATTTATTCTGTAAGGAATTCCATCCTTACCACCATGTGCAAAGGAGAATCTTGCTGGATCTGAGTAGTCAGGTTTCCTACCATAAATAAGTTCTGAAAGTAGCGTAAGCGCTCTTAGTGTTTTTTCGCCTACACCACGGATAAGCAAAATATCTTCAAATTTGTTAACATTTTCATTATAAAAGTTAAGAGAAATTTCAAAAATTTTTTTTAAGTTAATATCTTTTAATTTTATTATATGTCTATCTGGCATTTTATATATTTCGTTGATTGATCTTTCTTTAATCAAATTAACTATACTTTCTCTTATTGATTTATTTTTTTCTGAAACAAGGTTTAAAACTTTTATTTCCTTATTATCAGCAATAATTCCCGTGTGAGGTTCACAGGTAATTTCCTTAAACGTTTTTGAAAATATGTGGTATCTTCTAGCAGTTCTTTTTAAAGTATTCATTCCCTGCTGGACTACAAGCCAGTTTCCTTTATTATCAAACCAGAAAGTGTGATGATAAAGATTATGTTTATCCTGAACACAAGCATTATCAATCTTAGCTGTTAAACGAGAAAAGTAAATAAAATAATCTGGATTTAAATTTAACTTTTCTGAAAAATTTAAAATTTCTTTAGGGGTTTCAAGAGCAAATTTTCCTTTACCACCAGATATGTAAATTGGAATATCTCTCTCCAAAAAACCCTTTTTTAAAGCATTTGTTAAAGTTACAGTAATACCTGAGGAGTGCCAATCAAAACCAAGAAAACATCCAAAACTTTGAAACCAAAGAGGATCTGAAAATTTCTCTAAAATATCATGAGTTTCGTATTCTTCAAGTAGATACTCAATAATAAGAGAAGAAAGCCTTTTAATCCTGTTGAAAAGCCATTGTGGAACTTTTCCATAGTGTAGGGGAAGACTTATAACTTCCATTATCTCAGGGAAATTTAAAAGCTATTTCCGGTCTAAAATGCCCAAGAGAGTGAGGCCAGATACCTATAACTTTTTCTGATAAAAGAATTCTCTCAAATGGATGATATAAAAATACTGAAGGAGCATCTTCAAGTATCCTCTTTTCAATTTCCTGATAAATTCTCTTACGCTCTTCTGGTACTCTTACCCTTCTTGCCTCCTCTATTAGCTTATCCACAACAGGATTTGAATATCTTGTTTCATTAGTTCCGAATTTAATTGAATTTGAATGAAAGAGAGGATAGACAATACTGTCAGGATCACCTGTATCAGCTATCCATCCTAATATATGGCACTCTGTCTTATCTGAATGAACAGCTTCAAGAAATTCCTTCCATGGTTTTGTTTCCACATCAAACTCGATCCCAAGTTTTCCTAAAGATTCGATTAAAAACTTTGCAGCCCTACGATTAGTTTCACTTTCTGAAATAGTCAACTTCAATCTAATAGGAAGTTTAACTCCTGACTTAAGAAGTTCCTCTTTTGCCTTTTCGATGTTATATTCATATCCCTTTAAATTTGGATTATAAACCTCTGAGGAAGGAGCAAATATACCCTCTGCTCTTATGGATCTACCCATCAAAACCTCTTTTACGTATCTATCCTTATCTATAGCATAATTAATTGCTTTCCTAAAATGAATATTTGTAAAGGGAAATTTTCTGTTATTAAAATCGAATCTTTGAATTGAAAGTTCAGGTGTAATTTTTATCTTATCTAAATAATGGGGAGCTCTCTCTTTCAAAATTTTTTCATCCTCCATAGATGGCTCTATAACATCAATTTCACCTTTTAAAAATAGATCGATAAATTTCTTTGTTTCTCTTTCTTTAATAAAAAATATTATCCTATCAACATTTGATCTACCTGCGAAGTAATCTTCAAAAGCCTCAAGTTCAACAAACTCATCTTTTACAAAATTTTTAAGTTTAAAAGGTCCAAGCCCTATCAACTCTCCGTCTCTTTCTTTTGTTATAGCAGATCCCATAAGAGAGAGGTTATAAATTAATGGAACAAAAGGATATTCAAGTTCAATTTCAATTTTATTTTCATCAACTACCCTTATTCCTTCAACATAATTTTTCTTACCATCGATAAAATCTTTTGCTCCTTTTATCATATCTAGATAATTTCTATAGCTTCCCTTAAGTGACCTTAAAAGCGAATCTCTGACATCATAAGATGTTAGAATTTCACCATTATGAAATTTCACATTTTTCCTTAAATAAAAAATATATAAAAGCCCATCTTTTTCAATCTCAAACTTTTCAACCAAAGCAGGAATTACTTTACTTGAAAGAGGTGAGGTCATAAAAAGTGCCCTATGTATGTTTTCAAGAATAGTATTACTCGTAGCATCTGTTGCAATATAAGGGTTAAAAGTAACTGGATTAGAACTTAAAGGCAATCTCAAGGAGATTTCCTCTCTGATTTCCTCTTCTGCAATTTCAATCTGTGGTAAAAATCGTGTATTATCTTGTCTAATTTCCAACAAATCTTTTTTCACCTCAGGCATTATCTTTTCTATTTCCTTAAACTTTAGGCTCAAAATTCTCATAAACTGCTCTAATTCTTCAAAGGCTTTTCTAAAAATTTCGATATTCTTACCTATTTTTTCTGTCATCTCACCAATTTTTTCAAAACTTTCCTCAAAGAGAATTACATTTTCTTTAACATCAAAGAATTTTATAAACTCCCTGGTTTCTCCCTCAAAACTTAGCATTTCTCTGGTTAAAAGATCTATATCTTTTGCTGATCTAATTATCTCCTCTGAGAGACTTAGAGAGATTCTTACTCTCTCTTTAAGTTCTGCAGAAAGGGGATCTTCCTTAATTCCAGACCTTGCAGTCTCTACTGAAGAATAAAGCGATAGTATTTCTCCATCCTTTAAATCCTCCTTCATTTGTGTCAAAATCCTTAAAAATCTTAAATCTATATTTCTAAAGGAAAATGTATCTTTGTAAGAATTTATGTGACTAAAAAATTCCTTAATGATTTTATTAAAATTGTTTATTTGATCCAAATAATATGATAAATCTAATTTAAATACTTTTGATATTGTTTCGTCAAGTTCTTTGATTTTTCTATCCTGTATGCTGATTTTCCCTATGATACTCCTTATAATATCCAACTTCCTTTCAAGTTCACTTTTACTTTTTTCAAAATTTAAAAATCTTTCATTAAGCTCTTTTAAAATAGTATCTATGTTATTTAAAAAGAAAATTAGTTTATTCTTTATGCGATTTTTTAAGTAAGATGGAGATGAAGCAGCAATTTCTAACATTTCAAGTAGAGCATTTTTAATTTCATCGTTTCCATTGAAAATTTCAGAATATATCAATACTTTTTCAGCATCAGCAAAAAAAACTAAACTTTTTGTTTCAAGATCTACGATATTTTTAAATAGTTCATCAAACAGAGTTTTCCTTTCTGAGTAGATACTTGTGATATCTTTTAAAGAGTACAAAAAATTGTCAACAGTTTTTCTTAAATTTTCAAAAATTTCATCCAAAGATTTCTCGTATTTGCTTATTTCCCTAACTAACTCTAAAATCCTACCTTGCCTAAACTTTAATGATTCAAAGTTCTCTTTAATTTTTTCAATATCAATAGAAAGATTTTCTCCATGAGTTATAATCCTTTGCGCTAATTTTGAAAGTTCTTGAGAAACAACCTGTAGACCCTTTCCCATTTCTCCTAAATGAAAAGCTTTTATTTCAGAATTCCTTGAGACAATTTCTATATGATGAATTTCATTAAGTAATAAAAACGTATTTTTACTTAAGTTTTCAAAAAGATTTAATATCTTATCTATCCTTTTAATCTCGTTGTTATAAAAATCGATACATTGAGGTAAACTGTCGTATATGGTCTTTAGTTGATTTTCAATGTTATTTGAAATATTACTTATTTCAAAAATCACCTTTTCCAGTTCTTTAAATGTATCACTAATAGTCTTCAGTTCACTGTGAGTAAAATTTTTTATATCTTCTAAATTTTTTCTTTGAGTAAAAACATACAATCCTAAATCATAAAGCATTTTAAAAAAGTTAAAAACTCTTAATGCTTTATTCATGTATCACATAGGAAATATATCCCACAACATAACCTACTTCCTTATCCTTTGTAACATCCCTTGAAGTAGTCATGTTGAGAACTTTTCTTTTATAGAAACTTTCCTCATAGACTCTCAGAAGAACATAGATCCCAGAGGCACCACAAGCCATAATGTTATCATTTATAATCTCTTTATAAAATTCCTCTGCTTTTCCTCTCTCTAATATTTCCTTTGAATTTTCATTCACCTTTACACATTCTTCATAAGAGTAACCATGATAAAAGTCTGAACTTGCAATAATAAAGGTTTCTCTATCTTTTTCCTCTCTAATAGCCTTTGCAATCTTTTCGAGGGTTTCTTTTTTAAAAGTACCAATTAAAATGGGAACTATTTTTAACGAGTTTTTAAATTTATATTGTAAAAAGGGAATCTGAACCTCTAAAGAGTGCTCCCTTTCATGATAATGAGAGTTAAATTCAAAAATATTATACTTAAGCAGCTTCTTTTCAAATTCAATATCTTTAGAAATTTCACCAAATGGAGTAAGCCAATATTCATTTTCATCCAAACAAGCAAAATTAAATGTGTAATTATGAGAAGATCCAAGTATGATCACTCTTTTAAAATTATTTTTCAAATTTTTATACATATATGATGCAGTTTTGCCTGAATAAATGTAACCTGCATGAGGTGAAATAGCTGATACTGCCTTAATGTCAAATTCTTCAACACTATCAAAGAGTTTCTTTATCAGATTCTCTAAATCTTTTTTATCGGATGGATAAAAAATTCCACTGACTGCTGGTTTTCTAACTTTCATAGAATATATTTAGATAAATCTTCCTCTTTAAGTGCCTTTGAAAGAATTTCATCTACATAAAAAGAGTTTATTATATAGGGATTTCTATCTAAATAAGGCATTCTGAACAAAGCATCTTCAAGAACAAGATTCATTACAGTTTGTAATCTTCTTGCTCCTATGTCTTCCATTTTTTGATTAGCAAGAAAAGCATAGTGAGCGATTCTTTTAATAGCTTCAGGTTCAAATTCAAGTGTATAACCCTCAGCTTCAAACAAAGCCTTAAACTGTTTGACTAAAGAATTCTCAGGTTCAACTAAAATTCTCTCAAACTCTTTTTCTCCAAGGGGATGTAATTCAACCCTTATTGGAAACCTACCCTGCAACTCAGGGATTAAATCTTGAGGTGATGATTTACTGAAAGCTCCTGCTCCAATAAAGAGAATATTGTCAGTTTTTACAATACCGTATTTTGTCCATACGCTTGTTCCTTCCACGATAGGTAAAAGATCTCTCTGAACACCTTCTCTCGAAACTGATGGTCCATGTTCCTCTCCTCTTCCTACAATTTTATCGATTTCATCAATAAATATAATTCCTTTTTCTTGTGCTATTCTAACAGCTTCTTGTTTGATTTCATCAAGATTTATTAACTTATTTGCTGCTTCATTTGTAAGATAGTCAAGTGCATCTCTAACTTTCATCCTTTTCATAACAGTTCTCTTTGGGAATAAATCTTCCAGGACATCTTGTAAATTCTGTGCAATAGTATCATGACCTACAGACATAACTGGAACAATAGAGACTGGTGATTGTTTTACCTCTATATCAATTTCTCTATCATTATAAAGCCCTCTTTTTAGATTTTCTCGTATATATTCCGAGGAGGTGTACTGAAGCCCCGTTAAGATTTCAACAATTTTATTTTCTGCTATTTCTTTTGCTCTATTTTCAACTTCCTTAACCTTTTGCTGCCTCAACATATTAAAGGCAACTTCAACAAGGTCTCTTACCATACTTTCCACATCCCTCCCAACATAACCAACTTCTGTATACCGTGTTGCTTCAACTTTCAAAAAAGGTGATCCTGTTAACTGAGCAAGTCTTCTTGCAATTTCAGTTTTTCCAACTCCAGTGGGTCCAATCATCAAGATATTAAAAGGATGAATTTCCTCTTTTATTTTCCCCTTTACCTGCATCCTCCTCCATCTGTTTCTTAAAGCTATAGCCACAGCTTTCTTTGCCTCTTCTTGACCAATTATGTATTTATTAAGCTCTTCTACTATTTCAAAAGGAGTTTTTTCTGCTTCGAAAACTTCTATCATTTATCCTTTTTAAAATACTTTATGTCTTTTATCGAGCCAACCCTTTTTTCACTGAAAACTGGTTTAACATTATCACCACAATCTATTTCTTCTTCAGGATTAAGAAAATGAATAATTCCACCTTTAGAGTTAGGTAAAACCATAAGTCCTACTCTTTGAGGCTTATCAAGTTGATTACCATCTAAATCAAAATAAATGTCTGTAACGGCAAAAACAACAAAGGGTCCCTCAATATCAATAAATTTCTCTATTTTTTCAAAGCAATCTTCACAGTATATTCTTGGAGGAATAATCACTGATTCACATTTCTCACAAAATCCACCCTTTATTTTCCCTTCTTTTAACCCCTCATAGAAGATATCTCCAGCTAATCCAGCAGTATAAATCCACCATACAGGTATACTACCTTTTTGAGTTTTAATATCACTGAAACTTTCCAAAAAATCTTTAAAGGGCATTATACTTCCTCCTATTTTATTGGTTTAAAATAAAGGATATCAGTTATGGCACCTTCTCTTTCTTCTTCCTTTTTCCAAACAGCTTTAACCTTAGTTCCAATATCAATATTTTTGAGGATTTCTTCAAGCGTATCCCCTGCTTCTCCAATTTTATGTAAAATTCCAATATTTGGTGAGGCACCATAAAGCCTTATTACAGCAGGAATCTCAGGTTTTTCTCTTCTTGTAGCATCCCAATTTACAAAACAAACAGAAAAGGTTAGAATTTCTCCCTCATCACTTAAAGTAACCCATTCATCATTTGGTCTAAAGCATAATTCACAGAACATTCTCGGTGGCACTAAAACTCTACCACAGACATTACATTTTCGTGCTAATATATAGCCTTTCTTAAGACCTTCCAAAAACTTACTTATCGCTATTCCGCAATCCCACTCGTACTCTATTTTGGGTTTCCATTCTATCTTTACAACTTTCTCAAAACTTTCTTGATCAAGAGGAGTTCCTTCTAAATTCTTCATTTTTTTCCTCCTATTTTGATAATATAACAACTGTTCCTACTTGCATCAAGTCACCCCATGCTTGAGCTAAACCTCTCTTTATTTCTCTTTTAACCTGTCTTTTTCCTGCTTCTCCTTTTAATTGTAAGTAAATCTCAATTACTCTCATAAGACCAGCTGCAGCTATTGGATTTCCAACTCCAAGAAGACCACCAGATGGGCTTGAAGGTATACCATTTTCAGTATCTCGGTCCCAGAAACCCTTTTCTAACAGTTTTGGAGCCTCTCCTTTATCTGCTAGTAAAAGACCTTCAAGATGATGAAGCTCCTTATATGCAAAGGGATCATAAGGTTCAACAACATGTATTTCCTTTCTGGGATCTTTAATTCCTGCCATTTCATAAGCCATTCTTGCTGCGTATTCCACATACTTCGGATAATAAAGATCTCTATTTGTCCAGTAAGAAGTATCAAGACAGAATCCAACACCTTCAATCCATATCGGTTTATCTGTTCTTCTTTTTACTTCGTGTTCTGCAGCAATTACCATAGCAGCTGCTCCATCTGTCACAGGTGAAACCATTAACCTATGGACTGGGTAGGCTATAATTTCTGAGTTTAAAATATCATTTACAGTATATTCACCAGAAATGCCTTTTTGAGTGCATGGATGATCTAAACCGTTTTTCTTATTTTTGACAGCAACAAGTGCAATTGTTTCAAGAGGTATTTTGTGGACCTTCATATACCTCATCATTTCAAGTGAAAAAATCCAAAGCAAGTTAACACCTAAGGGTCTTTCAATAAATTGATCATAAATTGAATTGAAAGCTCCCTGTGGATGAGGCATACAACTTGACATTTTCTCTTCGGCAACAATTAAGCATTTATCAAAAAATCCACTTGAAACAAGATACCATCCATGAATTATTGAAAATACGCCAGAACCACCACCTACAAAAGATCTCATAAAAGGTTTCTTTTTAGCACCTGCTCCATCAGAAAGCCAGTCTCCTTTCATGTGGACACCATCAAAAGCATCAGGAGCCGTAGAAATAACAACACAGTCTATTTCATT
This sequence comes from Caldifarciminales bacterium, assembly GCA_039630575.1. Taxonomy (GTDB): domain Bacteria; phylum Hydrothermota; class Hydrothermia; order Hydrothermales; family JAJRUZ01; genus JBCNVI01. Next base: position 30,672 of record JBCNUW010000020.1, read on the forward strand.
GATATCCATTCCAGCTTCTTCAAGTGCATGTTTTGCAGCTTCAAAAGCTAACTCTTTACCTGTTTCCTTCGCTCTTCTCATAAACTTTGTAATTCCTGCACCAAGAATTCCAACTTTTCTTGCCATTTTAACCCTCCCTTTTTAAAATAACTACAGCACCACTTGCTGACGGTAATCCCTTCCAAGAGGCAACAAGGGCTGTCTCTGGATCTAGTAGCTGTACATTTCCTGCATGACCACGAAGTTGTAAAACTGCATCGTAAAGTGACCTTGCGCCATTCATCAAAGAGAGGTTTCCATTACCCATATTTCCTCCAGTTGTATTTACTGGTAATTCTCCATCTAAATCATAGAATCCTTCTTTTAATAGTTCTGCAGATTCACCAACTCTTGAAAGAGATAGAGCCTCAATATGTTGGAGCTCCTTATAAGAGAAAGTGTCATCAATCTCAGCAAAATCGATTTCTTTTATTGGATTTTTAATACCAGCCATTGAATATGCCTTTTTTGAGGCAACTTCTAAGTATTCTGCATCACCTCTCCACATCTCAATGTTTGGAGTAAATCCTCCAAATCCTAAACCTAAAATTCTTATAAGATCTTTTTTTCTTTCCTTTGCTACCTCTTCATTTGCAATAACAAAAACACAGGCACCATCAGCATTTGGTGAAATATCGAGCCTTTTAAGTGGTTCAGAAACTGGTTCAGAAAACAACACTTCCTCTGGAGTTATAGTAGTTCCAAAAGGACTCCTCCCAAAAGTAAGAGCATTAGATTTATTCTTAGAAACAACAAAAGCTGCATCTAATTCATCATAACCTCGTGAATCAAGAAACATTGCCATTTCAAGACCAGCAATAAAATAAGGGTTTACCTCAAGAGGCCTTATATAAACAGGATCAAGACCCATAGCAAAAAGATGGGAATGGTTTTTAACATTTGATAACTTTGAATGCGCTTCAAGAACACCAATTTTAAAATGACCAGTTTTTATAAGAGAATAAATTGAAACAAGACCGGTTAAAGCATCAGCACATATAGTATGAACAGGTTTTAAAACAGCTCCAAGTTGATCTGGCACATACTCATCAAAAATTGATGTTCCCTCCTCAAAATCCTCAGATACAGAAACAAAAATATCTACATTTTTAGGTTCAATATTTGCGTCCTTATAAGCCTTTATAGCTGCCTCATAAATCATCTCTCTAAAACTAAACTCTGAAGATGATTTTTTTGGTAAGGATATACCCATTCCTACTATATAGACATTCATTATGAGTTGCCTATTATTAGGAATTGAACCTCATTTTCCATTATATACCAAGTTAAGATCCTGTAGCAATGCAAAGTGCATAAACTTTCAGGGCACCTTTTTCTTTCAAAACTTTGGCACATTCTTCAAGAGTAGAGCCTGTTGTAAAAACATCATCTAAAATCAATATCCTTTTCTCTTTAATCTCATCTTTTAATAAAACTTTGAAGGCATTTTCAACATTTTTTCTTCTTTTTTCCCTATCCTCTATTTTAGCCTGGGATTTTGTTGGTTTTAGCCTAATGATGATATCCTTTTTATAATTAAACTTTTTTAAATTGCTAAGTTTATCTAAAATTATCTCATTCTGATTAAATCCCCTTTCCCTTTCTTTTGATGGATGAAGTGGAACAAAAGTTAAGATGTCAAACTCTGGAATAATTTTTTCTAAATATTCTAACAAAAATGGAACAAAGAAATTAGCTAAATTTGTGAACCTTTTAAATTTATAAGATTCAATTAGATCTTTAATTTTTTCTGTGTAATTAAAAATTGCAAAAACTTGATCAACATAATTTAATTTTACAAAACATCTGTGTTTCTTTAAGTTTCTTCCACAGTTTTTACAAAAAGGAGGAAAAATACGGGATCTTAAAATATCTGTTAAACAGTCCTTACAAAAAAATTCTCCATCTTTTAAATTATCACAGGTCATGCATAAAGGTGGTAGAAAAAAATTTAAAATTTCCCTTAACATATTAAATTATATTTAATCATAAAAATGAAAAAAAATCTTTTCCTTTTCCCCTCTTGTGTAGGTTCTATTTTATATAAGGATATAGTGTTGCTACTTAAAAATTTTTTAAATAATAGGGGATTTAAAACTTTTATTATAAAAAAACCCTTTTGTTGTGGTCAGGTCTTTTACAATACAGGAAATTTAAAGGAAACTCACAAAATCCTTTTTCAAATTTGTAAACACTTTAAAAATAAGGAGATATTAATATTATCAGGTTCCTGTCTTGAATTTTTAGTAAAAAATATCCCAAAAATTTTAGGTAAAGATTTAAACTTTAAAATAAAAGAAATTACTGAATTTTTCATCGAGGAAAAACTCGTTGATTTTGTACCTGAATATCATAAATCTTGTCATTTTAAAACACTTAAAGGTGAAAAGTTAGATTTTTTTAGCTGTTGTGGATTTGGAGGTGTTTTTTCTTCTTTATACCCCCAAATTTCTGATAGGATTTTTAAAATTAAATTTAAAGAAACAAAAAAGGTTTTATCTTGTGAACCAGGTTGTTCTCTTTTTATTCTATCAAAGGGTTTAAAAACAGAACACCCCTTGGAAAGCATAATAAAAAAAATTGAAAAGTAATATTATCAGAAACATAAAGAGGGCTTTTGACAAAAGAAATTTAGCTTTTAAAGAAATAGATTTTGAGAGTTTAAGGAAAAAAGCTAAAGAAATTAAGGAAAGATCAATTGAAAATTATAAAGAACTTTTGGAAATTTTTACCAGAAAAATGCAAGAAAGGGGAGTCAAAGTTTTTATAGCAAATTCAAAAGAAGAGGCAAGACATTTAATAAAAGCAATATTAGAAAAAGAAAAGGCAAAAAGTATTGTATCATCCAAATCTATGACCTCTGAAGAAATAGATTTAAAGATTTATTTAAGAAAATGGGGGTTTGAATTTAATGAAACAGATCTTGGTGAATGGATTTGTGACCTTGCCTTTCTAAGACCTAAGCATATCGTAGCACCTGCAATAAGCTTTTCAAGATTTGATGTAAAAAAATTATTTGAAGAAAAGTTTAATATCAAACTTACTGAAAAAATTGAAGAACTTACAGCTTTTGCAAGAGAAAAATTAGAGAAAATCTTCCTTGAAGCTGATGCTGGATTAACAGGTGCAAATTTTGTATTTGCAGAAGAAGGTATTGTTAGTATCTTTGAAAATGAGGGAAATTTTGGAAAAACTTTTTATTTTCCAAAAACAGTAATTACACTTTTTGGAATAGAAAAATTCGTTGATAGTATAAAAAACTTTCCTCCCTTTTTAAGACTATTACCAAGAAGTGCTACAGGACAGAGATTAACATCTTTTGTTCATCTTTTAACAAATAAAATTGGAAATTGGTACATTATGATAATCCTCGGAAAAAGAAGAGAAATTGCCGAGAATAAAGAATTTAAAGAAATATTATACTGTATAAGATGTGGAGCATGCATGAATGTATGCCCAGTCTATGGGGCAAGTGAAGCAGAAGGATACAAAGGTCCCTATAATGGTCCAATTGGAATACTTTTTAACTCTCTTTTATATAACTTTTATTCAAATGCTTTCTACTCAACTCTATGTGAATCTTGTGATCAAGTTTGTCCTGTTAACATTAACATTTCTGAGTTAATAAGAAAATTAAGAAAGGAGAAAAACTTACCTTTTAAAGTAAAAATGTTTGTTAAGGCTTATTCAAAATTAAAATCTTATCCAAAAGTAGCAGAATTTATTGGAAATTACATACCTTTAAATTTATTGTTATATTTTTTAAAGAGTAAAAAATTGTCAAACTTTTTTGATAAAGATTTCTTTGAAGAGCCTTATATTGTAGAAGAAAGAAAAGAGAATAAATGTTTTGAAAACTTATGGATAGAGTACGGTGGAAAATTTGGGGAAAAAGGAAAAAAATTTAAAGTTCTCTATGCTATAGAGGAAACTGGTTCTTTAATTCTTAACTCCGATGACTTTAAAGATTTTTTTAGTGAAAAAGAGGTTTGTTTAGAATTAAAAAGAAAAGATTTATTAAAAAATTTTGAAGAATTATTTAATAAAGATTTGAATTTAGATAAAAATTATCTCTTTGTTTCAGGACCCTCAAGAACAGCAGATATAGAAAAAAAACTCATAATAGGTGTTCATGGACCTTGGGAAACCTATGTAAATTTAATTTGAAATTCATTTAGACTTTTAATTATAATAGTTTATGGTGAGTTTAGTTTTTTTGTTTTACTATTACAGTTTGAAGAATTGAGTCTTGAGGAACTTCTCAAGGTTAACCCATGTTTGCCAACTTAATTTAAAAATCGTTGAATATCAATCATTTTTATTTTCATCTTGTCCCCACCGAAAAATATCTCCCTATTTTTACTCATCTTTTACACTTCTAACAGTTTTCAAACGCGGAAATCGTTGATTTTTAGTGCCAACTTTTAACTAAATTTTTTATTTAACACTTGACAAATTTTAATTCTTCCTGTTTAGTTATAATGTCTAATTATGTTTGTAAGAATAAAAATGTAAAAGGTAAAAAATATCTCCAGGTAGTGGAAAATAGGTATATTAAAGGAAAAATAAAACAGAAAGTTATATGTTCTCCTTTAAATTATGAAAAGTTAAAAAAGAGCGGAAAGTTAGAAAATGTTTTAAAAGTCTTTTAAGATTTTCTTCTAAGTTAAAATTTTATGAAATTTTGGACCCGATTTAGTTTTCAAGAAATTATGGGAAGATTTAAAGTTGACAGAAATTTTTGAAAAATATAGTGAGAAAACAAATTTTTCTTTTAATTTAGAGAGTGCAATATATTCTGGGAGTTTACTTTCTTTATTTTCTCCTTTTTCAGACCGAATGGAGCATTTTTTAAGGAGGGAGTATGAGATAGAGGGTGCATCCGCTTTATTCCTTCATCATATTTACAGGGCAATTTTCTGGCTTGGGAAAAATAAAGAAGAGATAGAAGTGGTATTAAAAATTGTTATAGATAGCAATTTGCGACCAATTTTATGTGAAATTTTAAAAGCCAATTTCTGATGTAAAAATTTTAGTTCCTACAATAGAGAAGCTGAGAAATGAGTTTGGTGTGAAAGATTTTTGTGTTGTTGCAGATAGAGGAATGGTTTGTGAAAAAGTGTAAGGAGAAATAGAAAAGATGGGGATTCATTATATCTTTAGGTTCAGGGTAAAATAAAGCAGTAAAAGGATAGGGAGCGAAATTTTAAAGAATATGGATTTTAATGAGTTAATAAAAGAAAAACTTTATGCTGGTGAAATCATTTATCAAAATAAGAGGCTCATTTTTTGTTTGAATGAAGAAGAAAAAGAAAGAGAGAGATTAAAAAGAGAAGAAATAATTTCCTTTTTAAAAGAAAAATTAAAAGAAAGACCAAAAGATTTGATAAAAGATTCATACTTTAAAAAATATTTAAAAATGGGAAAAGGTATTTTTAAAATAGACAGAGAAAAAATAAAAGAGGAGGAAAAATTTGACGGTGTTTATTCTCTTATAACAAATACAGATTATCCTGTAAAAAAAGTAGTATTAAGGTATAAAGAGTTATGGCAGGTAGAGAGCATATTTAGAGATTTAAAGAATGTATTTAAATTAGGACCGGTTTTTCACAGAACAGAGGAAAAAGGTAGAAGGACGTATTTTTGTAAGGTTTTTAAGTTTTGTTCTTTTTAAAGAGCTTTTGAAAAGGATTGAGAAAAAAGGAATAGAGAAGCTAGGAATTGATAGATTAAAA
>JBCNUW010000021.1:0-36220 GCA_039630575.1 Caldifarciminales bacterium
AGAGTGGACTTCTTCCACGGACCAAGAAAGGGGCTTTAAATCTTATGGATTTGCAAGAAGAGTTCCAGGGTGGGTTTGGGCTGGAATTTTTACAGCTGGAAGTGCAGCTGATGCTATATGGCCAGCTATCTTTGTTTCCCCCCTTGTTGGAACGGTCTTTTACAGGTATAACACAACAGCTGTTGGTAATGTTAATTGCAATACATCTTTAATTGATTTATGGGCTGGTTTTCCCTACCTTATGTATGGTGTAATTAGGCATTGGCATCCTACATTAACCTATTATGCACCTCCAGGTTGGACATGGCCAATTACTCCTAACCATGTAGCAGCAGGTAGGGATACTGTTATTGACTCCTTAAGAGGAAAGGATGATGCAATAAATCCATCTGTAAATACTTCTGTTTCCTTTTGTTTTATGAATAAATCTAATGTTTCTATTCCTACTCCACCTAATAAATACTTAAGAGGTCCAATGGATATCTATTTACTTTTTGATAATCTTTACGGCTTTCATTTTACTTTCAATTCCAGTTTATCTCCTTGGAGTTATGTAAAAAGTAAAAATAATATATTACCTATACCAGGAGGTAGACATACCCTTACATTGTATTTAGATATGGATCCAAATGGATATGAGTTAATGGGGAATATATTTAATGTTTTTTATAGGTATTGGGGAATGCAATTTTCCTTTAAGGCTCCGAGGATTTCTCCAAAAAAGCCTGTGTTAGCTGAGTTTGTTCCATGGCCAGTTACTGATTTTTCAGAATATTATTATAATGTAACAGTTTTCAGATTTAAGACTGTTGGTGTTGCGGGCGGCTGGGCACAAAATCCTCCTAATCCAAAGAGATGGCAAGGAATAGCTACAATTGCAAGTAGGTTTAATGTGGCAGGAGACTCAATAGATGTGGACTTAAGACTTTATGCAGATAGTCCAACTACTTTCTATGACGGTTATATAAATGTTTTAGAAGCCTCTGAGGTCGATGGGAGAAGGACTGATTTTATAATAATAAATGGAAGAAGAGTTTCAACCTTTTATTATGCAGGTATATATAGCTTTGGTGATACCCCTGATTCAGCAATAGTTGATTTTCAGGGTTCAAGAGCCTTAATTACTCTCAGCTCTACATCTTCAAATCCTCGAACTGAGATCTTTGCCAATTCAAAGATAGACAAAAATGCAAGAGAGCTCTTCCATATTTATGATATTGTACTTACATCTGGAGTAAATCATCAGATTACAGTTACTCCATTAACTGGTCTTGATGTGGCTGTAGCGATATACGGTTCGGTTGGTCTTTATGGAAACGATTTCTTTTTAAGGAGAACCGATGCTCTTGCAAGTGTTGATGCAGGCGGTGCAGGAGCAGCTGAAGTCCTAAACTATAACCCTCCTGTTACTGATACTTATGCACTTGTTATAATAAACAAAAATGTAGTAAATCAATCTTATACCTTAAATGCTTATGATGGTTCAAGATATGCTGGATTTACAGTTCTCGCCGAACTTGAAGGTAACTTAACTGCCGAAAGTGTAAAAGAAGGAATAAAGATTGTTTGGAACTATGACGGAGAGATAATTGAAGGGGAGCTCCTAAAGAAAGTTTTAACAGGTGGCTCTGAATCTGTAAAGGAATACACTGTAATTCACAGATTTGATGAAAATAAAGGAAGCTTTATCGATAAAGATGTTACTCCTTTTGCTGAATATGAGTATATTGTTAAGTTTAATACAGGGGAAAAAGTTTTGACCTTTGGACCTATAAAGGCAAAGTGGGAATATACTTTAAATGAATTTTCTATATTAAAGTTTGGACCTAATTTATTTAAAGAGAAGATATCTTTTGTAATAACAGTTCCTGAACATTCTGATGTTGAATTAACGGTTTATAATTCTGCAGGAAGAAAGATAAAGAGAATTTTCTCAGGAAAACTTAATCCGGGCTACTATGAGTTTGAATGGAAAGGTGAAACTGACTCTGGTAAGAAAGTTGAAAAAGGAATATACTTCCTTGTTGCAAGGAACAAAGGAAAAGTAATAAAGAAAAAGATAATAAATATTTAATAAAAAGAGGATTAATTTAAAAAGACGAAAATAATTTTTTTAAAGGTTCAATCCCTTTTTTTTGGGTTTTAAATGAGATTTATACTTTTTATAATAGCTTTTATTTCAGAAGAAAATTTTAACATTTTAAGTGTTGGTAAATACAGATTTGATCCTTTAATAGAAGATCCCCTACCAACTTATTTAAGGGTTACTGAAAAAGAGACAGAATACTTTATAATTCAATTTAAAGGTCCTATAAAAAGAGAGGATATTGAGTTTTTAACAAATTTAGGAGTTTTAATATACGATTACCTTCCCCACTTTGCCTATCTTGTCAAAATAGAAAATGCGCTAAAAGAAGAAGTATTAAATAAGTTAAAAGAGAATGAATATATAAGATTTGTAGGTCCTTTTCATCCTGGATATAAGATCTTAAAATTTAGTGAAGGAGATTTTGAAAGAGAGTTTAATCTTTTAATCTTTGAAGATTCAGATGTTGATGAGGTTGAAAAGAAAGTTAAAGATTTTAAAATTAAAGTAGTTTCCAAATCCTATGATTTTGTTAAAAAGTTAATAGTAGAAGCTACTCCTTCTGAGGTTCAGAAGCTTATATTTATTTCCGATATTCAATTTATAGAGGAAAGACCAAAAAATAAACCATTAAACGAGGTTATAAGGTGGGCGCTTCAGACATCAGTTTCAGGTGATACTTTTATATGGGGAAAACAGATACGTGGTGAAAATCAACTGATAGGCTTTATGGATACAGGTCTTGACTTTTATGATTGTTTCTTTTGGGATCCTCAAGGTGATCCTCCAGGGAACAACCATAGGAAAGTTCAAGCTTATCAAAATTTTGGCTCAGGTGATGGTAGACCAAACGGGAATGGAGATCATGGAACTCATGTGGCTGGAACACTTGCAGGTAAGATTGATCCAAGCGATAACACACAGGATCCAACTGACAGAGATTATGAGGGTATAGCGAAAAATGCAAGACTTGTAGTCCAAGATGTTTATAATGGGACAAGTTTTAACTACGGTGCAAGTCTTACTACACCTTTACAATCTGCAAGAAATCTTGGTGTAAGAATTCACTCAAATTCGTGGGGCGAATGTGGTGATCCTAATTGTAACACTCCAAACAACTCTTATTCAACTGCTGCAAGAGAAGTAGATCAATTTATGTGGACCAACAGAGATTTTTTGCTTGTTTTTGCTGCTGGGAATGAGGGTCCACAAACAAACACAGTAACAGCACCCTCAGTTGCAAAGAACTGCGTAAGTGTTGGTGCTTTAAGACACAACAACATCAATCAAATTGCAGGATATTCAAGCAGGGGATGGGCATTTGATAATAGGATTAAACCTGATGTTTGTGGAATAGGAGGAGAAGGGTCAGGAAACGATTTTGTTCACTCTGCTTGGAATGATTACCCAAATTATCCAGGTCATAGCTACTGTGATATTATAGGTATGGCAGGCACTTCTATGGCAACTCCCTCTGTTGCAGGCGCACTTGCTCTTATAAGACAGTACTTTACAGAAGGCTGGTACCCATCTGGAACAAAAAATCCTGCTAATGCATTAATTCCCTCTGCAACACTTTTAAAGGCTATGGTGATCTCCTCAACAAATTTCCTTGCAAACAATGTATATGACCAGAATTTTGGATGGGGGAGAGTGAATTTGAGAAATACTTTATATTTTTCTGGAGATGCAAAGGATTTAAGAATCGCACAGAAGGCGGTTTATGCTACTGGAGATTCTCTTGTTTACGCTCTAAATGTCTTATCAAACTCTATACCACTTAAAATAGTTCTTGTCTGGCTTGATGCACCTGCCTCTGTTGGCGCAAATCCAGCTATTGTAAATAACCTTGATTTAAAGGTAAGGGACCCAAACTCTTTGATTTATAGAGGTAATGTTTTCTCTGGCGGTCAAAGTGCTACTGGAGGAACTCATGACACGAGAAATACTGTAGAACTTTTTTATAGAACAAGTCCTACCCCTGGTCTTTACTACATTTCTGTAATTGGTAGAAATGTTCCTGTTCCTAGTGCGAACGGTGTCCCCTTTGCAATCGTTATAACAGGTGATCTTGGAACCCTAATGGGTGAAGAGGAAAGCTACTTTGTTGCAATACCAATGATAGATAAAATAGTTTTGAAAGCAAGGGGAATTTACATAAACGGAGAAGTCGTTCTTAAAAGAAACGGAAATATTATATATTCAGGTAAATCTTTAGATGGAAACTTTGAATATACTGATAGAGATGTTAAAATTAATATGGAATATGATTACGAGCTCATATCAACTTCTCCTTTAGGTGAAAAAAGATACTTTGGTCCGGTTAAGGTAAAATTCAGAGGTTTTAAATTTGATGTAAAAGTTAAAAGAAATATAGCTAACAATGAACTTAACATAATTTTACTTAACCCAGAAAAGGGAAGAGTAAATCTCTCTCTTTTTGACATTGCTGGTAGAGAACATAAGATTTTTGAAAATAAAGAGATTGAAAGAGGTGTATATTCACTTTTTATTCCCTTAGATAAATATGAAATAAAACAGGGTAATTACATTCTTTTAGTAAAAAAAGATAAAGAGGAAATCAAGAGAAAGGTTATAGTTTTGGGTAAATAATTTGCTTTTTTAATTTTAAACTTTCCAGTTAGTTTCTTTATACTTAAATAATGAATTTTAATAAAGAAGAAGTTATTGAAAGATTTAAGGATAAAGTGATTTTGGTAATATGCGGCGGAACGTCAGGAGAAAAGGAAGTCTCTATAAGATCTGGTAGAAATGTTTATAAGGCGCTAAAGCATTTTGATTTAAATGTTAAATTGCTTGAGATAGAAAAAGATTTTGTAAAGGAAATTCTCGATGCGAGACCCTTTGATGTTGTTTTTAACATACTTCATGGAAAACCCGGTGAAGATGGAACAGTTCAAGGATTCCTTGAGCTTCTTTCTATTCCCTATACAGGAAGTTCAGTTCTCGGTTCTGCAATTGGTATGAATAAGATAGTAGCAAAGAAGATCTTCATAACTGAGGGAATTCCAACACCACCGTTTGTTACAGTCTATCACTATGAGAATTTTGAGGAAAAATTAAAAGAAGCAGAGGAAAAATTTGGGTATCCTATGATGTTTAAACCAAAAGATGAAGGTTCAAGTTTAGGTGTAGCCATATGTAGAAATAGGGAGGATGTTATAAGAAATTTTTATGAAAATGAGAATAAGTTTAAAGATTTTTTTCTTGAAAAATACATAAAAGGCAAAATAATAACAACTGGTATACTGGGTACTGGAAAAAATGCCTTTGCTTTACCAATTCTTGAATTAAGACCTGTTAGAAGAGAGTTTTATGATTATACAGCAAAGTATACAAAGGGAGAAACAGAGTTTATTTTGCCAGCCCAGCTTTCACCTGAGCTTACAGATTTAGTTCAAAATTTATCTTTAAAGGCACATCTTGCACTTGAATGTAGAGGGTTTTCAAGAGTTGACGGAGTAATATCTGAAAATGGTGAACCCTATATACTTGAAGTTAACACTTTGCCTGGAATGACTGATCTTTCTGACTTACCCGCTGAGGCAAAAGCCTATGGATTAACTTATGAAGAGCTTGTTCTTTTTATTTTAAATACAGTATATGATTAAAAATAAAGTAAAAGTTGGTCCTTCAATAATTGCAGGTGATTTCAGCAACTTAAGAAAAACAATAAGAAAAATTGAAAATTCAAATTCAGATTTTATCCATGTTGATGTTATGGATGGTAATTTTGTCAGTAACATAACTTTTGGTCCTATGATTGTTGAAGCAATAAGAAAGTTAACAAATATGCCAATTAACATTCATCTTATGATTATAGAGCCGATAAGATATATAAAAAGATTTAAAAATTCTGTTCCTGCTGTTATATCTTTTCATGTTGAATCAACAAATAAAGTAAGAGAAACGATTGAGGAAATCCATCACTTTACAAGAGCAGGTATTGCCTTAAATCCTGAAACAAAAATTGAAGAAATAGAAAACTATTTAAATGATGTTGAACAAGTTTTAGTTATGAGTGTAAATCCAGGATTTTCTGGTCAAAAATTTATCGAAGAAGTTTTAGATAAAATAAAAGTTATTAAAGAAATTAGGGATAAAAATAAATATAGATTTGAAATAGCTGTAGACGGGGGTCTAAATAAAGAGAATATACCTTTGGTACTAGCCTCGGGAGCCGATACCCTTTGTATAGGTTCTTTTTTCTTTAAATATAGAAAAATTAAAAGTTATATAGAAAATTTAAAGAGAAAATAGTTAAATTTTTTACGCCCGGCGGGATTTGAACCCGCAATCTTCTCCTCCGGAGGGAGATGTTCTATCCATTGAACTACGGGCGCAAAATAAACTTACTTAACATTTTCCCTTAACCACTCAAGAGTCACACTCTTTGGTCTTTCAATTGGTAAACCAAGTGCTCTGTCCCATATTAACTGAACACATATCCCTATTGCTCTTGAGACTCCGAATAAAACTGTATAATACGGAAATTCTTTTATACCATAATGATAAAGAACACAACCTGAATGGGCATCAACATTTGGCCATGGATCCTTAACTTTTTGAAGCTGCTGCAAAATAGGTGGAACAACCTCATAAAGCATAGAAACAATCTTAAAGATCTCATCATCAGGCATATACTTTAAAGCAAACTCTCTGAAAGCTACATACCTTGGATCTGTTTTTCTTAAAACAGCATGACCATATCCTGGAATTACCTGACCAGAATTTAAAGTATCCCAACAGTATTTTTCAAGATCCTCTTTTGTAATTGGTTTATCCTTAAACTTTTCTTTTAAATTTAAAATCCATCTTAAAACTTCCTGATTGGCAAGACCATGCAGTGGACCTGCAAGACCATTCAAAGCTGCTGAAATTGAATAATAAACATCAGAAAGAGCAGAAGAAACTAAGTGTCCTGTATGGGCTGAAACATTTCCTCCTTCATGGTCACAATGAAGAACCATATAAAGCCTCATAAGCTCATAAACCTCTGGATTTTCATATCCCATCATATAGGCTAAATTAGCTGCCCAATCAAGATCAGGTTTTGGCTCAATAAACTTTCCCTCCTTATAAAGATATCTGTAAACATAAGCCGCAACAACTGGGGTCTTCGCTAATAGATCCAAAGTATCCTCATAAAAATATTCCCAATGCTTACCCTTAGGTATACCTTCCCAATAAGCCTTTGTGAACTTAGACTCTCTCTGCATTGCAAGAATCCCCATTGAAAATAAAGTCATGGGATGAGTATCTGGAGGCATTTTTTTCATCATATCAACTACATAAGGTGGAAGATCCATTCTCTTTCTAAATTCATCCTGTATTTCCTTTATATCCTCTTCAGTAGGAAATTCACCGATCAGTAAAAGATAAAAGATTCCCTCAGGCAACGGTTCATTAAAGCCTTTAGCCTTTGGAAGCTTTTCCCTTACTTCTGGAATTGTATATCCTCTGAATCTTATTCCTTCATTAGGATCAAGAAGTGAACCTTCCCATACCATACATTTTACATCTCTCATTCCACCATAGGCCTGGTCCACTGTTACTTCCGATATTACTTTATTTCCATATTTTTCCCTAAATTCTTTTACTTCTTTTACTCTTTTTTCGATTTTTTCTTTTAATTTTTCCTTTAACATTTTTATACCTCCTTTTTGAAATTAGTTATTATGAAATTATAAATTGAATTTCATATAATTTCCAAATGAAATTAAATTTTTTTAAAATGGAAGGAACGGGTAACGATTTTATTGTGTTTCTTAATTTAAAACCAGAAAAAGTTATAGATTTTATTCCAACTTTATGTGAAAGAAGAAGAGGAATAGGTGCCGATGGTGTTTTGTTTTCTTTGAAAGATAAAAAATTCGACTTCAGAATGATATATTTCAATTCAGATGGAAAAAGAGCAAAATTTTGTGCAAATGGAGCAAGATGCCTAATTTATCTTAATTACCTTAAAACAAAAAAGAAAAAGTTTCACTTTATTGCTGATGACGGCGAACACTACGGTGAATATATCGGAAAAAATCTCGTTAAACTTAAAGTTTTAATTCCTTCTTTAATAAAAAAAGTTTTTATTTTAAATAAAGAATATACATTAATAAACACAGGTGTTCCACATCTTATATGTGAAGAAGAGGATATTGAAAAAATCAACGTTCACGAAAGAGGAGCTTTTTTAAGGTATCATAAACTTTTTGAACCGGAAGGCACTAATGTGGACTTTATCTCTATAATTGATAAAAATAAAATAAAAATAAGAACATACGAAAGGGGGGTAGAAAATGAGACATTATCCTGTGGAACAGGAGCTGTTGCTGCAGCATTATACTTAAGACTTAAAAATAAAAAGAACCAATTTGAAATTTTAACAAAAGGTGGAGATACTCTAAAAGTTGACTTTCTTAACGATGAAGTTTTTTTAACAGGAAAAGTTAATTTGTCTTTCAAAGGTGAAATTAACTTAAAATCTTTTTATGTTAGAAGAATATAAAAATTTTATACTCATAACCTGTAAGGAGATTGGATTCCCAGAAGGAATTCTATCTTTAATCTTAGAGCCTGAATATATTGAAATAAGAAATATTCCTTACGAGTATGAGGGAAAAATTTCTACTTTTAGAGGTATTAAAGTGACTCACTCCCTTAAAATACCTTTCTATCTTGGACCTATTAGAATGAAGGAAAATGTAAATCTTGATGAACTAAAATTACTTTCTCTTTTTACAACGTGGCAAAGTTTCCTTTTAAATGTCCCCTTTTCTGGAATTTCCGCAGGAGTTGAAATAAACGAAACTTTCATTAAAAATAATAAAAAAAGAAGATTTTTTACAGAAAAATTTATTTCTCGTATAAATGATAATAATGTGTTTTTTTACCCTGAAATGGGCTATGAAGAACAAGACACCTTCTTTTACAATTTTTTAGGTAAAGTTCCTGAAATGGGTGGTATTCCTCAAAGAAGAGAAATTTTAAAAAGAGGATTAAAAATTATCCTTGATAAATTTTCTGAAATAGAAGACATAAATTTTAAAAAGAAAAGAGTTTTAATTCACGGTGCAGGAAAAATCTCCCTTCTTTTTTTTGAAATAATGAATGAAATTAATGCAGAAGTTATAGGAATATCAGACTCAAAGGGAGCTATAATTTCTGATACCATTGACTACGAGAAACTTTTATCTTTGAAAAAAGAAAAAGGTTCTGTTAAAGAATTAGATGGTAAAAGAATTACAAATGCAGAATTTGTTATAAGTGAAACTGATATACTTGTTCTTTGTGGTTCCTCAAATGTTATAAACAAAAATAATTTTGAAAAAATTAAAGCAAAAGTAATTGTTGAGGTAGCTCCATCAGGTATAAATTACGAAATTTACGAAATTCTTTTAAAAGATAAAAAAGTTTTACCTGACATGATAATAGGATTACCTATTAATCTTATAAATTCCCTTGAAGCATTAAGGAGGTATTCACCTTTATTTTCTGGCGAAGATATTAAATATTATGAAGATAATTTAAAAAATATTTTCTCAGATATCTACGCCTTTAGCGTGGCAAAGAATAAATCTTTAAGACTTTCAGCCCAAATGATTTCTCTATACAGATTTGGTCGCTTTTTATCCCACAGAGGTATATGATATTGTTCATTTTCTTTAAAATCTATATTCTCTCACCTTTTCAAGTAGGTCAAAGAGAAAATTTCGTTGATTTTCTACTACCTAAAGGAGAGGAAAATTACATAATCTCCCCTAAAGATACCTTTTACTCCACACTTTCTAAAAACGGAAAAATTTTTTGGAAAGAGGCTATGATTGATGAGGAAGGATATATAAAAATTAATGTCGATACAATAGAGATTAAAAGACACTACAATCACCATGGTTTTAGTTTTATGGCACTAAGTTACATCTATATAGATACTTTCTTAAATGAAGGTTTTTATCTTTTATTTCCAGAAAGAATTCATAGATTTTACATAGATTCAAATTTTTTTTACGGTAACCCTTACCACTATTCTAATTTTCCAATTCCTCTTTATTTAAAAGAAAAAAGATACAGAATCCTTCTTGTTACTCATGAGATTGATGGAAAAGTTAGATTAAGATTTTTAAGAGCTCCAAATTTTCCCTTCATATATAAGGATCTTTCTGTTTTGCCTGACATAATAAAAGATTCGACCTATGATTTTCATATTGGATTCTGCATTATAAATCCAACTGATATAGTATATGAGAATTTAGTCATAAAGGCTTATGCAGATAATTTGGAATCAGAAAAAAAGATAATTAAAAATCTTTTACCTTTTGAAATTCTTTATGAAGATATGAAATTTAGGATTTTGAATAAAAATTTTAATAATAAAAAAATTTTAATTTCTCTATCATTAGAAGGAAAAGATTTTGATACAATAACTAATCTCTATCTTGACATAAAAACAAAGGATGAACCGATCAAAATAACCTTTAAATCAAAAATAGACAACTCTATACAATACTTTTCAGTTCTATTTCCTAAATTTAAGGGAAATTATAAAAAAGGTACTTTATTTACTCTACACGGTGCTGGTGTTGAAGCCTCTGATTTTATAAAAGCTTATAGACAGAAAGATTCTTTCTTTATCGTAGCTCCTACAAACAGGAGACCCTATGGTTTTGACTGGCAAGATTTAGGAATGCTTGATTTCCTTGAGGTCATGAATTTAGTCAAAAATAGCTTTGATGTTGATACGAATAAGTTTTACTTAAAGGGTCACTCAATGGGCGGTCATGGTGTTTATTTTCTTGGGTTTCATTTTGCAGATAAATTTGCTGGCTTAATACCATCAGCTGGCTGGGTTTCCTTTAGAACCTATGTCCCCTACACTCTACAAAGGATAAATTTATTTGGTAACCCTGAACAGATAAAAATAAGAGAAAAAATTCTATATTCTGAAGATATACAAAAATTTTTAAGAAACGCTTTAAATCTACCTATTTTTATAATACATGGAAGTGAAGACAAAATTGTTCCTGTTTTTCATTCAAGGTTTATGTTTTCTTTGCTTAAAGAAAATAAAGTAAAGGTTAAATTTCATGAGGTAGAGAATATGGGACATTGGTGGGACATAGAAGAGACAGAAGGGATCGATTGTGTAGATTCAGATTCAGTTATGAATTTTATAAAAGGCATTAAAAAAATTTTACCTGATTCCTTTGAGTTTCATTTTTCTGATTTAGGTTTAAGAAATACTTTTTATTTTTTAAAAATACATGAACCAGAAAAATTTTTTTATCCTGGATACATAAAATTTAAAAGAAAAGATAAAGAAATTTTTATTAATACTAAAAATATATTAGTTTTTGAGATCGATTTATCTATCTTTGATTTTGATAAATTTAATCTTCATTTAGACGGAAAAAATTTTGTTTTTAAGGGTAAAAGTAAACTTGTTTTTGTAAAGAAAAAAGAATGGGAAGTCTTAAGTGAATATAAAGTAAAGGGAAGAAAAAGAGGTTTTAATAATCCAGGTCTTATAAAAAATATTTTGAGAAGGGGAATTTTAATAATCTTTGAAAGTAAAGATAAAAATTCTTCTTTTTTAAATTTTCATTTCGCAAGAAATCTCTCTTTCTTTCTTTTAACAAGGGCAAACATGAAAGTAAAAATAATACCAGATACGCTTTTTGATAAAAGGTTTTTACTAACTCATAATATAATTTTAGTTGGAAAAAGAGAAAACTTTAGTAAAAATGTTAAAGATTTGATTGATAGTGTTCCGTGGTATGTTTTTGAAAAAAATAATATTTTAAATAATCTTTTGATCTTTGTATACCCTGTTTGCTATTTTAACTGCGATAAGATGGTTCTTTTTGTAAGTTACTCTGATGTTAACGATTTAAAGGAAGCTCTAAGAATACCTCTTTTTGTCTCAGGGATTGGACTTCCAGATGGAATTTTTATGAAAAGTAGATTTGCTTTAAGAGAAAAAGGATTTAGTGGATTAGGCTACTTTCTCTTTAATAACAGTTTCACAGATTTTGAAGAGGTTGCCTTTCCAGATTAGTTAGATTAAAATAAATTATGATAACCTCAACAACAGTTCTCGGAATTTTAAAGGACGGAAAGGCGGTTATTGGAGCTGATGGACAAGTTACTTTTGGAGATACTGTTTTAAAGCATAAAGCAAAAAAAGTTACAAAAATATATAACGATGAGGTTTTAGTAGGTTTTGCTGGTTCTGTTGCAGATGCCTATACCTTGTTCGAGAATCTTGAGAAGAGTTTAAAAGAGTATAAAGGAGACATTCTTAGAGCATCAGTAGAGTTAGCAAGAAGGTGGAGAACAGACAAATTTTTAAGAAGACTTGAAGCCCTTCTTGCTGTATTAAACAGAGAAAAAGCACTTATAATATCAGGTGGAGGAGAAGTTGTTGAACCTGAATACGGTATAGTTGCAATTGGATCAGGTGCTGCCTACGCAAGAGCAGCTGCCTATGCTCTCCTTAAAAATACAAATCTAAGCCCAAGAGAGATAGTTGAAGAGTCCCTAAAGATTGCTGCTGAAATTTGTATATATACAAATGAAAACTTTACAATACTTGAACTATGAAAGATAAAGATGAATTAAGTTTTCAGAAATTTCTTGATTTTATAAAAGAAAAAGATTCTGAAAAATTGGAAAAGGAAAAACCACATAAAAAGGAAAAAAGTAAAAGGAAAGTAAAAGAAATAGAAAGAAAAGATATTGAAAAAATAGAAGAAAGAGAAATTGCCCCACTTTCAGAAGAACTAAAACCCTCTGATTTAATAGAAGTTGAGGCTGTTCTAGAGGAAGAAATGGAGGAGTATTTAATTTTTAAGGTTAGTGATGAAAGCTATGCTGTTTATACCTATCAAGCAACAGAGGTTGTAACTGGTTTGGAAATAATTGAGACGCTTGATCTTCCTGATTATGCTTTAGGTATGACTAATTTTAGAAATTTGATGGTTCCTGTCCTCTCTTTTTCAAAGTTACTTTGTATTGATATGGAGAGAGAACCCTATTCCTTTCTTTTTATTGAAAAGGAAAAAAAAGAGCATTTTTTTATAAGAATAGGGCAAGTAAGAGGTATTTTTAAGAAAAGGGACGTAAAACTTCTTGAAGTTCCATTTAACCTTGATAAGGAAATTGTTAGAAAAATTATTTTGATTGATAAAGAGTTGATACCTTTGATTGATATTAATAAATTAATCGAAAAGAGGAAATAAAGCTTGAAAGAGATATTACTTGGGTTGTTCCAAGGATTAACAGAATTTTTACCTGTTTCATCTTCTGGTCATCTTCTTTTGTTGCAGGAAATTTTAGGTTTTAACATAAAGGGTATAGGAATTGAGACACTATTACACCTTGCCACTTTTTTTTCAGTTGTTGTTTACTTTAGAAATAGGTTATTAGATTATTATAGAAAAAATTTTCTAAAAGTAATAATAGGGATATTACCAGCAGGTATTTTCGCTCTTTTTTTTAGGGAGAAAATTGAGTATTTTTTTGAAAATGCTTCTCTTTTATTCATTTTCTTTTTTTTAAATGGTTTTTATCTTCTACTTTCCGTTTTAAAAGAAGGAAACAGTGCCGTTGACATAAAAAAGGCTTTTATAATAGGTCTTTTTCAAATTTTTGCACTTTTACCTGGCATATCAAGATCTGGATTTACAATTACAACTGGTATTTTATTAAAAGTAGGTTCAAGGGAAAGTTTTGAGTTTTCTTTCTATATGTATTTACCACTTGTGCTTGGAGCTTTTTTAATTGAAATTGATGATTTAAGCAATTTAAAAATTTTACCATCAATTTTTTCTTTTATTTTAGCTTTTTTGTCAGGACTTTTTGCACTTTATATTCTTGAGGGTTCATTAAAAAAGAAATATTTTCCATATTTCGGTATATATACTATAGTTATTTCCATACTTTGTTTTTTTACTTTAAGATAAATTGATATGAATTTTTTAGAAGCAAATTTATTCCTTGAATCTCTTATAAATTACGAGAAAAAAAATATAAAGGGAGAATTTGATTTTGAAAGGTTTTTGAGAGATTTAAATGAATTTGGTAATCCACAATTTTATCTTAAAAACCCTTGTATAATAGCTGGTACAAAGGGAAAAGGAAGCACTGCCCATCATATTGTTTCTGGTCTTATACAAAAAGGCTATAAAAATGTAGGTCTTTATACATCTCCCCATGTTATGGATGTAAGAGAAAGAATAAGAATAGGAAATGACTTTATATCTGAGAAAGATTTTGTATTTTATGTTTCAAAAATAAAAGAAAAGATTGAAAAAAAGGTTTTTTTAACATACTTTGAGGCTTTAACAGTGATTGCATTTTTATACTTTAAAGATAGAAATACAGATTTTAATATTCTTGAAATAGGACTTGGAGGAAGACTTGATGCTGTGAATTCTTGCCCAACTGATTTTTCCATAATTACACCTATAAGTTATGATCATGAACAGATTTTAGGGAACACTTTATCAAAAATTGCCTATGAGAAAAGTTTTGTTATAAAGGGTAAAAATACGATAATTTCACCTCAACCACGAGAGGTTCTTGATGTTTTAACTCAAAGGGCAAAAAAGGTAAAAAGCGAGGTATATCTTATTTCATTAAAAATTCCATTTAAAATAAGGGAAACTTCTATAAATGGAACTTCTTTTAAGATATATTTTGATAACAGATGGCATGAAGTTTTTACTAAACTGATTGGAGATTTTCAAGCAATAAACGGAGCTTGTGCATTTATATACCTTTATCTTATGGGAATTAAAAACTATGAATTTACTGAATTTAAAATTTTTGGTAGGTTTGAAAAAATTCATGAAAATCCTTTTTTTATTGTTGATGGTGCCCATAATCCCATATCAGTCTCTGCTGTTGTAAGAAATGTTAAAAACATAATTAAAAAATCACCTGATTTTCTTATTTTTGGATCAAATAAAGATAAAAATATAGGAAAGATGCTTAAAATTTTAGAAAGACTTGAACCTAAAAATCTTGTATTAACTCAATCACACATACCAAGAAGAGAAGATCCTAAAGTTATCTATGAAATGGCAAAAAATTTAAATTTTAAAAAAATAGTAACCTTTGAAGATGCCTACAAAGCTTTTAATTTTTGCTTTGAAAATTCAAATTCAAATTCATTCATACTTTTAGTTGGTTCCTTTTACCTTGTTGAACTTGCAAAGAAATTTATGAGTTCTTTTATATAATATAAAATGTTATACAAGAAACTTGGTAAATACGAAATTCTAAAATGGTTAGGAGGAGGAACCTTTGGAGATGTTTATCTTGTAAAAGACACTTTGATTGATAAACTCTTTGCAATAAAAGTTCCAAGGATAAGAAAGGAAGAATGGGAGATTCTAAAAAGAGAAGCTAAAGTTTTATCTGAACTTTTGCACGAAAATATTGTTAGATTTTATTCAGTTGACATAATAGATAACAATCTCATAATGACGATGGAATACATAGAAGGAGTCTCACTTAGGAATCTGATAAAGTCTGCTCCTGTTGAGGAGGATTTAGTTTTAAAAATTTTTAAAAAAGTCCTTCTTGCCCTTTCATATGCTCACACAAAGGGATTTCTTCATAGAGATTTAAAACCTGAAAACATACTTTTAACATCTGATTTTGAACCAAAAATTTCAGATTTTGGACTTGCCCTTATTTTTCAGGAAAAAATGAGTGGTAATGTTGTTGGAACACCCCTTTACCTTGCACCTGAAGGTTGGAGAGGGAACTATTCAGAAAGAACTGATATATTTGCTATTGGATGTATGATGTATGAATGTTTTGCGGGATTTCCACCCTTTCATGGCAAAACCTTTGAAGAAATAAGAGAAAAAATAAAAAAGGGAAGTTATAAAAAACTTACCGAAAATGTAAGTGAAAACACAAGAAAAGTTATAGAAAGGGCAATAGATCCTGACCCTGAAAAAAGATTTAAAACAGCAAAGGAAATGTATGAATCACTCGAGGAAGGATTGAAAGTAACATACGTGCCACTAATAGATGTAAAAATAGGAGATAAGAGAAAAAATATAATTGATGACTTGACAGATGAGCAAAAAGATGCTGTAACTACAGAAGAAAGGTTTGTTCTTGTTATTGGTGGTGCAGGAACTGGTAAGACAACTTGTTTGATAAGAAGGGCCTCTTATCTTATTGAAGTTAAAAATTTTGAACCAGAGGAAATCATAATCACAACTTTTACAGGTAAAGGAATAGATGAAATAAAATCACGATTATTACTTTTTCTTTCAAAAAAAAATTACTTGTCGTTAAATGTTTCAACTTTGCATAATTTGGGTTTACAGGTTCTTTATACCGGTGGGTCGAGAATTGGATTTAAGATGGAAGAAGCAAAAGTTATTTCAAGGAGTGAGAGTTTTCAGATAATTAGAAATAATTTCACTGATCTTTCTCAAGTTGAACTCGAAGAAATAATTAAAACTATTTCAATTTCCAAAATAAATTTACTTGCTCCTGATGACTTATTAAGATCTGATTTTGTTTGGCTAAGAAAATGTGGTTTTATTTATAAAAGATATTCGGAAATTTTAAGGGAAAATAATTTATTAGATTATGATGATTTAATATTTTATTCTAATTTAATCCTTGATAAGTATGATGATATAAAGGAGAGATTTTCAGAAAATATTAGGTGTTTACTTATTGATGAATTTCAGGATTTAAGTTATGGTGAGGTATCACTTTTAAAGAAATTGAGAGAAAAAGGTGGGTATTTATTTGCAACAGGTGATCCAGACCAAGCTATTTACGGCTTTAAAGGAGCCTCAACGGAATATATAGAAAATTTCGAGAGATACTTTGAAAATCCAAAAATATATTATCTTACAAAATCTTTTAGAATACCAGAGCATATTTATGATGCTGGTTTAAAGATTCTCTCCAGAATAAAAAGAAGAAAAGAGATTTTCTTTACACCTGCTGAAAAAAAGGGAGAAAGGATTTTTGTTTTTCACGCTGAAGATGAAAAGGAAGAAGCGAAATTTGTCTCTAAAGAGATAAAGTTATTACTTTCTCAAGGTATTAAGGAGGAGAAAATAGCTGTTTTGTCTAGATTTTCTTACTATTTAAAAAACATACAGGAAGTACTTAAAAAAGAAAATATCCCTTTTAATGTTCAAGGTAAATCAAGATTTTATATGAAAAGTATAATTAAAGCTTTAAACAGCTATCTTGAATCTGTCCAGTTTGGTAGAAAAAATGCTCTCAAGAAGACTATAAAGTATTTTTTAGGAGACAAGAAGATAAGTGATGATATTTTAAAGTTATGGAAAACTCATCAAAAGGAAAAATTTTTAAAAACTCCTTTTGAAATAGTTGACGAGTTTCTTGAAAAAATTAATTTTTATGATTTTTTAAAAAATTTGCCTCCAGATCAGGAAAAAGAGGAAAGAGAATCCTTAGATGAATATTTTTTCCTTTTAAAAGAGTATAAAGCTAAAGAGATAAAAAAATTTTTAGATTCTTTTTCAATTTTAGAGAGTCTTGAAACAGATTCAAGGGAAGGAGGTGTTTTTCTTTCAACAATTCATGGTGCAAAAGGTCTTGAATTTGATGTAGTATTTATAACTGGTATGGCTGAATCAATTCTCCCAAGTGTTCAAAGCTTATCAAAAAGAAAAGAATTAGATGAAGAAAGAAGACTTTTTTATGTGGCACTTACAAGAAGTTGTGAAAAAATTTTCATAACAAGACCTAAAGTTAGAGCAGGAAAGAAACTCTTGCCCTCCAGATTTATTGAGGAGATGATCATTCTGTGAAAGAGCTAAGTGTTATTATAGTTAATTATTATTCAAAAAATTTAATAAAAAATCTTTTAGATTCTTTACCTTTTAAGGTTAAAAAAGAAGCAGAAATAATAATTGTAAATAATTCTCCATGTGAAAAGATTAAATTTGAAGATTATCCTTCTTTGAAAGTAATAGATAATGAAATGAATTTGGGATTTGCAAAGGCTGTAAACATTGGTTTAAAGGTAAGTAATGGTGAATATATTCTTATTGTTAATCCTGATGTTAGATTCATTAATGGTTTTGAAAGTGCTTTTGAATTTATAAAGAAAAAAAAGAGAATAGGGATGCTCGTTCCACTTATGCTTAAAGAAAATGGTGAGAAAATTCCTCCGTGGAGAAATACAGAGTCTCACTTTAGAACCTTTTTATTCTTGTTAGGATTTGCAGATTTTATTAAAAAAAAGGAAAAAAGGAGGATAAGAGAAAAGTTTGTTCCAGTTGCTCCTTGTGCCTGTGCCTTGTTTCCCTCAATTGTTTTTAAAAAGATTGGTTTTTTTGACGAAAATTTTTTCCTTTTTAAAGAAGATGAGGATTTTGAAAGAAGGTTAAGAAAAGAAAAATTTTTCGTTTATTTTTACCCTGAATGGACTGTCTATCATGAATTCGGTGGAACTCATAAAGAAAGTCTATTTACCTTTTATCACAGAATAAGATCACTTTATTATTTCTATAGAAAGAATCAAAAGATAATGTATCCTGTGATAAGAGTTTTGATGCCAATTTTTTTTCTGTTTAAATCCATATTTTTAAAAGACTTTAAGTATTTTTTAATTTCTTTAAATTTTAAAAGTTTCTTAAAAAATGTAGATCTTTGAGAAATCTCCTATATTCAAAACCCTTTTTGCTAATTTCCTTATATTTTTTAATTTTACATCCTTTAAATTTTCTTTGATAAAGTTATCAAAGTTTTCTCCCAAACCTACATAAATGTAAAAACCTTTGTAGAAACTTCTTGTTTCAGGATTTGATAGTCTTCTTATATAGTTTCCTAAAAAAGAGTTCATTGCAATTTCAAATTCCTCCTCTCCTATTTTTCTTTTTATATCCTCAAAAATTTTTTCCATCACATTTTCTACCTTTCTTAAGTTTTCTTTATCTGTTCCTATCTCATAATAAAAAAGTATCTTTTGAGGATAGATTCTAATTCCAGATGATAGTCTATAGGAAAGTCCTAACTTTTCCCTTATTATTTCTTGCATTTTTTGGGTTAAAATAAGGGAAAGGGAAATATAATTGAGAATTTCTTCCCTATTTTCAAGATCAAAAATTCTACCCCCCAAAATGTAGCTCTGCTTTAAATTTAATTTTATCGAATCAATGAAAAGTTCCTCATTTATTTTGAGTTTTTCTAAAGGTTCATAATTTGATATTTCTTTTAATTTATTTTTTAAAAGACTATCTGGGTTTTCTGATTCGTAAGTTATTATCATATTTTCTTTTTTTAAAATTTGAGAATATCTGTATAGGTCATCTAACGTAATTTTCTCTATTTTATTTTTATCACCGTAAAGTGATTTTCCCTCATCTTTGAATAGATTCTTTTCAAATTCCTCCCAAGCCCTTATAAAGGGATCCTTTTCTGAAATTGTTCTTGCTAAAATTGCCTCTTTTTTTGAGTTTTTTAAAATAAAAGTATCGAACTCAGGTTTTAGTAGTTTATCGATAAAGTCAAAAATTTTATCTCTACTATCCGAGGCAAATACAACTCTTATATATGAAAAATCCCATCTGTGATAGTAATCATCAAATGGTATGTAAGGGTTATCGAATGTTTTTACCTTTAATCCTTCTTTTTCAATTATTTTGTTTATTTTTTCATTTAAAAGTGCCCTAAAAAATACCTGAGAAATACCATTTTTGGATTGTTCTTCAGCTTGAATTCTTTTTTTAAAAAGTATATGAATGGACTCTGGAAAAACAACTCTTTTTTCAACCTTTTTAGACTCTGAAACAATCACTGTTTTACTATTAGAGTTATTAAAGAAGTTTTTAAAAAATTTAATAAAATCATTATATTCTGTTTCCCTTATATTTTCTATGATTTTTTCCTTTAAAAGAGGGTCTTTGTAAATAAGGTAATTTGCCAGATAGAAAACAGTGTATACAGGATCAAGATCATCGTAAACTTTTTGCTTTAAAATTTTTTCTTTTAATCTTTCAAAATCTTCTTTTTTTAGGCTATCTAAAAAATCTTTGACAAAGGAATCTAATTTTTCATCTATATGAATTAGACTATCTTTACTTAAGTTATTCTTGAGAGTTAAGTTAAAGAAAATAACACCAAATCTTCTTTTTGGCTCATAGCTTAAAGAAGCCTCCAAAATTTCTTTAAATTTTTGTTTAAATTTATTTAATCCTTGATCAGAATTCATAAGCTCTTCAAGTAAGATAAAATAAGAAGCTGAAGTATGGTTAATTGGTGGTGCCTCAAAACACTTAAAAATATAAAAGTTTTTAGCATTATCCAAATTTAAAAATATTCTTTCACCGTAGAATTTTTGTAAATTTAAATTTTTTTCGTCTAAGAGTTTTCCTCCTTTTAATTCTCTTCCAAATGTTTTTTCAATAAAATCAAAAAGTTCCTTTTCATCTATATCACCATTTAAAAATATTACCATGTTATTAGGTACATAAAATCTTTTATAAAATTCAATTACTTTCTCTTTTTTTAGATTTTTTATCGTTCTTTCATATCCAATAATTGGATGTGAATAGTTGGTTCCTAGGTAGATAATAGAGTCAACTTTTTCCTTTGTAATGTTAAATTCTCTTGATCTATCCTGATAGATTTCTTGTAAAACAACTTTTTTTTCTTTTTCAAATTCTTTATCAGGAAAGGTTGATTTAAAAATCATAAGGTATAAAAGGTATATTCCTTCTTTATAGTTTTCATCAGGTCCGGAGAAGAAATAGGCTGTGTAATCTTCTCTGGTAAAGGCATTTACATAAAGTCCAAGTTTATCAAAATTTTTATTAAGTTCTTCTCTTGAGAATTTTTCATTACCGTCAAATAGCATATGTTCAAGAAAATGAGTCATGCCTTCAAATCCTTGTTCTTCGTTGAAGCTTCCAGAGTTTACAATAAGAAGAAAAGTGAAGATGTCTGTTTTTTCCTTTTTTTTGTAGATAACATGAAGACCGTTTTGTAGGTTAAGTGTAAGATAAAAGGTTAAAAAAATTATTAACATATTTTTCCTCCTTTTTTTATATATTTTTCTGCTAGCACATTTGCTTCTTTTAAGAATTTTGTGAAAAGTTCTTTATCTATGTTTTTTTTATTATAAATATAAATTGGTGAAGAAATAAAAACAGTGCAGCGTGAGAAGGGAAACGGGATCATGAATTTATCCCAGGTGGGAAGTTCAATTTTTTTTGAAAAAGCTACTCCTACAAGATATATGGGTGTTTTTGATAGATAGGAGATGAAAAGTGCACCTTCTTTAAAAATTTCTCTTGGTCCCTTTGGTCCGTCAGGTGTAATTGCTGCGAGTTTTCCCATTTTTAAAGCCTTTATCATTTCTCTGAAGGCTCTGTCTCCGAATTTTGTGCTTGATCCTCTTATCACAACAAATCCAAATTTTTTAAGAGGTTTTACTAAGAGTTCTCCATCTCTTGAAGCAGAAATTAAAATTCTTATTTTTTTATTTTTATAAAAATAAATTAGAGGAAAAAAAGATTTGTGCCAGAAACAAAAGAGAGCTTTTTTTGTAGGAAATTCTCCTATCTGTTTGAATTTTATTGTTTTTAAAAGAAAGTAATAAATTATAGGCAAAAATCCCTGAACTAATTTTATGAGAGTTTTATTTTGTAACAAGGGTTCCGAGCCTTTCACCAAATAAGACTTTTTTAAGAACCCCGTTTTTTGTTATGTTAAATACAATTATTTCTATGTTATTTTCTTTACATAAGGCAACAGCTGAAGCATCAAGAATTTTAAGATCATTTTTTATTATTGTATCATAATCAATTCTATCATACTTTATTGCATCTTTATTTTTAACAGGATCCTTTGAATATATTCCATCTACCTTTGTTCCTTTAAGAAAATATCTTGCAGATATTTCAACAGCTCTCAAAGCAGCTGCTGTATCTGTTGAGAAAAAGGGATTACCTGTTCCAGTGGCAAAAATAACTATCCTTCCTTTTTCAAGATGTCTTATCGCTCTTCTTCTTATATAAGGTTCCGCAATCTGTTTTATTTCAATTGCTGACATTACTCTTGTTATTTTACCCTTCCTTTCTAAAATGGCTTGAAGGTAAATGGAATTAATAAGAGTTGCAACCATTCCCATGTAATCGGCTGTTACTCTATCAATCCCAAGTTCTTTACTTTGTATACCCCTTATGATGTTGCCACCACCAACCACCACAGCTATTTCAAAGCCAAGGTCATGAATTTCCTTTATTTCTTCTGCAACTCTTAAAAAAGAGTCTGCGTCTAATCCAAAACCAGATGAACCTAATACTTCTCCACTTATTTTTAAAAGTATTCTTTTATTCTCCATCTTCCACACTCCTTCTTTTCTTATTAATTTTCTTTTTTAAAAATTTATTGCTCCCCTATTCTGAATCTTGCAAATCTTTTTACTACTATGTTTTCTCCAAATTTTGTTATGTACTGTTTAATTAAGTCACCAACTGTTATTGATGGATCTCTTATATAACTTTGTTCAAGTAAGCATTTTTCTTTATAGAAGTTTTCCATTTTTCCGTCTACTATTTTCTGAATTATATTTTCCGGTTTACCGCTTTCCTTTGCTTGTTCGTAATATATTTTTCTTTCTCTTTCAATTATATCCTGTGGAATGTTTTCTCTTTTTACGGCTATTGGACTCATGGCTGCTATTTGCATAGCAATTTCTCTTGCTAGTCTGATAAATTCCTCATTTTTTGCAACAAAATCAGTTTCACAGTTAAGCTCTACCAAAACACCAAGTTTTGAACCTGGATGAATATAGGCTTCTATTATACCTTCTTTTGCTTCCCTATCAAGTTTTTTTTCTGCTTTTGCAATACCTATTTTCCTTAAAATCTCTATTGCCTTTTCTATATCTCCATCTGATTCAATAAGAGCTTTCTTACAATCCATTATTCCGGCTCCGGTTCTTTCTCTTAGTTCTTTTATTAATTCAAGGTTAATTTCAGGCATTCTGTTCCTCCTTTAATTTTGCTTTTCCTCTCAGATAGGCACTAGTTAAAACTCTTGTAATATATTCTATTGATTTCATAGCATCATCGTTTCCAGGTATAGGATAATCAACAATTTCAGGGTTTCCATCAGTGTCTATTAAAGAAACTATCGGAATATTTAACTTTTTTGCCTCTTTTACTGCCAACTCTTCCTTAACAGGGTCTACTATGTAAAGAAAGCCAGGTAATTCATACATTTCTTTTAGACCACCTAAATTTTTCTCAAGTTTCTTATAAACTATTAAAATTTTTTGCTGTTCCTTTTTAGGATACTTTTCAAGTCTTCCATCTTCTCTCATTTTTTCTATTTCTCTCATTTTTTCAATCCTTGTTCTTATTGTCTCAAAATTTGTTAGAAGACCTCCAAGCCATCTTTCAACAACGTAGTAAGCTCCTGCTTTTGCTGCATACTCTTTTATGATTTCCTTACCTTGCTTTTTTGTACACACATAAAGGGGTATGGCACCCTCTGAGGCTTTACTTTCTACAAATTCTATTGCTTGCTGAAGTTTTTCAATAGTTTTATTTATGTTTATTATATGGATTCCCTCTTTTTTACCGTATATATACTCGCGCATCTTCGGATTCCACCTGTAGGACCGGTGTCCGAAATGGACACCATTTTGTAAAAGTTCCTCTACACTGATTTTAACGTTTTGAATACTGATGAGCTCTTCTGCGTTTTGTGAGCCCATATTTCATCCTCTCTTTTACTCTTGAATCACGCGTTAACATCCCTCGCGACTTCATAACAGCTCTAAACCCTTCATTATACTGAACAAGAGCTTTACTCAAAGCATACCTGATTGCACCAGCTTGTCCTGACAGACCTCCTCCTTCTACCTTAACAATAACATCAAAGTCATTTTCTTTCTGAACAACTTTCAGAGGTTCAAAGGCATGGATCACAAGGTCTTCTCTTTTAAAATATTCGGTTGGTCTTTTTCCGTTTACCCAAATTTTCCCATTACCAGGGCGAAGCCTTAGTCTCGCCCTTGCTGTTTTTCTTCCTCCTGAAGTTAAAATTAATTCACTCATAATTACTTGATTTTCTCTATTTCAATAGGTTCTGGTTTTTGAGCCATGTGGGGATGATTTGGTCCAGAATATACTTTCAATCTTTTTATTAATTTTTTCCCCAATTTATTTTTTGGTAACATCCTTTTTACAGCAAGTTTTATAATTTTTTCTGGATTTTTATTTAAAAGCTCTTTCATTTTTTGAGCCTTAATTCCACCCGGATAGCCTGAATGATGATAATATATTTTATCTTTTAGTTTTTTCCCTGTAACTTTAATTTTTTCTGCATTTATAGCTACAACAAAATCTCCTACATCAAGGTGAGGTGAATAGAGAGGTTTTCTCTTACCCATCAAGATCATTGAAATTCTTGAAGCAGCTCTCCCAAGAACTTTTCCACTTAAATCAACAAGGTACCATTTCCTTTCAAATTTTTTAAAACTCATAGGAGTAATTTTTTCCATAGACAAATTATTATACAATTTTATACTAAAATTTTTCAAACTTTTTGAATTCTTTTGTTTAATTATTTTATACTCAAATTATGAAGGAAAGTTCAAAGAAAGGATTTTTAATTCATGTTGTTCCACTGAGTGGTGTTGGTAAGGTTAGAAGATATCTTATGACCCATTTTTTAGTTAAATTAATAACAGGCACAGTAATTTTTTTTCTCATACTAAATTTATTTTTATTAGTTTACTTATTTAATATCGAAGTTGATAAGAGCAAGTTAAATTTCTTGATAAAGGAAAATTCTTTTCTTACAAAGAAGATTAGCTCATTAATGCTAAAAAACGACTCATTGATTAAAAAGATAGAGAAGTTAGCAAATGAGATAAACAGATTGAGGAATCATGCTGGTCTTGATGCTATAGATGAGGATTTTTTAAAAATGGGAATAGGTGGTAGGCTAATACCTAATCAAGATTTGAAAAGTCTCGAAAAGAGAATTGATTATATGTTAAATCTTGCCCGTGAATTTGATAATAAGTTAGAGGAAGTTAAGGATATTGTTGATAAAAAGAAAAATGAACTTGAACATACTCCTTCAATTTTACCAGTAATTTCAGGTTTCATAGTTTCAGGATTTGGTTATAGAAGGGATCCCTTTACAGGTAGAATTAAACTACATGAGGGTATTGATGTTTCATCAGGCTTTGGATCACCTGTTATTTCAACGGCCAAAGGTAAAGTTACATATTCTGGTTGGAGGGAAGGTTATGGTCTTACAGTTGAAATTGATCATGGTTATGGTTTTAAAACAATATATGCTCATAACTCAAAGAATTTAGTACAAGTTGGTGAAACTGTTAAAAGGGGAGAAATAATAGCTTTGATGGGTTCAAGTGGAAGAGCAACAGGAGTTCATGTTCATTATGAAGTTAGACTTTTTGATAAACCTTTAAATCCTATAAATTTTATCATTCCTGATCACCTTTACTTTGATTAAGAATTTATGAGACTCATTTTTTTTATCTTAATTTTTCTTTTATTTTCTGGAATAAACAAGATTCAATACAAAGATTTTGATTTTAAATACTTAGAAACCGAGCACTTTAAAATTTATTACTATTCAGGTGGAGAAAAACTGGCTGATTTTGCCTCCTTTTATTTAGAGGAAGCTTACCCTAAGTTTTCTGATTTTTTTAAGGTTAAAGTAAATTACAAAATACCAGTTATTATATACAACTCTCCAAACGATTTCAGACAAACTAATGTGATTCTTGAGAAATTACCTGAGGGAGTAGGTGGTTTTACTGAGATTTTTAAAAAAAGAATTGTTTTACCTTTTAACGGCTCTTATTCTGAATTTAAACATGTTTTAATTCATGAGTTAACTCATGTTTTTGAGTATGAGCTTTTTTATGGAAGAGTAGGGCAAAATCTTTTAACTGGTAATGTTCCAAATGTCCCACTTTTTGTTATGGAGGGTCTTGCAGAGTATCTTTCTAAAGATGAAGATGCTGAGACAAGAGGGTTTGTAAGAGATTTAGTTATAAATAACCTATTACCTGATTTGGAAAGATTTTCAACTAGTGGGGGCTACATTGTTTACAGGTTGGGTGAAATGTTTTTTAGGTTTATAGAGGAAAAATATGGAAAGGAAAAGGTTTCAGAGTTTATAAGAAATTTTGTTGCAGCAAGAAATTTTGAAAAAAATGTTAAGAAAACCTTTGGTGAAAATATCAATAGGTTATCAGATCACTTTAACTGGTATATTAAAGAAAAGTTTTTTAGAGATTTTAGAGGCTACAGTTTTCCATATGAGTTAGCAGAGAGTGTAACTGATCATACAATAGAGGGGGGTTTTTTGAACATAGGATGTGCTATTTCTCCAGATGGTTCAAAAATAGCTTTTATTTCTGATAGGACCGGTTTTACTGATGTGTACATAAAATTTAGAGGAAGAAAAAAAGTAAAAAAAATTATTTCAGGACAGAAAAATCCATCTCTTGAGAATCTTCATCTTGTAAGACCATCACTTTCTTTTTCTTCTGATAGTAGGTATTTGGTTTTTGTTTCCTCTGGAGGTAAAAGTGATGTTCTTTTTATTTTTGATGTAGAAAAGAATAAAACCGTTAAAAAAAGAGAATTTTTAGAACTAGATGCTGTATATGAACCCTCTTTTAGTTCTCAAAGAAAAGAAGTTATTTTTACAGGATTAAAGGGTGGTTTTTCAGACATATACGTTTTTAATATTGAAACTGATCAAATTTTTTCTTTAATGGAAGACAAGTTTGATGATAGAAATCCCATTTTTATAAACGATAGTTTGATTTTATTTATTTCTGATAGAAATTTTGAGGGTAAATTTGGGGATTATGCGGTTTTCTCATATAATCTTAAAAGGGGAAATTTAAAAAGGTTAACTCCCTATCTTGGAAGCATTGATGATCCTTTTATTTATGGTAAAAGAGTTTATTTTCTTTATGATGAGCCTAAAGGTTTAAGAAATCTCTGCTATTATGACCTAGAGAAAGATTCTCTTTACAGGTTTACTAATTTTCCAACGCATGTGAGGGATATTTCCTATTCAGAAAATATAAACTCTATTTCTTTATCACTTCTTTGGAAGGGTGGTTATGATATTTTTTTAATCAAGGATATTTCTTCTTTAAGGTCCGAGATTGTTTTACTTGATGAGAAAGAGATAGAGGAATACAAAGAGGGTGATTATCCAAGAAAGGATTATACTATTAACTTAACACCGGATTGGATAATAGCTGGTTTTGGATATTCTCCACTTTTTGGATATTTTGGGGGTTTTACACTTGGAATTTCAGATATTCTTGGAAATTGGAAAATTGAATTTTTTTCAGAGCTATCGCAAGATCTTTTGAATTCTAATTGGGATTTGCGCGTATTTTATCTTAAAAATAGAGCAGATTATATGTTTCAATTTTATCAGTATTTTCCCTATTATGTTTTGTCTCAAACTGAGGATGCTTTAGACAGAGATCTCGGTATTTTGGTTCTTTTTAGTTATCCCTTTGATATTTTTAACAGTATAACTTCTGGTTTTAATGTTGGTTATAGGGAACGATACCTTATAGATTATTTTAGAGATAAAATTACCTTTCAGACTTTTATGGTATATGACTTTATTTTATTTTATCTTTTTGACAGGAGCTTTAGATTAGAAAATAAAGTAAAGGATGGAGAACTGTTGGGTTTAGGATTTGTGAAGGGATTTTCTCCTAGTTATAATTATTATGAACTTCAGGCTGATTTAAGAAAATATTTTAGGTTAACTCCCCGTTCTAACTTAGCAATTAGGTTTTTCTCAGGCTTCATAGATGGAAGTGAAAAAGTTATATCTTACTATTTTGGTTCACCCTATCTGATGAGGGGTTATAGCCTATTTTCGAAGTGGGGAAGAATGTTTATTTATAGTGCATTAGAACTTAGGATTCCTTTTCTTGATAGGCTCAGAATAGGTTTTTTCCCTGTTGAAATTGGAGGTATAAAGAGTGTATTATTTATTGAAGCAGGTTTGTTGGGAAATAAAGAAGATTTAAGAAAATTTAAACTTTTTGAAAAAACTGACTTTTTTGTAAAAGCTAAGGATTTACTTATGGATTTAGGGATTGGTTTCCGTTTTGATTTGGATTATTTTTATTTGAAGCTTGATTTTGCAAGAAAGTGGGATTTGAAAAAATTGTATGATAATTGGCAATTTTGGTTAACATTTGGTGATGATTTTTAGTTTAATTTCACAGTCTGGTACACAAGAGGTTAACCCGATTGGTGCTATTATTGTTTTTGTTTTTCCTTTTGTTGTAATGCTTTTTATTTTTTATTTCTTTTTTTTAAGACCTCAGCAGAAGGAGGAGAAAGAAAGGTTTAAGATGATAAATTCCTTAAAGAAAGGAGATAAAGTAGTAACACTTGGTGGTATAATAGGAACAGTTATTAAGGTTGATGATAGTGTAGTTACTTTAAGAACAGGTCCAGGAACTATAATAAAGTTTGAAAAGAGTGCGATAAAGAGAAAAATAGGTGAGAGTGTGGAAGGTGAAAAAAATTCTTGAAATAAGGTATTACGGAGATCCGATTCTTAGGAAGGAGACAAAACCAGTTAAGAGAATAACTAAAGAAATCAAGGATTTAGTAGTTCAAATGATTGATACAATGGAATTTTTTGAGGGAGCAGGTATTGCGGCAAATCAAGTTGGAGAAAATCTATCAATTTTTGTAGTTTCAAAAAAAGTAGTGGGAGAGGAGAAGGGTCATCTTGTTGTTATAAATCCGGAGATTGTTGATATTAGGGGTCAGATTTTAATGGAGGAGGGTTGTCTTTCTATTCCTGGTGTTTATGCTGAGGTTGAAAGAGCCGAGTTTGTTGACTTAAAATATATAAACTTAAAGGGTGAGAATGATTTTTTGAAGGCGGATAGTCTTTTAGCAAGAGTTATATTACACGAATATGACCATTTAAAGGGTTTTTTATTTCTCGATAGGGTTGATAGGGATACAAGAAGGATTTTGTTAGCCCGTTTTAGAAAGAATTTTGAATCAGAAATAAGTAGAATTAAAGTTTAAAAGGGTTTAATTCCCTTAATTTTCTTTTTAAATTTTAATACAGGATGTTTGAAGGTAGTTTTATATTCTTTGGCACAGGTGATTTTGCTGCAAAGGTATTTATATCGATGTTAAAAAATGGTTTGAAACCAGATGCTGTTGTTACAGCTCCTGATAAACCTCAAGGTAGAGGATTGAAG
This sequence comes from Caldifarciminales bacterium, assembly GCA_039630575.1. Taxonomy (GTDB): domain Bacteria; phylum Hydrothermota; class Hydrothermia; order Hydrothermales; family JAJRUZ01; genus JBCNVI01. The sequence goes on from JBCNUW010000021.1 coordinate 29,388, forward strand.
ATTACTCCTTCTCCTGTTAAAGAGCTTTCTTTACAGCATGGTATAAGAAGGGATAGAATTTTCCAGCCCTATGATGTTAATCATCCTGCAAGTGTAAGTGAATTAAAAAAGCTTGAGCCTGAATTAATCCTTTTGACAGATTATGGTCAGATACTTGGTAAAGAACTTTTAAATTTACCAAAGAATGGGGCTATAAATCTTCATCCTTCTCTTTTACCAAAGTATAGGGGTGCTGCACCTCTGGAAAGGGCGATTATGAATGGAGAAGAGGAAACAGGTTTTACTTTTTTTATAATGGATGAAAAGATTGATACTGGAAAAATAATCTATCAAGAAAAGATTAAGATAGGGGATAAGACAAAGGGGGAGATTGAGTCTATAATTTCTGAGAGATCAATTAGTATTTTTTCTGAGATTTATGATAAGTATAAAAGAGGAGAAATAAAACCCAAACCGCAGCGTGGGGAGTCATCTTATGCTCACAAGTTAGATGAAGATGAATTATGGATTGACTGGAAAAAGGATGCCTTTTTTGTGATGAGGCATATTCATGCTCTTTCACCAACACCTGGTGCGAGGACTCATTTTGATGGCAAATATATAAAGATATATAAAGTTCAAGAGAATAGGGATTATTCAGGTCCGATAGGTAAGATAATAATTGAAGGTTCAAGGTTATTTGTTATGTGTGGTGAGGGTGCTGTAGAAGTTTTAGAACTTCAATCAGCTGGAAAGAGGAAAATGACGGCTTCAGAGTATGTTCAAGGTAACCACCCTTTTTGGGCAGAATGAAAATACTTGAGGAATTTGGAAGGTTATCTATCATTTTAGGGGTATTTTTAGTTTTAATTGGTCTTTTTTTCTATTTTTTCTCAAAGGTTGAGATTCAAAGGAGTTTTCTGAAATTGCCGCGTATGCCTTTTGATATATTAATAGAAAAGGAAAATTTCAAATTTTATTTTCCCTTAGGAACTTCAATAATTATTTCAATTATTTTAACGATAATTTTAAATGTTTTCTTTAAGTTCTTGAAAAAATAAAAATATAAGATGTATAATAAAAAGCTATGGAAGAGGGAAAAACCTTTATAGAGAATATTATATCTTTGAGTCGTGTTGTTAAGGTTGTAACTGGTGGAAGAAGATTTAAGATTTCTGCTTGGGTTGCTGTTGGTGATGGAGAGGGAAAAGTAGGGATAGGACATGGTAAGGCGGCAGAAACTCCTGATGCTATTGCAAAAGCCTTAAAAAGGGCGAGAAAGAATATGATAAATGTTCCCATTATAAATGGAACGATACCACATCCAGTTCTTGGAAAAGTTGGTGCCTCTAAAATTCTTTTAAAACCGGCGGGTCCTGGTACAGGTTTAATTGCTTGTCACACTGTCAGAGCAATTCTGGAGGCAGCTGGTTACAGAAATGTTCTAACAAAATCCTTAGGTTCAACTACACCTTGTAATCTTGCTCAAGCTACAATGGATGCCTTATCAAAACTTAAGGATCCGAGACTATTTTCAAGGAGAAGAGGGTTACCTCTTTTAAGGGTTACAAGAAAATTTATGATTTCATAGTATGGAAGAAAGGTATTTAAGGATAAAGCAAATCAAGTCTAAAATTGGGGCAAACTGGAGAGCCAAGAGAACTCTTGAGGCTCTTGGTCTTAAAAAAATAGGTCAGGTTGTAATAAAGAGGGATACTCCTCAGATAAGAGGTATGATAGACAAAATAAGATATCTTATTGAAGTTGAAGAGATTTTTGAAAAAGATAAAGGAGGGTTTTAATATGCTTGATTTAAGTAAACTAAGGCCTGCAAGGGGAGCTAAAAAGAAGCCAAAGAGAGTTGGAAGAGGTATTGGTTCAGGTCATGGAAAGACATCTGGTAGGGGGCATAAGGGTGCAGGATCAAGATCGGGAAAGGAAAAGGGTCCTGAATTTGAAGGTGGACAGACTCCATTATACAGGAGGTTGCCGAAAAAGGGATTTGTAAATCCTTTTGGTGAGAAATATGAGGTTATAAATATAAAAAATTTAGTAGAGAAGTTTAAAGAAGGAGAGGAGGCTACATACGAGGAAATGAAAAATAGAAGAGTTTTAAGGAGGAATTTTAAGGTTAAGCTTCTTTCAGACGGAGAGATAAATTTTCCTTTGAAAGTTTATGTTCACAAGGCTTCTAAGAAGGCAATTCAAAAAATTAAAAATGTAGGTGGTGAGGTAATATTTATAAAGTAAAATGGCAAAGGAACCTACGATTGAGAGAATAAGGAATATTTTTAAAATAAAAGATTTAAAGGAGAGATTTTTATTTACAGCGCTTGTTTTAGTGATTTTCAGGTTAGGAACACATATACCTATTCCTGGAATTGATGTAAAAGCTCTCGGAGAACTTTTTGCTCAGCAGTTAAGGGGTTCATTTCTCGGGCTATTTGACCTTTTTGTTGGTGGAGCGCTTTCAAGAGCTTCTATCTTGGGAATTGGAATAATGCCTTACATTTCTTCTTCTATTATATTTCAGATTCTTACAACATCGGTTCCTTATCTTGAAAAAATACAAAGAGAGGGGGAGGCTGGGAGGAGGAGGATTGAGCAGTGGACAAGATATTTAACAGTATTTGTTGCTGCTATTCAATCTTTCGGAATTGCTTCACTTTTGACGAGATTTACTTCTCCTTCTGGATTACCAATTGTTCCGAATCCAGGAATAGGTTTTACTCTTTTGACAGTTATAACACTTTCAGCTGGTGCAGTTTTTTGTATGTGGTTGGGTGAGCAAATTACAGAAAGGGGTATTGGAAATGGTGCCTCTATGCTTATTTTTGTGGGTTCACTAGATACTGTACCGCAAGAGGTTTTACAAACTTTCAATTTATTAAAAAACGGAGCAATCTCCTTAGCTGGTATTTTATTTGCACTTTCTACTTTGTTTTTACTTACCTATTCAATAGTTTTTGTTAATCTTTCTTCGAGGAAAATTCCTATTCAGTATGCAAGAAGAGTAATTGGAAGGAAAGTTTACGGAGGTGCTTCAACTCATCTACCTCTTAAGATGACGCTTGCTGGTGTTATGGCTATAATTTTTGCTCAGAGTATAATGATTTTGCCCTATTCTTTAGGTTCTTTCTTTCCGCAACTACAGGACATAATGATTTATACCCAACTTTTTAATCCAGGGCATCTCTTGTACGATTTGATTTATGGTATTCTTATTATATTTTTTAACTATTTCTACACAGCAGTTGTTCTGAATCCTAAAGATATAGCAGATAATTTGCAGAAATACGCTGGTTTTATTCCAGGTGTAAGGGCGGGTGATAAAACCGCAGAGTATATCGATAATGTTTTAAAGAGAATTTTATTACCTGGTGGAATATTTATAGCACTTGTAGCAATTTTACCTTATTATATTTCAAGAATAACCAATGTTCCCTTTTATTTTGGGGGAACGAGGCTTTTAATAATAATAGGTGTAGCACAGGATACTCTCCAGCAGATTGAGTCACATCTTCTAACAAGACAGTATGAGGGATTGTTGCAAAAAGGTAGATTCAAGGGAAGAAGAGGTTAATGAGAATTCTTTTTATAGGTCCTCCAGGAGCTGGAAAGGGGACACAAGCAAAAAAGCTTTCAGAACATATGGGTATTCCTATGATTTCTACTGGGGATTTACTCAGAGAAAATGTAAGGAAAAATACAGAACTTGGTACGATTGCAAAGAAATATATGGAGCAAGGTGTTCTTGTTCCTGATGACTTGATGGTTAAAATTGTAGTTAATGCTTTGGTCAGTTTCGATAGTTTTATCCTTGATGGATTTCCCAGAAACATAAATCAGGCAAAGGCACTTGACAGATTGTTAGAGGATTTGAATAAACCTCTTACACATGTTATATATTTTGATGTAGATGATGACGAAATTATAAAAAGGTTAACATCAAGAAGATTATGTCCAAAATGTAATAAAATATACAATCTAAGTTATGACCCACCTGTTAATGATGAGATCTGTGATCAATGTAATGTAAAACTTATTACACGGGATGATGATAAAGAAGAGGTAATAAGAAATAGATTGAAAGTTTTTAAAGAAAATACCTATCCTCTTGTTGATTATTACACTAAATTGGGTATTCTTAGAGTTATTGAGGGGAAAGGGGATGTTGATGAAATAAATGCTAAAATTAGAAAGATATTTTTATGATAATTCTAAAATCAAATGAGGAGATTGAAAATATAAAAAAAGCTTCAAAGATAGTAGCTTGTGTCTTGTTTTATATAGAGGAGTACATAAGACCAGGCATAACTACAAAGAAGTTAAATGATATAATTGACAGGATGATAAGGAAGATGGGTGGTTTACCAGCTTTTCTTGGCTACAAGGGTTTTCCTGCCTCAGCTTGTATTTCAGTTGACAATGAGGTTGTTCATGGTATACCGTCAGATAAGAAAGTTTTAGAGGAGGGTAATATTGTTAAGATAGATGTAGGTGTAAATATGTACGGTTTTTTTGGTGATGGAGCAAAGACTTACAAAGTTGGTAAGGTTAACGGTGAAGTTGAAAAACTTATATACGTAACAGAAAAAGCTTTGTACCTTGGAATCAGTCAAGCAAAACCATTTAGAAGGGTTGGTGATATTGGGTTTGAGATTCAAAATTATGTTGAAAGTAACGGTTTTAGTGTAGTAAGAGATCTTGCTGGTCATGGTGTAGGTCATTATTTACATGAGGAGCCAGTGGTTCCAAATTATGGAAAAAAAGGTCAAGGTCCTTTGTTGAAAAGGGGTCTTGTTCTGGCAATTGAACCTATGGTTAATATGGGAACTTATGAGGTTAAGATACTTGATGATAAATGGACAATTGTTACTCTTGATGGTAAACCATCGGCTCATTTTGAGCATACTGTTTTGGTTGATGATGAACCAATTATTTTAACAGAGAGCTCTAATTAGGGAGGTATTATGTCAAAGAAGGGTGTTATAAGAATGGAGGGAACTGTAAAGGAAGTTTTACCAAATACAATGTTCAGAGTTGCCTTAGATGCAGGTCCTACTGTTTTATGTCATCTTTCCGGTAAGATGAGGTTGAATTTTATTAAGATACTTCCTGGTGATAGGGTTGTAGTTGAGCTTTCTCCTTACGATCTTACAAGGGGAAGAATAATTTTTAGAAAAACTTAAATTTAAGTTTAAAGGTTCTATTCCTTGATTATAATTTTAAGTAAAAAATGCCAAAATTGAAGACAAAAAAAGCGGCAAAAAAGAGGTTTAGGTTGACAAAAAAAGGTAAGGTTAAGTATTTTCATTCTTTTCATTCTCATTTAGCTGGGAGTAAAAATGCAAAAAGAAAGAGAAGATTGAGAAAGCCTGATTATTTAGAGGGTGAAGATGCAAAGAGAATAAAAAGATTGGTAAATATTTAAAATGCCTTGGATTTTAAGGAAGAGAGTAAAAAGAGAAGTTGGACATATGCTTTCTAACTATCAGGGTAAATGTGGTTTTCCCCATGGTCATACTTATTGGTTAGAAGTTGAAGTTCAGTTTGAGGAACTTGATGATAGGGGAATGGGAAAGGATTTTGAGGAGATAGAAACTATAATAAAGGAGATTTTTCCAGATCATGTTTTTTTTAAACATAAAGATGATAACAGGATAGAGGAGAAAGAGGGAGTTATAAGCTTGCCCTTTAATCCAACTGCAGAAAATTTATCGAAGTGGGCTTTCGAAAAAATTAAGGAAAAGGGTTTGAAGGTAAAAAGTGTTAAGATAGAAGAAACCCCATTTTCTCATGCAATATATTTTGAGTCAGAGAAAGAATGATCTACCAGTTGTAGAAATTTTTGATTCTATACAGGGAGAAGGTCCTTTTTGTGGAAGACCCTCAGTTTTTTTGAGATTTGCCTTTTGTAATCTTAGATGCAAATGGTGTGATTCAGAGTATACTTGGAAGAGAAAGGTTAATTTTATGTGGAAATCCATAGATGAGATAAGGGAAAAGATTTTGAGGTATAATATCAAACATCTTGTGATTACAGGTGGCGAGCCCCTTCTTTGGGAGAGAATTTTTTTTCCTCTTGTAGAGGATTTTTTAAAGATGAATTTTCGAATTGAGATAGAAACTAATGGAACAATCCAAAGTTTTTTACAGAATGAAGTTTATTTTAATGTTTCTCCTAAACTTTCAAATTCAGGTAACAGTTTAGATAAGAGAATAAAGGTAGATGTTTTAAAGAGTTTTAATAAAAGGGAGAGGGTAATTTTTAAGTTTGTTATAAAAAAGGAGAGTGACTTAGTTGAGGTAATTGATTTAAAGGAGAAAGTTGGGATTGAAAATAGTAAGATATTTTTGATGCCAGAGGGAAAAAGTTATTTGGAGTTAAGGGATAGGAGGAAATTAGTTTATGAGTTATCAAGGAGATATGGTTTTAGGTTTACAGATAGGTTTCATATTTTGATGGGTGTAAAATAGTTTTTTTGTTGTTGATTTTTAAATAATATTTTTTTATAATATTACCAAGCGGGGCGTAGCGCAGGCCGGATTAGCGCGCTACCTTGGGGTGGTAGAGGTCCGGGGTTCAAATCCCCGCGCCCCGATTTTAAATAATAAGTTCTTTATTTATACTAAAAGACTCTCTAAATTCAAAAGCCCTTAAAAAATTAAATCTTAATTCTTTACTTCTGTATTACAAATTTTGTGATTTTTTTAATTTCAGCAGTTTCGAGTGAGAGGAAGTATATACCAGAGGGTAGATTGATTTTTGTTTCCACTTTATGTATTCCTTCTTTTTTCTCTTCATTAACAAGAGTTTTTATAACTTTTCCTGAGATGTCATAAAGTGTTAA
>JBCNUW010000022.1:0-31527 GCA_039630575.1 Caldifarciminales bacterium
GAGCTAATTAAGATAAATAGTATTTCTTTTAAAAATATAGAGATTGAATTCATTTTAGATAAAAAATCAGAAATTTCCTTAAATATTTATGATGTTTCTGGAAGAAAGATAAAAACCATAAATAAAAGTTTAGAATCAGGTATTCATAGGCTGAAAATAAATAATCTTAAAAAAGGTACTTATTTTATAGACGCTAAAGTTAATGGAATAAAAAGGAGATTTAAGGTTTTAAAGATTTAGGATTAAAGATGCTTTTTGCAAACGATTATAGAAGGTTGACCATGTTTGCCAACACAATTTTAAAAACATTGGATTTAAATTATCCTCATTTTTAACTTAACCCCACCGAGAAAATTTGCTTACCCCATGTTTGCCATTTTTACCTTAAAAATTTTTGGGGCTTTTTATTATTTTAAAAATCCCTTGATTTTCAATAATTTTTGATTTTTAAAAAGAGGAGATAAAAAGGAAAATATTTTTAGGTAGAAACAAGATGAAAATAACTGATATTCAACGATTTTTAAGTTAAGTTGGCAAACATGGGTTAATAAACAATTATTTGATTTCTCTTATTTTTCTTTCAGCTTCTTCTGCTGTGATTACGCCTTTTTCAAGCAAATCAAGGATTTCCATTAATTCATCTTTTGAATAAAAAGGTTCAATTCCTATTTTCTTTAAAAATTCTTCAAACCTTTGTCTTGTAGTAGGGTAAGAAAGACCAAGTATTTTTGAAATTTCAGAGAGATTTCCTCTTGTTTTTAGAAATAAAAATAAAAGATTAAGTTCGTCCTCAGAAAGTAAAAACAAAAAAGGAATGTCAAATTCACCTTCTATTTTAGTCTTACAAGAAGGACACTCAAATAGTTTTATTTTTAATTTTTCAGAACATACAGGACATTTCCCAATTATCTTTTTCATTCTACTTCTTTTATTCTCTCTATTGCTTCTTCTATATTTATTTCACCTCTTTCAAGTTTATCAATTACATCTTTTATTCTTTCTTTTTTAAATTTTCCTAATCTTTTTATTTTTCTCTTAAAATAACCAAGAATAGAAAAAATACCGATTATTATAAGTATCCATGGCCAGTCTCTTTTCCAGTTCCAGAAGGAGAAAATCCCAAGATTTAAAAACCATATAAAAAGCCCCAAAATTATTAAAAATATCCCTACTTTCATTTTACTCAATCCATATTTTAATACAAGAACCATCTTTATCTTTAATGTTTATAATTTCCCCTTCAGCTGATTCTTTTATTGTAGAGAGAATTTCTTCAATATCTATATCTTTTTCCTTTAAATGTTCTTTTTTATCCTTTGGTATAAACTTTGTAGCCATCTTTATAAGTCCCATAGGAATGCTCATGTTCACTTTGTCTCCCCTTTCATCTTCAATCTTTATTTTTAAAAACTTTCCCGATGGAGTTTTCTTTTGAATGTCAAGAATTGCTTCAAGAAGCCTTTCAGCTTCCTCAGCCTTTAATCTTCCTTCTTCCACCATTTTAAGTATTCTTTTAATCTCTTCTTTCATTATTCCTCCTTGAATTTTAATTCAAAATCACCTTCATGACTTTCTATATTTACTCTCCTATATTCCTTTTCCCCATAAATATAAATATCTCCTTCTTTTTTGAATCCTTCAGGTAATTTTATTTCACCACTATATGTATCCACTTTTATTAAGATTGGTTTTCTTTTTGTTTTTAACTTAAAATTGCCCGTATAGGTTGCTATATTTATTTCATCAAATTCTACATCAGCATAAATATCACCAGAATAAGTTTGAATTTTAATTTTTTTAAAATTTCCGCTTAATTCAATATCACCGCTATAAAGAGTAGCATAGATTTCTTTATATTCAGGAACAAAAAGCTCTAAGTCTCCACTATGAGAATTTATAAAAACTTTATGTTCTGTTTCCTCAAGTAATGCGTCTTCTGCTTCTATCTTTATATTTTCTCTTTTTTCAGATTTAATTTCTACATCGCCAGTATAAGATTTTAATTGAATTATATCTTTTGGAAGGATTTCAGTACTTATTTCACCTTTCTTTGAAAAAATAAAGGCAGAGCGAATTGAATCCTTTATTTTCTTTTCTATCATCTCTGGTATCCATCTAAACCCAAAAAATTCAGATTCCTTTTTACCCGCTTCTTTTACTGCCTTTATAAGCCTTTCAGCTTCCTCTACACTTATTTTCCCTTCCTCAAGTAAACTTATTATCTTTTTAATGGCTTCTTCCATATTTTACCTCCTAAAATTTAAAATCAAATTTATAAATTATAAAGAATTTTTTCTAAATTGTCAAGTTTTCTTAAAAATTTTATAAAACTATTTGAAAATTTAGAAAATTTAAAATCTTCTAATATTTCTTCAAGTTTTTTCACATTTTCTTACTTCTCCTTTAATCCATTCTAAGATTTCCATTGCGGTCTTTGCATAAAAAGGAAGGGTGGATATTTTAATTTTAAAATTTTGGCACTTTAATAAAAATTTCTAGTTTACCCCTAAAATGGTAAACCAAAACAAAGAATCATATCTACATTAGGAAGGTTGGATAAGTTAAAAGAAATAAACGATTTAAAAACTTAGGAGATAGTTTTTTAAGGTCTAAAGAATTATGGCAGATAAAAAAATAATTAAAGAATTAAAAAACCTATTAGAGGTAAAACATATTATGGGTATAACTTTTAAAATGGCTAAAAAAGAAAGGATATCTTTCGCAGAGATAAAGAAAAATTTAGAAGAATTATACTAAAAAACTCATTTCAAGGTGTTGCTGGTAGGATATTTCAAACTCTTAGGATAAAGGGTCGACCAACAAATTATTCGTCCTCTAAAATTAAAGCAAAGTTTATATAGTACAATGCCAAAATTTTATTTTCAAAAATTATTTTAAATTATTATTTTTAAAAGAAGTTTAAAAATGGGTTTAAAGAGGTTATTGGAGGTATAGAGTGCTATTCAGAAAAATAAAAGATTTTATGAAGATAAGACTATATTTGTTGCAGTTCTTAGGTATTTAGTTGAGAAAGCAATTATGAAATTTTGAAAAAGAGCTATAGAAAGAAAAATATTTGAGTTTTTTGATGTAAAAATAAGGAGATATCTTTTAGTGGAGACAAGATAAAAGTAAAATTGATAATATTCAACGATTTTTAAATTAAATTGGGTTAGAAAAGAGTTAACCAATTTCCCATTTTCACCCTAAAAATTTTGGGGACCTTTATAATTTTAAAAATCATCAGGTTCCAATAATTTTAAATTTTTAAAAGAAAAGATAAAAATATAATTTGTATTCAAAGATTTTTAATTTAAGGGGCAAAAATGGGTTAAAATTGTATAGGAAACAAAGCCACAACCAAAAACGAGAGAAAATTGTAAATATCTTACCTATTATAATTAAAAATATCTCTTCTAAAATATTAAAAATGTTATCGTCTAAACTTTAATAAATTTCCATAATTAATATCTTTTGTTGCAAACATTTATCTGAAATTTATTATATTCTATCAGGTTTACTTTTAATACTGAAATTTCAAGACAATTTTTCTATCAATATTAATATGAAGATTACCCATTATTTCTTCATAATACTTATGCCCTTTTTCAAGAAGACTTTTTGAAATTTCTTTTTTTATGTTCATAAACCACTTTCAAAACACCATGAACATCTTTCTTTTCTTACTCATGTTTTATTCTTTTAGCCTTCTTCTTAGAAGATTTTCAATTAAATGGGAGCAAGACTTACAAAGATATTTCTTTAAAAATATAGAAAAACTAAACCTTTTCTTTGCCTTTAAACTCTAAAAATTACTTTTTCTTTTTTAAATGTACGTACACTGTAAATAAAAGCAAAAAGCATATAAAAAATGTTTGAAATAAGAGTTATAAAATATTCAATCAATACAAATTCTCCCTGAAGGACCTTTTTAATTGTAATTGCAATATTTAAAACAGGTATTAAAAAATGATAGGGAGAAAAATTAATTGAGGGCAAAAAGGAATAAAGGGCTGGTATTATAACCGCAAATGTAAGAGGTGTTAAAAGACTTTGTGCTTCTTTATAACTCCTTGCATAAGATGCTATTGCTATTTCTATTCCGGAAATTAAGAAAGCAAAAGGAATTATAACAGAAAAAATAAGAAATATTTCTTTAATACTTATTGCTTTAAATATGTGGACTTGCGAAATACTTTCTTCTATTAAAATACCACCTTTTAAAAGAGTTATTGAGAGGGAAATTATTGTAAGTATTGCAGTAATAAATGAAACAACTGTTACAACAAGAATTTTTGATATTATAACTTTATTTATCCCTGCTGGTGAGGAAAGCAAGATTTCAAGGGTTCTTCTTTCTTTTTCACCCGTTACAAGGTCTATTGCAGGATACATTGCAGATGTCATCATTAAAATTACTGTTATAAACCCAAAAACTGTTCCCAAAAAATATCCAAAAAATTTTTTACCTGACTCTATACCTTTTTCCTCTAACACAAAAGGGATTAATTCACTTAATCTTATTCCTCTTTCTTCAAGTCTTTCATTAAACAATTTCTCTTTAAAAGAATCCAAAATTTTTTTTAATCTTATTCTTGCAAATTCAGATGTCTTCTCTTTAATAAGATAAATGATTTCAATAAAAAACTTATCTTCTTTTTTATCAATAACAATCCCAACATCTATTTCTTTTTTGATTAAAAGAGAGTGAGGGTCATTTGTTTCTAAAATATCAAAATTCAAATCACTCATAATATCCCTTATTTCTTTAAATTCAACTTTTTCATAAATACCTACTTTATATTTCATTTTACCAAGTTCTTTAATTGACTTGGTCATTATTCCACCCATAAAAACCATTAAAAAAGGAACACCAAAAACAGGTATTATTATCATGTTTATTATTGTCCTTTTATCCCTTAAAACATCAAGAAATTCCTTTTTAAGGAGTGCTTTCATTTAAGTAAGGCCAAAAACATCTCTCTTAAAGTTTTTTTACCGGTTTTATCTCTCATTTCTTCAATCCTCCCAATGTATGTTATCTTTCCTTCATTTATAATACCTATTCTATCAGCAAGATATTCTGCCTGTTCCATTATATGTGTTGATATCAAAATTGTTTTCCCTTCTTTTTTTAATTTCAAAAGATACTCCTCAAGGAGCTTTGCTGCAACAACATCAAGTCCTTGCGCTGGCTCATCAAGGACTAAAACAGGTGGGTCTGAGATTAAAATTTTTGACAAAAGAACCTTTTGCTTTGTTCCTTCTGAAAGTTTATCAATTATTGTTTTTGAATATCTTTCAATACCAAGAGACTCAAAAACTTCTTTTTTTCTTTTATTTATTATATCTTTTTGTAATCCATATAAACTTGCAAATATCTCAACAAATTCAGAGGGTGTCAATCTATGATAAAGACCTGTATCCCCTGGTAAAAAACCTATTGATTTTCTAACCTTTTCAGGTTCCTTTAAAATATTATATCCATTTATAAATGCCTCACCTGAATCAGGTTTTAAAATTGTTGTAAGAATTCTTAATGTTGTTGTCTTCCCAGCACCATTTGGGCCTAAAAGAGCAAAAATCTCTCCTTCTTTAACAAAAAAAAGAAACACCATCTACTGCTTTAACAATTACCTTCTTTGAATAAAAATATTTTCTTATATCTCTTACAAAAATTTTACTATCCATAGGTCCAAATTTTAAAGTAACCTGATAAAATTAATCAAATAAACCTGTAGGCTAATATAAGAATTGACTTTTATTAAGATATAAAAAATATTGAATAGAATTGGAAGGAGTCAATAATTTCTATCTAAATATCTTTTCAAATTATAATAGGTTCTATCTCTTTATACCCTATCTCAGTATTTTTCTATTTTCTTGTTTTTAAAGAAATATATATTTTAGAAGTGATCGTGGTTTAGTAGAACATCTTCTATTTCTTTTGAGTTTTATTTTTTATCTTTTAAAAGTCTAATTATATACCTTATGATCCTAATTTGTATTATAAGTGCTACTTTAATAGTTAGTTTTGTAGCTTTTATAGGAATAATTTTTAATTTTCTAAAAAAATTTTTGATAAAATGCTTTTTATTACAGTCTATTTTGCTTAAGGGGCTTTAATAGTTAATATCTTACACGAAAAATGCTTTTCCACCAAGAAAGCCTGATACAGAACCTTCTCTTTTTGAAATTTTGTCTCCTTAAAGCAATGCAGTTGTTTCAGGTGAAATAGTTAAAATCCATGATTTTCTTAGATTAAAAATTTAAAAATACATATTACCAACCTTCATTATATTTAAGAAAACGGTTTTTCCAGCTTGAAAAAATTAAAAAAATATAGAAAAAATGATAATTTTGAGAGTGAAAAAAGTTAGGATAAGACTTATTGGCAAATTTAGAATTCAAAACTTATTAAAACAGAATGATTAATAAAAATGAAGTAAAAGATGAGAATCACCAGGTTCTTTAGTTTGAGAGTCTCTTATCATTTAATATTAGATTTCTTTATAAAGTTTTGAAGTATAATTTTAATAAATTAAAAAGGAGGTAATATGGGTATTATTTTATCTTTAATAATAATTTCTGGAACATTTTCAATAGTTGCAATGGATCCCGAGACAGAAGAATTCGGTGTCGGGGTTGCTTCAAAAGTTTTAGATGTTGGTTATATCGTTCCTTGGTTAGAAGCAGATGCAGGTGCAGTAGCAACACAGGCTCTTGCTAACCCATATTTAGGCAAATGGGCTATTGAGCTTCTAAAAGAGGGTAAAAGCGCTGAAGAAGTTCTTAAAATAATTCTCGAAAGAGATACATCACCGGAGGATAGACAGGTAGGAATTGTTGATAAAAATGGAAATTCAGTATCTTTTACTGGAAAAAATACAATCTCATGGGCAGGACATAAAAATGATAAATATGTGGCAGTCCAGGGAAATATACTTGTAGGTCCAGAAGTTATTGATACGATGTTTAAAGTTTTCAAAAATACTGAAGGGCTACCTCTTGCAGAAAGGCTCCTTTTAGCTCTCGAAGCAGGAGAGGCAGTAGGAGGAGATAAAAGGGGAAAACAATCAGCAGCTCTTTATGTTGTAAGGAAAAGAGGAGGATATCAAGGAGCAAACGATAAACTTGTTGAATTAAAGGTTATTGATAATCCCGAACCTTTAAAAGAATTAAGAAGAGAGTATGAATTATGGCAATATGCATTCCTTGCAACAAGCTATTTAAGGCTCGGGAAGGAAGAAAAAGATAAAGAGGAAATATTTTTTAAAAGAGCTTATTCACTTTTAAAAAAAGCTTTAGAAATTGACTTAAAAAATGCAGATGTTTATAATAATTTGGCATGGGAATTTGCTTTGATGAAAAAATATCCAAAAGAGACAATTGAAGCAGCAAAAAGAGCACATGAGTTGTCCCCAGAAGATCCAAATATAATGGATACACTTGCAGAAGCCTATTATGCAGCAGGAATGTATAAAGAGGCTATTTTTTGGGAGAAAAAAGCTCTTGAAAAAGAACCTAATAATGAATTCTTTAAAAAACAACTTGAAAAATTTAAAAGGGCATTAAAAAAATCTAAAAAGTAAAACAATAAATTTAAACCCCTCCTGCCCCAGCAGCCCTTTTTCCCACTACTTTTTACTTAAAATAAGCAAAAAATATTCCACTCAAAAATTTTTAGAAAATCAAAGGATTTTAAAATGAAAAAGTGTATCAAAGATACAATCATTATGAGACATCTAATAATAAAAAAATCAACATATCCTAGGTAAAGGATCAGCATAAGGCATATCCAAAATTCTCGTAACTTTTAATGATGTTAAAAGCTTCAAACTTCCCCCACTTTTTGAAACTTCTCCTATTACCTTACTTTCTCTCCCAAACTCACATCCTCTTAAAACTTCTAAGGCTCTTTCAGCATCACTTGCCTTAACAAAAAAAATCATTTTACCCTCATTTGCCATAAGCAAAGGATCAATACCAAGAATCTCTGATAAACCCCTCACCTCATCTGTTATAGGGAGATTATCCTCAAATAAAACAATGTCATAACCAGACTCCTTCGCAATTTCATTTAAAACACCCTGAACCCCTCCTCTTGTTGGATCCCTCATAAAATGAACTTCAATCTTATTCTCATAAAGAGCTTTCCACAATTCTAAAAGAGAAGCTGTGTCACTTTTTAAATTTCCCTCTACCTTAATATTTTCCCTTGCTACTAAAATAGAAAAACCATGTAACCCTATTGGACCATTTATTATTAACTTGTCATTCTCCTTTATTCTATGATAACCCAAATCTATATCCTCTGGAATAAAACCAATTCCTGAGGTATTGATAAAAATTCCGTCACCTTTTCCTCTTTCAACAACTTTTGTATCTCCTGTTACAACTTTTACATTTGCTCTCTCAGAAGCTTCCTTTACAGAATCCAAGATTTTTTCTAAATCTTCAAAGGAAAAACCCTCCTCAATTATAAGTGAAAGAGAGATAAATTCTGGAAATGCCCCTACAGCAATAAGATCGTTTACAGTTCCATTTACCGCTAATTCACCAATATTTCCACCAGGAAAAAAAATTGGTGAAACAACATAAGAATCTGTTGTAAAAGCTATTCTTTTGTTTTTATTTTTTAATATAGCGGAGTCAAGGAGTTTGTTAAGCTCTTCATTTTTAAACCTTCCTTTAATTTCCTTTTCTATGAATTCTCTCATTAAAATTCCACCGGCTCCGTGTGCAAGTTCAACTTTCTTCATCTTTTAAATTTATAATAAGCTGCACAGGCACCCTCGGATGATACCATAGGAGCTCCTAATGGATTCAAAGGGTTGCACTCCTTACCAAATAATGCACAATCAGAAGGTTTCTTTTTTCCTTGCAAAATCAAAGCTGCTACACAACCTTCCTTTGTCTCTTCAATTTCGTCAAAATACTCTTTTAACAAAATGTTCGCATCCATCTCCGCAAACTCCTCTTTCAAGACCCATCCACTATTTTTAATTACACCTATACCCCTCCATTTTAAATCACCAATCTTGAAAACCTTATTTATAACTTCCTTAGCCTTATGATTTCCCTCAGGTTTACATGATCTTTTATACTGTATCTTAACACCCTTTTCCTTTCTTTCAAGCATAGAAACTAAAAGAAGTATCCCTTGAGATAGATCAAAAGACTCAAAACCAGTAACCACAATAGGAACATTGTACTTTTCAGAAATTGGCACATATTCTTCTATTCCCATAACAGTACATACATGACCAGGAGCTAAAAAACCTTGAACTTTATTAAAAGGATCATTAAGTATTGCTTCAATCGCAGGAGGAACCCTAAATTGAGCAATTAATGTAAAAAAATTCTTTAAATTTAATTCTCTTGCCCTTAATATTGTAGTAGCATTACAAGGAGTTGTAGTTTCAAAACCTATACCAAAAAATACTACTTTTTTATCAGGATTATTCTTTGCAAATTCAACAACCTCAAATGGTGAATAAACCATTTTAACCTTAGCTCCGTCTGCCTTAGCCTTAAATAAAGATTCCTTTGAACCAGGAACTCTCAACATATCACCATAGGTAAAAAGAATTACATCTTTCATCTTTGAAAGACTAATTGCCCTATCAATCATTTCCTTAGGCGTTACACAAACTGGACATCCAGGACCATGAACAAGAGTTATATTTTCAGGCAAAAGCTCATCTATCCCCGCACTTAAAATAGAGTGAGTTTGAGAACCACAAACTTCCATTATTGTCCATTTACCCTTACATATCTTCCTTATACTCTCAATAATTAACTTTACTTTTGAACCCTCTCTAAATTCATAAAGATATTTCATTTTCTTCTAATTTTTCTAAATATTCCTTATAAGTTTTCAATGTCTCCTCAGCTTCTATCTTGTCAAGTATCTGAATAGAAAAACCAACGTGAACAATCACATAATCACCCTCTTTAGCCTCTGGAGTTAAATCAAGACAAACCTCTCTTTTTATACCACCAAACTCTACTTTAGCAAACTTTACTCCATCTTTCTCATAAATATCTATAATTTTCCCTGGAATACCAAGACACATCTAAATTTTCTTTATTTACCTTTTCCCTTCTTTACCTTATACTTCTTTTTGTAATAAGAATGCTTTTTCCAAGGCTTATCATCGAAAGTTTCTATAATTACATATTCTGTAACTTCAATTCCCTTTGGTTTAGTTTTAATCTCTACCCATTCTCCCTCTTTATTTATTATATAAATCTCCCTTTTTACATCATAATAAATTTCAAGAGATGGATAATACCAGAATAAATACTTTGCCCTATAGCCATGAGCCTCTGCATGGGGAGGTGGACCTCTTCGATCCTCAACTACAGCAACGCATCCAATAATAAAAGTTAAAAAAATTAAAGATTTTTTCAAGCCATCCCCCTTTCAATCTGTGAGAGATACTTTATCCTCTTTAGCATATTCGGATGAGTTGACAAAAGTTCAAAAAGTTTGTCAGTAAAAGAAAGTTTTACTTTTTTATTCCTCAAAGCTAAAAGTTCATCTTCTTCAATTTTCCCACTTAAGTTAATATCTATCTCTCTTAACTCCCTAATTTCCTTTAAAGCCTTTGAGGGGTCATTCAAGAAAAAGGCCTTTATTCCCTCATACTGTCTTAACTCCTCCCTATCCACCTTAGCACTTCCATAAGCAAGCTTGTAAAGGGCTGAAGCTAAATGGATAGGTCTTGAACCCAAACTCACTGACCCTGTATCAGCAAAGTATTCTCTTATTCTTGAAGCATACAAAACAAGTAAGTTGGTTATAAAATAAAGGATAAAAGAAAGAAAACCAACCAAAACTAATGGCAAATTACCACTACTTCTTTCATCTCTTCTTTCAAACATTCCCATAAAAATAAGATTCCTCGCTATAAGATAAAGCACAAGTGGTAAAACTGAAAGTAAGGTAATAAACATTACATCTCTGTTTTTAAGATGTGATATCTCATGACCTAAAACTGCTTTAAGTTCGTCCCTGTTTAAAAGCCTTAATATTCCCCTTGTTACACATACTCTTCCATCACCTAAAGATCTTCCAAAAGCAAAAGCATTAGGTATATTAATTTCCGCTATTCCTATCTTAGGTTTAGGAATACCTGCTTTACTTGAAAGTTCCTCTACAACTTCATGCAACCAAGGTTCCTGACTCTTATCAACATACCTGACATTCATCATGAGCTCAACAATATTTGGTCCTATCATATACTGGATGAAGAGAAAAACTAAAGCCAGTAGGAGATAAAAGTAAAAACTTTTTATCCCTATAGCATATCCTATAACAGAAACAACAGCATAAATCAAACCAAAAAATATTATTAAAAGTAAATACAATTTAAACCTTAAACCAAACATAGAACCTCCTTTTTTAGTAAATATAATACATCTGATTCAAATTAAATTTCAATATCCCTTATTATATATTATGATTCAAACTATAGTTTTTCTTCTTATAGGAACTATCGCCGGTATACTTTCCGGACTTTTTGGAATTGGGGGTGGACTTATAATAATCCCCTCTCTTGTTTTGATTTTCAAGATGAACCAACATCTTGCCCAGGGCATATCCTTAGGTTCTCTTTTACTACCTGTAGGAATTCTTGGATTTCTGGAATACATGCGAAATAACAATGTTAACTTAAAGGCATCTTTTATTATAGCCATAGGACTCTTTGTAGGAACCTATTTTGGTGCTTATTTAGCAAATTTAATTCCAACAAGAGAACTCTCAAAACTTTTTGCTATTTTCCTTATGTTTGTTGCAATTAGACTCTTTTTTCTTAAATAATTAAACTATGAAAGTAAAAATTGGAAATGATATTAAAATAATTGAGGGAGAAAACTACAAAGTATACGAGATTTTCAAGATACTTAACTTTAATCCAGAAGAATACATCGTAATTAGAAATAACGAAGTTTTAACAGAAGACGAAATTATAAAAGGTGATGATGAAATAGAACTTATCAGAGTCATTTCAGGCGGAATTTGATAGGCATTTTCTTATTTTCTATTAATCTAATAGTTCCGTTAGGAGAAGAATATAACCTTTCATTTAGTGAGCTTAAAAAAAAGATAGAAATCAAAAAAGAACAACTTATCCAAAAAATTCATTCTTTAAACGGTGATTTAAGAGATAAAATTAAAATTAAAAAAGAGTTCATCCTATCACAAAAGATCCTTATTGAAATACCTGATTATCTCTTAGGAGAATTTCAAAAACTTTCAATACCTTACTCATATGATCATCTAATTCCTTTGCCAAAACTCTTTCATTCAAATCACGTTAAAAATTTTTGGCATAAAAATTTAATAGGAACTGACACATTACATAAACTAAACATAAAAGGTAAAGGAAATATTATTGTAATAATTGATACCGGAGTTGATACATCTCATCCTGAATTGAAAGGAAAAGTAATTAGCTTTATGGACTTTGTAAATTATTTACCACCTTCGGATCCTATTGGACATGGTACGTTTGTTGCCTCCCTTGCCGTTGGAGACTCAGCAGGAATTGCACCTGAGACAAAAATTATTGTTTTAAAGGTTTTTTCCGAATACGGAGGTTTCATTTCAGACATCCATGAAGCCTTTGACTATGTAGCACAGCTTATAGAAAATGGAATTTCTATAAGGATTTTAAACGGCTCATTTGGAACTCATCCATACTTTGATGAATTTTTCCCTGCTCTGTTCTATTTAAAGAAAAAAGGGGTCTTTCTATGTTTTGCAGCAGGTAATGAAGGACCCTCTTCAGGAACAACTTCGTCACCTTCAAATTATCCCTTTATATTTTCAGTAGGAGCCTGCGACTCAAACTTAAATGTTACAAACTTTTCTTCTAGAGGACCATCCCCCTTTATTTTACCATGGAGCGACAGTTCATACTGGTTTTTTAAAGATTGGAACTTTTTATCACCTTTTTTAATTGCACCTGGGAAAAATATAAAAGGAGCCTTTTTGAATAAAAGCTTTATAACTGCAGATGGGACAAGTGCTTCCTCACCAATTCTTGCGGGTGCTATCTCTTTATTACTTGAATATAATCCTTTTTTAACCCCTGAA
The DNA here is from genome assembly GCA_039630575.1 of Caldifarciminales bacterium. Taxonomy (GTDB): domain Bacteria; phylum Hydrothermota; class Hydrothermia; order Hydrothermales; family JAJRUZ01; genus JBCNVI01. The sequence continues at coordinate 13,109 of JBCNUW010000022.1, forward strand.
TCTCTTGCAAAAATATTTAAAGAAAAACTTGAAAGAAAACACGATAGAATTTACCCAAACTATGAAGAGGGTTACGGATATTTGAACCTAAGAGAGTTGATTAAAGTGATAAAAAGATACGACACTTTAATTTACTCAATTGAAGATTTTTATATAAATACAAAAACAAACCCATTTTTCCCTTATGACACTTTAGAAATAGGTGTATCTTTAATTTCAAACAAAATACTAAATGATAGTGTAAGAATAAAAATTTTAAATAATCAAAACATTTTTTTCTTTGACACTCTTTTTAAATTTACTGAAGTAAAAAGAAGTATTAAATTCTTTACTAAAGGTATTCTTTTAAATTATCCTGAAGACACTCTAAAAATCTTCTTTTCGCTTAATTCGACCAACTTTTCAAAAATATTTAAATTAAAAAAAATTTTTTTTGATACTTTAATAACTTTCAAAAATCGTGATTATACCTTCTCAACTTCAGCAACTGGATCAATTGGATTTATAGGTTCAGACCAAAAAAGGGGAACTGGATTTGTTTTTAAAAATTATGGAAACCTTTTATATTATGGTAGTATTACTTTTGGTAACTATTATAATTACATTGTTGACAGATTTTACGAAAAATTTAATATTGATGATAGAGATACAAAACCTTTAAAAGAAGGTCCATTTTATTTTAATAAAGAAGGAGATTATATTAGTTTTAAGATAAAAGATGATTATACACAGCATCCAAAGGGAAACATATTAAAGGTGAAAATTAAAGATTTAAATGATGGTTTTCTAATAAATTTAAAAACAGAAAATTTTTTAAGAGAGGAAACTTATCTTGCATCTTTCTTTGACCCTGATGTTAAATCTCCTTTAGTTAACTATGCTGACTACGATAGTGCCTCAAGAATTTTGTTTACCTCAACCTCAGGTGGACCTGTTTTTGCCTTATTAGATATTGATGATCATTCCTTATGTGGAACAATAAAAAATGAAGAGTTTGTTTATCCTTATGGTGGACTACCTGATTCTCTCCAATTTTCTTTTATGAAAGGAGAAACAGAGAGATTTTGGAAAGATATAGGTGATTACTCAATTTACATTTCAAAAAAAATAATTCCACCTGATTCTCTTATATATGTTATTCTTGCTGGAGAAAATTTTGATTCACTTCTATCAAAAAGAGAAAGAATTTTAAATAAATTAAACTTAAATCAAAAAAACAACTTTAGAGGAATATCAAGGATTTATCCAAATCCCTTCATTGATCCTTACCAAAAAACTTTAAGAATTATAAGTTATGGAAAGGGGAAGTTAATTTTTTACGATATTTTAGGTAGAAAAACAGCATCAATTGAAAATTTAAATGAAGGAATAAACATCATAAAACTTAATAACTTCAAAAAATCTGGTGTTTATTTTCTCAAATTTAAAGAAAAGGGGAGAGTTTTTAAGCTTGTTTACCTTAATTTAAAATGACAAAAATTATAAAAACTACATATTATTATGGACCTCTCGAAATACTTTTAAAATGGCTTTTATCAAAAGAAATAGATCCCTTTAAAATAGAAATATCTATTTTATTAGATGAATTTATAGAATATTATTTAAAGAAAGAAGAATTAACCTTTAGAGAAAAAAATGAATTTTTATTTGTTTTAAGTTTTTTCATTTTACATAAAACCAATCTCCTCTTTGATAGGCATAAAGACTATGAAAATTTTAATAAAGAAAATTTAAGGGTAGAAACTGTGTCTTTTATTGAGATTATTGAGTTTTTAAGCAAAAAGTTTGAAACCATGTCAAAGATGTTTACAAGAGAAGAGAGTGATTATATTATATCAGAAGAAGAAAAATTGGATCCATCTATACTTTTTTCAATCTTTGAAAAGCTTATTCAAAAGATTCCTGAGATAAAGGAGAAATTACCGGAGATCCCTAAAATAGAGGAAAAAATAGAACTTATAATAACTAGCTTAGATAAAAAAAATTTTATTTTACTAAGTGAACTTATATTAGGAGCCAAAACAAAAATTGAAGCAATTGTAACCTTTCTTGCTCTACTTGAACTTATTAGGCTTGAAAAGATAATCTGTATACAAGAAAAGTTATTTGAGGATATAAAAATATATAAGAGGGTATGAATTTTAATTTAAGAGAAAAAATTTTATTTTATATTTCATACATATTCTACAAGCTAATGATAATAGTTGAAGTTAAAAAACCTAAGATTAAAATGTTTATTTATGAATTAGTTTATTCTTTTTATAAAATTATTGATTACAAAAAAAATTTTCCTTACTTTTTTAATGATGAGTTAATAATATCAAAATTTGGAAAATTCAAGATAAGAAAGAGAACACCAGATGCAGCTTCTGTTTCACCTGCCTATGAAAGGAGAGATATCAATTTTTTAATCAAAAAAATTAAAGAAAACTTAAAGAAAAATAAGAAAATTTTATTTATAGATATAGGAGCAGATATTGGCTATTATTCTATTTTAATAGGTAATAAGTTTAAAGGGAAAATAAAAATATTTTCCTTTGAACCGGTTCCTTATAATTTTGAATTGTTAGAACAAAACATTAAAATAAATAACCTGACAGAAATAATTAAACCCTTTAATTTTGCCTTATCAGATTCAGAAGAAAACTTAACAATAAACTATAGTCAAACTTCTCCAGGTGAAAGCTCAATAGTTAATATTCCTCATGGCTCAAAAAAAATAACAATAAAAACTAAAAGACTCGATGAAGTTATTAAAAATGATATAAAAAATTTTGATGTTATCTTCATCAAAATTGATGTGGAGGGTTTTGAAGAAAGAGTTTTAAAAGGTGCGGAGAAGATTTTAAAAATAAATTCCAAAGAGATTATACTTCTGGTTGAAGATTTTATTAATCCATCAATAAAGGAATTTTTAAAAAAAAGTGGTTTTAAATTTCTATGTAAGTTAACAAGTTATAACAGTTTCTGGATTTACAAGTTGTGATACAAAATCATGATTTGACCGATAGATATTCCACCATCATTTGGTGGTATTAAAGAATGTGTGTATACTTTATTTTTCTTTACTTTCCTTAAAATAAGTTCCGTAAGAAGCTTGTTTTGAAAAACACCCCCACTTAATAAGATTTTATAATCACCTGCTATCTCTCCTAATTTTTTAACTATCTCTGCTAATGTTAGGTGAAATTTAAAGGCTATATGAGGCTTATTTATTTTATTTTTCAAATCAGTTATTATACCCTCGATCATTGGAAAAAAGTTAATAATAATAGGATTGTTACCTATCAACTCAAAATCGTAGTGAGAGATTTTATTTTTCTTATAATCTTCAGCAAGCCATTCGAGCATCATAGCTGATTGACCTTCAAAGGTAATTTTTTGCTTTAAATTAAGTATTGAAGAAACAGCATCAAAAATCCTACCAACTGAAGTGTATTTAAAAATATAAATGTTTTTTTCATAACAGGTTCTAAAAATATTTTTCTCCTCTTCAGAAAGAGTTTTAACTGGATCAATATCAAGATCAAAAATTTTTTCTTTATAAATTTCATATAAAATTCCTATTGCACTTCTTCTTGGTTCTTTCATTGCCTTATCACCACCCAAAATTCCAAATTCTCTGAAGGTAGCAAACCTACTAAAATCTTTAAAATTACAAATTAAAAATTCACCTCCCCAAATTTTTCCGTCTCTTCCATATCCAGTTCCGTCCCAAGATACACCTAAAACTTCTTCTTCTAATTTATTTTCAACCATACATGAAGAAACATGGGCATGATGATGAAAAATCTTCATTAATGGTATATTCTCACTTTTACTTAATTCTTCACCATATTTTGTAGATAGATAATCTGGGTGGGCATCACAGGCAATAAATTCTGGTCTAAATTCAAAAAGATTTTTAAAGTCATTAATTATTTTTTTAAAAGCATTAAAGGAGTTCTCATTATCGAGATCACCTATATGTTGCGAAACGATAATTCTATCTGATTTTGAGATTGCAATTGTGTTTTTAAGATAAGAACCTAAAGCTAAGATTTGTGGTAATTTTCTTTTCAATATAAAAGGTAAGGGTGCATAACCTCTTGCCCTTCTTATTATTAAAATTTTTTTATTTACGACTTTGACAACTGAATCATCAACATATCTTTCTATAGGTCTTGTATTCATTAAAAGATAATCAGCTATATCTTTCAATCTATGAAATGCCTCATCATTGTCATAAGCAATGGGTTCATCTGATATGTTTCCTGATGTGCAAACAACAGGGAAATCAATTTTGTCCATTAAGAGAAGATGCAAAGGAGTATATGGAATCATAGCCCCTATATAGGGGTTATTGGGAGAAACATATTTTGAAAGATTAGTTTTCTTTTTTGCTTTCAAAATAACAATCGGTGAACAGTAAGATAAAAGTAATTTTTTTTCAATTTCATTAACATAGGCATACTTTCTTATATCACTTATACTTTTAAACATTAATGCAAAAGGTTTTTCATCTCTCTTTTTTCTTTTTCTCAATTCTAAGACAGATTCATCATTTGTTGCGTCAGTTAAAAGCTGAAAACCACCAATACCTTTAACTGCCACTATTTTACCCTGCTTTAAAATTTTTATTGTTTCTTCAATAGCTTTCTCTTTTTCATATAAAAGATTCCCTTTATTATCTACTAAAAAAACTTTAGGGCCACATTTAGGACAAGCATTAGGTTGAGCATGAAATCTTCTGTCAAGAGGATCTTCATATTCCATCTCACATTCCTCGCACATCTTGAATATCTTCATAGTAGTATTTTTTCTATCGTAGGGAATATTCTCTATGATGCTGAATCTTGGACCACAGTTTGTGCAGTTTGTAAAGGGGTAATAAAATCTTTTATTTTTTTTATCAAAAATCTCTTTTTTACAATCTTTACATATGGCAAGATCAGGTAAAATTAGAGCTATTTTCTCTCCTTTTTCTTCAGACTTAAGAATTTCAAATTTACTATCATTTTTTAACCTTATTTCTTTTATTTCTATATGAGTGAATTCAACAAGAGGTGGTTTTTCATATTTAAGTTGTTTTATAAATTTATTTAAATTTTTATTTTCTCCCTCAACTTCTATAACAGCACCTTCATTACTGTTTCTTACAAATCCCTTTAAATTATTATTTAAGGCTATCCTGTATACAAAAGGACGAAATCCTATACCCTGAACCTTCCCCTGAACCTTTATTAAAAATCTTTTTGTCAATTTTTGAACTTTCTCTCCCTTTCTTCCTTTATAAAATCTGCAAGATCCTTAACACCTTCTCCTAATAAAGCAGATATCTTAAAAATTTTAACTTCATTTTTTATTTTCCGTGCTTCTTCTTCAACTTTTTTTATATCAAAAGGCAAATATTTTAAAAGATCTATTTTATTTATGACTATAACATCAGATGTCAAAAAAGCTTTAGGATACTTTAAGATTTTATCATCACCTTCAGGAGTTGATATCATAGAGATTCTCAAATGCTCCCCAAGATCATAACTTGCGGGGCAAACAAGGTTTCCAACATTTTCTATAAACAAATATTCAGTACAATCCTCAATCAAAGATAATCCCTTTTTTATCATTATTGCTTCAAGATGACAAGTGTTACCAGTTATAATCTGATATGAATTTGCCCCCTTTTCTCTTATTCTTTTTGCATCTTTTTCTGTTTCAATATCACCAACAAAAACAAAAACCTTTTTTTTATCGAAATAATCCAGTAATCTCTCGATGAGCATTGTCTTTCCAGATCCGGGGGAGGATATTAAATTAACTACAAAAATTTTTTTTTGGTTAAAAAATTGCCTTAATTCGTTAGCAATTTCCTCATTAACCCTAAGTATAGAAATTGATATATTTTCCTTTACAATTTCTGCCATGAATTAATTTTAATACCTTTAAATAAAACTTTTCAAATTTTTAAAAATACTAAATTTAAATTTTTTATAAACTAATCTTTTATTAATTCTAAGCTTTTAACTGTTATTTTATCACCTTTTAATATTTGACCCCCTACATTTTCACAGAAGGGACATAAAAATGGGAATGTAGTAGCTTTAAAAATTTCATCGCATTTTAAGCATTTTATTTCAGGTTCAATCACGTCAATTACAAGTTCAGTATCTTCAAATTCTGTTTGCTTTTTTATTATATCAAAAATTTCTTTTAAAATTAAGGGTTCTGCCGCAGATAATTTTCCAAACTCTATTTCAACTTTTAATATTTTTTTTAAATTCCGCTTCCTTTTTTCTTCTTTTAAAATTTCTATTAAGTTTGTAGCTAAAGAGTATTCATGCATTAAAAGAGGCCTGAGATCTCACCATTTTCATTTATATCAATAAGTGTAGCTGCAGGTTGCTGAGGAAGACCAGGCATTTCCAGTATATCACCACAAAGGGGGACTAAAAATTTAGCTCCAGATTTAATTCTTAAATCATCAACCCTAATTTCAAAATCCCTTGGCCAGCCCTTTAGTTTAGGATTGTCAGAAATTGAGTACTGAGTTTTAGCCATACATATATAAAAGTCTCTAAAATTGAGCTTTTCACATAACTCTATCTTCTTTAAAGCTTCATCTGAATAAGAAACAGAGCTTGCGCAGTATACGTTCTTCGCAATTCTCTCTATTTTCTCCTTTATACCCATGTGTACATCATACACTCTTTTAAAATTATTATCCTCTTTTTCAATAACTTCAATTGCTTTTTTTGCAAGATCTTTTGTACCTTCTCCACCCTTTAAAAATCCCTCACAAATTGCATTTGGGATATTCTCTTTATCTAAAAAATCTTGAACAATTTTTATTTCCCTATCTGTATCAAAAGGAAATCTGTTTATGGCAACACAGGTTCTAATTCCGAAGGCATTTTTAAGTATATTTAAATGTGCTTTTAAATTATCAAAACCTTTAATAAGAGCATTCTCATTTTCCTGTTTTAATTCTTCTTTTTTCATTCCGCCATGGAATTTCAAAGCTCTTATAGAAACAACAAGAATAGCCAAATCAGGGACAACTTCAAGTTCCTTAGTAACAATATTTAAAAACTTTTCGGCTCCGAGATCAGATCCAAAACCACTTTCAACAACAGCATAATCGCAAACTCTTAAAGCAAACTCTATTGCTGTTAGTGAACATGTTCCGTGAGCGATATTTCCGAAAGGTCCTGTATGAATTATTGCTGGAGTATTTTCGGTAGTTTGTGCAAGGTTTGGTTTTATAGCATCTTTTAAAAGAACAGCCATTGCACCTTGTGCTTTTAAATCCTTTGCAAATAGTGGTTCCTTTTTGAAGGTAAAACCTATCAGTATATTTGAAAGTTTTTCTTTAAGTTCAGCATAATTTCTTGACAAACCTAAAATTGCCATTATTTCAGAGGCTGGTGTAATAACAAACTTCTCAAGTCTTAGCGGACCGTTCTTAGTTGGATTCAATCCGATCACAATGTCTCTTAAGGACCTATCGTTCATATCGATAGTTCTTGGCCATAATACATTATTAGGATCTATTCCCAAGGAATTTTTATGGAAAATTGAGGCATCAATCATTGCTGAGAGCAAATTATGGGCTGAAGTAACAGCGTGAAAATCTCCTGTAAAATGAAGATTTATGTCCTCCATTGGTAAAACCTGTGCATAGCCTCCACCTGTGGCTCCGCCCTTAATTCCAAAAACAGGTCCTAGTGATGGTTCTCTTAAAGCAACAAGCGAAATTTTTCCTATTTTCCAAAATCCCATAGATAGGGATATAGAAACAGTTGTTTTGCCCTCACCAAAAGGTGTAGGGCTTATTGCTGTAATAAGTATTAACTTTGCTTTTCTTTCTTTATTTTTTAAAAAATCTAAATTTATTTTTGCTTTATATTTCCCATACAACTCCAAAAATTTTTCCTCTATACCTAACTTTTCGGCAACTTCTCTTATATCGATTAATTTAGTTGATCTTGCAATTTCAATGTCTGTTTTCATAACCCTTTAAATTTCAATTTTAAAAAATTTTTTAATAATTTTTTCTATTTTATTTAAAATTTCCGGTATCTTATTCTTCAAATCCTCAGAAATTGTGGGTCTTATGGTAAAGGGATCCTCAACTGAAATTCCGATAATAAGAATCTCTTTTGGAAATGGAAGTCTTAATTTCCTTGCAACATGAATAAGTTCAGGAATACCTATGTAATGGTTACTTTTCAATTCACTATCATTGATGTTTTTCCCATTAAATACATAGATATTTCCGGTATCCTGTTTACCTGTATATATACTATCAATTATAACTGCCTTTTTATACGGTGAAAGGAAATCAAGCAATGAAAGTCCCATCTCCTCAGTTGATACAACATCCACTAAATCTTTAAATTTCTTTGACAAAAATCCAGTTATGTAAATACCGATTCCGTCATCTCCTCTTATTGTGTTTCCGAGTCCAATAATAACATTTTCCTTTTGATTATTCAAAGTTCTTTATAGTCTCAATTATTTTACCATCTTTATTTCTTATATTAATCAAAACAGGAATATTTCCTGGTAAAGAGTGAGTACCACAAGCATGACAGGGATCATAGGCTCTAAATGCCATTTCTATCATATTCAAAATTCCCTCATCATATTTTCCTTCCTTTATAAGATTCCTTGCAGCTTTATCAATAGACATAGATATACGTGCTGAATTATTCTGAGTTGCAACTATTAAGTTTGCCTTTGTAATATATCCCTTTTCATTGGTTTCATAATGATGTATAAGTGTTCCCCTAGGTGCCTCAACAACACCTATTCCCACAGTAGGTGTTTCTGTTGGAATTTTTCTTATATTATCTGAAGTAATTTCAGGATCCTTTGCAAGCTCAAGGAATCTTTCTGCTGCATAAATCATTTCAACTACCCTGGCCCAATGATTAGCAAGTGTATGATGAACAGGCTTTCCTCCCAAATTTTTATAGAACTCTTCATATGCTTCCTGAGCCTTTGGTGTAGAAATACCATCACAGGCATTTAGTCTTGCAAGTGGTGCAACAGAGTATACTCCAGAATCTTTACCATCAACAAAACCTTTCCAACCTACTTTCTTTAAAAAAGGAAATTTAATATAGGTCCAGTTTTCAACATGCTCAGCTATATGATCTCTATAATTCCTTACATCAAATAAAGCATATTCTTTGCCGTCAGGATCAACTACTCTAATTTTACCATCATAGAAATTAAGTTTTTTGTTTTCATCAACAAGTCCCATATAGTATGTTCTATGGGTATAAGCATCAGATAATATAAGATCAACATATTCCTTATTTGAAAGGACAATATCTTTAAAAACCTTAAGAGTAAACAGAGCAAATTCAACTCCCTTCTCAGCAACCTTTACAAAGTTTTCTTTTTCATCTTTTTTTATTCCTCTCGTTACTCCACCAGGTACTCCCCAAGCAGGATGTATTACCTTTCCTGCAAGAAGTGTCATCAGTTCTCTTATTTCTCTTCTCATCGATATTACCTTTTTACCAACCTCAAGTCCAACTTTCTGTATTACTCCCAGAACATTTCTCTCGGACTTTTTGGCTTTTGGTCCAACTATGAAGTCAGGTCCACCAAGAACATAAACATGGAGAGCATGGTCTTCAAGCATAAACATGTTATATAACATCTCTCTCAACTTTTTTGCAGGTGAGGGGGGTTGAGTTTTATATAGATCATCTAATGCTTTAGTGCTTGCCATATGGTGAGCTGTTGGACAGACACCACAAATTCTTGGTGTTATTATAGGCATATCTTCAGCAGGTTTTCCCTTAACAAAAATCTCAAACCCTCTTAATTCTGGAACAACAAGAAAAGCTTTTTCTACATTTCCCTTTTCATCAAGAAAAATTTCAATTTTACCATGTCCTTCAAGTCTTGTTATTGGATCAATAGTTATTTTATGTTCCATTTTTAACCTCCGTTTTTCTTAATTTTTGTATCAAAAATTAAAGATTTTGGTAAAGAGTATCTATAAACTATAGCAAGAGGGTTTGAAAGACCCTCATCTATAATTTTTTCTATTTCCTTTTCATCGATTGAATCAATAATTGATGAAAGAAAAGATATAGCCTTTGCTCCATAATCTTTAACACCATCCACAGGACCAAAGCATCCAGTACACGGGTAATTAGCTTTTACACACAAAGCTTCACATCCACCTCTTGTAACTGGACCGAGACATGGGTATCCCTGAATCAATAAACATTTATCAGATTCTGGTTGAGATTTGTCAATTCTTTTAAAACTTTTCAAATATATTTTTTCAGGTTTTGTTTCATTTAAAGGGCATTCACTACATAAACTCCTACTACTTGCTCCCAAAACAGAGCCTTTTGGAGGAATCTGAGACGAAAATAGAGCATCTATTGAATTTTTAACAACTTTTCTTGTTGGTGCACAACCTGGGATGTAATAATCAACATCAACTACCTGATCAACTGCATAAACTCTCTCGTAAAACTCTGGTATTTCAAAAGCAAAATTACCTTCGATAAAATGTGGTGTAGGTCTTTTATTATCAGGATTAAATACTGTGTCACCGTCTTTATAATAAAAGCTAAGTATTTCCTCTCTTGAGTAAGAATTAGCAAGCCCTGGAACTCCTCCAGTATAAGCACAAGAACCAAAGGCTATTAGTATCTTTGATTTTTTTCTCAAAAGTCTTACCATTTCTTCCTGTTCAGAGGTTCTCACTGCACCATTAATAAAAGTAACTAAAATTTCCTCATCCTTCAAACTTTCCACATCTTCTCTTTTAAAATCCATAGCAACTGGCCAAAAAACAATTTCAGCCTTATCTACAACTTGTAAAATATCTTCTGCAAGATCGACCACAGCCTCCTCACAACCACCACAGGAGGCACACCAATAAAAGGCAACTTTTGCCTTTTCAGCCATATTTTCCCCCTATTTTTTATGTTCTGCTAATTGTAATTTAAAGGCTCTATCTTCACTGATAGGTCCTAAATTCCTTATTTCTTCGGTAAACTCCCTCACTACTCTTTGAAGTTTTTCACCCTCTGATGCGGATATCCATTCAAGTCTTAATCTTTTTTCATTTATACCCATCTCTCTTAATATCCTTTTTAATATCAAATATCTTCTCAGTGTCTTGTAATTCCCTTCAATATAGTGACAATCTCCAGGATGGCATCCTCCTATCAGAATACCATCTGCACCATTTTTAAAACCCCATAAAACAAACTGAGGATCAACCCTTCCTGAGCACATTGTTCTAACTATTCTTATATTTGAAGGATAATCCATTCTTGAAACACCTGCCAAATCAGCTGCAAGATATGTACACCAATTACAAAAGATTCCTAGTATTTTAGGTTCGAACTTATTATCCTTCATTTAATACCTCCTTTTTTTAAATTTAAATAAATTTTAAAGTAGAGCACCTTCAATTTCAGCGTATATTTGATCATCAAGAAATAGTCTCTGCTGAGCAGCTTTTGAAGGACATGCAGCTACACATACTCCACAGCCTTTGCATAAAGCCTCATTTATTACAGCAATTTTTCTTTCTTCGTTATAAGAAATTGCAGAATAAGGACAAAGTCCGATGCATATGTGGCATCCAGAGCACTTTTCCTCGTCAATCCATGCGGTATTTGGTTCAAGCTCAATTTTCTTTCTATCTATAAGAGATAAAGCCTCAGCTGCAGCTGCCTCAGCTTGAGCAACAGTATCTGGTATATCCTTAGGTCCTTGACATGCTCCAGCAATAAAAACCCCATCTGTAAAGGTTGAAACAGGAGCAAGTTTTGGGTGTCTTTCAAGGAACCAACCTTCCTTTGAACAAGATATGTTTAAAAGTCTTCTTATTTCATCAGCATCTGGTTGAGGCTCAAGACCTACAGCAAGAACAACCATATCAACGGGTATTCTCCTAACAACCCCTATAAGTGTGTCCTCAACTCTTATTACAAGTTTCCCTTCCTCTTCAGGTGTGATCGCCCAGTCTGTAACTTCTGCAACTTTACCTCTTATAAAATGAACACCTTCTTCCATTAATTTGTGATAAAATTCCTCATAACCCTTTCCAGGGGTTCTCATGTCAATGTAAAAACAATAGACTTCAGCATGAGTTCTTTCTTTAATCAAATGGGCAAGTTTCAAAGAATACATACAACAAACTCTTGAACACCAAATGTTATAATTTTTATCCCTTGATCCAACACAATGAATTATTCCAACTGATTGAGGTTTCCTTCCATCTCTTAAAATAACCTCCCCACCTGTAGGTCCTGAGGAATTAACAAGTCTTTCAATTTCAATTGATTTATAAACATTTTGATATCTTCCGTAACCATATTGCGGAATTCTTGAAGGATCAAAAGTCTTAAAACCTGTAGCTACAATTATTGCACCAACTTGAACTTCTACTATCTCATCTCTCATATCAAAGTCTATTGCACCTCTCTCACAAGCCTGTTGACATGACCTTTTGCACTTACCTGATAGAAATTGTATACAGGTTGCTGGATCTATAACAGCAGCAAGAGGTACTGCCTGTGGAAAAGGAATGTAAATTGGTTTTCTTTTTGAAAGTCCCTCATTAAACTCGTCAGGAAATTTACCTTCCTTATAGACACATGCTTCTATACAGGCATAGCAACCCACACACTTTTCAACATCAACATATCTAGCCCTTTTTCTAATTTTTACTTTAAAGTTTCCCACATATCCATCAACTTCCTCAATTTCAGAATAGGTAAAAAGTTCAATATTAGGATGATCTTTAACTTGAGTCATTTTAGGAGTTAAAATACAAGAGGCACAATCAAGTGTGGGGAATGTTTTATCAAACTTTGCCATATGGCCACCTATTGAAGGCTCCCTTTCAACAAGATAGACCTTTTTACCAGAATCAGCCACTACAAGACTTGCTGAAATTCCAGCTATTCCACCACCTATCACTAAAACATTTGGATTTATTTCTTGGGATTTCCTCTCAAGACTTTCATGGAAAACTACCCTATAAACAGCAGCTCTTACCATTGCCTTTGCTTTCTCAGTAGCTTCCTTAGATTCCTTTGTTACCCAGGAAACATGCTCTCTTATATTTGCCATCTGAAAATTAAAAGGATTTAGGCCCGCATCTTCACAAGCCTTTCTAAAAGTATGCTCATGAAGATGAGGAGAACAAGAAGCTACAACTATCCTGTTTAGCTTTAACTCCTTTATATCATTTTTAATTAACTCCTGACCCGGATCAGAGCACATATATTTATATTCTCTGGAAACAACAACATAAGGTAGTTTTGAAGCAAATTCAACTACTTCTTTTATATTCACTCTTCCTGCTATGTTTGTTCCACAATGACAAATATAAACACCTACTCTTATTTCACCGTTTCCTTTGATTTTATCCATTTTAAACCTCCTTTTAAACTAAAGCTTTTTGATATAAAATATCAGGATAAATTAAACTGTGATTAAAACCTAACTCTTTTCCATCTATTTCAAAAGCAACTCCGAGAATTTGAGTAAAAAATATAACAGGTATTCCTAATTTATCATGAAAAATTTTTTCCATCCTATCTTGATAAGCTTCAAGATTAAACTGACAAAGTGGACACACTGTCACGATTAAATGGGCACCTTTTCTTTTTGCTTCTTTGAGTATAAGATAAGAAAGCCTAAGTCCTACGTTCTCAAGAGTACCGGTCAAAGATCCACCACAACACTTTGTCTTTAAGGCACTTTCTATTGTTTCAGCACCAGTAGCACTAACAAGATTATCAAGCATGGTAGGGTATCGTGGATTATCAAAGTCTGTAAAGGGCCTTACAAGAAGACATCCATAGTAAGAGAAAACTCTTACGCCATTTAATTTTCTTTTGATCTTTGCCTTAATATTTTCTATACCTATTTCATTTATAAAAATGTCAAGAGGATGTCTCACCTTTACATCTCCTTTAAAATGTTCTTTTAAACCAATTTTTTCTAATCCTTTAAATATTACATCTTTTACACCTTCATATTCCTCAACATATTTTTTAGCTTTATTTAACACCATATAACAGGCAGAACATGGAGCAACAATATCTCTTTTTTCTTTTTCTGCTATAGCAAGATTTCTTACTGCAAGGGAGAAAGCTGACATCTCATCTATAGACATATAACTTGTTGCACCACAACAGTTCCAATCCGGAAGTTCCGGTGCCTCAAATCCAAGGTATTTAAAGACAGCAAGTAAGGACTTCTCGTATGCAAGACTTGTTCCTTTTAGGGAACATCCAGGATAATAAAAATACTTTCTATTTTCTCTCATTTTTTAACCTCCTCAAGTAAAAGTTTCAAAGATTCCCTATCTTTAATTTTTTCTTCTTTAAAGTGAAGTTTTCCCTTTCTTAAAAGTTTTAAACCAAACAGTGAATTCTTAAGAATTTTAAGTAAAGAAATCTTCAACCAAACATTCATAACAAGTTTCGATTCAGTTTGTCTACCCTTATTTGAGACAATATCAAAGAATGCCTTAGCTAAGATAGGTATAGGAAATCCTTTAGGATATCTCCTCTCTCTCATAGCTATTCTTTTTAAGGCATACATAATATCTGTGATTTTTATGTTTTGAGGACATTCTACTGTACAGGCGTAACAAGAAGCACACAACCAAATAGTCTTTGAAGATAAAACCTCATCTTTAAAACCTTCTCTAACCATTGCAATAATTCTTCTTGGAGGATAATCCATATAAATAGAAACAGGACAGGTTCCGGAACATGTTCCACATTGGATGCAATTAGTCAAACCTTCACAACCAGGTATACTCAAAATTTCTTTAGTAAAAGACCTATCTAATTCCTTTTCGTACTTAATTGTCCTTACATAAGTTTCCATCTTTTTATGAGTTTTTAACCGGATTTGAACCTTAATTTAACATTTAATAGCAAATTTTGTTCCATATACTTTTTCTATAATTTCGTGTATTTTTAAAACATCTATTTGAGACATAGAGAGACACTTATTTTAATTTAAATTGATATGAAAAAATTTTTTTCTTATAATTAGCGATGGAAGGGAGAAAAAAGCTTTTTATACCTGGTCCTACAGAGGTTGTGGAGGAGGTACTTGAAGCTCAGAAAAAGTGGATGATCGGTCATAGAGAAAAAGAGTTTTCTGTTTTATACGAGAGGGTTATAGAGAAGTTGGTTAAACTTTTAAATACAAAAAAATTTGTGACAGTTTTTACCTCCTCCGCTACTGGGGTAATGGAAGGCTCAATACGTAATACCGTTAAAGAGAAAGTTCTTTCAACGGTATGTGGGGCTTTTTCTTACAGATGGTCTGATATTGCTCTAAGATGTGGAAAAAAAGTAAAAAGCATTGAAGTTGAGTGGGGTAAGGCAATAAAGCCTGATATGATTGAAAAAGAACTTAAAAATAATGGATATGAAGCAATTCTCATAACACACAATGAAACCTCAACAGGAGTTAGAAATCCCTTAAGGGAATTAACTGAAGTAGTAAAGAGTGTATCCCCTGAAACTCTTATTTTAGTTGATGCTGTAAGTTCTTTGGGTGGAATGGAGGTTTTGATTGATGATTGGGGGATCGATGTTATATTTGCGAGTGTACAGAAATGTTTTGCTTTGCCTCCTGGTCTAACTGTTACTGTTATAAGTGAAAGAGCATTAGAGAAAGCTAAGGAAGTGAAAGACAGAGGTTACTACTTTGATTTCCTTGAAATGAAAAGATATTATGATGAAAGAAAGCAGACACCAGCCACTCCTGCAATTTCCCTTTTATATTCTCTTGATTTCCAACTTGATAGAATGCTTAAAGAGGGTATGAACAACAGATATAAAAGACACAGTGAAATGGCGAAAAAGGTGAGAAATTGGTCAAAAGCAAGAGGTTTTGAATTATTTCCTGAAGAGGGTTTTGAAAGCGATACGGTAAGTGTAATAAAAAATAACAAAAATCTTGATATTCCTAACCTTATTGACAAACTTAAAGAGAGGGGATTTAAAATTGCTAATGGATATGGAAAGCTTAAAAACATAACTTTTAGAATAGGGCACATGGGAGATTTAAGTATAGAGGAAATTGAAGAGCTTTTAAAGAATATTGATGAATTAATAGCTTGAAGGGTAAGAGAGTAGAAGTAGATCCCTTTGGTGAGGTAGAAATTCCAGATAATTTTTATTACGGTGCCCATACTCAACGTGCCATAGAGAACTTATCTGTTTCTGATTTTAAAATTCCTTTTGAACTTATAAAAGCTTTATCTTTAATAAAGATCTGTGCAGCTGAGGTTAATTATGAGCTTTTTAATCTTGATGAGAAAATCTACAAAGCTATTTTAAAGGCTGGTGAAGAAATTTACGAGGGTAAACTTTCTGACAATTTCCCTTTGGATATATTTCAAAGCGGTTCAGGAACGAATACAAACATGAATGTAAATGAAGTAATTGCGGGAAGAGCTAACGAGATTTTAACTGGGAAAAAGGGAGGCAAAAGTCCCTGTCACCCGAATGATCATGTAAATTTGGGGCAATCTTCAAATGATGTGATTCCCTCTGCAATGCAAATTTCTTCAAGGCTATTACTCGATGATCTAATTAAAGAGCTAAAAAATCTCGTGGAAATCATCAAAACAAAGGAGAGAGAGTTTAAAAAAGTTATTAAAATTGGAAGAACTCACCTTCAGGATGCAGTTCCAATGACTCTTGGGCAAGAATTCTCAGCTTACAGAGCACAAATTGAAAGTAATATAAAGAGGATAAAAAAAGTTTTTAATAGTCTTATTGCTTTACCTCTTGGAGGAACAGCAATTGGAACAGGTGTTGGTGCTCATCCAGAATTTGGAAAAAGAATATGTAAAAAGATCTCAAAAAGAACTAATATTAATTTTAGGGAAGCAAAAAATAAATTTGAGTACATTTCATCAAGAGACTGTATGGTTGAGCTTATGGGGGCTCTAAACACTCTTGCTACCTCACTTATGAAAATATCAAACGATTTAAGACTTCTTTCAAGTGGGCCTTTAGCAGGATTAAATGAGATTGAACTGCCCTCTCTTCAAGCAGGTAGCTCAATAATGCCAGGTAAGGTAAATCCTGTTATTCCTGAAATGATGATACAGATTTGTGCTTTTGTTCACGGTGCTTACAATTCAGTAGTAATCGGAGCTGAAACTGGACCTCTTGAGCTTAATATGATGATGCCTTTAATTTCCTTTCTAACAATTAACTCGATCAAAATTTTAACAAAGGGAGTTAGTATCTTATCTAACAAATGTATAAAGGGAATAAAGGCAAACGAAGAGGTATGTAGGAGATATGCTGAAATGAGTTTAGCACTTATAACTTCTCTTACAAAAAAATTAGGTTATGATAAAGCCTCAGAGATAGTTTTAAAAGCCAGGAGAGAGAGAAAAACGCTGAGAGAGGTATTAATAGAGGAAAAAATTTTAAGTGAAAGAGAAATTGATCAAAATCTAAACCCATTTAATATGATATAATGAAAAGAATTTCAAATTTTACTTTAAAGTTTAATCCTATTTATTTAATTCCTTTTTTTATTTTTCTTTTATTTTGTATTTTGCTTTTTGATATAAAGGTTGATACAGGAGGAGATAATGTTATTTACATGATTCTTGCTAAATCTATTGGTGATCATAATAGTTACTCTAATCTTCATATAGTATCTTCTCCGCCTCATAACCGTTTTCCTCCCTTTTTTCCTTTACTTCTTGTTCCCTTCTATAAAGTTTTTGGATTAAATGAATCATTTTTAAAAATCCTTCCATTCATCTCTTCTATCTTTTCTTTTATTTTTCTTATTTTTATAATCAAAGATTTTTGGATAGTACTTGTTTTTTCAGTTACTCCAATTCTAATCAGTTATAGTAGTAAGTTACTATCTGAATCAACTTTTCTTTTTTTCTCTCTTTTAGCAATATATTTTGTATTGAAGGGAAATTATTTCATTTCTTCGATTTTTTCAACAATAACATTTTTTATAAGAAATTCAGGAATTGCCCTTGTTTTTGGGCTATTTACGCTTCTTCTAATCAGAAAGAAATTTAAAGATTTTTTAATTTCAGCAACAATTTTTTTCATTCCAACATTTTTGTGGTTTTTAAGAACAAGAGCAACATTAAAAAGTCCTGAAGATACCTATTATTTTGATTTTATATATAAAAATCCATATAATCCAGAAATTGGAATTATAGGTTTTGTAGATCTTTTAGCAAGAATTGTACAAAATATAAAGATTTATGTTTTTCAAATTTTACCCTACAACTTTTTGCCTTTCGAAGATAAAAGTTTTTTAACTCTTTTTGGAATCATAATAATTTTTTTTGTTTCATTCTCTTTTTTTAGGAGAATAAAAAGGATCTCAATAGTTGAATTATATTTCCTTTTTTTCCTTTT
>JBCNUW010000023.1:0-27444 GCA_039630575.1 Caldifarciminales bacterium
GTAAAAGATGGGTAATAACTTCTATCAGTCTAAAATGTTATGGAATTATACAAACACTTGACAAACTTTTTTTTCTTTCTTAAAATTACAAATAAAGAAAGTAACTAAAGGAGGATAAAATGAAAAGAATTATTCTCTTAATGGTTGTATGGATTTTAATAGGGGGATATTGCCCTACGGAAGAAGAAAGAAGATTTAAGAGGAATCCTAATTTAGAACTTTTTCTTAGTGATACTCTTTGTGAAGAACATTATTTTTCACCAGTTTTTTCTCCTGATGGTAAAAAGGTATATTGCATAGTAAGGAAGTTGTCCCCGATTCAAAATTTGTTAGTCTCAATAAATATAGAAGATAAAAAAATAGATACAATTGTTAGAGACAGTGTACTACTCTTTGCTCTTAACCATAGAGGGGATGAGATTGCTTATGTAAAGGGTAAAACAGATGATATATGCGAAGATCCTTGGAGTAGATTAAATAATGAAGATAAAATTGTATTTATAAATACTCTCACCCAGAGTGTAATCAAAGAGTTTAATCCTTTTATAGCTTTTGTATGTGATTTAGAATACACTCATGATGATAGTTTTTTGATATTTTTAGGATATGGTGATACTGCGAAAACAGGTTTTTATTCTTTAGAATTAACAAGTTTAAAAGAGACACTTTTAGTGAAAGTGATAGCAAATAAAAGATATACATTTACTTTACATCCTGAAAATGATTCTATATTCTATAGTGATAGTTTATGGTATCCAGAATTTAATCCTTTAAATTCATCAGAGTTTGTATTTTCCAATGACCAAAACGCAAGTCAATGGCTTTCTGATGAACCTTGGTATATAAGTTGTGAGCTTTATCTATATGACTTAAAAGAGAACACAAAAGTTTCTTTAAATGCAAAGCCATATTATTATACTTCATTTGGTAAGATTTCTTTTTCGCCATGTGGCAGAAAAATAATTTTTTCAGCAGCAAGACCCCTTATTTGGGAAAGTGTAGATTTTAGTCGTCAAGAACTATGGATTTTGAATTTAAAATAAAGGAGGTTATTATGAGAGTAGGAATTTTTTTCATTTTTACATCAGTTTTATTAAGCGATAATTTTCCTAATTTTAAAACAACATGAAAAATAGAGGATATCCTCGCGATTCAGTATTTATTCTGTACTTAGATATAAAAGAATTATCTGGTTAAATACACTTGCTCTCACCATTTAAAAAAATTTAAATGGGTTAGAATTAAAAACTTTTAAAAATTTAATTTTTGTCTAAAAGATGGTAAAAATGGGTAAAAATAGCATTGACTTAACCATTACAAAAGAAATAAGCAAATTGAAAGGAAAACGTTTTTATTTTTTAAAATTTAAATATAAAATGAGTAAAAAGTGTATAAAATGTAATTTTGAAAATCCTGAAGGATTTGTTTATTGTGGTAGATGTGGATCTAAACTGATAGAAAAGAGAATTGGAGAGAGAAGAAGGGTTTCAGTAATGTTTGTAGATGTGGCAGGTTTTACAGATTTATCAGAAAGAAAAGATGCAGAGGAGGTGCTAAATATACTTAATTTCTTCTTTACAGAAGCAAAAAAAATTATAGAAAACTACCATGGAACAATTGATAAATATATAGGAGATGCCATACTCTGTTTTTTTGGAGTTAAAGGAGAGTATGAAAATCATGCAGAAAGGGCTATTAGAGCAGGACTTGAAATAATAGATTTTTTAAATTCAGTTAGATTTAGTCAAAAAATTGGGGTTCATATAGGAATAAATTCAGGTGAAATACTTTTAACAGAAATAGGAATAGATAAACCTCTTGATTATACTGTACTTGGGGATACAGTTAATCTTGCACAGCGGTTAGAGTCATTAGCAGGGTTTAATGAGATTCTTGTAAGTGAGTCAACTAAAGACCTTGCAGGAGAGATTTTTGATTTTAAACCATTAAGAGTTAGAAAGATTAAAGGTATATTAAGGAAAGTAAAGGTATATAAAGTAGAGGGAATAAAAGAAAAAAAGGGAGAGAAAATGAAATTTCCTTTTGTAGGTAGAGAGGAGTTAATTACAGCGTTGTTAAAAGAAATAGAGGAAAAAAGGAGAATAAAAGTTTTTATTATAAAGGGAGAACCAGGTTGTGGTAAAACAAGCATTTTAAATAAAATTGCTGAATTGGTAAAAAACAAATTTAATATATTTATCTTCAGAGCATCATTATATGGCGGTGATCTTAATATCTTAAGTGATGAATTTAGGAAAAAATTTAAAATAGAAAAAAGACCCTTTGAGAAAAACTGGATTGAATTTATAAGAAGTATCCGTAAACGTAAGAGTTTATTTCTCTTTGATGACATGCAATGGGCTGATTCTCTCTCATATGAATTTATAAAGTTCGTTATTGAAAAAATAGAAATTCCATCTTCTTTTTTAATTTTTACAAGAGAAGAAAATATCCCGCTAAGATATTTAATAGGAATTGACACCAAAGTTTTTGAAGTAAAGGGTTTTAATTATGACGAATTTAGGGAGTTTATTAAGAAAGTAAAACCTGATATTCCTATTCATTTACAAGAAGAAATTTATGAAAAAACAAAAGGAAACCCTCTTTTTATTACTGAAATAATAAAAGTAGGAGAAGGAAAAATATCTGATAAAATTGACTCTATAGTAATTTCAGAAATTGAAAGGATGGAGAGTGAATTAAGAGAAAAGATCAAAATAATCTCAATAATAGGACCTTCCTTTGATGAAGAATTATTAAAATTGATAGGATTTAGTGAGAGGGATTTAGAGAAAATTATTTCAAAAGGGTATATCTTTAAAGAGGGTGACAAGTACTTTTTTAAAACACCACTTTTACAGGAAACTATATACAACACTCTTTTAAAAGAGGAAAGAAAAACGATCCATAAGAGGATTTGGGAAAAAATTAAAGATAGAGAAAATGTTAATTCAATTTATCATGCCTATAAAGGAGGACTTTTTGAGGAGGTAATAAAAAGGGGAGAAGAAATTACAGAAAAACTTTTTGAAAAGGGAAGTATAAGTGATTTAAAGATTGCAACAGATTTTATTGAAAAAAGCTGTATAGAATTAAAAAAGGAATTACCCTCAAAAATTTTATATAAGAGAATATTCTCGTTGATTCATCTTGGATATTTTGAGGAAGCAAAAAAATTGATCAGTAGATTAAACAAAAAGGAGAGATATTATTACGAACTTCTTGCTCTTTATTATAACTTTATTGGGAAGAAAAAAGAATGCATAGATATTCTTAAAGAGGGAATAAAATTCCTAAAGAAAGAGGGTTGGAAACTACTACTACCATTGGCAGAAGTCTTACTTGATACAGGAAATTTTAAAAAGGGTCTTGAGGTTTTAAAAAAGTTAAAAGATAAAGAAAAACTCTTTAACGAAAAAGATAGGTTAAGATTTTTGATTTTGTATCAAACAGCCCTTGAAAATACTGGAGAATACGCTAGATCGTTAGAGATATGTAACAGAATTTATAATGAGACTGAAAAACTTTCTCTGAGAGAAGTATCAAATCTTGAATATAGCATTGCATTCAACTTAATGATGCTCGGTAAAATTGATGAATCTGAAGAATGGTTTGAAAAATCGATTAAAAATTATGAATTTTTAAGGGAATATAGATCTTTATCAACTGTTTTACTTGAATATTCCTATCTTCTTTATACAAAGGGTAATTACGAAGTAGCTATTAAAAACATTGAAAGGGCAAAAAATTTAGCAGAAGGACTTAAAGACATTGATGTTCTTGCAAAATCTAATGCCTATGAGGGGATAGTATATCTTGCTATGGGAAAATTTAAAAAAGCTGAAAACTCCTTCAAAATGTCAATTCATCTTCTTAAAGGAGAAAAAATTCATAAGGCAATATATTCGAATATTCTTCATAATTATGCGACTCTTTTGATTTATCAAAAGAAATTTAGAGAGAGTATCCCTTATTTTGAGGATGTAATAAGGATAGCAAAAGAAGAAAACAATAAATTTGCAGAAAATCTCAATCTCTATTCAATCGCACTTTCCTATTTTTTATCTGGTGAAATTTCAAAGGCTTTAGATTACATTAAAAAACCGCTTATTTACTTAAAAAGAGAAAAAATTCCTGTGTTTCTTTTTCGCACTCTTTCCTTACTTTACAAAATTAAAATACTTAAGGGAGAAAAAAACGAGGGAATTTTAAAGGAAATAAAAAGAATAGCTAAAGAGGCAAAAAGAGAGGATTTTCTTTTATTATACAAGTTTTACAAACTATGGAATTATGGCAATATCAGAGAACTAAAGGAGATGCTTGAAATTATAAAGGAAAGATTAAGATTTAACGTATATTTAATTGAAAGGTATTCTATCTCAGTTTTAAAAAATTTATCTGATAAAAATTATTTTTAAAGCTTTTCCATTGTCATTTTTAATGAAATATATTCCGCCCTTTAGTCTATTACCTCTTCTTCCATTTAAATTTAAAAGAAAATTATTATCATTAAAAGAGACTTCATTTTTAGTAACAATATAGAAAGATTTGTTTTTAATTTTATTATTATAAAAATTACTTTGCTTACTTTCCTCAATTCCCACACTTGCAAGAAGAGATGAGCCATGACCAGTGCTTCTGTTTGCCTTAAACAAAAGACCTGGGGAAGAATCAACCTGGAAAAATATTTCTTTTACAAGACCAAAGCCTACCTGTATTTGTCCATTCCAAAAAACTGGTGCCCACCATCTATCTAAAATAAGACTATGATAAAGAGAATCTCCATTCCCAAATCTTCCTTTACCTTTATATTCTATTCGAATGTGAACAGAAACAGCCTCACCAATTGGTAGCTGTACAGTATCTATACCCATAATTCTGCCTAATCCATATGTTATCAGTACAGTATCGTTAGTTTGATCCCTGTCTAAATCAGTGATGAAAATTTGAGGAACACCAGGGGGTGTCCAAGTGTATGTGGTGTCATGAAAAATATAAAAGGTGTCTGGAAGTATCACTCCCTCTGGTAATGAATTGTTATTATTTCCATAAACAGGGAGAGCAAAACCAGAAACTGAAGTAGATGAAGTATTTTCTGTGAATTTTATACTAATTAATGGAATAGAAAATAAAAGAGAAGTTCTTTGATATAGTGCAAAGGAAACATTAGATAAAACATTTATAATTTTTATTGTGGAATTAGATACACACCTACCTTGAAAATATGGGGTACGTATGCTATCGTTACCAATATAATCAAAGGTAACAATTCTATCAAGACCCCAAAAAGAAAGCCCACCACCATAAAGCCATGCTACTTTTATTAAGGCTAATACTAATTTTTTCATTTTCTACCTCCGTTTGTGAAATTATAATTTTATAAATTGTTCTTGTCAAGTGATCTAAATCACATAAAAGAAAAATAGCCTGAAAATAATGTAATCTTTTATAAGTTTACTTACACAAACTTTTCTATCATAACTTTGGAGATTATGTACTTCATTATTTCCGAGGTGCCAGCACCAATATCCATAAGTTTTGCGTCTCTAAGATACCTTTCTACAGGGTATTCTTTAGTGTAACCATATCCCCCTAATATCTGTATAGCATCAAGAGAAGATTTAACACCTAATTTGCTTGCAAGGAATTTTATTGTTGCACTTTCCATTCTGTTATCTTTTAGAAAATTATAATTTTTAGCAAAAAAATAAAGATAAGTTCTTATTACTTCAAGTTTTGCTGCATTTTCCGCAATTTTTTCTGAAACCATTTGAAATTCATATAGAAATTTGTTAAATTGTTTTCGTTCCCTGGAATACCTTATTTGCCATTCAAGAGCTGACATCGCTATTCCAAGAGATATTGAGGCAATTGTTATCCTTTCAACTTCAAAACACTTTACAAGTATGTTAAAACCCTTGTCTTTTTCTCCAAGTAAGTTTCCTCTTGGACAGTAAGCGTTGTCAAAAAATAAAGCAGCAGTTGGTGAACCTCTCATTCCCATTTTTTCAAATTTTTTACTAACATAAAAACCCTTTGTATTTGTCTCAAAAATAAAGGCAGAAATACCTTCTTTTCCTTTTTCTGGAGATGTTTTTGCATACAAGATAATAAGATCAGCTAATGAGCCGTTAGTAATAAAAATTTTACTCCCATTAATAGTAAATCCTTTTTCATCCTCTAAAGCAACTGTTTTAATAGATGCAGCATCAGAACCCGCATCGGGCTCAGTAATTGCCAGGGCACCTATAATTTCACCTTTTGCAAGCTTTGGTAAAAACTTTTCTTTTTGCTCCTTATTTCCAAATCTTGTTATAGGATGGGCACATAGAACTGAATGGGCAAGCAAAGAAAGGGCTAAAGGGGGACTTTCTTTTGCTATTTCTTCAAGTACTATACAGGCAGAAACTAAATCTTCACCCAAACCTCCATAAATTTCAGGAATAAGGATCCCAGTAAATCCTAGTTCAGAAATTTCCTTAAAAATTTCCTTAGGAAATTCATCAGTTTCATCAATTTTAGATGCTATAGGTGTTATTTTATCCCTTACAAATTTTTTAACAGTCTCCCTTAAAAGTTTATGTTCCTCATTTTCAATATTACTTACAAGTTCACCGAACATAAGAAAATTATAAGATCTGTTTGCTTTTAATTTAAATCTAATTTTAAATTTAAATATGAAAAACTACTTAGCTTTTTTATCCTTTCTATTTTCTTGTTTAAACGTAAAAAAGATTGAAACTTCTGAGGCAGAGTTTAAAAACTTACAAAAAGGTTTTTATTCAGGAATTAGAGAAAAAAAGGAAATGGTAATAAAAGATAAAGAGGAATTTTTGAAGTTATGGAAAGATTTAACTTCAATTTTTTTACCCTCTCCTGAGCCCCCTGATATAGACTTTAATAAATATATTTTAATTTGTGTTTTTATGGGAGAAAAACCCACAGGTGGATATGAAATTGAGATAAAAAGAATTTTTGAGAAAAAAGAAGAAATATCAGTTTATGTAAAAGAAGTATCACCAGGTCAAAATTGTATTGTTACTATGGCTCTTACTCAACCCTATCATATTGTTATTTTTAAGAAAACAAAAAAGAAATTTAAATTTTATTTTGAAGAAGAAAAAAGGAATTGTTCTTAACAAACTTTTTTTTCAAAAACTGCAAGAGATTCTACATGGTAAGTTTGGGGGAAAAAATCCAAAGGAATTAATCTTTTTAAATCATATCCTAAAGAAATTAAATTAATTGTATCTCTTGCAATTGTTGGTGGATAACAGGAAAGATAAAGGATTTTATAAGGTTTTATCTTTTCTATACCTTCAATAACTTTTTTTTCCAGTCCTTTCCTAGGAGGATCAATTATTAAAATATCACATTTTAAAAAATTTAAAGCATTAGCAGCATCATCTTTGATTATTTCTACATTAAAAAGATCATTAATTTTTTGGTTATAGATGGCATCTTTGCATGATGAATCACTTATTTCTACAATATAAACCTTTTTAAAAAATTTTGAAAAAGAAAACCCGAATAATCCAACTCCTCCATATAAATCTATAAGACTCTCATAGCCCTTAATTTCTTCCTCCATTATTTTTATCAAGTAAGGCAAAATAGAAGGATTAACCTGAAAGAATGATTTTGATGAAACTCTGAAGGTAAGGTCGCCTAAATGTTCAAATATATAATCTCTACCATAGAGAATTCTTTCTTCCTCACCAAGAATAACATTTCCTATTGTGGGGTTAATATTTTCCACAATACCTGTTATGTTGCCTAATTCCATAGCCCTTTTAGCTATACTCTTTGGAAACCCCCTTTTCCTTGTCACAAAAGTTATAAGAGTTTCATTTTCTTCTCTGTTTGTTTTTATAGATAAATATCTTAGTCTTCCGAAATCCCTCTTCTCATCATATATGGTTATTCTTTCTTCCTGAATTATATCCTTTATTTTTGTCATAAGGTCTAAGATTATCTTCTTTTGAATAGGACAATCTGAGATAGAAATTAAATAGTGACTTTCTCTTTTATAAAAACCTGCATAGACTTTTCCTTTAATTCTTTTTAAGGGAAAATGTGCTCTTGTTCTGTAAAACAAATTTTCTGGAGAAGGAATTATTGGTTCTAATGGTAAATTCTTTAATTTAGCAATGTGGTAAAAAGCATCCTTTACTATTTCTTCTTTCATCTTAAGTTGAAAGTTATAATTCGCCATCTGAAAATGGCATCCACCGCATTCGCCAAAGTACCTGCATACGGGCTTAATTCTGTTTTTATTTTCAACTATGATTTCTCTTGGATAGGCAAAAATAAGGTCTTTTTTTTCCTCCTCAACATAAACTTTAACTTTCTCACCAGGTAAAACAAAAGGTGTTAAAATTACTTTACCCTTTTCTTTTGAAATTCCGTAACCCTCTTGAACTATCTTTTCTATTTCTATTTCAAATTCCTTGGGCATAAATATGTTGAATTACCTTTCTTGATAGATCTCTTGCTGCCTCCTTGATTGCCTCTTCTTCTGTTTTTTCTCTTGTATCGTAAATACTTTCACCCTGAAATTCAACAGATTCAAAAACTTCTTTTCCCTCTCTACCAATAAATTTAATTTTTGCCTTTATTATAACTTTATAAGAAAAAACTTCCCCATAACCTATTATTCCAAAAGTAGATTTTGTATACCTTGTTATCTCACCTTTAATAATAAGATCACTTTTGTCAGGATCTTTAATTGGAATTCTTCTATCTTCTAAAATTGCTTCAATGAAACTCTGTGTTACAAAAGTTTCAATGCCAAGTCTTTCTGAAGAATTTGAAAAACTTTCAACTCCGATATTTTTTATGTTGTAAGGTAAAGGTGGTTTAAGTGAATAGGTACAAAATTTTAAAAAGATGAAAATCAAAAAAATAATTTTTTTATTCACTTAAAAATTTATCAAAAATATTACCGTAAACTGGAAAATTCTCTGTTAATTCTACAACTTTCTTTTTTATTTCTCTTGCTTTACTTTCGCTTTTTGAACTTAGCACTTCAAAGATAAGTTCTCCAATATATTCCATTTCCTTTTCTTTCATGCCTCTTGTTGTAACACATGGTGAACCGATTCTTATTCCGCTCGTAACTGTAGGAGGTTTATCATCAAAAGGTATTGTGTTTTTGTTAACTACAATTCCAGCGATGTTAAGTAAATCTTCTGCTTGTTTTCCTGTTATTTCTAAGGTTTTTAAATCTATTAGAGAGAGGTGAGTATCAGTTCCTCCTGAGACTATCCTTAACCCTTTATCACTTAAAACTGAGGCTAATTTTCTTGAGTTCTTAATAACTTGATTTATATATTCTTTAAACTCAGGTTCGCTTGCTTCTTTGAAACACACAGCTTTTGCAGCTATTACGTGTTCTAAAGGTCCACCTTGGGTACCGGGGAAAACTGCTTTATCGATCTTTTCAGCAAATTCTTTTGTTGTAAGGATGAATCCTCCTCTTGGTCCTCGCAAGGTTTTATGAGTTGTTCCTGTAACTATATGAGCATAAGGAAAGGGATTAGGGTGAAAACCTGCTGCTACAAGTCCAGTGATGTGAGCTATATCTGCAAGGAGGTAAGCTCCTACTTCATCGGCAATTTCCCTAAAGGTTTTGAAATCTATTTGACGCGGATAGGCAGAGTACCCACAAACTATAATCTTTGGTTTTTCTTTCTTAGCAAGTTCTCTTACTTCGTCAAAGTCTATAGTTTCAGTATCCTTTCTTACCCCATACTGAATAACTTTATAGTATTTACCTGCAGCGCTAACACTATGGCCGTGAGATAAATGACCTCCATGAGGAAGTTTCATAGAAAGAATTTTGTCTTGTTCTTTTAAAAGGGCAAGATAACATGCTAAATTTGCTTGAGTTCCAGAATGAGGTTGGACATTTGCATGCTCTGCATTAAAGAGTTTTTTTAATCTTTCAATTGCTATATGCTCTATTTCATCTATAACTTCGCATCCCCCGTAATATCTTTTAAAAGGATAACCTTCAGCATACTTGTTTGAAAGGGGTGTTCCCATTATTCTTAGAACATTGTAAGAGGCGTAATTTTCAGATGCAATTAGGATAATATTTTCCTCTTGTCTTTTTATTTCTTTTTTAACTAGTTCATATATTTCGAAATCGAAATTTTTCATATTATAATTATAATTTAACATCCATGTGAAAATCTCACCCTTTTTTTCTTAAAATCATTTATGGTAATTTTTTTAATTTTTTCAATACCCCTTTTGGGCTCAATTACACTTTTCCTCATAAAAGAGGAAAATAGAAATTTTATTTTCAATTTATCCCTTTTTTATTCATTTTTACCTTTTGTATATAGTTTGTTTTATTTATTGAATTTCTTGAAAGATCCATTTGTGGAACTTTACTTTTTAAGATTTTACGTAGGTTTTTTTGATTTTATTTTTAAGTTAGATTCTTTTTCAATTTTTTTAATTTTTCTAAACAATCTTCTATTTTTTGTTTCTTTTTTATTTTCAAAGGATGATATTCATTTTAGGATTAAGGAATTTAATATTTGGCTTTTAATTTCCCAATCTTCTTTAAATTTACTTTTTTGTTCAGACTCCCTTATACCTTTTTTTATTTTTTGGGAATTTTCTATTATACCTTTTTACTTTTTGATCGGAATATGGGGTGGGGAAAGGAAAAAGGTTGCGAATTACAAGTTTGTTTTTTATACTTTACTTTCTGGAGTTTTCCTTTTAACCGGAATTTTAGGAGTAAAACTTGGAGTCTTTGGGGAAAAAAGTTCAATAGGTTTTTGGCTTTTTCTTTTGAGTTTTATGATTAAGGTACCACTTTTTCCCTTTCATACCTGGCTTCCTGATGCCCATACTGAGGCTCCAACAGCTGGAAGTGTGATACTTGCTGGTGTTCTTTTAAAAATGGGGACTTGGGGATTTTACAAGTTTTTGATTCCCCTTTTTCCTCATGCCTTTTTGACTTTTAAGGATTTAATTATTTTTCTTTCAATTTTTTCTATTTTTTATGGAGCGTTAATGAGCTACTCTCAAGAGGATCTTAAAAGACTTATAGCTTATTCCAGTGTGTCCCATATGGGTTTTGTAATTCTCGGTCTTTCAATGCAAAACTTATCTGGAATTGAAGGTGCCTTTTTTCAGATGTTTAATCATGGTATAACAACTGGTGCTCTTTTTATACTTGTTGGTATTTTATATAAAAGAACCCATTCAAGAGAGTTATCTGATTATGGTGGAATATCAAAGGTGATTCCGAGATTTTCTTTTTATTTTGTTTTATTTTTTTTATCCACTGCAGGGCTTCCTGGAACATCAAATTTTGTTGGTGAATTTCTCGTGATTTACTCTTCTTTTATAAACAAAATCAGTTATGGTATTATACTTGCCTTTGCTCCTTTTTTCTCATTGCTTTATTCTACCAAAGCAATAAAAAGAACAATCTGGGGAGAAATAAAAAAGGAAAACCTCAAACATATTCCTGATATAAATATAACAGAAAGGATTGTACTTTTTTTGTTATTATTTTTCGTATTTTTAATTGGTCTTTTACCCTCACCTTTTTTGTATCTTTTCTATAGATGATAGGGGATATTATTTATAACTACTTGCAGGAGATTCTTTTAACGCTATTTTTAATTTTAAATATCTTTTATATGGTATCATGGAAGAAAAGTTTTTATAGCCTTTTTGTTATATTTTCCTATTTATCTTTAATATTTGTGGATTATCTTTTAAAAGCTGATGGATTTCTAATTTTACTTGATGTTGGGACCTTTTTGATACTTTATATTTTTTATATAAATCAAGATAAGAGCGATTTTTCAGTAAGTAACTTTTTTATTTTTGCTCATCTTTTATCCTTACATCTTATTTTAAAGACTGACAGTTTAATTATATTTTTTGTTTCCCTTGAGATTTTATCTTTTGTTTTTTATATTTTAATTGGTCTTGAATCAAAGAAAACTAAAGATTTATCTCCTGTTATTAGGTATTTTGTAATAGGTTCCCTTTCTTCTTTGATTATGCTCTTTTCCCTTGTTCTACTTTATTCAGAAACTCAAAGTTTGAGTTTTACATCATTTAATCTTTTTGATAGGAATAATATAACTTTTAGACTTTCCATCATTCTATTTATTTTTTCACTTGGTTTTAAAATACTTTTTATACCCTTTCAATTTTTTATGCCTGATATTTTTGAAAAAGTTGGAATACCTTATTTAACTTTAATTTCTCTAACACCTAAAGCTGGTATATTTATTTTTCTTTATAAGATAAAATATTATTTACCGGAGATAATTTTTCCTATACCCTTTTTTGCCATCATAACAATTCTTGTTTCAAATCTTGCTGGTATTTATGATAATAAGGTGAAAAGGGTTTTAGCTTATTCATCGATTTCTCATTCTGGTTTCCTTTTATTTTCTATTTTACTTCCTGAACCTTATTCTCGAAAGGTTCTTTTTTACTATCTTTTGAATTATTTTATCATGAAGGGTGGTATTTTTCTCTCTTTAAATTTTCTTTTTAAAGATCAAGTGGATTTAGAATTTGAAAAAATAAAAGGATTATATTTCACAGATAAAGTTATAGCAATTTCTAGTTTGTTTTATGTTTTGTCCCTTTTTTCTTTTCCTCCAACTGGAGGATTTTTTGCAAAATTTTATTTATTTTATGAACTTTACCGAGCTGGTTTTACTTTAGAAGTTTTTATTTTATTACTTTTGACAGTTATTTCTTTTGGTTACTATGTTAAGTTTTTAAATAACTTTTTCCTTGAACCAGCAATAATAAGAAAGAGAGAATATTCAAAATTTTATGAATACTATACCCTTTTACTATCAATCATTTCTCTTTTTGGATTTGTTTTTATAAAATTTTTTATATGATAGTTGACCTTAAAACTTTAAAAAAAATTTTAAAAAATATAAGAAGGGAGAATAAAAAAATAGTTTTTACAAACGGATGTTTTGATTTGATTCATATTGGTCACATTGAGATATTAAGGAAAGCAAAGAAAAAAGGAGATATTCTTATTGTTGGTCTAAATTCTGATTCATCTGTTAGAAAAATTAAGGGAAATAAAAGGCCTATATTAAATGAAAGAGATAGAGCAAAAATTCTTGATTCAATAAAGTATGTAGATTATGTGGTACTTTTTAATGAGAAGACACCTTACAAGCTTATAAAAGAGATAAAACCAGATGTTCTTGTAAAGGGAGCAGATTATAAAATTGATGAAGTTGTTGGGAGTGATATAGTTTTAAAAAAAAAGGGAGAAGTTTTTCTTGTACCGCTTGTAAAAGGTAAAAGTACAACTAAGTTAATAGAGAAAATATTAGCATTGTATGGTAGAGATTGATTTTGGCAAATTTTTAAATGAAGAGCAGCTTAGAGCCTGTTTTCATCATGAAGGACCAGCTTTTGTTCTTTCAGGAGCTGGTACAGGAAAGACTAGAGTTTTGACTTTTAGAATTGTTTATTTAATTCAAAATGGCGTATCACCTGATAGAATTCTTGCATTAACTTTTACAAATAAAGCTGCTGATGAGATGAAGGAAAGGATAAAAGATCTAATTAAAGATTATTCTAAGAAAATTTGGATGGGGACCTTTCATTCTATTGCAGCAAGAATTTTAAGAGAAAATGGAAAAATAATTGATATACCTGAAAACTTTGTAATATACGACAGAGAGGATAGTAAGAGAGTTTTGAGAGAAATTATAGATAAAGATGAAAGTTTATCTGTGTGGGTGGAGAAGATATCTAAGATAAGAAATAAGATTATACATCCAGATGAAAAAGAAAGGGAGGTTGTAAATAAGTATATAGAGATTCTTAGGAAAAATAAGGCTCTTGATTTTGATGACCTTTTACTTCTTCTGCTTAAGCTTTTAAAAAATTCAACTCAGGTAAGAGAGTTTTATCAGGAGAAATTTTTGCATATTCTTGTTGATGAGTATCAAGATACTTCTCTTATTCAGTATAGGATTTTAAGGATACTTTCAAGGAAGCATAGAAATTTATATGTTGTGGGAGATGAGGATCAATCCATTTATGGTTTTAGGGGTGCGAGGGTTGATAATGTTTTTGACATAATTAGAGACTATCCTGAAATAAAGATTTATCGTTTGGAGAGGAATTACCGTTCTCATGAAATTATTTTGAAGGCTGCAAATTCGGTTATAAGTAAAAATACAAAAAGGCTTGGTAAAAATTTATGGACAGATTTAGACAAAGGAAAAAAAATTAAAATTATAGAGGCTGAGAATGAAAGGGATGAGGCTTTAAAAGTTTACGAAATAATAAAAAATTATAATCCTGAAGATGTGCTTTTGCTTTATAGAACAAATGCCCAATCAAGACCTATCGAAGAAATTTTTAATTTAAAGGGTGTACCTTACCAGGTTATAGGATCTCTTAAATTTTTTGAAAGAAGAGAAATAAAGGATTTTGTTGCTTATTTAAAATTCATAGTTAATCCCTATGATTTTGTTAGTCTTGAAAGGTTAATTGAATCACCAAGAAGAGGTATTGGAGAGAGTACCCTTAACAAATTGAAGGAAATAAAAGATAGCAAAGGAATATCTTTTCTCGAGGCAATGAAAGACAAAGATTTTTTTAAAAATTTGAATCAAAATTTAAAATTTAAGATAACAAAATTGGTAGAACTTTTTGAAAATATTATTTTAAACCTTGAAAAGTTAAATGTCCTTGAAATAGCCGAAAGAATTTATGAAGAAGTTGAGTATGTGAAACATTTAAGAAAAATATCTTCAGATTCATATAATTTTGAAATTAGGTATCAGAACATGATGGAGCTTTTTGCCTCTATGAGAGAGTTTATTTTGAGAGAGGAAGATTGCTCTCTTATGAGTTATTTGCAGAATGTTCTTTTAAGAGTTGATGAGGAAGATTTTAAAAGAAGTAGTTACATAATGATGACTGTTCACAATGCAAAGGGTTTAGAGAAGAATGTTGTTGTAATTGTTGGGTTAGAGGAGGGTTTATTTCCTCATTTTTTGTCTCTTGAGAATATAACTGATATAGAGGAAGAAAGGAGACTTTTTTATGTGGGGTTGACAAGAGCTAAAAAGGAGATTTATTTGCTTTATTCAAAGGAGAGGTGGAGAAAAGGTTCAAAGAAGACAATACCCTCGAGATTTTTATATGAGATTTCTGAGGATTGTGTGGAGTGGCTGGGTAAGGAAGTAAAAATGAAAAGTGATGATTTTTTAAGAAGAGGAGATAGGGTGACTCATCCTTTTTGGGGAGAAGGTATTGTGCTTGAAGTTGCAGATGGTAAGGCAAGAATCAGTTTTTTTAAGAGAGGGGAAGTTACGCTTGTTTTAAGGAAGGTGACAGGACTTAGAAAGCAATATCTTGATGAATAAAAAACTTATTACTTTAGTTATTTTAGAAAATTTATTTTTTATTATGTTTTTTACATTATCAGTAATAATTTTATATGTTGTTATTGATTTTTTTGAGAATATAGATAAATTTTTGAAGGGTTTTTCATTAGTAAAGATTTTTCTTTATTATTTTTTTCAAGTGCCTTATCTTTTTGTTTTACTTTTGCCTGTAGGTTCACTTCTTGCGCCCTTTTTTACGATTGGTAGAATGGCAAGAGAATTTGAGTTAATAGCAATTAAGACAAGTGGTATAAACTTAAGGAAATTTTTTATTCCACTTGTTATAACTGGAATATTTTTATCTTTACTTTCTTTTACAGTGAATGAAACTTTGGAGCCTTTTTTTATGAGAAAGGCTTTAAGTATAAAATATAGAGAGATCGAAAAAAGACCTGCTCCATGGGAAAGGATTTTTGAGA
The DNA here is from genome assembly GCA_039630575.1 of Caldifarciminales bacterium. Taxonomy (GTDB): domain Bacteria; phylum Hydrothermota; class Hydrothermia; order Hydrothermales; family JAJRUZ01; genus JBCNVI01. The sequence continues at coordinate 15,848 of JBCNUW010000023.1, forward strand.
CTAATTTCAATTTTATAGAGAAGATAGATGGTGTTGATAGATTTTTTCATTTTGGCACAATTGATTCAAGGAGAAGGGAGGGGCATGAAATATACATTCTTGAAACTTTTAAGGGGAAAACGAAGCGGTTTATATATTCCAAAAGTGGAAAGTTTACCGAGAATGGTTGGGAGTTAATTGATGGTGTGATATATGAGTATAGTGTATTTAGTGAAGATGTTATAAATTTTGAAAATTTTAATAAAAGGCTTTTTGAGGAGATGAGGGTTTCGCCTATTGAAATGCTTTCTTTGAGAAAGTCTGTTGAAGAGATGAATATTTTTGAGATAAAAAAGTTGATAAATATTTTAAAAAATGCTGGTCTTGATAGTAAGAAGGAGGAGGTCGAGTTTTTTGTTCATTTTTCTTTTCCCTTTTCTGTTTTTATTACTCTTTTATTTTCTGTTTCTCTTTCTACAAGAATAAGGCAAAAGGGAAAGGCTTTTGTTTTAACTCTTGCAACAGTTCTTTCTTTTATATATTGGGGACTTTTAGAGATATCAAGGGCTATGGGCTATGCTTATATTTTATCTCCTTTTCTTTCAGCCTGGTTGCCTAACTTTATATTTTTAATTCCTGCCATAATATTTTTTTTAAAAATAGAAGTTTGAATCTAAAAACCTTATGATCGAAGATTTAGTTTTTTTATCAGATGGTTATAGAAAGAAGCTTTTTCCGTTAAGTTTATTTATACCAGAGCCACTTGTCAGGATCAACAATAAGGATATGGTTTATATATTCATGGAAGATGAATTTATTGTACAGGTTAAAAAGGGTAAACTTGGTACACTTTTGATTATATCTAAGAAGTCTAAAAGTGAAGTTATCCTTGATGGAGATATTTTAAAAGAAATAAGGACAACCAAAAAAAGAAAGATTTCTTTAACTTATAGTAGTATTTCTGTTTTCAAGATAGGGATTTTTGAGTGTATACCTAAGGATAAGGTAGAGCTTTTAGACATATTTTGGGAATTGATTAAAAATGAGGAACTTGTAGGGTATGTAGTAAAAGATAAAAGGGTAATTGATTTAGGGAGTTTCTCATCGATTATAAAATTTTATATAAATTGAAGAAAATAAAAATTTTAACTGGTGGTTCTGATAGAATTTTTATAAATGATATTCATTTTATGAATTACATTAAAATAGTTAAATTTTTATACAAAAAGGGTATTAAAGTTTTTAAGATATACTTTTATGATTTAAAAAGTAAGGTGGCACTATTTGAGGATATTGGAGATACTTCACTTTTTAGAGTTTTCAAAATTGTAAATGGACTGTCTTAAGTTGAAGGTGGAAAAATTAAAAGATTTAGATAAGTTTTTTGATAATCTTGCAAGTCTTTGTGACAATGTATCTAAACTTAACCACAAAGATTTTCAGATTGATCATATAGAATCTTTTACCTATGATTTATCTTTTTTTCTTGGGGACCCCTATGTAAATATAGAGAAGTTTAATATGTTAAGTTTTAAGGAGTTTTGTTATTATTATCTTTTTATTTCTCTGCAGTGGTTAATGCCAAATTTTTAGGTGCCTATTCTTTTTTATCTATCAGAAAGAATAATAGATTGTTTAAAAAATTTATAAAACCTGTCATAAAAAAGTTAAATAGGTTTTTTGATGATAGTGATTTAGGTTTGAAAATTTCAGAATGTTTTAGGAATTTTATATAAATGGAAAATTATAAAAAGAGGTATTTATTTATTGACATTTTAAGGGGTATTGCAGTTTTAGAGATGATACATGGTCATACACTTGATGCTCTTCTTTCGCTTACTCAAAAACAGTTACCTTTTTATATTTTTTGGACACATGTGAGAGGATATACAGCTCCTTTATTTCTTTTTTCATCAGGAATAAGTTTTTATTTATCAACAGTTGGAAAGAGGGATTATTTATACCTATCAAGTAAACTTTTTAAAAGATTAGGGAGGTTAATTTTTATTATAATTTTAGGTTATACTTTACATTTGCCTTATTTTTCTTTGAGGAAAATTATCTATGATTCTACCTTTGATGACATAAATAGATTTTTAAATGTTGATATTTTGCAATGTATTGGTTTTAGTCTTTTAATTCTTCAGATCTTTTATTTTTTACTTAGAAAGGATAGTTTATTTTTGTTTGGAAATTATATTTTAATTATTATATTTACGATTTTAGCTTTTTATTCGTTGAAAGGGTATAATCCCGGGTTACCTTTATTTTTTTCAAAATTTTTAAAAGATTCTAATTTCCCTTTGGTGCCCTTTTCCATTTATCTTTTTTCAGGAGTTTATTTAGGTTTTTTAATAAAAAAAATAGGAGGTAAAAATTTTTCTTTTTTAGTTTTTGTTATTTTGAGTTTTTTAAAATTTGTTTTGATAAATTTTTTTTTATCAGATTTAAGTGATATTTATTTAAAGATATTAATTCTTGGGATATTATCTTTTTTTTTGTTTCAGTTAGAGGAAAGAAGTTCTTTTATTTTAAAGGTTGTTGAATTATTGGGTAGAGAGTCTTTATTTGTTTATTATACTCATTTACTTTTGATTTATGGTTCAGTTTTTAACAGAGTTTCGCTTAAGTTTTTGTTTAGTGGAAAGTTGAATTTTTTTGAGATATATTTAATAGTTTTTATTCTTTTTTTAATTTTTCTCTCTTTTTCGTATATTTGGAATTTTTTAAAAAGGGAGTATCCCTTTTTGTCTAGTTTAATTAAATATTTTGTTTACTTGTATTTTATTATTAATTTTTTAACAAGACCTTACTGAAGTTTTTGTTAGTTTGAAAATTTATATATGTGTTTTATATAATAGGTAAAATGTATCTTCTCTTTATTCTTTTTTTGCTGCCTGTTTTTTTGGCGTTTGCAATTTTTGGTGCTTATAGGTTTTGGCTTTTTATTCTTTACAAGGATTTAGAAAAAAAGAATTTCTATTTGAAGGGACTTACTGATTATCCCTTTGTTACTATTCAGATACCTGTTTACAATGAACTTAATGTGGTTGAAAGGATCATAGAGAGTGCTACAAGAATTGATTATCCGAAGGACAGGTTTGAGATTCAGATTTTAGATGATTCTGATGATGAGACAAAAGAAGTAATTGATAAGTTAGTTGAGGAAAAAAGGTCTGAGGGGAAAAATATTTATGTTTTAAGAAGGGCAAATCGTAGTGGTTTTAAGGCTGGAGCTTTAAAAAATGGGCTTGAGCGTGCAAAGGGAGATTTTGTAGCTATTTTTGATGCTGATTTTATTATACCTAAAGATTTTTTGAAAAAAACACTACCATATTTTAGTGATCCTAAAGTTGCCTTTGTTCAGGCAAATTGGGATTTTATAAATGAAAAGGAGAATCTACTTACAAGGATTCAGGCAATGTTGCTTAGAACCCATTTTTTGCTTGAGCAGGATTCAAAATTTAAAAAAGGTTTTTTCTTCAATTTTAACGGAACAGCGGGAATTTGGAGAAAGTCAGTAATTATAGATTCTGGAAATTGGCAATGTGATACTCTTGCAGAGGATATAGATTTATCTTTAAGGAGTTATCTGAGAGGGTTCAAGGGTGTGTTTTTGAAGGATTTATATGTTCAGTCTGAGTTGCCCACCGATTTAAATTCTTTTTTAGTTCAACAAAAAAGGTGGACTAAGGGGACTTTTCAAGTTGGTTTAAAGTTTTGGAAGGAAATTTTAAAATCGAATTTAAAAAAAGATGATAAGTTAAGTATACTTATACATGCTTTTTCCCCTTTACTTTATATTTTAAATTCTTTTTATTTTATTATCATTTGGCCTTTATCAAAATACTCACACATTATTTTTGGCTTATTTATTTTATTTTTTGGTTTTTTTAATCTTTATAATATTTGGCTAATAGACAAAAAGGTAAAGGTTAATTATCTTTTAGAGTGGAGATTAAGAGATATTCTTTATTTGATATTGGTTTTCACTTTTTTTTGTTTCGAGGGATCAAAGTCTGTACTTGAGGCAATTCTTAGAAGGAATTTTATTTTTGATAGAACACCTAAAAAAGGAAACAGAAAGAAGGATTATTTTATGAAAAAAGGTATAGATAAATCTCATTTACTTATATTCTTTTATTCTTTCTTAGCTATATTTATCTCTATTAAACTTAAACTGTATGGAGTTATTCCATGGTTTTTAATCTTAGCTTTAAGTTCTTTTTTCTACATGAAAGATAGTTTGTGTGAGGTTTTTTCATTTAAGATTCATAAATTTAAGTTTAGATTTAATTGATTTATATGAATAGGGAATTCAATGCTTCAAAGGGTTTTTTAATTTATGCTATCTATATTTTTTCCTCTTTATTTTTTTTATTTATCTTATTAAATTTTTTCTTTCAGAAAAAGATGAATTTTAATATTCTCTTATTTGTTTTGATTTTTATAATTCTTCTTTATTTTATCAGTTCAATAAGATATGTTATAAGTTCAAGATATTTAACAATAAAAATTGGTATTCTGTCAATAAAATTTGATTTAAAAAATCTTGAAAAAATTTATTATAAAAAATTGCCGATATTTAAAGATGAAATATTTAAGCTCAGTATAAATTTTTACACAGATTTCAAAAAAATAATAGTTTTACAATTTAAGAGATTTTCCGTTACAATCTCACCTGAAAATCCTGAGGTATTCGTTGAGGTTTTGAAAGCCTACAAACCAGATTTAAAAATAGAATAGATAACTTAAGGTAGTTATCATCTTAAGTATTCTTTGAAAAGAAAAAGAATTGAAAAATTTTAAAAAAATTTGAGATAGCTTGTATAAAATTTTATTCTTTAATTCTATCACTTTCAAGAGGATATAAGGTAAAGAAGTGTAAATATCAGAAAAAGAAGCTAAACTTAATTTTTATCAAAGAAAAGATTTATTTCAGAGTTCTCATGCAACACGTTGATTCCAAAAATTTGATATAAATTGGATTTCCAAATTTTATAAACATAATATGTGTAAAACTTTTTAGTCTCTTCGTATATAAATCTAAAATGGATCGTTAAAAATTGTGCTTGATCACTATAGGTGTGATCATTTAGATACCTTGATGGATTTAAAAGAAACCATAATGCATGGCCAAGCTAAAACTGTGTAATTCGAGCACGTAATTAGTTTTGGCGGTAGAAATATGGACAGAAAAAAGTTAAATTTGTGAGTTGTATCAAAAAAAAGAGCTATCCTGTATTTCCTGATCAAGATAAAGCAAGTAGGTAATTCATGATGTTAATGCATTTTTATTGATATTTATCCCTGAAGTAGCATTCACGTTATCAAAATAATCTATTTGGACTTTAATAATTTTGTATGCTGCCAATAGTTGATGAATAAAAGACTCTTCCTACCTCAATTTGTGCTTAGACTCTAAATTTTTTCCTAAGTGGTATACTTTCTTGATGTTATCATAATATTTCCATATTATAATTTTGGATTGAGTAAAAGGTTCAGTGGAGAATGGATCTAAAAAAATTTTGGTAAAGGGGCTTGAAAAAAATTCATAACTTTGATCAAATCAAAAGTCTTCATTAGGGTCATCCAAAGTCTCTGCTTTAAGGTGATCAAAGTCATGGACATTCCATCATAAAGTTTTGCTTTTCTCGTGCTTTTACTTCTACGAAATGTCGATAATAAATTTTACTCTCTTGTAGATTACCATTCTTTATTTTTTTATAAACGTTTTTAAATCGAGATATTTAGCTTAATTTGACTTTTTAAAAATAGCAAATTCTCTAATATAATCTCCCATAGGAACTTTGTTAATAAGTGTCTATTAATTTTAAAAAATAGCATATAGTTATCTTTCTTACTTTTTACTCTTAGCCTCTTTTTTGGGTTAACGTTCAAATATTTCGCATTTAGTGAACTTATTATAGGATTGTTAAAGAAAAGTTTTTTTTTATCCTGCTTGAAACTTCAAGTAATTAGACAATTTGTTTTCTAAAGATGAATTGTACCGATTAGAGAATAGAATTTCTTTTCAAAATATTAATCAAATATTAAACAAGGTTGAATTTTTCATGGAAATATCAGAAGGAAAAACATCCAAAAAATATTACAATAGACAAAATAAGTATAAATAAATTTATATTGTGCAAAGCTTAGTAAAAATTAACTAAGGGGATATAAAGGAAAGAGTTATAAGAAAAGAAAAAAGAGATACTTGAAAAATTTTGGTATTTTAAAAATGTTTCTTTTCCTTCTGGGTCAAGATCCGTAGCTCAAAGGTAATAGTCCAAACAAAGGCCTCCAAAAACAGTAAGTTAAATATTAATTAAAAAATATTATGGAAAAGATTAGTAAACAAAATGTCCAAAGTTTGAATTATCTCATATTAAGAGATAAAAAAGGTTCTTTCGTGGATACTAATTTAAGATATTATGAAAATGGATGAATAATGAAAAAGTTAAGTGTATCCACTTAGGAACTAAATGGCTAAAGTTTGATTCTCTCTTAATTTTATTTTTCTTAACGTTCATATGTGCCTATTAAGAAAGATCAGAAGTCTCTTTAAAAGACAAGTAATAATCCAGCGAGAAAATGAATAGACTTTATACATATAAGGATAAAGCCAAGTAAGGTATTAAAGCAAAAATAAAGTATTTAAAGACTTACTCCATCCTTTAAAATTCATGCTCGAAAAAAATTTTAATTAAAAAAAACATCCAGCTAGATCACCCTTAGATGTACCTAAAAGTGAATAGCGTAATAAATTTTTTAAAATTTTGATCACTTTTTAACGGGAAAATTTAGAAATTCCCTCACTATGTATCTTATTTATTTTTTTCCTCATATATTTTTGGTGATAGGATGCTCTATTATCCCAATGATATCATTACAAAACTAACTGTAATTTAAAATAGCTCTTTTTATGGTGATAGATTTCAAATTTTTTAATAAGTCTTTCTCTTTTTTTAACGCCTTCAACAATAGGATTTTTTTATCATTTTAGATTTAAGCTCCTATGGATGTTGGTGATCAGCATCAATAAATATAACGACCTCTCCGTTAGAAGCTCATGACCGATTATCATTGCAAAATTTTTCTAAAATTTTTACTAAACTTTGTGGCTCTTTTTCAATTTCTATTTTTATTTCACTTAAGTTTCATTTTTCAGTTTAACATACACTTTTATAAATCTCTCTACATAAGCGCCGAATACTCCTTTAACCCATTCTTCTTTGATGCGATCCTCTCTATTTAAATTCCAGTGATAAATATCTTCATTTTCAGCCCTTATGTAAATCTCATAAAATCCTTCAGATTTAAATACGTTTTCTCTTCTAAACAGATCAAGGAAAGTATCAGGTGAAAAAAATAAAAGAAAACTGTCACTTAAATTTTTTCTTATATAGATTGTGTATAACTTTGAGTTAAAACTCTTTTCCCATATGAGTAAGTCATTTGATGGTACTATAACTGTATCGTAATTTTTTGGATAGATTACATTAAAATCAGAGGGTACGTTTGTTATACATTTAAGATTCTCTGAATTTGGAAAACTAACCCTTAGTGTACATTCTATTCCAGGGGGTACATAAAAACTGTCGGAATAAACCAGGTATCTATCTGAGTCTCTATCCATTACAATTTTTTCTTTTAAAATGTATTCACTGTTTAGAAACTTTATTCTGACATCAAGATCTGAGAGACCTAAATCAGCCTGTTCTTCTGGATTATAAAATCTGTCTACAAAAACTATCTGTTCAACTGGTTCATAACTTGAATTCAAAGCAGACCATAAAACATATGTAGGTAATTTGATTTCCTCGTAGTTTCTTTTACATTCAATAAATAGAAGAAAAATTAGTGTAAAATAAAATTTTCTCATATCAGAAATTTAATATTATTTCAAAACTTGGTATAAAAGGCAGTTGATAAAGTTCTTTTCTAAGTGGAGGGTCTTTTTTATAATCATAGTAATAAAGTAAGATGTTTTTCCTATTATAAACATTTATAATACTTAAGGATAAGTAGCCACTGATTTTTTTAATTTTAAAATTCTTTGAAATTGAAATATCAAGACGGTGATAAGGTGGGAACCTTTTTCCAAAGGGATTAGACTCTATCTCTTCCCATATGACCTCAGGGTAGTTGCCGGGATAAGGAGGATAAAAGAATCTGTATCTCTTTACGAGATCAGTAAAGGGAGAACCACTTGTGTAAAAGAAATTTGCTCCTAAATCAAAATCTTTAAAAATTTTATACAGAAAATTTGAGGAAAAGTTGAATGTTCTATCCCATCTTAGAGGGTGATAAAATTTCTCTCCTTTAAACTTTCCATGTGATTTTAAAACAGTTAAGGTTATGTTACTTTTGAAGTTTCCAAAGGTTTTCTCAACAAAAAAATCAAAACCATAGCTTTCTCCATAACCATCCGAAAAAATTGTTTCATCAGGATTTAAGGGATCAAAGTTTCTGAATCGATATTCGAGAATGTAATCGTATTTTTTGTAAAAAATTTCAAAATCTATTTTCCCCCAATCTGGTAAATAGGAAATACCAGCAATGTAGTGTTTGGAATTCATAGGTTTGTAATCGCCGAAAATTGTAATCCAGTAATAGAAAGGATCAAAAACTTTCGAAAAACTGACTGCAACCAGATACTGGTTGAAAATTCCGAAAGCAGATTTGATAGCTATCTTATCGTTTAAAAGATATTTTATATTTATTCTTGGTTCGATTGTAAAACTCTCTGTGTTTCTTTTCGGATTCTCTTTAATTCTAAGATAAAAATAGTTTGCCCTTATACCAGGAATAAATCTAAATTTTTTAAATTTAAAGTTTAACTCTGTAAAAAAACAAAGAATATGAGGATTACCCTTTTCAAACTGTTTTAGACCAAAAATATCATTTTGAAATTTTCCGGCAAGATTTTCGTACTCAATTCCAAAAACTTTATCAAAGCTCCCTTTATATTCACCCTTCCACTTAAAGCCTTTTATTGAGATTGGATTCCATAAATCCATAAAATCAGAGTATTTAAAAAAATTAAAAAAGAATGACAAAAAAAGTGAAATTTCATGGAAATTTTTACCCTTAATATAGAAAGCTTTTAATGAAAAACCATCATTACCCCATTTTAATAAAATTAACTCATCAGCTTTATAATATAGATCTCTGTTTAAAAAATAGGATAATTTAAATCTTAAGTTTGTTAAAACCTGAATATTATAGGAAAATAAAATATCAAAAAAGTGATAGGGAAGTTCAAAGCTTCTGTTTATCAGTTTTAGATATTTATCAAAATAGGTTCTTCTCAAAAATATAAGATAACTTCCTTTTAAAAAAGGACCCTCTGATAAAAAACGTAGTGATAAAAAACTTATTAGATACTCAAAATATAACCTATTTAAGTTTCCAGTTTTTAATTCAGCACATAGGATAGAGGAAAGTGCATTTCCGTAAGAAGCAGGATAGGCGCCCCTATAAAATTCATACTTTGAAAGTGCAGAAAGATCAAAGATTGAAAAGAGTCCCCCCAGATGATATGGATTATAAATGGGAATCTCATCCAAAAAGGTCAAATTCTCCTGAGGTGAACCACCTCTTACAGAAAATCTACTGGACAGATCGGCAAACTGAACAACACCAGGAAGAAATGAGATTGTTCTTAATAGATCCCCTTCAAAAAATTTAGGAAGTTTTCTAAAAAGGGAAGTCTCCCTTTTTATAATTGATGCTGGTTCTTCTTCAAATTCCTTTTTCCTTGAATAAATTATTATCTTTTCAACCTCTATCTCTATAGGATTGAGTTCAACATTTAAAACCTTGCTCTCTCCCCTTTTCATTTCAAGATCTATACACTTTTCTTCATACCCCACAATCTTATAACAAATTGTTACCTTTCCCTCCTTTAACCTTTGAATTACATAGAAACCCCTTTCATCAGTAAAAGTACCTTTCTTGTCATCCTTTATGTAAACAAAAACAAAAGGTATAAACTCACCGCTTTTTTTATCTATAACCCTTCCAGAAATAGTTATAGATGCTAAGAGAAAATTAAGAAAAATCACCGTAATCCGTACCGAAAATAAGAATAATCTATGTTTTTTTTAGACTCATTTGAATCATAAATATTTAAAGATTCAATCAATTTAATCAATCTCGCTTTTATTCTTGTAACCGGGAAAACACTGTAGAGGGATTTTTTATACGTCATAAAATCTTCAAGTACTCAAAAATTTTAACAAAACAATTTATTTTGAAAAGACTCTTGACGTAATACTCATAATGACCAAATTTTGCCTGTTTAGAAATAATTAAGGAGGTTTTCATATTCTAAAAACCCAATTTTTTTAAAAGTTTAAAATTAAATTATATAGTTGATACTTTACAATTTTTCAATTAGAAGTTTGTGATTTTAATATTTTTTCTTAATGGTTTAAAATGGGCTAAAAATGTTTTTTGCTTTCAAATTAGTTTTATCCCCTTATTTTAGCAACCCTTTTTCAACAAAAAAGCTTTTTATTACCTCTGCTTTAAAAATTATTTTACTTTTTTGGATTAATAAAAGAAAGTGAGAAGAAATATTTTTTATATCCTTAATATGGGGAGTATTAAATTGATAATTTTATGTTTTCTTCATTTTAAAATTTTTCGGCTGCTAAGTATTTCTTATTTTTATAATATTTTAAAATCTGTTACATTGGCAATTTTAAAAGGGATTTAGCCTTACTCAAACGCTACACTTTTTGAAATTAACGGAGATTTTTTATTTCTTGTTTCAAGTAATTTTGCAAAAGATTAATTAAAATAATTTTAGAAAAAAATTTTAATAAGCAGAAAAACCTACTGTTTTATGATGTAGTCAAAAATAATAGACACAAGAAGATGGTTAAGATAATTACTCAAATTTAAAAAATTTATCAAAATTTTAAAATACTTAGGTTGAAATTAGAAAGGCAAATTTGTTAAGTAATTATAAAATTTTTAAACTTGCTTAACATTTTAAAGATATTAGCTTAAGAAAATTAATCTTAGAAAGACTCTTTTTAATTGATTTCCGAGAAGTTTCTTTATAGATCTTAGGTTTCTTTTTATGAAGTGTTTTTGATATTAAAAGAGGAAATAACAAATTTAAAAATTAAGAGATTTGGGAATAAATAGATAAGTTAGTTCAGGTGAACAGTAGGACTCAGAAAAGTTATTTCTTTTAAAAGCTTTAATCAGTTATTTTTTTGAAATGGGGCATTTAAAATGTTACCAAAAAATATAGGATTGAAGTGAAGTAAATTTAAAATACTAAAAAAGAATTATTCTGGTTTTGTAAAGAAGTATCAGGGATTTTAGGGCTCGCGAAGAATATTAAGATTGTTAAGAATGTTAAAAAATGTAGACTGTAGATATGTTAATGATTTTTACTACTACCCAAGTTTCACACTTTTTGTTTAAAAGATGCTTTAACAAAAATTTGAGATAATATATTTTTTTAATACTTCTGGAGTTGTATAAGGTGTTAAATTTTTTGGCATTATAATTAGTACTACATTTTTTGAAGTTCAGGACAAAAAAATGGGATCTCCTCTTGACTTGTATAAATTTTATTAAAAAGGGATCTATTG
>JBCNUW010000024.1:0-25192 GCA_039630575.1 Caldifarciminales bacterium
CAGTACGGTCCCTATCTGCTGTGGGCGTAGGAATCTTGAGGGGGTTCGACCCTAGTACGAGAGGACCGGGGTGGGGAGGCCTCTGGTCTACCAGCTGTCCTGCCCAGGGCATCGCTGGGTAGCCATGCCTCTAAGCGATAACCGCTGAAGGCATCTAAGCGGGAAGCGCGCCCCAAGATTAGGTGCCCCTGAAGGTCCCCGGAAGACTACCGGGTTAATAGGCCGCAGGTGTAAGTCCCGCAAGGGATTGAGCCGAGCGGTCCTAATAGACCGTCCGCCTTCACAATCCCTATCCTCCCTTTATTACCAATTCTTATTTCTCACTTTATCTTAAAACTATATCCAAGCGCCCTTTTTGTTATCTCCCTTAAATGATCCTCAGGCTCTACTCTACCTTCCTCCTTCAAATTCAAGCCTATTATCAATGGAAAAGATAATTCCTCATACCTCCTCCTCTTCTTCTCATCTATTTTCTGATATATCGTCTCCTCAACAAGGATTACTCCATACTCACCACACCCTATTAATCCATCTAATAACTTTGAAAGCTCCTTCTCATCTTTCACCCTTCTTGTAACACAACCAGCTAACTTAAATCCTGCATCATATCCCTCCTCTGTTATTGCTAATATTTTTATCTCCCTTTCCTTTTCTCTCATAAAATTAAAATCTCTCTCCTTATTTCATGCCCAGGTAATCCATGATACTTACCAAAAGAAATTATTCTAAGATTCACAACCTCGTTATACTTTGCAATCACATATGCCAACGGAATTGCTACTGATAAGGGATCCCTTAAAAATCCCTTTATCGCCCAATAAATCAAAACTTCCTCAAATCTTTTCTCAAACCCTACAATGTCTCCTTCTAACACATACTTCGCTAATTCGTTGTATCTTGTCCCTGAAAGTACCTCAGCAACCTCTTTAAAACTTTGAGACTTCAAAAGCCTTTTTCTTTGTGAATCTGTTAGAAAACCTATAGGTAAAAGCTCTATTTTCCCTAAAGGAATAGCACCATGTTTTAAATACAAAAGGACTCCCACTATATTTTTTAAATCACCCCAAGAATTCAATATGTAAAGTATTAATTCTCTGTTCCCATTTACCCTTTTCAGTTTATCTAATGCCCATTCATAATAAGACTTTTCTAAATAATTCTCTACAAATTCAATATCACCTTCCCTAACTCTTTTAATCAATATACTTGTTATTTTAAAAGGTAAAGTAATTCTAAAAGATAAAAGTAAACTCAAAACTCCTGATGCATCCTCTTTTGAAACCAAAGCCTTTAACTTTACTTCATCAAGCTCAAGAATTGGAAATAAAGCTCTTTCTATTTCTTGTTCAGAAAAATTTCTCATCTTTCCTCTTATTATAGCTCTAACATTCGCAATAAGAAACTTTGAAAAAAGTATGTATAATAACTCCCATGGCCTTCCAGAAGAGAAACTCATTAAACTGTTTACACTATCTGCAAAATTTTTATTTATCCCTCTTAAAACTTTTTCCAAATCAATTTCTCCTCTTTCAATATTCCTCGCATAATCTGTTCTACCTAATAGCTCTACTAATTTTTCAAAACTTTCAGCCTGTAAAAACTCTTCTATCTCTGCTCTTTTTAAAAGTTTTTCCTTCCTGGCTTTTATCCTCGCATTTATATAACCAAAATCATCCATAATGAAATTTAAAAATCTCTTTAAATAATATCTGCATTAAATAAGGTTCAGCCTTCTTTAACCTCGATTCAAGCGTATTTAAAACCCTAATTTTACCATCCATTCTTTCTAATATCACTCCAAAAAATATACCCTCATCAACCTTCACTTCAAAATTAAGTTTCTTTTCTTTAATTATCTCTCTAATAAATTCATAATCGTAGGGAGAACAAAACACTCTTCCTTCCTCTTCCCCAAAATTTACGAGAGACTCAAAGAAAATATTTTCAATCTCTTTTTTATAATTTCCTTCCTTCCTCTTTTTGACTATTTCTTCCCTAAAAAATTCTATGAGTCTTTCATAAATTTTATCCCTCGAATTTAAAAACTCATTGAGAACTTTCATTCTTACTTCGGCTATTCTTTTTACCCTCTCAATTCTTAAAAATTCTTGAGTCTCTCTTATAATACTTTCACTAATTTTTAACTTTTCCTTCTCAAAATTATCTCTTATTTTTTTTATCTCTTGATTTTTCTCCTTCTCTATTTCCTCAATTACTTTTTTAATTTTCTCCTTAACAAATTCTTTAACTGTCATTAAATTTTACCCATAAGCATAAAAGCTATAACAAATCCAAGTATTACGGTAGTTTCCGGGATTGCAAGCATCACAATTACCCAAATAGCTGTTTCAGGTCTTTCTGCAATAGTTCCAGCCCCTGCTGCCCCAATTCTTGATTGAGCCCAACCAGTTCCAAGACCTGGAATACCTACAGCCAGAGCAACTCCTATGTAGGCTAAAAGCTTTGAAAGTCCATTTTCTCCTTCTACTTTCGCTGTTTCAGCCACTTCAGCTGCAAAAAGCATGGATGAGTATAAAACTAAAAAAATTACTGTCCATAAAAGAAACTTTATTTTTTTCATCTTTTTTAATTATCTTATTTCAAGGATTTGAACCTCTTTAAATCTTTTAAATAAAGGTCTATATTCCCTTCCACCAGCAACATAAAATTTTGTAAAAAACTCAACAAATTGTAATCTTAATCCTTGAATTGTGGGATCAAAGATTCCAAGTAAAAAAGCGAGCATATGAAACAAAAGCATCACAGTTATACCAACTAAAATTGAAGGCAACAAATTAATGAATTTGTTTGCAATTACCGCTATTATTGCAGATGAAAGCCCTATTGCCATAAGTCTAGCAAAAGAAAGTATATGACCAAAAGCAGAAAATATCTCTATTGGTGCTGCTGGCCCATGAAATCTAAAAGATAGAACCATAAAAATTAATAACATCAATAGAAAAATCTGATTAAAAGATGAAGGTATAATACCTAAAGAAGAAAGAGCAATCATTAAAACACATATAAGACCCATTAACATGGAAAGAACTCCAATAGCATGCTCTTTGTGCCCCAAAACAAAAGCATTGATTATACCAAGTATTAAACCAAGTATAACCTGGGAAGTTCCAAAAATTATTGCTAATAAAAGATAAGTATTTGCTTCATGCACTCTATGAAAAATAGGCTTAAATCCAAATCTTTCAAGAACATCTCCAAACATTTCCATATATAAGATTCCAAAAATAATAGAAAAAATTGACGCAACTACAAAAACATAAGAAACCCTCTTTATTAAAAAATTATTTTTTAACCTAAAATAAATAAAAGAAAAAAGAAGTAAACCTAAAAATCCATAACCTATGTCACCTAACATAAAACCATAATAAAGTGGAAAAAAAAGTCCAAGCAAAGGAGTAGGATCATAAGTTCTATAAACAGGTAAAGAAAAAAACTCTATAAATGGCTCAAAATTCTTAAAAAAAGATGAATTTTTAAGCAATACTGGCACCCTTTTATACTCCTCCTTTTTGGGAATTGACTCTCTAATATAACATTTATGTCTCTTTACTAACTCTCTTAACTTGTCAATCTCCTTCTCAGGTAAAAATCCTTCAAGATAAAAGAAATACTTAGTAAGATAAACCCCCTTTTCCTTTACACTTAACAAATCCCTTAAATCCTCAAGAATGTAAAAACTATTATAAAGGAAACTTATATTCTTCTCAATAAAATCTTTTTTTCTTAATTCGTTTTCTTTTAATTTCTCGGGTATTTCCATAAGTTTTTTCTTTAAAAATGAGAGCATTTCTTTAAAAGAAAGCTTTGCTATCTCATGAGGTAAAACCAATTCAGGAAAACCCTCTTTCCATAGTCTTTCCTTTAGTTCCTCTGAAATTGAAGGTGAATGAGCTATAAGAACAGCTATTTGATTTCCCTTTATTACTCTATGAAAAATTTTTACCTTTTCTCCATAATCTTTCCTAAGAGCCTCCCTTACTCTCTCTAATAATATCAGATCCTCTCTTGATAACAGAACCCCTCTTAAATTAAATTCTTCATTTAATTCAATTTCTTTTTTATCTACTAACTCCTCAAAAGCCTCCAAAATCTTCTTAAACGAAAAATATAAACTTCTTTCTTCCAGTATTTTTCTTTCCTCTTCTTTTAATCTCTGATATTCCTGATAAATTGAATTTAATCTTAATATGAGATCCTCTATACTTCCAAACTCAATTTTTTGTGTATCAACTTTTAAAACTAACTCTTCTTTTCTTATTTCATTTATTAAATATATCCCTCGTTCTATCTTTCTAAGAAGTTCTTTTTCTTTATCATTTAAAGCACTTCTTATCTTTTCACCTTCTTTTAACTCAAAATCACTATCCTCTACGTGTAAAACCGAAAGCTCCTGTAATTCAACGAGGAATCTATCCAATTTCTCTATCTCACCAATAATTTCAACCTTTTTCATTTTTAAACTACCCATTTAAATTTCCCCCTTTAAAATTATTTTTTCTAATATCCTTAATGCCTCCTCCTTGTAATTGTCAAAATTTAAAATAAGGTCCTGAGCTTTATTTTTTCCCTCCTTAAAAATTTTTTCACATTCCTCTTCTATCCTTAAAATTCCACTTTTTATCATTTCTTCTTTTCTCTTATTCATTTCTTCGATAAAATCACGAAGCTCTTTTTTTATCTTTAATTTTTCTCTTTCAATTAACTCTTTTTTTTCTCTCAATTTTTCTTCTACTAAGGGAAAGTTTTGTTCCTCCTCTTCAAGGAGACAAAAAAGATTTTCCCTTATTTTAATTTTTTCCTGACTATGCATAGAAAATATAAAATTAAATTATAAAGTGGAAATTAATTCTAAATCAAAAATAAAGTTACTTTTGTTCCTCTTTGATATTCTGATTCAACTTTTATTTCAGAACCCATAAATTTTAAAAGTCCTTTTACAATTGATAAGCCAATTCCAAGATGACCTTTAAAGAGGCGAAAATTTGTTAAAAAAAATGGCGTAAAGATTTTCTCTATCTCTGTTCTTGAAATTCCTATACCTGAGTCAATTATTTCTAAAATAACAAGATCTTTTTTATTTATTTTTATTTTTATTAATCCTGACCGTGAAATCGCAATTTTTGAATTGTTAACTATTTCCTTTATAACCCTATTTAAATAATTTTTATCAATTTCTAAAAACAAACTGTCCATCGGTGAAAAAAGGTCAATTTGAAATATGATCCCCTCTTCTTTTTCTCTCTCAACAAATTCTGTTACAAAATCATAAAGATTAATTTTTCTTTTATTTAATATAATTTTACCATCCATGATGTTTTGTAAAAGCAAAAGTCTTTCCATTTCACCTCTGAGAAAATCACTACTTTCTACACTTATTTTTCTTAAAAATTCATACATATGAAGTGGTATCATTTATAAGATAATTCTTATTTTATTTCCAATACCTCTTTCTACTTCAATCTGTACATAATATCCAAGAGTTTTGAATATAATTCCTACAACTGAAAGATCCTCACTTATATCCTGGGGATCTAAAATTAAATTTAAATCGTTATCTGTCATTCCTATACCAGAATCTTCAATTTGAATCTCTCCGTCTCTGAAATATATACTCATAAATCCCCTTATTCTATTGAACGA
Organism: Caldifarciminales bacterium; assembly: GCA_039630575.1. Classification (GTDB taxonomy): domain Bacteria; phylum Hydrothermota; class Hydrothermia; order Hydrothermales; family JAJRUZ01; genus JBCNVI01. The sequence continues at coordinate 5,662 of JBCNUW010000024.1, forward strand.
AATTAAATATCTAAAAAGATATAGAAAAGCAATTCTTAAAAGATCTTTATCTCCCTCGCAAATAAACTCTTCCTTTTCAATGTTAATTCTAATTTTTTTTCTCGTAATTTCAAATTCAAGAATACTTAAAGCTTCCCTTATTATCTCCACGATATCTAACTTTTGAAGAGGAGTTGTAATATTTTCTATAAGTTCTTCCTTTTTTTTATATTTTAGCAAAGTAGCTTTTACATTTATCACAGGTAGCATCCTCTTTGTAAAATTGTAAGAAAATTTAATATTTTTCTTTAAGAAGAAATACAGAGTAAGAGTTGATAAATATTCAAAAAAACTGCTCATCTCAGTTTCAATTTCTTTATCTGTGTAAATACCTAAAACTCCTAATTCGTTTTCGATCAATTTAGAGTAAAACAAATGTAAGTCTTTGTTCTTATATCTTACCTTATTTAATCCTTTTTTAATCTTATCTCTACATAAATCGTCATAAAAAAATTCATCAAGAAAGATTGATGAAAATAATGTGTAAACTGGTAAAACATCGTCTTCAAAAAATAAAAATAAAAAATCAAATTTATCCTTAAGTATTCTTCTTAAAATATAAAATATTATTTCTAACAAATGTTCTTCCCTCTCACAGTTTATTATTTTAAAAAAGGCTAAATTGAAAAGTTCAGCGTACTTTTGATAAGTGTTTGACTTTTCCTCTGAATTCTTTAAAAGATCTTTATAGAAGAAAACTAAGGAAAAAAGGGGGTCTCTCTCTAAAATTTTTTTTTCACTTATCTCAAGACTATCAAAAAGTTTATCAATTTCTTCTTTTTTCAAACTCTTTTTAATCAATTCTTTTATCTTAATTTTCAATTCATTTTCTCTTCTTCTGGAAAAATAAAAAAAAAGAAAATTCAATAAACTTTCATATTTTTTATCTAATTCTCCTTCAATAGAAATCTTTAAATCAATTTCATCATCTACTTTTCTAATACTAATGTTTTTAAAAGGAGATATCGTGATTTCGTAACCATTCGTTTTCACCTTTATTATAACATTAACAGCTTCCCTCTCAAGAAAGTTCTTGATGCATTGGGCTGCTTCTATCTCATTTTTTAAATTAATACATTTAAGTATCGCCTCCTCAAATTTCATTTATATTTTTAAAAGTTGACTTATCTATATTAAGCTTTAATATATCTCTTGTTTTTTTCTTTATAAATATCTCATATGTTGAAGGATATCTAACAGGAATTGTAGAGGGGTCCCTTCCCTCAGAAACAAGTGTAATAATATCTAATAGTTCTTTTAAATAAACCTTTTCTATACTGTAACTCATCAAAGCACCCATAAGAGCATGGCTTTTTTCAAAACCGAATACTGGAATATTAATTTTTAAAAGCTCCTCAATGAAGTATCTTGAGGAATTTTCATCTATTGTTAAATCACTTGGTACAAGTAAAAATAGGTCAATGTTATTTAACTCAGAAAGAGCCTTTTTAACAGCTCTTCCTTGAACAAAAACTATTTTTAAATCAATGTTAAAATTCCTTGCTGCTCTCCTTAATTCCTCAACATAGTTACTCTGGGAAAATTCATAAGGCAAAATTACGCCCACTTTTTTTACCCATTTCATTAAAGTTGAAATTATTGTGAACAAAACAGAGGGTGGCAATTCATACCTTAAACCAGTTCCTGTTATAGGTATTTCATAAACTGGTTTTTTTACATAACCAACTATACAAGGTTTTTCCCATTTATTTTTTGTATATAACTCTAAAGCCTTGTCTCCGAGTAAAATAACTAAATTATAAATTTCAATTTTGTTCGTAAAATTCTCTGGTTTTGAGAGAATAACATTATCTTTAATCACTTCTTTTATTTTCTTTAAAACTTCTTCATTCCCTAACCCATCTATTATCAATGTTTCTGCTAAAACTTTACTACAAAGAGAAAATATGAAAATTATTTCTATCTTTCTCATAATTAAATTTTATAATAATATAATTAAAACTGCAAATTATGGCTATTTTTACTTTAATTCTCCTTTCTCAGGCCGAAATCTCCCTTTATAATTATTATTCAAAAAGACTAGTTAATAAACAAATTTTAGATAAGTCCTTGAAATTCTCAATCTGTGTTTTTAAATCCCTAGATTTTAGCTTGGAAAAAATAACCCAATTTTTTGAAATTTTTTCAAATTCATATATATTTAAAGATTTTTATTCCTTTTCTTTTAATATGAACTCTTTCAAAACTAGATATGACAGTTTAATTTCAACTAAGCTTTTTTTTAGAAGAAACATAGATAAAATAAATTTTCTTAAAGATTTGAAATTTGCCTATCAGAACAATTTTAAAGGCATTTACTCTTACATAAACATCAGTTCTCCAGCATTTTATAATAAGCATAAAGATTCTATTGGCAGATTTTCTTTTTATGACCAATCAATTATTAGCTTTCTATATTTAAAGAGCTTAAGAACTGGCTTAGGACTTAAAATGCTTAATAAAAAATTTGAAAGAAATTTATCTCCCTTTATTTTCTTTAACTCAGACATCATGGGTATAAATTACTTGATAAATCTTTATATTTTTGATAATAAACTTTTACCATCTTTTAAACTTTTTTACTTTAACGAACTTTTTTTCTTTATGACAGGTTTTTCAAAAAAAATTGAATTTTTTAACCCTTTAGAAGAGTATAGTTTTCTTTTGTTTAATTTTCCCTTTTTAATAGAAAAGGGGGAAAGAAATTTTGTTTCTCTTATTTTTTATGAATTCTTTTTAAATATTAAAAGAATTATAATAAAATTTGGTTACAAAAAATTTTTTGATAATCTCTTTGACGCCCTTATTTTTGAAAATGAAAAGTTTTTAGTAAAGAAAAGAAAAAATTTAGAAGTCACTTCTCTTGAATTTTACTTTTTTAATAAAACCTCTTTTAGGTATGAAAACTATAATAAAGAACCGATTTTTCTTTATTTAATTTATAAGATAAACTATAAAAATTTTATTTTTGAACCTAAATTAATTTATATAAATAAAAACAACCTTTTTGCTTTTAAATTCAAAACAGCCTATATTTTAAAAAAGAAATTCACCCTTTTTATTCAATATGATTATTTTAGGCCAGAGTCATCTATACTTAAAAGGGAGGTAAAATTTGGAATCCAAAAAAGATTTTAAATCAGGATATGTCTCAATAGTGGGAAGACCTAATGTAGGTAAATCTACCCTTCTAAATTCTTTAATAGGAGAATTTATCTCAATAATAACTCCTAAACCACAAACAACAAGAGTTAATATTTTAGGAATAAAGACAACTCCTAATTATCAGATATGTTTTTATGATACTCCTGGAATGCTTAAAAAAGTAAGGTATGAACTTCATAAGACAATGGTTGAAGAGATAAAAAAGGTAATTGAAGACTCAGATCTTGTAATTTTGATGGTTGAACCTATTCCTGAAATTGGAGAAGTGGAAGAAAAGTTGATTGAGCTTATTAAAAATTCTAAAAAAGAAACAATACTTGTTATAAACAAAATAGATACCGTAAGCAAGAATGAAATTTTGCCTATAATAGATCTTTACAGTAAGTTAAACCTCTTTAAGGAAATTATCCCTATATCTGCCTCAAAGGGTGATGGTGTTGATATTCTAGAAAGAAAGGTTGTTGATTTACTTCCCTACGGAGAAATGCTTTACGAGGGTGAGGATCTCTCAGATAAGCCCCTACGCTTTTTTATTGCTGAAATTATAAGAGAAAAAATTTTTAACCTTTATGGAGAAGAAATTCCCTATTCCTCTGCAGTTGAAGTTGAGGAATGGAAAGAGGAGGAAAATAAGGTTTACATAAAGGCTATAATATATGTTGAAAAGGATTCGCAAAAAGGTATTATAATTGGAAAACAAGGCGAAAAGATTAAAAAAATTGGCACTTTGGCAAGAATAGATATAGAAAAAAAAATAAATAAAAAAGTTTTTTTAGATCTTTGGGTTAAAGTGAAAGAAAACTGGAGAAGTGATTTGAATTTCTTGAAAAAAATAGGTTATGTAAGTTAAATTTTAAATATGGGAGGTGTTAGAGAGATGGTTATATTTATACCACTTTTTATTTTTGGAGGTGTTTCAAAGAAGGGAACAAAGTCAGAGTATAAAGAAATTAACTTAAAATCATCAGAATTTGGATATGGTGATATGATTCCGGTCAAGTATACTTGTGATGGTGAAGATATATCACCACCTTTAGAATGGACTGATGTACCAGAGGGAACTAAAAGTTTTGTTTTAATTTGTGATGACCCTGATGCTCCAATGGGTACATGGGATCATTGGATTCTTTTTAATATACCATCGGATGTTAAGAAGTTAGAAGCCGGGATAAAACCTCTTGAAAAACTTGAAAACGGAGCAATTCATGGTAAAAACAGTTGGGGAAAACTAGGTTATGGTGGCCCTTGTCCCCCCTCTGGAACACACAGATACTTCTTTAAGTTATATGCTCTCGATACTTCTCTTGATTTAAAACCAGGAGCAACAAAGAAGGAAGTATTAAAAAAGATGGAGGGACACATAATCGGTTATGGTGAATTGATGGGAAAATATAAAAGATCAAGATAGATAAAATTAAGAAATAAAATATTTTTCAATAAATTTAAAACATTCAACCATTGAACTAAAGTTTGATTTCCCTTTCATACTATAGGCTGGACCGTGATCTGGAGAAAGTCTTTTAAAAGGTAAACCGAGAGTTATTTGAATTGATGGACCAAGAAGTTTTGCAGCTGTTGTAGCCTGATCATGATAAAAAGCAAAAATTCCATCAAAGTCCTTGTAAACTGAATAACCAAAAAAAGAATCTGAAGGAAAAAAGCCTTTTAAATTTTTACCAAATTTTAAGTATTTTTTTAACTCCCTTTCTTCCTCCCCAAATTCCTCTCCATGAGGATTTATTGATAAAAGTGCTATCTTCGGATTTTTCTTTATTAATTTCTTTATCTCCTTTTTAAAGATGGATAGTCTTTCTAAATAAAGATCTTTATTTATATAGTTAAAAACTTCTCTTAGAGGGATGTGCTGAGTAAAAAGCCCTATGAATTTCCCTCTAAAATAAAAACTCATCAAGGCTTTTTTTCTTTCAATTCCAATTTTCTCGCATAAATACTCAGTTTGCCCAACAAAAGTAGGAACAATTTTTCTAATAGCTTCTTTTGATACAGGTCCAGTTATAATTACTCCCTTTTGTTTTTTAACCTTTTCAATTACCCAGTTTAGAGACTCAATTGAAAATTTCGCTCCTTCTATAGAGGCACAATTTTTCTCTTTCTTCCTTATCCTGTATATATCTTCAAAAAAGATACTTTTATTAGAAAGATTTATTCCAAATTCCTTTGCTTTTTTTTTAAAAAAATAGGAGTCAGAACCTACTATAATACTGAATTTTAATTTTTTTAATTTAGACAAAGCCTTTAAAAGAATTTCAGGACCAACACCAAAAGGATCTCCTGGAGATACGTATACTTTAAGCAATTTTTTTCCTCTCTAAATTTAAAATCTTTACATATTTATCAAACTCAACTTTTTTTAAATTTTTTTCAGGGACTTCTAAAATTTCGATTTCAATATTTCTGTCTATCAATTCAATTTTAATTTTATCTTTCTTTTTAACCTTATAAGAGGCTTTAACCTTTTTTTCATTTACATAGATTAATCCTCTTTCGCAAGCAATTTTAGCATATTTTCTGCTTTTTATAATATTAAAAAACTTTATAAATTTATCAATCCTCAAATTAACTCATTGATCGAATATTTCAAAATAAACTTTATCTTTTAACTCAGAAGCCTTTTTTTTCAAAAGTTGTTGAACCTTTCGCTGAAAAAGGAGATTCTGAATTTGAAACTTAATCTCCTCAAAAGATGGTTTACCTCCTCTGCTATAATAAATCCTTTTAAAAATATGATAACCGTAATCCAAATAAAAGGGTCCAACTATATCTCCGTCCTTTGAGTTTAAAAGTTTTGTCTTTACATCCTCCTTTAAGTTTTCAGAAGGAACAAAGCCCAAATATCCTTTTTTATCTTTTGTTAGGGGATCTTCTGAGTATTTTCTTACTGCTTCCTCAAATCCCTTTTCCTCAGCAAATTTAATCGCTTCTTTAGCCTTGTTTAATGTCCTTATTGTATCCTCCTTTGTAGGAAGTGTTGCAATAACAATTTGCCTTAAATGAATCTTATTTTCTTTTTTATCTACAATTTGAAAAATAAAAAAACCAAGATCCCCTTGAATTGGTTGTAAAATCTCACCTTTTTTAGACTTATATAATTTCTCTTCAACTTCTTGAGGAAAAGTTCCCCTTTCTATATAACCTATGTCTCCTCCTTTAATAGCCGAAAATTTGTCATCAGAATATTTGAGAGCAAGATAACCAAAATCAGCACCCTCTTTTAACTCTTTATATACTGATTCTGCCTTCTTTCTTGCTGTCTCTACTATTTCCTTTGAGGGCTTTACAGGGATAAATATATGTGAGATTTCAAATCCTTCTGGAAGTTCAGGAATAGAATCTATATAATCATTATAAAATTTTTCAATTTCTGAAGGTGTTATTTCTATTTTTGGTGTTATATATTTTGCTATATATTTTTGAATATATAAATTACGTTCAACCTGTTCATAATACTTTTCTTTTAATGTTTCCTCATTTAAGTTTTCTTTTCTAAGTTCATCGGCGAAAACAGAGTCACCCATCTCTTTCTTTAACCTACTTATTTCATCTTCAAGATAAGAATTTATCTCTTCATGTTCTACTTTAATTGTGGTATCCTTTTTAGCCTCAATTAAAATAAGTTCATTTTCTATTAAACTTTCTAATATTTTCTTCCTTAAATCTTTTTCCTCCTCCTCTTTTAATTCAGGTTTTAAAAGTTTAAAAAATTTAAGAGCCTCTTTAACCTCACTTTCAAGTATAGGTTTTTTATCAACAACAGCTACAATTCTATCTCTATATAAAAGGTTTTCAGAGGTAAAAATTATAAGACTAAATAAAATCTTCATCTTTAAACCATCTCAATCGATAACGAGACAGCTCCTCCCCCTCCCAAACATAAAGCAGCAAATCCTTTTTTCTTACCATAATGTTTTAAGGCATGAATAAGTGTAACAAGGATTCTGGCTCCTGAAGCTCCTATAGGATGGCCAATTGCTATTGCACCTCCATGAACATTCACTTTTTTTGTGTCTAATTCAAGAGCTTTTGCATCAGCCAGAAATTGTGCAGCAAATGCCTCATTTATTTCCATCAAATCGAAATCGTTAGGATGTTTCAATCCAGATTTCTCCGTTAATTTCTTTATAGCCCCAATAGGTGCAAAAAAAAGCTCCTTTGGTTCGACAAAATTTGTAGCGTAAGATATTACTCTTGCTATAGGTTTTAAATTCAATTCCTTTACTGCCTTCTCTGAGGCAATAACAACCGCTGCAGCACCATCATTGAGTCCCGGTGCATTTCCAGCTGTAACGGTTCCATCTTTCTCAAAAACAGGTTTTAATTCAGCTAATTTTTCAAGCGAAGTGTCCTCCCTTGGTGATTCGTCCCTATCAATTACTTTTATACCTTCCTTTGTTTTTATTTCTATGGGTATTATCTCCTCTTTAAATTTACCCTCCTTTGTCGCCTTTACTGCTTTCATATGACTTTCATAAGCTAATTTATCTTGTTCCTCCCTTGTTATACCTGCTTTTCTTGCCGTATATTCAGCGAGATTACCCATATGCTGGTTGTTAAAAGAGCACCATAAACCATCATAGACCATATGATCAACAGCTTTAGAATCACCATACTTTACTCCAGATCTTAAATTCAAAAGATGGGGAGCATTGCTCATTGACTCCATTCCACCACAAATTGCAACTTCTATATCCCCTGCCTTTATCGCCTGAACACCTAACATGCAAGCCTTTAGACCTGATCCACAAACTTTATTAACTGTAAATGCAGGGATTGATGCATTTAATCCAGCTTTTATAGAAGCAATCCGTGCTGGAGCCTGCCCCAACCCAGCTGGTAAAACACATCCCATTATAACTTCATCAACTTTTTCAGGAGGAATATTTGCCCTCTTAACAGCTTCCTTAATCACTATTCCACCCAAATCTGTTGAATTTAATGAAGATAAATTTCCTAAAATTTTTCCAACTGGTGTTCTTACACCTGATATAATAAAAACTTCTTTCATTTTTATTTTTCTAATTACTTTGGATTTGAACCTAAATAAAAATTATTTTAATATATTTTATTCATGAAAGTAAAAGTAAGGTTTTATGAAGAATTGAATGATTTTTTACCAGTCCATTTAAGAAAAAGAGAATTTGAACTTTTTCTTGAAGAGGGTAAAAAAGTAAAAGATATACTTGAAATTTTTAAAATTAAAAGTGAGTATGTACATCTTGTTCTTGTAAATGGTGAAAATTCCTTCTTGGAAAGAAAGTTAAAGGAAAATGATAGAGTTTCCTTTTTTCCTATATTTGAGACTATTGATATAACTCCAATAAAAATAATAAACCAAAAAAGAGTAAAGGAAAGTATTTACGAGAAAAAAAACGGTTACTCAATATGTCTTGTCTGTGAGAGAAGATGTAAATTAAAAAAAGGTGATTTGGGATTCTGTAAAACAAGAATCAATGTGGATGGAAAAATTTACACATTAATTTATGGTGATATATCTTCTCTCAGTATAAATCCCATCGAAAAAAAACCATTTTTTCATTTTTATCCTGGTACTAAAGCACTCACTGTGGGTTCTTTTTCCTGTAATTTTTTATGCCCCTGGTGTCAAAATTTTGAGATAAGTAAGACACCAGAAAATATAGGAAAGGGAGAGTATATATCACCAAAAAGATTTATTGAACTAATGAAGAAATACAAGTGTGCAGGGACAAGTATTTCCTTTAATGAACCAACTCTTTTACTTGAGTATTCTGTTGATGTTTTTAAACTTGCTAAAAGTGAAAATTATTATAATACCTTTGTTTCAAATGGTTATATGACAGAAGAAGCACTCAATAGATTAATAGATGCAGGTCTCGATGCCATAAATTATGATCTAAAAGGAAATAGAGAATTTGTTAAAAAGTTTTGTGGAGCCGATGTAGAAAAAGTTTGGAGAAATATAAAGATTTCAAAGAATAAAGGTTTATGGGTTGAAATAATAACTCTGGTCATTGAGGGCTTTAATGATAAAGAAGAAGATATAAGGGGTATTGCAAAAAGAATAAAGGAAGAAGTTGGAGATGATATCCCATATCATTTAACTAGATACTACCCATCATATAAATTTAGTTCACCTCCCACCTCTGTTAAAAGACTTGAGATTTTAAGAGATGTTGCTTTAAATGAAGGATTACAATATGTTTATATTGGGAATGTCCCTTTTCATAAATATGAAAATACCTATTGTCATAATTGTAAAGTTTTACTTATAAAAAGAAATATTTTTGATGTAGAGGAAAATAAAGTAATTAAGGGAAAATGTTTTAAATGCGGTGTAAAAATTCCTGGAGTATTCATTTAACTAAAATAACTTTGAAAATTAAAGATAAATTTCAATAAAATTAAACTTAATGGTTCAATTCCTTCTTCTAACTTGTAAAATTGGAGGGAAATTAAATGGCTTTTAATGTTTCTACATTTAGAAATGAACCTTTTACAGATTTTTCTGATCCATTAAATAAAAAAGCTTTTGAAGAAGCCTTAAAAAAAGTGGAGTCTGAACTTGGAAGAAAGTATCCGCTTATAATTAAAGGTAAAGAAGTTTATACAAATGAAACTTTTAAAAGTATTAATCCATCAAAATACGATGAAATTATAGGCGAATTTTCAGTTGCAAAGAGAGAGCATATAGAGGAGGCTATTAATGTTTCATGGGAAACCTTTGAAGAATGGAAAAAAATAAATGCAAAGGAAAGGGCTGCAATTTTACTTAGAGCAGCCTACTTATTGAGAAAAAGAAAACATGAATTTTCTGCTACAATGGTTCTTGAAGTTGGGAAAAATTGGGCTGAAGCAGATGCTGATACTGCTGAAGCGATAGATTATTTGGAATTCTACGCAAGGGAAGCTGTTAGGTTTGGAGAACTTCAAAGCCTTACACCTTTTGAAGGTGAAATTCCGGAATACTTTTACATTCCCCTTGGAGTAGGTGTTATTATTCCACCATGGAACTTTCCTTTAGCTATCACATTAGGAATGACAACTGCAAGTATAGTGACAGGGAATTGTGCAATTTTAAAGCCATCTTCTGATGCTCCTTTAATTGCCTATAAATTTGTCAAACTGATGCATGAAGCAGGATTACCAGAAGGGGTTTTAAATCTTCTTACAGGATCTGGATCTAAAGTGGGTGATCCTCTTGTTTCCCACCCCAAAACAAGATTTGTAGCTTTTACAGGATCAAGAGAGGTTGGGTGCCATATTTACGAACTTGCAGCAAAAGTAAGTCAGGGACAAAAATGGTTAAAAAGAGTTATAGCTGAAATGGGTGGAAAGAATGCAATAATAATTGATAAAGAGGCAAACTTTGAGGATGCTGTAAAATGGGTAATAGTCTCTGCTTATGGCTATCAAGGACAAAAATGTTCAGCTTGCTCGAGACTTATTGTTCACAAAGATATTTATGATAAATTTATTGAAATGCTTTTAGAAGAGGTAAAGAAAATCAAAATTGGACCTGCCAGAGAAAACTACTTCATGGGGCCAGTAATTAATGCTTCATCAGAGAATAAGATATTAAGTTATATAGAAACTGGAAAAAAAGAGGGTAAATTGATTTTTGGAGGTAAAAAAGCACAGATTGAAGGTGGTTATTTTATTGAACCAACAGTATTCATAGATATTGATGAAAATGCTACTATAGCTCAAGAGGAGATTTTTGGTCCAGTACTTTCTGTAATAAAAGCAAAAGATTTTGATGATGCCATAAGAATTGCAAATAACTCAGACTATGGTCTTACAGGAGCTGTTTTCTCATTTAATAGGAAAAATATTATAAAGGCAAAAGAAGATTTCCATGTTGGTAATCTTTACATTAATAGGAAATGCACGGGTGCTTTAGTAGATGTTCATCCTTTTGGAGGATTTAATATGTCAGGAACTGATTCAAAAGCAGGTGGAAGAGACTATCTACTTTTATTCCTTCAAGGTAAAAGTGTTTCAGAGAGAATATCCTTTTAATTCTATTTAAAGTTTGTGAAAGAGAAAATTTTTAAAAAAGAAGAAATAGTTAAAAATAAAGGAAAAGAGATAAAAGAACTTTTAAATGATGATAATTTATTTCTTGTAGCTTTAGTTGATGGAAAGCCAAAAGATTTGACCTACAAAATAAAGGGCAGTGAGGAAGAGATAAGATTGTTAGACTTTGATCATCCCCTTGGTAGGGAAACTTTCTGGCATACTTCATCTCATGTAATGGCTCATGCAGTAAAGGAACTTTTTCCTTTTGCAAAGCTTACTATAGGACCACCTATAGAAAGTGGTTTTCATTACGATTTTTATATGGGTGAAAAAACCTTTACTCCTTCAGATCTTGAGAGAATTGAAGAAAAAGCAAAGGAAATAATTAAAAGAGATTTAGAAATAAAAAGGATAGAAATAAAAAAAGAAAAAGCAATAGAAATTTTTAATGAAAGAAAAGAGGATTTTAAGGTTGAACTTTTGAAAGAAATAGAAGATGAATATGTAAGTTGTTATGAGCAGGGAGATTTTATTGATCTTTGCACCGGACCTCATCTTATAAGAACGGGTCTGATAGGGGCATTTAAAATTATTTCATCATCATCCTCTTATTGGAGAAAAGATGAAAAGGGACCTGTGCTTCAAAGAATATATGGAATAGCATTTCCAAATGAAAATGATTTAAAAAGTTATTTGGAAAAGTTAGAGGAAGCAAAAAAAAGAGACCACAGGAAACTCGGAAAGGAACTTTCCTTATTTCAACTTTCTGAAGATGTAGGGTCAGGTTTAATTTTATGGCTACCAAAAGGTGCTTTTATAAGAAGAGAGATAGAGAATTTTTTATACCAGGAACATGTTAAAAGGGGTTATCAACCTGTTTATACACCTCATGTTGGTAAAAAAAGATTATGGGAGACTTCTGGGCATCTTGAGTTTTATAGAGAGAACATGTATCCTGAGATGACTTTAGAGGATGGTGAGGGCTATTTTATAAAACCCATGAATTGTCCTTTTCACATTCAGGTTTACAAAAATGAGCTTAGAAGTTTTAGAGATTTACCCCTTAGATTTTTTGAATTTGGAACAGTTTATCGTTTTGAGAGAAGTGGAGTTTTGCATGGATTGACAAGGGTTAGAGGATTTACCCAGGATGATGCTCATATTTTCTGTACTCCTGAGCAGGTTGAAAAAGAAATAAAGGGTGTTATAGATTTTGCTCTTTTTGTTCTTTCTAAGTTTGGTTTTAAAAATTATAGAGTTTTTGTATCTACAAGACCTAAAGATTTTGTTGGAACAGAAGAGATGTGGGAAAAGGCAACAGGTTCACTTATTTTAGCGGCAAAGGATTGTTCTTTAAATTTTGAAATTGCAGAAGGTGAAGGTGCCTTTTATGGTCCTAAAATAGATATCTTGATAAAAGATGCAATTGGGAGAGAATGGCAATGCACTACTATTCAGTTTGATTTTAATTTACCTGAAAGGTTTGGAATAACTTTTAGGGATAGTGATGGAAAGGAAAAAAAACCTTATATGATACATAGGGCTCTTTTAGGTTCAATGGAGAGGTTTTTTGGAATTTTAATTGAACATTATAGTGGTGATTTTCCAATTTGGCTTTTACCTGAACAGATAAGGATTTTACCATTAAGTGATAAATTTTTTAAATATGCAGAAAATGTGAGAGAATTTGTAAACAAGAGTGGGTTAAGGTGTAAAATAGATTATGATAATGAAACTCTTAGTTATAAAATTAGAAAAGCAGAGCTTGAAAAAATACCATATATTATTATTGTTGGAAAGAAAGAAGAGGAGCAGAACTCTGTTTCAGTTAGGAAACATAAGGAAGGTGATTTGGGTTCAATGACCGTAGAGGAATTAGTAAATAAAATAAAAAAGGAAATTGATATCAATTAGGTTCCATATCCCCTATTTTTTATATTTTATCTTTTGATTAAATTCAAGAAATTTTTCATTAGGTTCAATTCCAATAAAAAAATTCGAATTATTTATGGGAAGAAAATGGTATCCAAGAGGTCCAGTTGCAAGGGATAAAGAGCCCTATCGTGTTAATGAAAACATAAAAGCAAAAGAAGTAAAAGTGGTAGATGAGAATAATAAATTTTTGGGCGTGATGCCTTTGAAGGAAGCTCTTGAGCTTGCCTATGATAGAGGTTATGATCTTGTTGAAATAGTCCCGACCGATAATCCACCCCTTTGCAAAATTCTTGATTATGGAAAATTTAAATATGAAATGAAAAAAAAGAAAAAACATACTAAAACTGCTGAGGAAAAGGAAATATCCTTTAGACCCTCTACAAGTGAACATGATCTTGAATTAAAAATTAAAAAATTAAATGAATTTATTAAAGGTGGACATAAAGTAAGAGTTAGACTTTTTTTTAGAGGAAGAGAAGTAATTTTTATTGATACACAAGGAAGAGAGATAATGGAAAAGTTTATTGATAAAGTTAAAGAATTTGCTGAACCAGAAGGTGAAATTAAAAAGGCCGGAGATAAACAACTTTTTGTTATAATGAAACCAAAAAAGAAAAAGTAATGAGAAATTATCTTTTGAAATTTGTGAAACTTTTTTCTTTTTTTGAAAGATACGGAGTGATCTATGCTATTTTTGGTGATTCTGCAATGTACATCTGGGGTATAAGGAAGAAGTTGAGGTATATAGAAATAATTATTGATTTTGATGAAGAAAATATAAAAAGATTTTTAAAGCTTATGCTTAACATGGGTATGAAAATAAAGGGCAACATAAAGTATAAGTTTTTACCAGATATTCTTAAAAAGAGAGATAAAATAGAAGTGGATTATCTTATATTTTATCATAGAAGAATTTTACCATGGAGAATTAAGTTATTTTTGAAAGAAAATTTGTGTAGGTATAAAGTTGTAGAAAAAAAATTAGAGGATACAAAGATTTATGTATTGTCCTCTGAAGATGTTTTTAATTTAAAGATGAGGGATATAAATTTAAGATCTCTTCAAGATATACATTTTCTTAGGGCAAAGCTTAAAGATGTTTTTGAGAGGGCTTTTTCAAAGTAATTTGCTAAAAAATTTTTTATAAAGTTCCTTAAAGGATTTGTTTGTAAAAAGATTTCTATTTAAAACTTTTGCAAAATCTTTGATATTTTCGTAAAGAGAAAATCCTATTTTAGGATTTCCAAAGGGATAGATAGATTTGTTAGAAAGTAAAGGATCTTCTCTTCTATCAAAATAATTATTAAAAGGTAATGGTGAAAATTGAGCTGGATAAATTTTTACCTTATTTACGAAAAGATACTCATAAGTTTTCATTATTTCATCTATATCGTCATCTATGGTTCCAATTAACACGTAGGCACCTAACTCTTGGCTAAAACCAGCTTTTTTAAGATTTTTTATAGCATTATCAAAGTCTTTAATTTTAAGTTTTTCTGACCAACTTTTTTTTAATTTTTCTTCATTTATTGTTTCGAGTCCTATTCTTATTGTTTTAAAATTAGCCTTTTTTAAAAGATTAGCCATTTCCTGGTCAATGTAACGCGCATGAATGGCATTTGGGGTATGAACCCTTATATTTAATTTTTTTTCAATAAATTTTTTTAAAAATTCTTTAAATTTTTCCTTTGGGTACAAAAGGGCATCGTCGTAAAAGGCAAGATCTTTTGCTTCCTTTAATCTATGAATTTTTTCTATTTCCTCAATTACGCTTTCATCTTTTAATGAAATAAACTCCGGAAATAAAATATTAGAAGCACAATAAACGCATTTAAATGGACAGCCTAAAGATCTTATGACTGCAAAGTGTTTTAAAATCGGATACTCAAGGTAAAACTCAAAAGAAACTGCTTTACCGTTTAAGTATTTTTCTTTATCAATTTTTTTACAAGTTAATCTCTCAATTTTTTCTAAAATATTTGTTATATTTATATCTGGAATAAGAAAAAGATCATTAAAATTTTTCTCAGCATGTTCCTTACAAAAAAACACATATCTACCTCCCAGTACATATATAGAATTAGGATAAAAATCTTTTAAAAAGTCAACTGTCTTTCTTATTCCAGGATACCAATAGGTCATTCCACTTGTTATAAAAATAAAATCAAAACCTTTTTGTTTTTTTAAATAATCCTTTAAATTTTCTTCATTCCAACCATAAATTTTATACTTCCTTTTTATGTTCTCATAAATTTTTGGTTTAACTATCTCTCTTGATGGAAATTTTCCAGTTGAAAAACTTCTGTCCCTTATTTCTTTTAGCTCTTTTTTACTCAGTTTCTCTACGAAATGGGGATTGTGTCTGTCCATAAAATCAACTAAAAAAACTTCAAAACCCTCTCTCTTTAGAATACTTCCTAAAATTAAAAGACCAAGAGGTTTTATCCAAAAATCATATAGTGAAAAATCTGTTACCCATGGATTTACTAACAGAACTTTTACTTTATTATTCACTTTTCTTAAAATTATATTCTAAATTTATTAGAGTTCAAATCTCAACAGAAATGATTGAGAATATGTTAGCATTTCTATGTTCTTTTCTTATAAATTTACAATTTAAGTCAATTCACCAGTATGAGTTTGAAAAATACAGGTATATCTTTGAAGGTGAAGAAAAATACTTTGAATATGTTGAGAAGTTGACCTCAGGAGGTGATAACGCAGAAGCTTATTTTTCCTTTGATGGTACAAAGTTAGTATTTCAGAGATCTGACTATGAAAAATTTATGTGTGATCAGATTTTTATTTATGATTTAAAAAAGAAAAAATATTTTTTAACTTCAACTGGGAAAGGTAGAACAACCTGTGGTTATTTTATGCCTGATAATAAAAAAATTGTTTACTCATCAACACATCATCTTTCGCCTTTTTGTCCTGAGGTTCCAAAATTAGAATTAAAAAGATACTATTGGCCAATTTTCCCCTATGATATATTTCTTTATGATCTTGAGAGTAAAAAATTGGAAGCTCTGACTTTTAATCCACTTTATGATGCAGAAGCCACTGTAAATAAAAAGGGTGAAATAGTTTTCACCTCTTTTAGAGACGGAGATATTGGTGTTTATCTTTTGGATTCAAAAACAAAGGAAGTAAAGAAAGTTATAAATTTTTATGGTTATGAAGGGGGTCCATTTTTTATGCCTGACAATGAATATATAGTTTATAGAGCCTTTTATCCAGAAAATGAAGAAGAGTTTAAAAGTTATAAAGAACTCCTTGAAAAAAAGGTTGTAGCACCACTTAGACTTGAGATTTACCTTGCTAAAAAGGATGGGACAGAGATTAAAAAAATAACAAATTTTGGTAAAATCTCCTTTGCTCCTTTTCCTCATCCAAACGGTAAATATATAATTTTTTCCGCCAACCTGGATGTACAAAAACCTCATAACTTTGATCTTTATATAATAAAAACTGATGGTACAAACCTTGAAAGGATCACTTTCTTTGATGGTTTTGACTGTTTTCCAATGTTTTCTTGGGATGGAAAATATCTTGTTTTTTCATCAAACAGAGTAGGAGAGAAAGAGAAAGAAACTAACATATTCCTTGCAAAGTTAAGTGAAGATTTTATAAGAAAACTTGAAGAATAAAGTTCTCTGTATAATACCAGCGAGAAAAGGATCAAAGAGGTTAAAAGATAAAAATATTCAACCTCTTTTAGGGAAACCCTTAATTTTATACACCATAGATGAAGCTTTGAAGACGAAAATTTTTGATAGAATAGTTGTAACTACCGATTCCGATAAAATTAAAAGTTTAGCCTTAAGTAAAGGTGTAGAGGTTATTGATAGACCAAAGAAGTTAAGTGGTGATAAGGCGAAGATAGAAAGTGCTGTTTTTCATGTTTTGGGGAAAGTTGGTAAAGATTTTGATTTTATTGTTTTGTTGCAACCTACTTCGCCTTTAAGGGAAAGTGTTGATATAGTGAGGGCTTTTAATAAAATATTAAGAAAAAAGGCAGATTTTCTTGTGAGTGTAACTGATTTTGTAAAACCTTTGAAGTGGTTACTTTCAAGAAAAGGTTTTTATTTTAGTTTTTATTTTCATAAGGGTTTTAGAAAAAAGTTATTTTTGCCAAACGGTGCAATTTTTATAGCAAAATTAAAGGCTTTTTTAAAAGAGAAAACCTTTTATGGTAAAAGACTTATAACATATTATATGCCAAGAGAAAAATCTGTTGATATAGATACTGTTTATGATTTAAAATATGCTGAATTGATTTTAAAAATAAAAAATGAGTTTAAAAAGCCTAACTGAAAACAAGGTTTTTTTAGTAGCTGAGGCTGGTGATAATCATAATGGTTCTGTTGAAATTGCAATATACCTTTGTGATCTTGCAAAAAAAGCAGGTTGTGATGCTGTTAAATTTCAAACTTTCGTAACTGAGGAAGTTATATTAGAAGGAACTGAGAAGGCATCGTATCAGATAGGCAGAGATGAATCAAAAGATATGTTTGAAATGGTTAAGAAACTTGAACTTACTTTTGATGACTTTAAAAAAATAAAAAAATACTGTGATAAAATAGGAATAATTTTTTTTTCAACACCTTATGATATAAAGTCAGCTGAATTTTTAAATGAAATAGGTGTTCCTTTTTTCAAGATAAGTTCAACTGATTTAGATAACTTTTTTTTGCTTGAAAAGGTTGCAGAATTTAAAAAACCGATAATAATTTCAACTGGAATGTCAGATCTATCTGAGGTAAAAAAGACTTATGATTTTTTGAGAAAGAAAAAAGTAGAGGAAATTGCAATTCTACAATGCACTTCTAATTATCCTGCACCCTTTGAGGAACTTAATTTAAAAGTTATTGAAACATACAAAAAGGAATTTCCTGAAGCCATAGTAGGTTTTTCAGATCACTCAGAGGGTCTTCTTGCAGGTTCAATAGCTCTATCTCTTGGTGCAAGAATTTTAGAGAAACATTTTACTTTATGGAAGGGTCTTCCAGGTCCTGATCATAAGGCTTCATTGTCTCCTGAGGAGCTTTTTGAATGGGTAAAAAATATAAGACTCGTAGAGAGAATGCTTGGTGATGGTATAAAAAAAATAACAGAAAGTGAAAAGGAGATAAAAAAAGTTGCAAGGAGATCTATATATTTAAAAAGAGATAAAAAAAAGGGAGAAATTATTACAAAGGAAGATATTACTGTTTTAAGACCAGTTAAAGGTATAACCCCTGATAGGATTTATGAAGTTATAGGCAAAAAGCTAAGGAAAGATAAAAAGAGATTTGAACCAATTTATGAAGAAGATATTGAATAGTTTTTATTTTGTTTAAAAGAGTAGTATTCACCATCAATTTCCAAAGTATAGAGTAACGCAATGTGGGAGCCATTGCCAATTTTTAACTCATGTTTGCCAACTTAACTTAAAAAATCTTTGAATATCAGTCATTTTCATCTTGTCCCTACTTAAAAATATTTTCCTTTTTATATCTTCTTTTTAAAAATTAAAAATTATTGAAAATCAATTGATTTTTAAAATAATAAAAAGCCCAAAATTTTTAAGGTAAAAATGGCAAACATGGGTTAACTTTTGAAATTGAAAGCTGTTAAAAATTAAATTTTTGGTCTAAAAAACGGCAAATATAGTTAGAAAATCCATTCCAAGGTGTTGCTGTTAAGATATTAGAGAAGTGCTCAGGATAAAGAGTTCCTCAACAATTTCTTTGTCCTCTGAAATTATAGTGCCATGCCCAAAAATTTTATTTTCAAAAATTATTGTAAATTAAGCATTTTAAAAAAATAAGTGTAAAAAATGGGTAATAACTTTTATCAGTCTAAAACGTTACGGAATTATACAGAGACTTGATTTTTTCAATCCTGTATCATTATATAAATGAATTATTTTTTATTAGGTGTAATCTTTAACTTTTATGTAAAAGGATATTTAAGTTCTGATTCAAGTAGTGTTAAAATAGATTATTATTTACCTGAAGGAATCTTAAAAATAGTTATAATTTACAATTACAAAGAGAAAGATTATATTGTAGCTGAATATAAAAATCCTTTTCCTGAAAAAAAGATAAAAGATTGTTTTATATGGGCAACTACTGGTAAATGGAGAAAAAAGGGGAATTTAAAGATAAAAGTATTTTATACTAATGGAGAAAAAGAATATTTTATTTCTGGCGAGAATCTACCAATCTGGAATTTTAAAAATGAGGTCTCATCATTTCAAAGAAATGAAAGCCTAGTTGAGATAGAAAAAGGACATTGGATAGATCCTTTGCTTATAAAAGTTTACAAAGGGTCAGATATTTATAGTTGGAGAACATTTGCTTATGATCCACAGCATACAGGTTATTATCCT
>JBCNUW010000025.1:0-24078 GCA_039630575.1 Caldifarciminales bacterium
GGAATTTAAACGCCTTAGCAGCAATTGTTTTTAAACCGGCAATTGCTGGTTGCAATGTGCCAAAGAGGAATTTAAACGCTCGATCTGGCTTATATTTCATTTTAAATTCATAATGTTGCAATGTGCCTTAGAGAAATTTAATAATTTTTGTTAAGAAAATGGTGTTGATAAAATGAAAAGAAGTTTCTTATAATTATTTTTTTAAAATGGAGATGAAAAGATATGATATGGGGGATTGTGGTAATCTTTTTAATTATCATTTCTTTTATCTTCCTTTATTTGAAGATTGAAGAATTAAGGAAAAATGAATCAATAAGGCTGTTGCAGGATCAGATTAATGGATTAAGAATGGAATTAAATCAAACTTTACAACATACAACTGGCAATATTAATTTAAGACTTGATAAAACCCATGAAATTTTTTCTCAGGTTAGTGAAAAATTAGGTGGGCTTGCTGAGGCTACAAAAAGAGTCATTGAACTCGGTGAAGACATTAAAAAATTAGAAGATTTATTAAAACCACCAAAACTTCGTGGTGCTTTAGGAGAAATTCTTCTTCAAAATCTATTATCCCAGGTACTTCCAAAAGAGAATTATGAAATTCAATATGTATTTAAAAAAGGTGAAAAAGTTGATGCGATAATTAAAATAGGGGATAAAATTGTGCCAATTGATGCCAAGTTTCCATTAGAAAGTTTTAATAAGATGATGAGCGCCGAAAATGAGGAAAAATATAAAGAATATAGAAAGGAATTTATTAAGAGGATAAAAGAAAGGATTAATGAAACTGCTAAATATATTTTGCCAACAGAAGGAACATTTGATTTTGCTTTGATGTATATTCCTGCTGAAAATGTGTACTATGAAGCAGTTGTAAAGGATCAGGAGGTATTTGATTATTTTTTAAATAAAAAAGTTATTCCTGTTTCACCAAATTCTTTTTATGCTTATTTAAGTTCAATTCTTTATGGACTGAGAGGTTTAAAAATTGAGGAAAAAGCAAAGGAGGTCGTTAGTGCATTACAAAAGATTGAAAATGACATAAGGGAAATAAAGGAATTCTTTGAGCGTGCAAGAACCCAACTCAAAAATTCAATTGAGAATCTTGATAAAGTAGATAAAAAAATTGATGAGTTAATAAGAGCTATTACATTAATAAAATAATTGACTTTTAATAAAAAAAGAATAAAATTTTTAAATTAAAAAAAGGAGGTGAAAAGTAATAAAAAAATTTTTTAGTAATTCTAACTTTTAAAATTCCTGTAGTTTTCAAGGTGGAAATCATTGATCTCTTAAATTTTTAGGTTAAAAATTTAAAAATACATAGTACCAACTTTTAACTAAATTTTTGTCTAACAAAAACACTTCTCTCTTTTCTGAAAAATTTTAGAAGACATTGGATGATTTGAAAAATGAATTAAAATTAAATTTTTAAAACAAAAAAATTAAAAAGAGAAATGGTGCAAAGAAAAATTAAAGGAGATTGCTTTAAAAAGGGTGAAAGTTATCAGGTTCTTTTATATATGGTGTGTAAACAACAAAAGATTCTCTTGGAGTAGCAAGATTTACTGTTTATTTATGGGGAAAGAAGTATAAAGACTCTGGATATAAATAGAATCTCTTATTCCTAAATCAAGGGCAACTATAAGAAGAAAACAAAAAACTCTTTATACTGAGATAGTGGAATTTATAAAGAAAAAAGATGGGAATATCCAAGAATGGGATAAGACAGTTTGAAAGTGCTATTTGATGAGCCTTGTAAAGAGAAGAAGTTAAAATCTCTTTCTGCATCTACTATTGCAAGGATTATAAGATATTTAAAAGACAGGAATTAAAGACTAAATCAGAAAAGAAAAATATTTTTCTATGGAAACTCTTAAAAGTAGTATAAAAGAAAAAAAGAAAAGACTAAGAAGAGGAAACTATACTTCTTCTTTTCCAGGATATTTAGTTCAAATAGATAGTGTTGCTATTTTTTAAACGGAATAAAAAGATATATTTTTTGGTGCAATTAATTTAAAAACAAAATTTGCTTATGCTTACACGTGGAGATAATGGAAGTGAATTTGCCTGGGCTTTTAAGAAATTATTGCGGAGTAACGGAATTATACATTTTAATCGCTACTCTAGGGACCCTCAAAGTAATGCCTCTATCCTACTCTGAAAACCTTATTGAACCAGAAAAATTTAATGTTGATTTAAACCTCATACTTCATTAAATAAAAATTCTCCTCCTAATTATTTTTACAAAAATATATTAATAACCTTCATCAGTCTAAAATGTTATGGAATTATACACTTATTTGACTTTTTTGAATTTATTTATAATCAAATTTTAAAAAAAGAGAAAGTATGAAATTCTTAATAGGACTAATAATATTATCAAAAGTGGAAATAATTTGGGAAAAAGCAGATATAACTTCTCCAGATACATTCCGTTTCCATCATTTTATAATGATATGACTTCATTTTACTTTTTAAAGAAAAAGAATATTATAAATGGAAAGCCAAGGAGGGAGGAAATGCAGGAGTCATATGTGTGGTAGATGAAAAGGGTGCTGTTGAATATAAACCTCCGGTATTAGGTGCATATCAAAAAAGTAATTGATGCCAATATTTAGGACAAAACTAGTGAGGGAGTTCCTAAATATCCAAGTGAAGAGAAGACAACTGGAAGGAAATTTATTTTTCATTATTTATAATAAAATCTGATTCTTCTATCTCAACTTTTGAGCGAACGGGAGGTAAAGAAGGTCCTAAGCAAAATACTTTGATAGTATTTTCACATGGACCTAAACTCCGTGCAGGTTTATATGCTTCTCAAAGGGGAGAATAGGTTAAAGTTATGGAATTTGATCCATCTTATGAAATTACAATTCTGCTCAAAGTTGGAGAGAAATTAAAAATTTCTCCTATTTTGAAAGTGAAGAAATATCTCAATTCATTATTCTGTCTATACCAAAAGTTGCAAAAAAATTTGAAAAAAAATCATGGAAAAGGAGTCAAAATGAAGACAATTTTTAAACTTTTACTTTTTTGTTTTTCTCTGGCAGAATTAAAGGCTTTACAATGGGATGAAATCATTTTAGAAGTAAAATTGGATACTACAACTTATCATCAAGGTTACGAAGGAGTAGTCACACTCGTTATAAAAAGTAAATGTCCTGATGATTTAAAGATTACTTGGGTTGGTATAAATTTTGAATGGGTGGAAAAGGGATATTATTATAAGGTAGAACAAATTGAGGAAAGTACTTTATTTTTATCTTCGTACGGTGTAGCGAAGCTATCCATTCTTTTTCTATTCCATCGCATGCAAAGGTAGGGTGGAATAAATGGCAAGTATTTCTTAAATGTATTCAATATAAAGAATACGGTCTTACCGAAGAAGAATGGGAATCTTTGATTCAGCAAATATATATTCATGATGCATATGAAAAAATATATAATGAACTTATTGATAAAATTTCACAAAATTTAACAGAGGCTGAAGAATATAAAAAATCCAGAAGTATTAAGATTAGTAACTAAAGCTAAAAATGAATATGATTTGGGAGTTTCTATTGCACAACGAGGAAAATGGGAGCAGGCAGTTTTTTGTTTAAAAAAACTCTTATAATTTTCTAATAGAAGCTGAAATTGTTGAGTGATGATTTACAGAAACTTCAAAACAACGTACCCAAAAATTCCCAGTATTTCTACTTTATGCCACAGGATTAATTTTACTAATCACAGGAGTAATGGTACTTTTGTTTAGAATAAAAAAGTTTAAAACCGAAAAATCTAATTATAAAATTATTTTCACTCAATCTCAATTATTATTCTTGTATTTTCATCAATATTTCAAAAATAAAATCTATTTTTTCTTGGGTAAAATTTTTTTATTCTATCAGCCTATTCTATAAAAAACTATTCCTTCAACCTATATAAATCAACATTTTAAAAATTTAAATTTGGCAAGTAATAAATAAAAATATAAACAAAGATTTATAATCTTATCTTTTCTATTCCAGAGCACTCTGCACTACCTCTTATAACCCATGTTTGCCAACTTAATTTAAAAATCGTTGAATATCAATCATTTTGATCTTTCCCTACCGAAAAGTATTACCCTATTTTACATCAAAAACCTCAAATACCTTCCTTTCTATAGCTCCTAAATCCTATTTTAAAAAATAAAATCTTTTCTTTGCTTAATCTCTATTTCTACCGCATCTTTTGGCTCCTTGAAAAATTTATAACTTCTTTTACACTTAATTTTAGCCTTTTCTTTTTTAAAGTCTTATAAATTGTTTTCTCAACTAAATAACCAAGAACTGCAACAAATATATGAGCTTCTCTATTTTTAGTCTTGTGATAAATAGGTCTTATCTTTATAAATTCCTTTATTTCCCTAAATTCACTCTACCCACCATAACCTCTTATATTCCCTTATTATGCTCTTTATATCTAAATCATTCTTGGTTTTAATAAATATTCCCCCTCTGTTTTCTCTTCTTGCACAATCTTTTCTTTACTCAAAAAGTATTCAAATCTTTCTTCTCCTATTTTAAAATCAAATACCTCTTTATATAATTTGACTCCGATCATCCCTAAATAAAAACTTATCTTCCTTTATCTTCTGAATTACCACCTTTTACTCTTTCTTTTAACTTTTCAAACTTTTTTATACCTTTTTGAATCCACCCTTTCCTAATTTCTCTCTCATATTCTTTTTTCTTCTACTATATACTAAAATCCGCCTGTCTTTATCTTCTTTTATTTTCACATATTATACGCCTTTTATATCTTCCCTCCACTCTAATTCACCAATTTTCCAATCACATCTTCCCCAGATTTTCTTTTTCCTATACTCGCACCTAAAATGTATTCATAACCAAAATAAAAGTTATCCCTTTAACCGCTACAAATATAACTTTCTCAATTCCAAATCTTTTATTTGAGTCTTTTAAAGCATTTTCAAGTGTAGGTTTAACTTGCATATTTTCCTTAAAAACATAATGAAAACAGGAAATCCCTTTAACATCACTATTCCTAGTAAAACCTGTGTATTGCATAACTTTTCATCCCTTTAATAACTAAAGCCAGCAAGACCTTTAGACCCTTTACCTTCAAAAGTTAATGAGAATAAATTTTTGAATTATTGTATATCTTTACCTCTATTTCTTCTTTATTTTTAATTAGTTCATCTAAAACAGTATACCACTTTTTAGGTTTTCCCTACTTCACTTTCACTCTTTTTTATCATTTATTCACTTCTTCTAAGGCTTCTTTAAAAAAAGCTCAAATCCTTTACTATTTCTATAATAAACAAAATACTTTTTCAAAAAATGAGATAAACTACATTCAGAGGTAGGCATACATAAACGAGAGGCAACAAACACAAAAAAGCTTTCGGCTATTTCAACACAAAATTTCTTTAAACATCTTTTCTAGACACAGCTTTTCTAATATTTTCCCTATTATCATAATAGGTTCAAAAAATCAAGCTTTTTAGGAGGTAAGTTCATCTTCTGTAAATTCTTTTAATTTAAAAAATTTTCTTAAAGAAAAAAATAAGTCGTGCAACTTCTTTTTTATTTAACTTA
The DNA here is from genome assembly GCA_039630575.1 of Caldifarciminales bacterium. Lineage (GTDB taxonomy): Bacteria > Hydrothermota > Hydrothermia > Hydrothermales > JAJRUZ01 > JBCNVI01. The sequence goes on from JBCNUW010000025.1 coordinate 5,589, forward strand.
TAAACCCTTTCTAATTAGCAATCACTTCCCTTAAAAATTTAAAAATTCAAGCCAATTTTTAAAAATTTGTATCTACAAAAATTAAAGGGGTCTAAAATCAAAAATTTTTGAAAATCAGACGACTTTAAAATTATAAAGCACTAAAAAAATTTTTAAATTTAAAAATTACAAACATGGGATAATATATAACTAAAATTTAAAATAAAAAATTTGAAAATTTTATCCAAAGAAAATAAAATAATAAAATTTTAAAAATATACATGAACGAAAAAAAACTAAAAATCAAAATCGGTGGCATGCATTGCCCAACCTGCGCTAAAAATATCGAAAACTCACTCAAAAAATTAAAAGGCATCAATAACGTAAATATTAACCTCCTCAAGGAAACAGCAACAATCACATACGATGAATCCCTAATAAAAATTGAAAATATAAGAAAAAACATCGAACAAACTGGCTACGAATTTCTTGGAATCATATCCGAAGACAACAACGAACTCGAAAAAAGAAAAAAAATTACAAAAGATCTCAAAAAGAGATTAATCATCGGCTACACAACAGGTCTAATACTACTTTTACTAATGTATATAGATCACCTCGGAATAAAACTAAAAAATCAAAACCTATTAAAGATAATCCAATTTCTCATAACAACCCCTACACTGACTTACATAGCTGGACCCATATTTAATAAATCCTTAAAAAACCTAAAAAACAAAAATCTTAACATGGATGTTATGTACGCAATAGGAATAGGCGCATCATATATCTCAAGTGTTTTTACTACTTTAAATTTGGTACCAGAAAACTATAACTTCTACGAAACCTCAATACTACTTGCAACTTTTTTAACTACCGGAAGATTACTTGAAAACATAGCTAAAAATAAAACAAATGAAGCAATTAAAAGGCTTATAGAACTTAAACCGAAAGAAGCAACACTTTTAGTAAATAATAAACAAATTAAAGTCCCAATAAATGAAGTTAAAAAAAACGACGTAATAATAACCAAACCCGGAGAAAAAATACCTGTTGACGGTGTTGTAATAGAAGGCGAAAGCTACATAGATGAATCAATGGTAACTGGTGAACCTATACCAAACTTAAAAAAAGTTGGAGATGAAGTTGTAGGTGGAACTATAAACCTTAATAGTTACCTAAAAATAAAAGCAACCAAAGTAGGAAAAGAGTCATTTCTACATCAAATAATCAAATTGATTGAAGAAGCCCAAAACTCAAAACCTCCTGTAGAAAAACTTGCTGATAAAATAGTTTCAATCTTCATTCCAACTGTTATTACAATTTCCATCATAACATTTTTATTTTGGAACTTTATATTTAAAGTTGAAACAATGGCTCCTTCACTCTTTGCGTTCATTTCAATGATTTCTGTTATGGTTGTAGCCTGTCCATGCGCCTTTGGACTTGCAACTCCCACTGCTATAGCAGTAGGCATCGGAAAAGCTGCTGAACTCGGCATAATAATCAGAAACGGTGAAATCCTCGAAATTTTAAAAAAATCAACAACCTTCATTTTTGACAAAACTGGAACAATAACAAAAGGTAAACCAGAAGTAATTGATATCTTAACGTTTAACATAGATAAAAATGAACTTTTATTTTACACCGCCTCTGCCGAAAAAAACTCAGAACACCCTATAGCTAAAGCAATCATAGCATACTCTGAAAATAGAAAAATAAATTTGATTGACCCTGAAAAATTCGAAATTTATCCAGGTAAAGGTATAAAAGCAAAAATCTTAGGAAAAGAAATCATTGTAGGAAACAAGACATACATAAAAGAGTCTAAAATAAAAATCAGCGAGGAAATAGAAAAAGAAATAGAAAAATTTGAGGAAGATGCAAAAACTTGTATCATAACATCTATTGATAGAGAAATAAAGGGTATTATAACAGTATCAGATTCTATTAAAGAAAACTCAAAATTAATTATAGAATATTTAAAAAAGAAAAAAAAAGATGTATACATGATAACAGGTGACTCAAAAAAATCCGCTTTCGCTATATCAAAAAAAGTCGGGATTGAAAATGTTTTTTCTGAAGTATTACCCCAAGAAAAACAAAAAATAGTTAAAAAGCTAAAGGAAAAAAATAAAATAGTCACCTTTATAGGAGACGGAATAAACGACTCACCTGCCCTTGCCCAATCAGATATTGCAATTACCTTTGGTTCCGGAACAGATATTGCAATAGAAAACAGTGACATAATACTTTTAAAAGATGATCCTAAAGATATTGCTATAGCTATTGAACTATCAAAAAAAACCCTAAATAAAATAATAAGCAACATCTTCTGGGCATTGATATATAACACCATTTTGATACCTCTTGCAGCTGGCCTCTCCTATCCACTTTTTAAAACTCCATTCAGACCAGAATGGGCAGCTATAGCAATGATACTAAGCTCTCTATCTGTCATAACTAATTCACTCCTTTTAAAAAGATTTAAACCAAAAATTTAAATTAAAATATAACTTATTAAACTTACTTGAATTTAAAATAAATATCCTTTATTAATAATTAATACTGAGTGATGAAACTTAATAGGAAAAAACTATGTGAAAATTGTAAAAATAACTCAAAATTAGAAGAACCTAACGAAAAAAATAATAATCTAAAAGAGATTTTAATTATTCTTACATCATCGATAGTATTACTAATCACACTTTTTTTAAACACTAAAAATTCCTTAAAAACTCTAATTTTAATTATATCCTATCTAATATTAGCAGAGCCAATAATTAAAGGTGCAATAAAAAATTTTCTTAAAGGAAACTTTTTTAATGAACATACCTTGATGACTTTAGCCACATTAGGTGCAATAATTATTGATGAGATACCTGAAGCCGTTGCTGTAGCTTTTTTATACAGAATTGGCGAATTTCTCCAAAACATATCGATAAAAAAATCTAAACAAAGAATAAAAGAAATTCTTGAATTAAAACCCAACTATGCGAACCTAAAAAAAGAGGGAAGCATACTAAAGGTAAAACCTGAGGATGTAAAAAAAGAAGATATTATAGTTATAAAACCAGGGGAAAAAGTCCCACTTGACGGAATTATATTAAAGGGCGAATCAATAGTTGATACATCACCTTTGACTGGAGAATCTACTCCAAGATTATATAAAAAGGGTGATGAAATATTAGCAGGAGTAATAAACAAAGACGGACTACTCGAGATAAAAGTAACAAGAGAGTATAAAGAATCAAGTATATCAAAAATACTTAACCTAATAGAGAAAGCAAAAGAGAGAAAGGCAAATCCTGAAAAATTTATTACTAAATTTTCTAAATACTATACACCCTCTGTTATTATGTCAGCAATAGCCTTTGCCTTAGGAATGCCCCTTTTATCTGATATATCTTTAAACGAATCTGTTTATAGAGCTCTTGTGCTTCTTGTAATATCCTGTCCCTGTGCACTCGTAATAAGTGTTCCACTCTCTTACTTCATTGCATTAGGAAGTTGTTCAAAAAATGGTATCTTAGTTAAAGGTTCAAATTTCCTTGACACAATTAGTAATGTAAACTTTTTTGTATTTGATAAAACAGGAACCCTAACAGAGGGAGTATTTAAAGTTAAAGATATTGTGAATTTTAATGGATTTAGTAAAGAGGAAATTATTGAACTCTCAGCCTTTGCAGAATATAACTCCAACCACCCTATAGCAAAAGCAATAATTGATTATTATGGAAAAAAAATAAAGGATGTTGAATATGAAGAATTCCAAGAAAAATCAGGACTCGGAATAAAAGCAAAAATTAAAGGGAAAAGTATACTCATTGGTAGCGACAGATTCTTACACGAAAATAATATTAGCCACCAAATCTGCTATAGTGAAGGCACAACTGTTCACGTTGTAATAAATAACATATACGCTGGTTACTTCACAATATCAGATGAGATTCGAAAAGAAGTAAAAGAGCTTATAAATACCTTAAAGGAATTTGGAATCAAAACAGGAATGTTAACTGGTGATAGAAAAGTTCTGGCTGAAAGTATTTCAAAAAATTTAAAATTAGACTTCTTTAAAGCTGAACTTCTACCTCACGAAAAAGCAAAAGAAATAGAAAATTTAAGAAAAAAATATAAAGTCTCATTTGTGGGAGACGGAATAAATGATGCAGCAGCTATTGCAACATCAGATGTCGGAATCGCTATGGGTGCTATGGGTCAAGACGCAGCTATAGAAAGCTCAGACATTGTTGTTATGGATGACAATCTATCAAAGATCAAAAAACTGATAAAAATATCAAAAAAAACTAAAAGAATTGTCCTAACAAACATAATTTTAGCAATTTTAATAAAAGCAATATTTGTTTATCTTGGGTTTATGGGAATAGCAAAAATGTGGGAAGCAATATTTGCTGATATGGGAGTATCTATTCTTGCAATACTTAACTCCATGCGAATTGTAAAATCTTAAAATTTTTAAAAATTTCATTTAAATCCTCACTAACTTAAAAATCATGCTTCATAAAATAAATGTCTAAATAAACTCTAACATTTATGCGACTTGATAAGTTAGAATGTTTAAACCAAATTAATTTAGTTTCAGAACATGTCGCTTTTCCATTGATGATATTCAATTTCTAATTAACTTTATCTTTACATCGTAAATATCCTCAAAGAATTTCTATGCTTAAAAATTTAGGAATAGTTAAAGGCTAAATACTCTTTAACTTTTAAAAAATAGATTCCAAATCTTCCTTAACTTATAAGAATTTTTTTTAAAGATCAAATTTAAAGTTCTTAAAACACTTATATCATAAAATTTTCTCTTTGAAGTTCCTTGCAAAAGTATAAAAGAATCATTCTTATTTATAACATCTTCTTAAAAAGCTCTAATCAGCATTTTTTTCTTTAGTTACTTTAGTAAGTACTTTAGAATATCCCTTTTAAACCTTACTATAAAAAAATTCTAAGCAAAATAAATCCTTAGCATCACCTTATTTAGTTCGATAAAGAAGTTTTTTAAAATATCAATTTCTTACTTTATTTCACAATATTAATTTATTCGATATTTAAAAACTATACCTTGGATTTAAAATTTCAAGTCTTAAAAAATATTTATTTCAAACTCTTCCTAACTATTTCACACAATTAAACAATTTTCATTAAAACCGAATATTAATTTATTGTTAATTTTATAATTTACTTATTAAAATTTTTAAATTATTTAAACTTGAAATTAATTAAAATTTATGTTATTTTATAAAACGGTTCAATCCCTAAATAAAATTAAGAACATATTATGAATTTTATATCAACAAAAGGGCTGAGCAATCAGATACATCCTGGAATAACCGAAAATACAGAGTCTAAAGATGTTAAAAAGTCAATTTCAGACTATATTAAAAAAGAAGATCACTTTATAAGATTGAACAGGGAAAAAGAAAAAGTCATTAAATTAAGTGATGGGAGCTATTCTATCTGCTCTGACTTTAAGGATGAAGACGGAGAAAAAACTGATTTTTTAGATTTCTGGTTAAGGAAAGAAGAAAGAAATACTAAAGTAAAAGAAATTAAAATTTATAAAATAAATTGCAAAAATAAGGAATTAAAATGAACAAGGTATTTTTAAGGGGAAATCCCTTGACATTGGAAGGAGAGCTACCAAAAATAAACCAAAGGGCTCCTTATTTTGTAGCCCTTGATGAGAGCTTTTCACCAAAGAGTCTTGAAGACTTTAAAGGTAAAATAAAAATAATATCTTCAGTTCCTTCACTTGATACACCTGTCTGCTCTAACGAAACAAAAAAAATATCTGAACTTATGAAAAAATTTTCAAGTAAAGACTATATTTTTATTACTATCAGTATGGATCTACCCTTTGCACAAAAAAGATGGTGTGGTCTTCATGAAGCAGATAATGTAATTACACTCTCAGATTTTAAAGAAAAAAGCTTTGGTAAAAACTATGGAGTTCTCATAAAAGAAAATGGTTTACTCGCAAGATGTGTTTTTATTATAGATAAAAATAACAATATAAAATACATACAGCTTGTTAAGGAAATAACTAATGAACCAGACTATCTTGATATAGAAAAAAATTTAACAGAAATCATTTATTAGGGGTTCTAATTACGGAAAATTAAAAAAAATTGGTAAAGATAAGAAAATATACGATTTTATTATTGAATATGTAGTAAATGTTAAAGTAAGCCTACTTAAAGATAAATTTTTATACTCTTTAAGCTAGTCAAAAGTTAAATATTCAAATTTTATTTTTAAAGACTTTACAGCATACTCTAAATAGCATCTCTGTTCAAAGTTTTATTATCTATACTACTAAAAAAGTATAAAGCATATGGGTATAATTTTTTGTCTCATTTTTAAAAGCAAAACTTTTTGTTAAAAGTAAATATATAAGGAGAAAAAAATTAAGTTAAAGAATTATTACTTAGGCAAACTTCACTTATGAATTATAAAAAGATTACAACTTAAATTATTTTATTGTCTCATAAAATAAATTACACGAAATAAAAAAAAAGCTAATTTGAAATTATAAATTAAAATTTAAAAAATTCTATAAAATTTTATATAGCTTAACCTTTCATCAGAAGGATTCACTTTTTCAACCTCTCCCCAAAGTATTAAAGCATCCTCTGTTTTACCCTGATGGAAGAGCTTAATAGTAAAAATCATTAACTCTTCATATAATTTGTTATCTGTTTGTATTAAATCAAGAAGTCTTTTTTCCAATTTTTTTGACTCTTCAAGTGGAAAAATTTTAATAGATTTACCGACCAATAAGAGTGCCTCAATAAACTTTTTATTTTTTTCCATAGATAAAGCCTCTTCATAAAAAGTCTTTGCCTTTTCCTTAAGTTTACCCTCTACCCTTGTTTTCATAACAATCAGCTCAGAAGATAAAAATCCCTCTATTTCAATATCCGAAATTGCAGAATATGCTTTTTCATAAAACTCATTCCTAATATAAAATTCAAGATCCCTTTCATTAGACTTAATTTTTCTTTCCCTCTTTTCTTCACAAATCTTAATAACTTTTAAAATCAAATCATTTTCGGGAAGTTTCTTTAGCTCAGTTATTGCATCTCTATATCTTTTTTCCTTATAAAACTCAAAAGCTTTAATTAGTATATCTTTTTCATATCCCTTTACTTTAAATTTTTCTGTAATTAACAACTCTAACTCGCTTAACTTCTTACCCAAAGTTTCAGGTCTATTTAGTAAATCATAGCTACTTTTGACTAAGGAATAAGCATCGAGATAATTTTCCATTTCTAAATTCTTTTTTAAATCACTTAATACCAAATCAATTTTTGAGTTAGTTAAAGTTTCCTTTACTTTGCTAAAAACTTCAAAGGAATTCTTAAAATTCCTATCCACATATACAACCTCCATTAATAGTATATAAGATTTAGCATAATTTTTATTTTCATATTCTTTTATTGCCACTTCATAAAGAGAATCCAGATTAAAAGGATATTTTGGTTTAATTTCTTTTAAAATAGGCTTTTCCGGTTTAGGTTCCAAAGGAATTTTCTTCCTTTCAGGAAACTTAAACCTTAAAGGTTTAAAACTTACCCCCAAACTTAACCTATGAACATTTCCAAAATCTCCGTAAGGTTCTGATGTATAATCTAAGTTGAAGGGTGTATATTTAAGACCTAATCCGAACTTAAACCCAGCAAGATTATAAGTTTCTTTGTATCCTGTTACATAGCCTGATCTTATAAAAAGTATATTTTTTAAAAGATACTCAAATCCTATATGAAATTCGGTATTCTCTTTTAAAATCCTAAAAAATTCAATACCGCATTTAAAATCCCTATAATGAAAACCCAAACCAATCCTTAAAGATGCTGGAAGTTCATAATTTTCAGATTTTAATTTTAACTTTCCACCAATATTTGATAGAACACCACCTAACTCAAAAAAAGATACCTCAGGCTTATAAACAAAACCTAAATCAAAAGCAAAAGAACTTGAACTAAAAGTATCTATCCTCTCATAAACATTCTTAAGAGTTAGACCAACACTAAAATTCTTATAAAGGAAACCTGAAACAGAAAAGTTTGTATTCAAAAAAGAAGCTCCGAACGGAGTAAAACTCTCTGATGGACCAGTTCTACCCTCCAACTCATTCACAAAAAAACCATAAAAGTTAATACCTAAAAACACTTTACCAAAAGGATTAGAGAGACTAAAAGATTCCATTCTCATGTCTAATAGATAATTTGTATGAGAAACCACAAAACTACCCATATCTTGAAAAGAAAGTAAAGAAGGATTAAAATAGGTAGCATTTGCATCCCTCACAAAAACAGAACCTACAGAGCCGAAAGCAATCTCTCTTGCACCTACACCTAAGGTTAAAAACTTAGCACCAACTGATAAAATTAAAAGATTAAAAGTAAGTCCCATAATTTTACCTCACTATTGCAAATTTCTTTATAACCATTTTCCTTTCATTTGTATCAATAGCCTCTGCTTTTAATCTAAACATATATACACCTGGTGCTAAACCCCTTAAATCAATTATCAATGAATTAGAACTAAGGGTATGGGGCTTGACACCACCCCTAAATGTTCCAAAAGACTCAGCTACTTTCTTTCCTCTTATATCAAAAATCTCCACAGTCACCTTTGCATTTTGATTTACATAGAAATGAAAATTACCATAGTCCCTAACAGGGTTCGGCCAGACATAAACAGTATTCTCGGGCAAAAATTCACCCTTAGCCTCTATCATAACAGTATCCTCAAGTCTTCTAAGAGTACCGTAATCTTTATAATAAGCTATAACCCTCGCTAAACCAACATCAGCACCATAAGTAAATATCTTTCCTTTGTAGTAATTTCTATCTATACAGTAAAGCTGTATCATCTCCTTCAAACTTCCTTTAGAGGTTATAAGACTACAAAGAGGAGTTTCTCTAAAAGGTATATTTGAAGTTATCTCAACTGATAAACTATCCCCGATATAAATAGTATTTGGATAGGGCTTAAAATTAACAACCATAGGAATTCCAAAAATAACTTTAAAAAGTTCACTCTTTCCCTTTTTTCTGTCACCAGGATGATAGGTGTCAAAATCATTATCATGAGCAAAAACTTTATAAACAACTTCACCAGAATCTAATCCTGGAACCATTTCAACCGAGACAAAAGTATCACCGTTAACACTTTGAAGCTGTATTTCATTGTAAGAAACCTCAATCTCACCATCATAATCCCACAAAAGATAAACTCCCTGACCTTGTGATCCTGTTTCATCATCATAAACTCCTGACCGATCATATATCAACCCTTTTACATAAAAACTTGTCCCTGGATTTATATAACCTTGAGTAAAGGAATTAAAAGAGGGCGGTATAGAATCATCATCAGGTAAAACAGAAAACTTTATAGTATCATACTTACCATAAATGTTATTTATATCCTTAGCATGAACATATATAAAATGGGTTTCTCCGCTCTTAAAATTAAAAGTAGAAAGATCTATCTTTTTAGTTAACTCCTCTATACTTTCATCAAAACTACCATCTATAGGTGTAAGAGGTATTCCCGTTCCATTTTGTCCTATACTATCTATAAACATTTCAGCATATGAAACTATTGAATTACCTCTTCCTGTATCTGCCACAATAACATTTATATCAAGATAATTGAAAGGCTCAGGAGATACGGGATATATAGTTGAAATTGAAATAGGTCCCTGTGTATCTGGTCTCAACATTGTCACAAAAAAGAATTCATGCTGACCTTGTAATAAATTTCCAGCTATATCACTAATATCTTGTGAAACTCTTATAAAAACAGTTTCCTGAGAAGAAAAACCTATAAGAGGATCAAGAGTAACTGTGTAAGTTAACGAGTCATAAAACAGATTAAAGCTATGATTACCACTAACTTTCCCAACAATTTGAAAGTTAGTATCTATTATCGTAGATCTATTTAATTTTTCTGAAAATTTTATTAAAATATCAGTATGAGAGGGAATATCTACTGAACCATGGGATGGGCTAATAGAAACTATTGTTGGTGACGTCAAATCAAAAATTATTGAATCCTCTGGTAAAAAAGTTATCTGTTCTAAATTAGAGGCAGAATCTTTTGATACTGCTTCGAAATAATATTTATATCCATCTAAACCAACCATTATAGTTGACAGTGAAGTTGTATCTCTTATCAATATACTCCAGTCTCCTCCCTGAGTTTTATAATAAACATCATAGCCTCTTATCCCAGATCCTCCTTGATCTTGTGCTTCTGTCCATGTAATAACTGTAGTATCATCAGTTGAATAAAGAGGCGTTTGCACCTTTGAGCCTGAAGGTAAGGTTCTATCATGTCTTAAAAGCACAGAATCAGTGTTACGATAATCAAGGTTAGATAGCCCATTCATAAGCCAGAGATGAAGTTTTATCCCACCCTCTAAGTTCATATAAACTGTATCTGGTGGCATTCCTCTTAATGAGCCTGTAGTATCATAGTTATGCTGTGGTCTTGAACCTAACTTATAGAAAGCCTTTACTATTCCAGTCGGATCGTATGGATTTTCCCAGGATAAAACAAAGATTGTATCTTTTGTCCAAGGTGATGGATTTGAACCGTTAGCAAGTAAATTACGGGGAGGTGAAGGTATTATGGAACCTACAAAAATAGAATCTTCTGCAAGCCCTCTTAAAGCTTCTCTGTTACCAGCACTGTCAACAGATATTACCTCAAAATAATATAAAGTATCATAATAAAAAGCATTAAAGGAAACAAAGGTATCAACTAAACTATCGGCATATAAAGTCCAGTTTGAATGCTTATATTTATAATAAACTTCATAAAACTTTATTCCTGACAAATTATCTTGAGCTTTTGTCCATGATAACACAAAAGTAGGCTGGTCGGTGTATAACTGAGGAATGGAACACCTCGCATTCATAGGTTTTGTCGTATCATATCTCAAAAATACAGAGGAATTATTAGTGTGAGAAATATTAAAAAGAGAATCACTTAACCATAGATAAAGTGGGGTAATCCCTTCAGAACTTGTCTCCACAGTATCTGGACTTTTATTAAAAGTTCCTGTTGTATCGAAGTTATGTTGAGGTGGAGATCCTAATTTATAATACCTAAGTCTTATTCCAGACCTATCAAAAGGCTCATCCCATGTAATGGAAAAGGAGTTATAGTTTGTCCAGTTAGAAGGACTAGATCCATTCGCAAGTAAATTAATTGGTGCCGGTGGAGCTGTAACATCATAAAAAATAGAATCCTCTGGTTGACCTAAGAGATTCTCAACATTTCCTGCACTATCAACTGCAACTACCTCAAAATAATATAGAGTATCAGTCAAAGAAAAATTAAAATTAATAAAAGTATCTCTTATGTTAGACCCAAATAAAGACCAGTTTGACCCTTTAACTTTATAATATAGAGTGTAAGATTTTATTCCAGAAAGATTGTCAGAACCTTTAGTCCAATATACAGTAAAAGTAGACTGATTAGTTGTTCTCTCATTAATTTTTACTGTTGAGTTAATAGGTTTTGTTGAATCAAATCTTAGGTTTACAAACTCCTTATTATTGTAATTCACATTTAATGCAGAATCTTCAAGCCACAAGAACAAGGTTATTATACCCTGACTTGAAATAGTTAAAGTATCAGGACTTTTATGTAAGGTTCCAGTTGTATCGTAATTTGAAACAGGTGGAAAATAAAGCTTAAAAAGTCTTCTTTTTATTCCTGATGTATCATCGGGTTCTAACCATGAGAGGACAAAATCTGTAGAGTTAGTCCAGGGAGAGGGGGATGAACCGTTTGCCAGAAGATTTTGTGGAGGAGATGGTGCAGTTAGATCAAAAACTATGGTATCTTCTGCAACGAAATTTCGTTGTTCCTCATTTCCTGCACTATCGACCGCAATAACTTCAAAGAAATATTTGTGTCCGTCAACTCCATAAAATACTTCCTCTGTATCTGGATGATTTGAAAGCCACAGTATCCACGGCCCATCTCCATCTTTATAGTAAAGATTATAACCTTTTATCCCTGCTGGGGGGTTACCTGTATCGTTTCCTTTTGTCCATGTAATGTTAAAACTTGAAGTATTAACAAATTTTTTATGTATTTTAACCTTAGAATTAATGGGCAAGGATTTGTCATATCTCAAATAAACTGTATCAGAGTTTTTATAATTTAAATTTCCTGTATAATCTTGCAACCATAAATAAAGAGGGATAACACCTTCATTTAAAATAAAAACAGTATCTGGAGCATTCGGTCTTAATGTTCCTGTCGTATCAAAATCAAATTCAGGGGGATAATAAATTTTATATAGTGCTCTTTTAATACCGGTTTCATCAGAAGGATTAATCCAATCAAGACGAAAAATTCCATTTTTGTTCCAGGGTGAGGGATTTTTTCCATTAGCCGTAAGATTTCTTGGTGCAGCTGGTGGAGTTGTATCTCTTAATTCTGCAACTTTAAGATCTCCATTAGTAGAATCATAGTAGCTAATTACAGGTGTACCAAAAATCGACAAGGCAATTGAGGGAGTTATTCCAACATTACCAGTTGTATCTAAGTTAATAATATTCCAATTATTAAAACTTGGATAATCTGAAGAGTAAGCTAATTTAAGATTCCCCTGATCTCCATTGTAATAACTTATCCATATTCTGTTATTAACCTTATCATATTCTATAGAAGTTCCCCTTCCAAGAATAGATTGATTTGTTGGTAAATCTATGTACCTTAACTCCCATGTAGTTCCAGACCTAAAGCTTAAAACCAAACCTCTATTACCTCCACCACCATATTTTCTGTGTGAAATATATGGTATATTATTTACGCCAAGAACAATTGATGTATAACTTCCATACCGATTACTAATTACTGTTTGTATATTCCAATTTCCGTAGCTACCAAAAGCATATTTAAGAGAATGATTTGTAATATCATGATAACTGATATGAACTATTCCAGATGGATCTACAGAAATTGAGGTAAATCTACCTACATCTGCAGAGTTGTCTACTGTTTGAACAACCCAGTTTGTAGTAGCTTTATAGGCATATTTAAGTGCAGTATTTGTGGCGTCAAAGTAGCTTATATGGGGAATACCACTTTGATCAACGAAAATTGATGTATACTGCCCTACTGTGACTCCTGCACCATCTACAGTTTCTATTACCCAGTTAGTGCCATTGAAATGTGCATATTTTAAATTTGTATTAGTAACATCATAATAAGCTATATGAGGCAGATTGTTTGGACCAAGAGCTATTGATGTCCATTTTCCCACATTAGTAAATTCTCCATCAACAGTTTCCAATTTCCAAATATTTCCATCATAGAATGCATATTTAAGATTCCCATTTGTAGAATCATAATAGGAGATATAAATTCTATTCTGATCATCTACTGTAATCGATGTGTATTTACCTACTATACCTTGAACATCAACCGAATAAACTTGCCATGCCAAACCATAGAGTAAACTAGCTAGAATAAAATTAATTAGAAATAATTTAACTTTTCTCATTTAAGCCTCCTTTTTTAATTATAAACTAACTATAAAAAATTGTCAATTTATTGAAAATTAAAAAAATGTTTTATAAAATTAAAAATCAAAAGAATGAAGGTTCAATTCCAAAAAATAACATAAAATTATGACACTGCATCAAATACTTGAAGAAATAGTGCTAAGGGTGGAAGGAGCAGTATATGCTTCTTGTGTAGGAAGCGACGGTATCGCCCTTTCACAACATATAAAAGAAGTTCAATTTGATCCAGCAGTTGTAGATGCGGAAATAGCAAACATAATTGGTGTAGTTTTAAGAGCCTCAGATAGTATTGAAGGAGGGAAATTAGGTGAGATACTATTTATAACTCAAAAATACACTGTTCTTGTAAGACCTGTAAACAGTGATGTATATTTTGTCCTTGTCCTTTCAGGTACAATCCAAAATCTTGGATTAGCAAGGATTGAAGCAAAAAAGATTGTATCAAAAATTAAGGAAATACTAACTTAAAAGTAATTTTTAAAAGTAAAATGTACCTTTGCGGTCTGTATTTTTTCCCTGTGAGGTAAGGCAAAAGAAATTTTAACCTCATTATTTAAGGTATATAACAAAAAACCCAAACCATAAGACATTTTCCTTAGATTTTGGTTAGAAATTAATTTAATTATTGAGTAATCGGAAAAAATAAAAAGGGAAAAATTTTTAAACTTTATGTAATTCTCTAAAATAAATGTAGAAAAAAAATCTGCTACAAATTCTTCTTCTTTAAAACCTCTTGGATACTTGGATCCTCCAAGAAAAAAATATTCCGAAAAAAGAGTATCCTTTAAATCGATAAAGCCCTGTAAAATTTCAAGAGATGGGTAAAAATTTTTTATTAAATTTCTCATAACAAAAAAATTTAATGTAGCTTTATGAGAAACTTTTTTCCCTTTTAAAATTATACCTTTTATTGAAAAAAACAGAAGATTTGAAGGAGAAAAACTCTTTTTTCCAAAAGAAATTTCTGAACCACTTGAGTTAATAAATTTTGAGGATTTTAAAAAAGGCATTTCTTCAAAATAATTATAAATAAAAGAAAAAATTCCTTTATCGAAATAATAACTAATAGTAAAACCAACATTTTCCTTAATGTAAAGCGATTCTCTTTGAAAAATACTGTAGAAAGGTGAAAAGGATATATCAAAAGAACCTATAAATGGTTCACCATATTTTAATTCCAAATTTGACCTACCCTCTGCAAACCTTTCCCAATTTAGTAAGAATTGCCTTAAGTCCCCGAAGATATTACTTATATTAAGCTCTAATTTTCCGGTAAACTTTTTAATTTTATTATCATAAAGAGTAAAAAATTCAAAACTATTTGAGGGTTTTTCTATAACATCAATATAAAGGTAATTAAAAGTTCCACTTTTTCTTAATTCAAATCCCTTGATTCTGATAAAACCGAATCTCTGAATTTTTTCTTTGCTCCTCTCAAATTCCTCTATCTTAAAGGGTTTATTTTTAAAATTAAAAAATCTTTTAAAAATACTTTTTTTAGTTTTAACATTCTTGTCAATTATAATGTCATCAACAATAAAGAGATTAAGTTCAGATACTTTTATAATTATCTTTAAGCCATTTTCTTTTTCTTCAAAACCTAAGAATTTAATTCTTGCAGTAGGGTATCCTTCTTTTAAAAAAAATGTTGAAAGTTCTTGTGTCAGTTTATCAAGATTAGATTTAGAAGACTCTTTTTCTTTATACTTTTTAAGGATTAAAATTATTTTCTTTTCAAGTTCGGGTGTTAACCCCTTTACCTCTATTTCTCTTATAGGTAATGAAAATATTAAATAAACAAAAAAGGTTTCCAATTCTCATCAGGAATTTCTTCTTCTGAGAAAAGAATGTGAAAATAGTTCGGCTTTTTAGGCTTTTTAATAAGTTTCATTCCAGCCTCTTTTGGTGTTCTATTGGCTTTTTTCATGTTACAATCTTTACAGCAGGTAACAAGGTTCTCCCATGTATCTTTTCCACCTTTGTCTTTAGGAATTACGTGATCAATTGTCATATCATTTGATTTTTTTCCACAGTATTGACATGTAGATTTGTCTCTTTTTATTATGTTTCTTTTATTAATAGGAACTTCTTTGGGTCTATAATTAACGTACCTTTTAATTCTTATTACAGATGGAACATTAATTTCAAGGTAGCAAGACCTGATTTTTTTACCATCTCTATTTACAACACTTTCAGCTTTGTTTAAAATTAGTAAGATAATAGCTCTTTTAACAGAACATAAAGATAAGGGTTCATAATTTTGATTAAGAACAAGAACTTTCCCGTTAAGAACCTTTTTTGTTTTACTCGATAATAACGGGAAGGCGTTTTACCTCCACTTTATAATTTATTGGTTTTATAAGGTTATCTCCAAACCATTTAAAGGTATCTGATAATTGAGCTTTAATTACAATATTTTCTTTTTCATAGTAGACAGAAACATCCTGAGGGGAGAAGTAAAATCCAGAGTCATTCAATTCTTTAATTACAGAGGCTCTTACTTCTTCTAAACTTTTCTGCATTTTTGAAAATTTTGCTATTTGGTTTAATTTTTCTTTAAGAGATAAGAATTTCATATATGAAAGGAAAGGTTTATAACCCATATAGATGATTAAAGCAAGCAAGATCGTTAAAATTATAAAAGATTTGAAAATTCCACCTTTTTTCATTCCTCACCAATTCCAAGTTTTATCCTTTTTGCTCTTTCCCATTTTTTATTTGAATAATCAATCATTTTAATTGAGTATTCTCTGTAGGGTGTATCTCCAAGAGAGTAAATTTTTGAATACCAGCCTTTTGCCTTTTCCCACATACTGAGAGTGTTATCCCAATCTTTTTTTTCTTCACTGATCAAAGCAAGACCCTTGTAACATTCAGCTAAAACATAATAAATTGCCGAGAGAATTTCCTCAGACTTTGGATTTAATTCAAGAGCCTTTTTACATTCATTTATGGATTTATTGTATTCTTTCAAGTCCAAATATAAAAAAGCTCTTCTAACGAAAACACCCACACTTTTTGGATTCAACTTTTCAGCCTGTTCATAATCGGAAAGAGCTTTTTTTACCTCATTTATTGAAGCATAGGCTGATCCTCTCATAAGGTAATAGATATATTCGTTGGGTTTATTTTTTATTAGTTCGCTTGCAATCTCAATAGCCTTTTTAGGATCACCCATTTGAATATAAACTTTAAAGGCACTTTCCATAACTGTTTCATCATGGGACATTTTTTCAATTGCTCTACTTGCATAGGGAATAGCTTCGTTGAATCTTTTTTCTTCAACAAGAAAATTTAAGTATCTTTTAAGGGCATCAGGGTTTTCTGGGTTTAAAGCAAGTGCCTTTTTATAATAATAATCTGCACTATCCTTGTTTAATTTTTCAAAAAAGCGTGCAATCACAATTAAGACATTTATCTCAGTTTTATCAATCTCATAACTTTTTTTATAGAAACTTATTGCCTTTTCATAATCTCTTAAGAAAAAACCATGAAGAAATCCTAAGCCTTGATACCCTCTTTTATCATTTGGTGCAAGTTTTATTAATTCACTGAAATTTTCTCTTGCCCTTTTTGTATCGTTAATAGAAATGTAAGCGTTTCCAAGGGCTACATAGACATCTAAAAAATAAGGATTAAGGGCTTTAGCATCGTTAAGAAGCGGTATAGCTTCGTTATATCTTTGTTGATTTAAGTAGACACTTGCTCTTATAAATAGGTGTTTTGCCTTTTCTTTATCTTCTTCCTTAATCTTCTCTTCTTTTTTTTTATCAACCATTGTGCAAAAAAATATAGGTAATAGTAAAAAAAGTTTCATAAATAATTTCATATTAAAAGATGGAGCCGGTGGGATTCGAACCCACGACCTGCAGACTGCCAGCCTGCCGCTCTCCCAACTGAGCTACGGCCCCACGTTTAGTAAACTTAAATTTGTCCATTTTTTAAAATTTTATAAAATATAATAAAATATATTTGTTTTTAATTTCAAGTATCATTTAACCCAAAAACCCTTTAGGAATTTAAAAAATATAGAAAATAAAGAAATTTGAGGAGGATTTTATCATATTATGTGTATTTTATAACAAAGTTTTTTGCCTCCAATAGTTAATCTTCAAGTTTAATTCCTAATTTTTGAATAAACTCTTTTGTCGCTTTAAAATCTGAATTTATAATATCTTTTCTTCTTTTTAACCCTCTATAATAACCTCCAATATAAATTTCATCATATAAATTTTCAAACTGTTTCTTTAATTTTACATCTTTATGAAGTAAGTATCTATTTATATAATATCCATATTCATCACTACTTTCAGGTAAATCTTTCTTTGTTATCTTTCCAGTATCCAATAAAGCATAATCAAGTGCTTTTAAAATTGCAAGCCATAAAGCCCCATAAGCCTCTTTTACATATTCTTCATCTTCATAAAGATTTAACTCTTCATCAATCTGAGATTTCTTTAAGGTCTCATTTACTTTTTTATAACATCTCGAAGCTTCTTTTTTTAAATTTTCGAGTTCTTCTAAATTTATTTTAAACTCCCTCATATCTTTATTATACGCTTATATTTGAGGTTTTCTTGCAAATCTTTTAACTATCATTCTTTTATTCCACTTACATATTTAAGATTTTAAACTTGTTAAATTTTTCATCCGGTAAAGGATTTAATCCTCTATTTTAACTCCTAATTTCTGAAAGAATTCTTTTACATTTTCAAAATCTAAATTTATATAATCTTTATTTTTTCTTAATCTCCAATGATAGCCTGCAAGATAAATCGTATTATACAACATTTTGAATCTTTTCCCTAATTTTTCATCTTTGTGAAGTAAATATTTATTTATATATTCTCCATATTGATCACTACTTTCAGGTAAATCTTTCTTTGTTATCTTTCCAGTATCCAATAAAGCATAATCAAGTGCTTTTAAAATTG
>JBCNUW010000026.1:0-23572 GCA_039630575.1 Caldifarciminales bacterium
ACATTTTTTACCTTTGCATCGACATAAGCTTTACAAAAAAAATATATTTCTTCAGGTTGAAACAACTGGTGGAGTTCTCTGAAATCAATCTTTTCATTTATAAAAAAATCAAGATCTATAGAATATCTATGATTTAAGTAATAATATATTGCGGTTCCACCAGCCAGATAGAATCCCTTATCTAATATGTCTTTTATTCTTATGACTACAATTTTATGTTTTTTGAGTAGACTTTTTCTCTTCAATTCCATAGCATAATTTCCAGAAATTCCTTGATTCTTTAGAAAGTAATTTATCGTATTTTTTTAAGAATTCTTTTATCTTTTCAGAGCCTACTAAGTTAATAAATTCTTTAACCTGTTTTTTATTTCCAATTTCAAGAACCCTTGCAATCACAAAAGGCGAATCTATATTTTTTAAAACAGATTCCCATTTATAGTCCCAGAATAAATCTTTTATTATTTTTAGTTTAGATGTTTTTTTGTGTTTCACATTCATTTGTTTCAGATTCCTTTATTTCACAATCAATAACTTTTAAAAAATCATCCCATTTCTCATATAATTTATCTTTAAATTTCTCCTTTTTACTTTCCTCTAATTTGATTTTTTCTGATTCAAAAATATAGATTTTACCGCATGCTAACCATTGATTCTCTAAGGTGTCTTTCAATCCGATAACTTCGTAAACTTCTTTACTGTTAGAAGATTGAATTAGATCAATGTAAGAGTGGAAAATAGGCACTGGGACCTGAACAAATGCACTAACAAGAAATAAAGGAGTTATTGTATTTACTTCATTACTCGATTGTGAGTAAAGACCATTTTTAATAGCAGTGAGTATGTTTTTTATACGTTCTTTTTTTTCCTCTGGTTTAATTTTAAAGACAACTTTCACTTTTCCATCACATTTTTCTATGCATATTTCTCCTTTCGGTTCTTCTAAAGTATATTTATTTCCCATAGATTTATTCACATTTTCTATAACTTTTTGTAACCCCACTTCTATTTTTAAAGTCTTTTCATTTTCATTGTATTCAGGAAGTTGAGATGCAATGAATACATAAAATTCCTCTTCCTCATCGTATTCTTCCACCTTTATATTTGATTTTTTTCCTTTGCTCTTTTTACTTTTTGTTTTTTCATCTTTTTGTTCTTTCAAAAATTTATCTTTAAATTTAATTTGTGGTGTCTTTTTATCTTTTTCCATTAATTCTTTTTTTACTCTTATTTTTTTATTTTCTATGTATATTCTATTCCCATCTATTTCGTAATAAACATTTCCTTCATCATCCTCCTTTCTTTCAACATTTTTCAAGATAGCACTTTGCGGCTCTTTTAGAGTTAAATAAAGTTTTTTATTAATCTCGTCATATTCATAATCTTCTATAATCCATTCATCTTTACCAATCATTTCTGTGTCTATTGTAAAACTTAATTTATAGAACGAAAAATGCTCCTCTTTGTTGTATGGATTTGGAGTAACCTTTAATCCCTGTTTTAAACCCCTTGCTACTAAATCATGATTGGAATAAAATGCCATATCTCCCTGATAGGTATCTAAACCAACTGCTTTTGTAATACCTACCGGAGCTTTTCTTGTTATAGATGTTTCTCTTCCTATAGTATACATATATCCAAAAGCATCCAATTCAGGACTTGAAATAATATCGTCTTTAAGTATATCAAATTGAACCACTTCACCTTGGGCTGTAACCTGGGCAGGTTTCCATTTGAAGGCTTTATGAAGAGTTGAAAATAAATAGTGCCTTATTGCAGGCTTTCCAATAAAGCTCACAGTTTTATTTCCCTTTTGAAGTTTTTTTATTGAAAGAATATTTCCACCAATTTTTTCATCTCTATTAAGGGCAGAGGCTTCAAATATTATTGTTAAGGTTATATGCTTCATACTTCACCTCCTTTATCTTCTTTACCCAAAATTGGGGCAAGAAAAGAAAAAATAAGGGTTTTGAAATATTTTTCATTTTCAGGTTTAAAAACGTCTATAAGATCTTCTGGAAATTTTTCATCATTTGCCTTAAAACACCTTAAAAGCATATAAAATACATTGTCCTTGTTTCCAAGCCGAACCTGTTCAAGAAGACGAAAGGCTATATCATCTATGGATTTTGCTACTTTAGAATCTTTAATTTCATCTCCTTTTTGTTTTAACTTCCAAATTAGTGTATTAATACTTTTTTCACCCATATTTTCCTCCCTTTCTAAAATTTTTGTTATTTTTACATATAGTTCAGGTAAATTTTTAGAAATTTTCTTTAAATGTTCAGTATTTTTGTAATCATCAACATAATTTGTTAAAGGATCATTTTTTAATATTTTATCTTTATTTTTTAATTTTAAAATACCTCTTAAAACGAAATAATTTACTTTTTCAAGTTCAGAGAATTTACCCTCAATAATTAAATCAAAAATTTTTTTCTCTCCGATTCTTTCGATTAAACTTGCAATTTCATGATCAAGTAAAATCCTTGTTATATGATAGGGTAAATCAAAGTAATTAATAGTATCTTTTTCTTTAATAATTACTTCAATATTCATCAATGTCCATGCCCCAAGCAGGGCTTTCCTTTTTATTGCGAATTGAAGAAGTGTAGAACCCAAAATTTTTTTGATTTCTCTCTCTTCCCACTCTTCAAGAATTTTTTCTGCGAACTTATTTAAATCATAAGTTAATTTAAAAATAGGTGTATTAATAAATATTCCTTTTTTCATTTCTTTTTTATCCCCCAACACGACAAAAGGTATATGATGACACATCAGAATAAACTCACATTTAGGACAAATAACTTCACCTGATCTAAGCATCCAGTAAGTATTTGGAAAAGTTCTTTCAGCCCCAAAGAGGATATTACCAAAAGTTTGTTTTAGAACTTCAATATCCGATTTAGTAGTATAAAAAATATTTCCACAAATAGTGCAAGAAAAATGAAGTTTCTTTCTTTTTTTCATCTTATCTTCACTTAACATACTTTTCTCTAAAATTGCTTCTATTTTTTTCTTTATATTATCTTCAGTCTGATTGGCATAATAATACCTTTGAGTCCCTCCTTTTTTATTTTTATACGAAATTCTCAATTTTTTAAAAGTTAATTTGTCCCAAGCATCAAAAATTTCGTCTATGTTTAGTTTATCGAGTTTTATTTCTATATGTTCTTCTAAATATATATTTTTGTTTAGTTTTAATTCCTCTAATACTCTCAAAAATCCTATCACCCCTGCATTATAAAGCCAATTTGAAGGATAAAAAGTTATGGTATTTTCTTTTTCCATTTTAAAATCTCCTTGTTTATAACTCACTAATTAGTTCCAAAAGTCCAAAACCCTGACCTGTTCTTACTCCAAGCCCAAAATCATAAATAAACTGAAGCATCCAAGGAGAAGATTCAAGAATAAAAACGCCTTTAAACCCCTTTAAAAACCCTCCATAATGCTTTACATAAACTTCTTCTATACTTCTGTCTTTAAAAATAGAACTTAACTTACCCTGTCT
This sequence comes from Caldifarciminales bacterium, assembly GCA_039630575.1. GTDB lineage: Bacteria > Hydrothermota > Hydrothermia > Hydrothermales > JAJRUZ01 > JBCNVI01. Next base: position 3,509 of record JBCNUW010000026.1, read on the forward strand.
TATTAAAACAGAAGTCTCCATTTTTGATAAAGGAGTTAATATTAAATGTGTTTGTGTTCTTCCCCCCTTATTATTTCATACTTTTCAAGCATTCTCTTTTGAAGTATTTTATTAAATTTTTCTAAATTTTCTTCATCAGGAACAATAAACCACTTTTCAAAGTTCTTAGGATCTTCCTCTGGATTGTTTAAAACACAAATACCAACAGTTTTAAAAATTGCACAACTACTTTTTATTTTCGTATTTTTATTTAAAAGAATATCTTTTATTGGAAAAAGTTTTTTATTAAGTTTTAAACCACCATTTTCTTTTTTTATTTGAAGAACACCATTATAAAAATAAGAAAATATTTCCATATCACCGGTTGAAAAGATGAGATTAAAAGGTGAATTAACAATCAATTTTTTATCCTCAACATCATCAATCATTTCAAATTCATTACCAAGAAAAACCGAAAATGTAAAGGGCTTTAATTTTTTAACCGAATAAATTTCCTCAAATTTTTTGCTCTTTGTAAAAACACCTTTTATAAAAGAGATAAAATATCTTCTATAATCACGAGTTATACTTAAAGGCTCTCCTTTATCTCCAAAAACAATTTTTAATTGCATTTTTTTATTTTAAAGCTTTTTAATATGTTTAATCAAAAATGAGACAGATTAAAAAATTAAGGATAATGGGAATAAAAATAATTTTAACAAAGGAAAATATAATTTTTCCCTGCGGAACAAATTTAAAAGATGAACTTGGTTGGTGGGAAAATGACACTATATACATTTACAATAATCAATTAAATGGATGGGAAAAATTAGGAATTTTACTTCACGAGTTTGTTGAAATGGTTCTTGTAGAAAAATTGCATTTTTCTAAAAAACAAGCTCATTTTATTGCAAACATTTTTGAATTTATTTTTACTTTAGGAAAATGTACAGATCAAGTATGGTGAAGAACAGAAGGGGTTATAGGAAATAAAAAAGGATCTCTTGCTACAGGATTAGTATGAGAAATAATATAATGAAGATAAGTAGGATCTATTTCTTCATATATTTTTTCATTCTCAAATGTAATATACCATTTCTTTGGTATTCCGTATTCTTCGGCATAAATATATTTTCGTGCATGTGAATCTTCTACTATTTGTTTTATCTCTATAATAAAAACTTGAAATTTATTAAACATCTTTTCGTATATCTCTTTCAAAGTATCACATATCTTTTTGAATTCTTGTTGTGTAAATTTTTTATATATCTCTTCTGGTCGGGGATGACTAAGTTGATTTCTATATTCATTAATTTTTTTTAATTTATTAATTATGTCTTTATCTGTTACATTCTTTTTTTCTAATATATTAATTAACTCACCCAAGGTGAGTTTTTTTCCTTTAGAGAATTCTTCTTGGATTTCTTGTCTTTTATCTTTTAAAAGTTGAATTTTACCCCCGCATATTTTATAGCTCACTATAAAAGGAGTAAAATAAGAAAGAAAATACTCAAAGTCCAAAAATAACTTTTTTAAATTTTCACAAATCCTCTCCTTTCTTTCTTCGTGGGAAATAACACCTGAAATTTCATTATAATAATTTTGAATTCTCCTTATAATTCCATCCTTATTAAGTTTCTCATATTCAATTCTCACACAAGGAACTTCAAAACCGAGGGCAAGAAGAATAAGGTAATAAAGAATTTCTATGCTCCTTTCTTTTTCTAATTCAAATATAACTTTTTTAATTTTTTCACTATTTGGAATTGTTTCTTCGAATATGTAATAGATAATAGTTGAAGGAGAAAAATGGTCTTTTAATTTACCTATTGTAAGGTCTGGTATTTCCATTATATACTCATAAATCTTATCTACCATACTAAGGTCTTCTGAATAACCTCTTTCTTTTATTTCCTCTTCAAACCTTAATTTAAAATTATCATCTTTTTCCATATAAACAGCTATCTTTTCTGACAGAAGTTTAACTGGATCTTCTACTTTTTTTCCTCTAAAAGAGATATCTTTTATTACACCATATTTAGTAATTATATAACAATTTATAAACTCTTTATTATCTTCTTCGTCTTTATAGGCTAAATAAAAGGCATCATACCATTCAGGAAATATTTCTTGCCATTCTCGGATAGAATTAAGTATTTCCTCGTTACTTTTTTCTATAAGGTTGTCATAAAACTTTTCTATTTCTTCCTTACTAAAAAAAGAGTAAATTAACTGAATGATTAATGCTATTTTATCCATCTTTTCTTTAAAGTTTAATTTTGCAACTAATTCGTCATAGATCTTTTTGATTTTTTTATTTTTTATATAAGTTTCGAAAAGAAAATTAAATATCACCTCCTTCCCTAATTTTGCTTCTAATTTATTTATGAGGTGAATAAAATAAAATATATCTCTAAAAACACCTTCTTCTATAATAGAAGAATAAAAAAATGGAGGAGTAAGAATTTCTTTTGGAGTAGAAATTTTATTTTGTGACTCTATTATTCCTCCTATTCCGTAAATATAAGGAGGAAAAGATATTACCACAGGCAATCTGTGAAATTTTATATATTCCTTCCAAATATCTTTAATATCTTCCGCCTTCTTATTTTCAAAAAGTCTCTCTAAGTAAGGTACTCCCTTTATTTTTTCTTTAAAAAGATCATAAGCCTTTTTTATTACTGGGGATTCACAATTTTTATTTTTCATTCTTCCTCCTCATTATTTTCACACTTTGAGTAGGGAGAGTTTTTATTATATATAATTTTTTATAAAGAAAACAAATTATTTTGATCCCTTTTAACATTATTTAAATCTTAGTCTCAAAAAATAGTTTTTACTATTTTAAATTTCTTTCACTTATTTTCAAACTAAAAATTCTTCAATGATATTTTATAATTTTTAAAATTGCGAAACTTAAGTATTTCACTTTCCAAAAATTGACCAGATGCCAATTCCTATGAATACTATTCCAACAAAAATCTTTAAATACCTATATGGAAAAACAAAACAAAGAATTTTTCCTAAAGCAACAGATATAAGAGTCGCAAGAGCAAGTCCTGAAATCACACCAATATATACTGTTACTGGATTATATTTTGTCGCAAAACACATCGCTGCAAGTTGAGTTTTATCGGCAAACTCCATTAAAAATATAGTTCCTACAATTAAAAAAAGTTCTTTTAATATACCGCCCATAATCACTCCTTTTTATTTTCATAATTTAACAAAATATCTTTTAAAGATCTTTCTAAATCAGGATATAAGAATTTAAAATTCTCTTCTAAAATTCTTCTTGGAATTATTCTGTTATTAAAGAATACTATCTCATCAGCCATATTACCCATTAGGATTTTAAAAATAAAATTTGGGAATCTTAAAAGCCTTTTATTTAAAATTTTTGAAAGAGTTTTATAAAAATCTATAAGTTTTATAGGATTAGGAGATACTAAATTGTAAACACCTTTTGAATTTTTGTTTTTTAATAAAAAAATTATCGCATTTATAAGATCTTTAATATGAATAAAAGAAATGAAATTTTGAGGTTCACCAATTAAGAATAAAAAAGGAACCTGAGGAAATGATAAAATTTTTGAAATAAACCCACCTTTACCAAAAACTATTCCTATCCTTACTATACATCTTCTTATTCCAATTTTTTCTACTTCTTCAGTTGATTTTTCCCATTCTATACATACTTTGCTTAAAAAATCATTTCCAGGTGGTGAAAACTCATCTTTTTCTTCATAAGAATTTCCATAATAACCAATTGCAGATGCTTGAATTAAAAGTTTGGGTCTAACCTTTTTTCTTTTTATATACTCTATAATTCCTCTTCCAGCATTTACCCTACTTTCAATTATTCTTTTCTTTTTATTCTCATTATAGAATAAAGAAAAAATACTTTCACCAGCAAGGTTTATTACCGCATCTATTTCTTTTAGATCTTCTTTTATCTCTTTACCGTCCCAAAGTAAAAAGTTTATTCTTTCATTAAACCCTTTTTTTACACTTCTTGTTAAAACATAAAGAGTGTGTCCTTCTTCTAAGAGTTTTAAAGAAAGTTCTTTACCGATAAAACCTGTTCCTCCTGTAATAAGTATTTTCATTATTTAAATTAAATCCATAATTTTTTTATATTTTTGAGTTCTTAAGTTATTACCTTCTTTTTGTATTAACCAGGTCATCCAGCACATTTCTACACATCTTATACCTGTTTCATTACTAATTTTTTTAACTTTCTCAATAAACTTTAAATTATCTTCTTCCTCTTCTAAGCCTCCTTCTTTAAAGATTTTGTTTAAAACTCTTTTAACAATTTTATCAGGCATGACTGTATCAATACCACCCATCATTTTGAGGTACTCAAAGGTCACAAGCCCAACTCCCTTAATTTTTCCAATAGGATCTTTTTTAAAATTATAAGTATCTGCATTTTTTGCCCAAGTTCTCAATGCTTCTTTATCCGAAAGTCCCTTTTCATTTTTTAATTCACACAAATATTTTGAAATTTCTTTTATAACATGCCATGACCTTTCGTTTCTCCATATATAAAAGGCTTTTTTATAATCAAAATTTGCTAAATCACATAAATTTTTTATCATTCCTTTATCAACAAAATCCTCTTTAAATTTAAATACCTTTGGAACTACTGCTGTGAAATAGTTAAGACCAATTGATGTAAAGGCTGCATCTATTATCATTAAACAAACATTTCCTCCCCATCTTTCTGTTTTTAAACATCTATCGCAATAGTGTTTTAAATTATCTACTTGGGAAAGATAGTAACTTAAGATCTTTTTTATTTTTAAATTACTTTTTCTTTTTATCAACAGGAACTTCTATTTCAACTAATTCAATTATGTCTTTGTATTCTTCAAATCTTTCTAAATTTGGTACTATTTGAATTTCTTCTGTTTTTTCAAATCCTTCAAGCAGTACATTCTTTATAGCTTTGTTTAGTCTCCAGTTAAGGATCATACCACCTTTTATTTTTTCAGAAATAAATTTCGGAAAACCGCTTTTTTCAGATTTTATTGCCTCATAGTATTTTAATAATTGATGCAAAAACTCACCGGTTATATCTTCTTTTGCTTTTAACTCTACCAGAATGCCTATTTCTTCTTTTTCATCAAATACTAAAAAATCAACTTTCCCTTCTTTAATTATTTGATCTTCATACATTATATCTACTTGAAGCTGTTCAAGATATTTTAATTTATTTTTTCTGAATTCATAGGCGAGTGCAACTTCGTACTTAGGCTCTTCAATAAACCCAAAGGGTCCCAATTCGTTATAAACTTTTTGAGCAAGTTCTTTTATTTTTTGTTTTAAGTCTTTTAACTCTTCCATGCCTCCTCCTTTTTATTTAACAAGTTAAATGTAATGCGCAAACAACTTTTTTATTTTGTTCAACATATTCGTTAAATATTTTAACTGCCTCTTTTGTGGTTTCTATTATAACTCTTATTCCCTCTTTTTCAAGTTCTTTTATAATTTTTTCAGGAACTTTCATAACACCTGAATATCCGGTTCCTATTATAAGTATCTCCGGTTTATATTCAAGGATTTCTTTTAAATCTTCCATACATAGAGAGTGTCCTTCTTTTCTCCACCAGTTTTCCTTTATTTTATCCGGAAATATTATCAAATCTCTTGTATATTTTTTTCCTTCTATAATAATTTCACCAAACTCATATTTTTCTATTTTCATTTTAAAAATTCCTCCAACAATTTTATTGAAAACTCTGCACCCTTTAATGCTTTATTTGCATCTTTTTTTCTGTATTTTTCAGATGGAATAAAATCTATATCTCCATAAAAAGCAAGTTCTCTTTCTTTTCTTAACCATCCAGAAATTTCAGCATATTTTTTAAATTTTTTTCTAAACTGAAAATATTTATCAGAAAGTTCTATTACTAAATCACCAACGTCATGCCATTTTGGTGGATCAATTCCTGCGCTTCTTAATATTCCTTTTCCGCATAGTTCAACTATTTCTTGTGATTCTCTTACAACATCTGCATAGCTTTTTTCATTAAATAAAACTTTTAATGCTTCAAATCTTTTTTTACATCTTTTTAAATATTCATAAGCAAGTTCTTTTGTATTCATATTTCTACACCAATCTTTACATCTACATCTTTTTTTATAATCCAGTAATATCCACCCTTTTTATATATTTTTTTTGCACCATACTCTTTGAGTTTATTACTTAGTTTTTCTAAATAATTTTTAAAAAATTTATTCTTATCAAAAAGAATTATAGAATCATCAATCATGTCAAGATATATAAAACCACCATATTCTACTTCATTAGGTTTTTTTATTATTGGAGAAATTTCAATAAAATAATTTTTTTCTCTTAATTTTTTTAATTTTTCTTTTAAGGGTCTTTCTATATTTTTCATAAAATCTAAAATTCTCTTTGTTCTTCCCTTTGGTAAATTTTCACAGATTATAAGAAGATCAATATCAGAAAAAGGATTAGTTTTATTTTTAGCGACTGAACCGAAAACCACAAAACTTATAAGATTTTTTTTGTAAAAATTTTTTACATTTTTAAAAATTTCTTTTATGATACTCCTATAGGGCTCCTTTAAATGGTAGATATGTACTACCATAAAGTTTAACTTTTATTAAATAAAGAATATTTTAAAAAATATAAAAAAATCAATATTCTCCCTTACTTTATGATTTGTGAAATGGCTGCAGAAAATTCATATAGAATCTAGTATAGTATTTTCTCATTCTATGTTTTGATACCAAAATATCAATTACTAAAAAGCTGAAAGAGTAAATAATATTTTTTACATGAAATTAAGTAGAATTATTGAATTTTTATGTTTATCTTCGTTAGAATAGAAAATTAATGAAAACTTGGCATAAAATAATTATTGGTGATTCAAGATATATGAAAGAAATTGAAGATGAATCTATTCATCTTATTATTACATCTCCACCATACTGGCAATTAAAAGATTATGGAGACAGTAGACAAATTGGGTTTAATGATACTTATGAAGAATATATAAATAATTTAAATTTGGTATGGAAAGAATGTTATAGAGTATTGCATAAGGGATGTAAGTTATGTATTAACATTGGAGACCAATTTGCTCGTTCAGTTTATTATGGGAAATATAAAGTCATCCCAATTAAAACTGAAATTATTAAATTTTGCGAAACCATTGGTTTTGATTATATGGGTGCAATTATTTGGCAAAAAGTCACTACTTGTAATACTACAGGAGGAGCTACTATAATGGGCTCTTATCCTTATCCAAGAAACGGAATCGTCAAATTAGACTATGAATTTATTTTAATTTTTAGGAAACCCGGGAAATCACCTAAAGTAAGTAAAGAAATAAAAGAGAAATCTAAATTAACACTCGAAGAATGGAATGAATATTTCAAAGGCCATTGGAATTTTCCAGGTGAAAAACAAGATAAACATCTTGCAATGTTTCCTGAAGAACTACCAAGAAGATTAATTAAAATGTACAGTTTTATAGGTGAAATTGTGTTAGACCCTTTTCTTGGGAGTGGTACAACTTCTTTAGCTGCTAAAAAGCTGAATAGAAATTCAATTGGATATGAAATTAACGAAAATTTTCTCCCTATTATTAAAGAAAAACTCGGTATTCTTAGAAAAGATATTTTTGAAGATGCTACCTTTGAAATAATCAAACAAGAAGAATATAAAATAGATTTTAAAAAAGAAATTCAAAAGTTGCCTTATATTTTTAAAGATCCTGCTAAACTTGATAAAAAAATCGATCCCAAAAAATTAAGATTTGGTACAAAAATAGATAGTTTTTCTTACAAAAATGAAAAATATTACACGATAAAAGAGGTAATATCACCAGAAATTATAATTTTGAATAATGGATTAAAAATTAAACTAATAGGAGTGAAAACAAAGCCCGAAAAAGCAAAAGAAGCAATTCAATTTTTAAGAGAAAAGACAAAGGGCGAGAAAGTATTTATAAAATTTGACACTTTTAAATATGATAAAGAGAATAATCTATTAGTTTATCTTTATTTATGGAACAAAACATTTTTAAATATGCATTTGGTTAAAAACGGCTTAGTGGAAGTAGATACTTCTTTTGATTATAAATATAAAAACAAATTTTTAAAATTAAAAACGAAATAAATAGAAAAGATTGGTATGAATGTAAAAATTAGTAGCCAAGAAATAAAAAAATATTTAGAAATAGAAACACCTGAATTTGATAAATATATAACACCATTAATTAATTTAGCGAACCAATACGCTCAAGGAACGCGCCCTAGAGTAGTTGGTCAAGTAAGTGAACTTATTAAGGAATTTAAGGGAAAAACTTTGTATGACTGGGAAAAATGGTATTCAGAGAAAAAACCAGATGCAATTAAAAATGCTACACAGAAGATACTTTTAAAATTAAAGGAATTACGAAAAGCTATAAATAAAATTGATGAAGAAACTGTTGAAAAATGGGTAAAAGATCTTGTAATTGTGAAAACTTTTATAGGATTGAGATTTCACGAAGCAATTTTAAAGAAGGCAGCAGAAATTAAAAAAACAAATTATCGTTTCGCAGAACCTTCAGAAGAATCTAAAGGGATAGACGGATATATTGGAGAAATTCCTGTATCTATAAAACCTTACACTTATAAAGCAAAAGCTGAACTGCCTGAAGATATTAATGTAAAAATAATTTTTTATAAAAAGGTTAAAAATGGAATTGAAGTGGATTATAGTGAGATATTTGAGTAAAGGAAATGAAATTTGATAATATATTTGTACTCAAGAGACTCATTTTGGAAAGATTTGCAAAATTGAACTATAAGTATTTAATTTTTCTACAAAAATAATAAAGGAAACTTATTTTGAGGAGGTTAAAATGATTAAAACAAATAAAGAAAAACTTGTGATGATTGCTGTTCAAGGTGAAATTTCCCATCCTTTAACTTTTTATCCATATGATGTTTCAAGGAAAGGTGAAGTAATTTACACCTTGCCAGAAGGATGTTGGGGAATCCATTATAATGTTAAGGTTGGAGATAAAGCCTTTGGATGGCAAGCTGACCATGTTGAACCAGGTGTTACAGTTGTATTTTCTCAAAAAGAAGAAAAAAAAGAAGAATTTTATGGGTTTCGTATCCCTGTATGCATAGGAAATACTGCGGTTGTTGTAAGTGGCGAAGCAAAAGGAGAAAAAGGTATTGTCACAGGAATACATACAGGAGTCCTTATTGATTTTCCTCAGGAGGTTCTTGAAAAACTTGCAATAGGTGATAAAATTCTTATAAGAGCATATGGAATGGGGCTTGAACTTTTAAATTTTAAAGAAATAAAGGTTATAAATATTACTCCTGAATTACTTGAAAAAATATGTGAGGAAGACGAAGGAAAAAATATCCTAAAAGTAAAAGTTAGAAAGGAAATTCCACCACAGCTTATGGGTTCAGGAATTGGTATCATTTCTTCTTCTTATGTTGATTATGATATAATGACTTCTGATGAGGAGACTCTTGAAGAATATGGATTACTCGATTTAAAACTTGGGGATGTAGTTGCTATAAACGATCATTACGCTAGTTTCGGACCATGTTATAAAAAAGGAGCAATTACAATTGGTGTAGTTGTCCATGGTGATTCAAAAATTTCAGGACACGGACCTGGAGTTTTACCAATAATTTCTTCTCTTACAAAGGAAAAAATAGAAATTATATTTGATGAAAATTCAAATATTGGATTTTATTTGAACTGTGGTACTTTCAGAGGTTAAAAAAATTTAAAATAAAACTCGGAGAAGAATTTAAACTTTCTCAAGAACTTAAAAAATTTAAAGCACCTATTAAATATCAATATCAGAATAGAATCTTATCATAGTTTATTTCATTAGTCATTTACGCTCAGTAATTAAAATAATAATCTTTACACTTTTTGGTCTATGATCGTTTCCATAACCTATTAGATTTAGAAATTTTTTGATTCCATAATTTAAAAGTTGACTGAGGATGAAATAATAACGGAGGTATGAAAATGGTTTGAAGAAAAGGGAATATTTTTTACATTAGAATTAAAAATATAAATGTAGCTAAGAAAATTTTTTTGTAAAAGTTTTTACACTATCATCTATGTTCAAAAAGTGGAATATTCGTGTTATAGCTGTGGTGTTTCTAGGAACAGAAATTTATATTAGAGTTTATAAAAAATAAAATTTAAAAAAATTTGAGCCAATATAAAAAGCCTTTCCTTAGTCTCTACCTTGATATTTTTTTAAATTATTCACAGCTATTTTAGATTTTATTTCTTATTAAGTTTTAAATTTTAAAAATTATTTTTGGCACTATGTCTTGTTTTATCAAGAAAGAATTTCATTGAAAACACATTTGCAAACTATTTAGTATTCCCTTTTACTTTTTTTCTGTAAATACCCATAATTTAGATACATTCTCTGAATCCATAGATATACTCTTTAAATCTAATAATACACCTCTTACAGGATAATCTCTATTTGTTATATAAACTATCAATTTTTTTCTTTTAAATATTTTTTAAAGTAAAATTTTTTTTAATCTGATTCTTATTTTTGATTAATGATTCTACTGGATAAATTTTTTCTTTTGAAGTATAAAAATATACTTGTTTTATCTATTAAGACTAGTTTAACCTTATAAATAAATTTCTTTTTTATTTTTCCCAGACCAGAAATTTACTCTTTAAATATAATGAGGGATTAAAGAGAAAGTACCTTTATATCGTACTTCATCAAATAGGGAGAAAATTAAGTGAACACTCTAAGAATATTTTGCATAATTTAGAAATTAAAAGAGAAATTTATTTTTATACACTAAATTTTCTTCCAAAATTTCACAAAATTTTAAATTAAAGAGGAAAAAAATTTGTTAGGTAATAAGAATTTAGTTAGAAGTTAGAACTAAAAATCAATTATTTTTACTTTTGAAAGTTGCCATAAATAAAAAAGATGAGATTTATACTCATAATTTACTTAAAATCGATATTTTAGTGAGAAAAATTTTTTGAAATTAAAATATAATATACCATATAACTTAGTTATGTTTTTAAATTAGAAGGCATTTTTATGAAACTTTTTATCTTGCTTTTGTTTATAAACAATGAAGGAAAAATAATCAGGGATGAGAAATTGTTTCCAAAATTCTTAACAGACGATGAACTTTCAAGAATACATGAAATAGGAAAGTATCTTCCGAAAGGATTTCCCCCTCCTTATCGAGTAAGAACACCTGCAGAATATGAAAGAGTTCAATGTGTTTTTTTAAGATGGCCCTACTATTCATCATGGAATTACATATGGAGAGAAATAATAAGAGAAATTTGTGAAGTAACAAAGGCTTATATCATAACTAATTATCCCTCAGATACAATCTCAATAAAGAATTATCTCTTACAAGGCGGAGTTAACATAGATTCAGTTAGATTCTTTATCACTTCAACTAATTCAGTATGGATAAGAGACTATGGTCCTTGGAGCATCTATGTAGAAGATAGTACACTTTCAATAGTTGATTTTATTTACAACAGACCAAGACCAAGAGACGATTCTTTTCCTTCAAAAATTGGACAAGCATGGAACTTACCTTTCTACTTACCCAATCTTATCCATGTTGGTGGAAATTTTATGGTTGATGGTAACGGTGTTGGATTTGCAACAGAACTAATTTATCAAGAGAACAATTTAACTCCTTCACAGATTGGTCAGATAATGAAAGACTATTTGGGTCTTGAAAAATTTGTTGTTGTCCCAAAAATTTTATATGAATATACTGGTCATATAGATATCTTCGCAAAGATTTTAAACGATACACTTGTAATGGTAGGTAAATATGAAAATCCTTCTGACCCCAATTACACAAGGTTGAACCAAATTGCAGACTCAATATGTAATGTCCAAAATCTTGATGGAAAATATTTTAAAGTTGTGAGAATAACAATGCCAGAGTCTTTTTCTCCTGGAAATACAACAGGTGCAACCTACTTGAATTCTCTTTTAGTTAATGGCAAGGTACTTGTTCCTATATATGGACTACCTCAAGATCAAGAAGCACTTCAGGTTTATCAATCAGCACTTCCTAATTATGAAGTTGTGGGAATAAACTGTTCAGCAATGCTTGGGTCTGGAGGAGCAATTCACTGTGTTACTATGGGATTTTCTCCTATGGATTTTTCACCCCCTTAATTACTCATACTCCTTTACATGATACTTCAATTTCTTTTTGGCCACTTACAGTTTATGCAGAAGTTTTTGATAACTTAAAAGTTTATAGGGTCTATTTAATATATAATATAAATCGTCAGGATTCCTCTATTTTAAGAATGGGTTAGAGTAGAAGCAACAAATAGTTTTCAAAAAGAGTTTCAGGGTAGTGTAAATGTTGGTGACTCTATTTTTTATAAAATTTTAGCAATAGATGGTGCTTTTAATAAAACATATATCCCCCAAAACGGATATTTTTCCTTTGAGATAAAACCATTAATTGAAGTTTCAGAGGAGAGAATAGATAAGAAATTAAGGGTTTATTTATTAAATAGAAATCTATTTGTATTTTCAAATGAAGAGGAAACTTTTAATTTATTTATATACGATATTTCAGGAAGAATTGTTAAAAGTTTAAAATTTTTAATCAAGGGGAATAAAAAAATTAATCTTGGTAGTTTAAAGTACGGAACTTATTTCTTAAAAATAAATTCAAAAAATTATAAGACAAAAATTAAAATTTTAAATATAACTAAAAAGTAGTATATGAAAAAATAGTAGTTTGGTTAATGGTACTTATAATTCCTAAAGACTGTAAGAGAAAAAAGTATACAGAGGAAGATATAATAATGGAGCTCATTAAATTAAGCCCCATTTTTAATCAAAGAGCACAATAGGTAACGATTAATCACAAGTATCTTTAAAAGCTAACGTAAATCCTATTTTATGGGTAAAAAAATACCTTCTCCTTATATTCAGATTTACATAACAGGTGATTCTGCATTTAATGATAATACAGGTTTACGATGAGGAAATTCTTCATTTATGAGCATTGTGGCTGACTCTCAAAAAGTAGAACATTATAAAAAATATTATCAGATATATTTTATATAAGAGGATCATCTAAAAAAGTGGTATAAAGTGATCCTCATATAGGATGGCAACTGTAGAGTATAACGTAAATCCATACTTTATCCAAAGATGTAAATTCTGACTTTACAATAGATTCAATGTAATTAAAACTTTGAAAAGAAACTTTTAAAGTAAAAGATCCTTTGACCCTTCAAAAGATTTTAGAAGTTGATAGTGTTGAAGTATAACTCTATCTCTTAAAATTAAATGATAGACATTATAGACTATTTATGAATGAGATTTCACTAAGAATTTACAAAAAGAATTTTTGTGATTCTTCTGATGTGAAAAGTTTTCACTGGATAATCGTTGATGTTCTCGGTGATAAAACTCTCGGAAAAGAGGATGAGGTTTATAAGATAAGAATTTGATTTTATATGTATTGAAGAAAATAATTAAGAGATAAAATTGACAAGTTTCATAAAAAGTGTAATACTATAGAATAGTTTTTATTTATGAAAGGCAAAATTTTAGAAACACTAAGTAAATTGGGAGTAAAGGTAAAGAAGTAGTATTATTTTGATAGAGGTCTTATGGTAAATTTAAAAAAGTGTCTTGAACCTTTAGCAAAAAATTTATAAAAACTTAATTAATAAAAAAAGATTAAACATATATTTAAGAAAAAGTGAAGAAATAGCTATTAAGGAGTAGAAGAATCTAGTTTAGTTTAACACAAAATTTTAAAAGAGATGAAATATAAAATTCGCCTCTTTTTGGTCATTTGAGTAAAGTGAGATATTGTGCTTTTTTATATTCTTTTTTTAAATAGCAAAAAAGTGTTTTGAGATAGCTTAAAAATTTATGGTTTTATTTTCAGAAAATTGATAAAAATTAAAAAGATTTAAAATTTTCTGTTTTATCTCTTTAGTATTTATATAAAAGGATAAATAATTTAGGAGAAGCCAAAAAATATCTTATACTATAAACTCACTAAAGATGAGTGATTATTTAATTAATGATACCCGTTTAAATTTAATAAGAGTACTTTTGCTATAGAAAATTTGTTAAAAATTATGTAGATAGATTTAAGATGTATATATTCTTCGTACTTTTACTGTAAGAAGTATTCCTGTGGCTTTTTAAAAATTTTTTTACTTTATGACTATTTATATGAAATTGTTTCAAATTACTTGATACTTTAAAAATATTATTTTTATTAATATTTATTTTTATCTTATACTTTTAAAGGTATTTAGTTATTACAATTATGGAAAAAATTAGACCTATTGAAATATCAGAAAGAATCGAGTTTATCGATATTTTGAGAGGTTTTGCACTCTTTGGAATTTTACTTGTGAATATGCAGCTTTATAATCATCCTTTACAAATACTTATTTTACCATCGAGAGAAAATTATCTTTTAGATAAAATTTCTGAATTTGTTATAAAATTTCTAGCTGAGGGAAAATTTTATTCTCTTTTCTCATTTTTATTTGGTATAAGTTTTTTCATACAACTTAGGAGATTTGAAGAAAGAAATACTCCTTTTAAATCTTTTTTTCTAAGAAGACTTTTTATTCTTTTTCTGATAGGTATTTTTCATGGAATTTTCATATGGCCAGGAGACATTCTTTCCCTCTATGCCATTGCAGGTCTTTTTCTCTTATTTTTCAAGAGAATCTCAAATAGATGGTTGATTTTTACTTCAATAATCTTACTTGCAATTATGCCTTTTTTTCTTTTAATCAGTGCTTTTGGAGTCGAGATGGCAAAAATTTATGAACCAGAAAGTATTAAAGAAATAGAAAAATCAACAGATTTATTTAAGAAAGAAGCTGAAAAAGCTTATCAAATCTATTCGAATGGTAATTTTTTTGAAATAACAAGACGAAGAATTCATGATTATTTTTCCTTTACCTTTTTTGGTAATTTTTTTATTTTCTTTAACGTACTGGCTATGTTTTTGTTGGGGATTTTTTTTATGAGAATTAATGTTTTTAAAAATTTTGAAAATAATCTTCCTTTCTTAAGGAAAATTTTGATAATTGGAATTTTAGTTGGAATACCTGCAAATGTTTTATATGCTTATATAATAAGAACCATACCTAAAAATATCCCTACTTTTGATTTATTCTTTGCTTATCTAGCATATAATTTAGGAGTGCCTTTACTTTGTCTTTCTTATGTTTCTTTAATATTAATTTTTTATCATTATAGCTACTTTAAGAAATTTTTAAAACCTCTCTCGGCAATGGGTAAACTCTCCCTTACTAATTATCTTCTTCAGTCTATAATATGCACAACTTTATTTTATGGATATGGAGGAAAACTTTTCGGTAAAATTGGTATGTCATCTTCAATAGTCATTACCCTCTTTATCTTTTCCTTTCAAATCATATTTAGCAACTTATGGATTAGAAAATTTAAATTTGGAATATTTGAATATATATGGAGAGTGGCTTCTTATAGAGTTTTAAAAATATAAATTTTAACTTATTTTTATTAAAAATTAACTATTTGAATGGTAAGCATCTTTTTTGGTAAAGGTTTTTGGTTTTATTTCTTATAAGTGTGGATATTCGTTTTTAATAGCCTAAATTTTTGAATAACAAAGTAATTTTTATAAGATTTTTTTAAAGACCACATAAAGGTTATAATAATTTTTTTAATGGAATAAATTTTTTGAGCGTGTGAATCTATTAAAGGTTGATATCTTTAATTAAAAAAAGCATTGAAAGTGCACAAAAAGAAAAAATCTTTTTAATAATATTAGATTTGAAATTTAAAGGGAGGAATGAAACAAAAATAAGAAAAGTTGTTTTTTACTATAGTGATATTAGGGGATATGAGGATCTATAAAAATTTGTGAAAAGAAACTTTAGAAGAAGTTTAATGAGTTGAAGAGACAAAAGAATGAAAGATGGGATAAATTTATGGACAGGAGGATATCTGCTTCCGATTTATTATATAGGTGTTTAGGATTATTTTTCCTAAAAATTTTTTTGATAGTTAGTTCTTCAAGAATACAGAGCGACTTGTATATAGATTCGTAGCATACAGGTATTACAAGTAACCAAGCGATTGGTTATGTTCTAAAATGCAATTGTGCTGCCTTTATTTTATCCAGAATAAACTGTACTTCCACTAGGAAGAGCAGGTTAAACTTTAAGTTATGAAATAAGTTTGGTTGTAACAGCTTTTTATTTATTACAGGAACAACCATCGGCATTGGAATGACCTCACATCTACAGAGGCTTAATGTAAGTTATGTTGAAGCAAGGATTTTTTGGCGATTTATATATAAATTAGTGGCCTATAAGGGCTATAAGTGCATCTGTAATTAGTTATGTTTTAAGATTGAATGGTATTGTTTTTATTTAAAAATACCTGTTTAGCGGGAATAGTTCGATTGGGACTGTTGCACAATTTCTTTACTTATCTTATGAGTATAATAAGGGGTAATAGTAATTTCTGGTGGAATAAAAATGCAAGGCTCTGTATAGTAACAAGTACACCTATCTACAAACTTCATTTCATAGGTTCAAAAAAGATTAACCCTTACTTATCACCTATGGAAAACCAACTGTATTCCTAAAATACAAATATAACTCATGAGTTAAATAGTGCAGAGAATTAATCACTTCCTTTGCTTTTTTATTACAGATTATGGGGGACTGTATGGAAATTTACTCTATAGAGAAAGCACGGGAACTACGCAAGAGCTTACAGAAACGTCAGAAGGTACTGCCGATTACTACGATGATATTACCCTTACACTTTTGGTTGATAATTCATCAGAGGGTTCCATACTTATTATCTTTTTTTTAGAATGAATATGTGAACTACTTTAAATTATAGAAATTAAAAAATAGGAGGGTTAAAAATTAAGTTTCTTTATGCTCAAGAGGATGATATAAAAATTATTGAGTATAAAATACCGGTAAAGAATACATGAATAGTAAGAATAGAGCAATCACAAAATCTTTTTGAAATAAAATTTCCACTAAAAGTTTCTGAAATTATTTCGGAAGCATATGATACTAAAATCTTAACTATACCCTATATCTCTTGGAACTAGATTTATATAGCTCATATTGACTAGTCAGATTTTAGATTTAAATTTGAAACATAGGCTCTTGATGCTTAATTTAATTAACTTGTTATTTGTGAAACTCCATAGCATTATAAAAATTTATTGACTTAAAATTAAGGGAGAAAAAATTAGAGCTAAATTGCTTTTTAAAAAGAAACAGTAAGGTTACAGAAAATCCTATAAGGATTTTTAAATGTATATGGAAGAAAAATTTATAAAAGAGAATTCGAAGGTTGAAAAAGAAATTACCTTTAAAATTGATAAATTCTTAAAATTTTTAAAGATATGATGTTAAATAGCCTTTTCATAATATCAAGATACAAATTTTATCTTCAATATTTTTAAAGACTTAGCATATTACTTCGATACTATTAGGACAAGTTGATTTTTTTTGGTTGGGTTTATATTGTAAAATTATAGAATAAAAATGAATTTATTATCCTTGTTTTTAATTCTTCAAATTGGAGAAAAATTTCATAATGAGACAAAACTTGATCCTTTAAAAGCTCTTGGTTCTGTTTTAAAAATTGAAAAACCTCCTCCACAATTTAAAACTTATCCTGATAAGCCAAAGATAAAGCTTCCAGAGCCAACTTTTAAGGGAATGATATTAGAAGAGGCGATTAAAAAGAGAAGGTCTGTAAGAGAATATTCTGATAAACCTTTAACCCTTAACGAAGTATCTCAAATCCTTTTTTCAGCTCAAGGGATAACAGGCGAGCTTGCGGGCATTTATTTAAGGGCTGTTCCATCAGCAGGTGCACTTTATCCTATTGAAATTTATTTAATTGTTCAAAATGTAGAGGGACTTAAAAAAGGTATATATCATTATAATGTAATAGAACATTCTCTTGAGTTTATTAAAGAGGGTGATTTTAAAAATGAAATCTTTAGAGCAGGACTTTTTCAAGAAATGTTTTTATCTGCACCGTTAACTTTAGTTTATACTGCTATTTTTAAAAGAACAACTCATAAGTATGACGATAGAGGATATAGATATGTTTATATTGAAGCAGGGCATGTAGCTCAAAATGTCTCTTTACAATGTGTATCTCTTGGTCTTTCTTCCTGTGTAATAGGTGCTTTTTTTGATAGTATGGTTGATAAGTTGATAGGAGTTGATGGAAAGGAAGAGGCAAGTATTTATATACAGACAATTGGAAAACCAAAGTGATATTAAATTTAATTCTATTATTTCTTTTTCCATTAACTGTTTTTTTTGGAATTATAGCAGAAAAACTCGGAATTCATAGATTTATATTTCACAGGTATTCTGCATACATTTTTTTCTTTCTTGTTACATGGCATATTTTAAGAAAATTTAAAGCAATGAATATTTATTTTAGGAAAAAGAAATTTCTTTTACCGATTTTTTATTTCATAGTAATTTTTTATTTTTTTGTTTTAATTTTTTCTATATTGGACTTTATAATTTAACTATGAAAAAAATAATTTTAGTTTTCTTTTTGATTTCGTTAAATAATAAATTGTTTTCGCAAAAGGAAGTTCCCTTTACTCTTGAAGATAGGGATAGAATTATAAGGATTGAAATATCATTAAGAGAATTTAAAGAGATTGTTGAAAAAAGATTTGAATTAATTGAGAAAAGAATTGATCAGCTCGTCCATCTTCTTATAGGGATAGTTGCTGCTTTTGCAGGTATTGTTGCTGTAACAATAGGGTTTGCTATATGGGATAGAAGAACTGCACTTTTACCTTATCTTAAAAGGAGCAGAGAAATTGAAGAAAAAGAGGAAATAATCATAAAAATTTTAAAAGAGTATTCAAAGAAAAATCCTGAGCTTGCAGATATAATTAAGAATTTTGGACTTTAATATATTTTTAAAATTCAAATACTAAGGCACCCCTATTGTGCCTCCATATACCCAATTACCTTTACCTTTTTTAATATCAGGAACAACATATTTTATTTCAAAGCCTGCATCTAATTTCTGAAAACTAAATTTAAATCCTGCAAATGCTTGATAACCAAAAGTTGATTCAGTAGTTTTTTCTCCTTTCAAAAAATAACCACCAATACCTAATCCTAAATAAGGAGAAAATATTTTGCCATATTTTAGTGGATAAAAAAGAGCTTCAATAGGAACGCTTACTTGATTCAAATCATAAATTTTACCCACTCAATTCCTCCTCTTGCTCCAAAATATTCAAGATAATTATAATTCACATAAACACCTATTCCTGGATAACTTTTTCCATTTATATAATGAACAGAGCCTTTTATTTCGACATTTATCTTACCTGCTTGTAGAAAGAATAAAATTAAAAGAGTATTCATTTTTCCTCTCTTTTTAAATTTAAATTATAAAGTTTTTTAAAGATATTAAAAATTGTAAAAGATAAAATAACAAAATCAGAATTAAGAGAAATAGCAAAGAATACATTTAAAAGACTTTGTTAAGGCAGTTGTTGAGGTTAGGAGGGAAATTATAGCAATTCTTATAGAAGAGAGATTGAAGATTAAAGTTAGATTGACTTTGATTCTATTATAAATATTTATCCTTATCAGGGTAATTCAAGCTAGAATGTGGAAAATCTGGAAATTAGAGAAAAGAATAACAAAAATTATAAAAAAAGTTGGTTATAGAATGAATCATAAACATAAAACTCTTTTTGAGGGAAGACAGTTTAACTTAACATTTTTTGAGCAGATTGTAAATATTTGAAGTGAAGTATGGATTGACTATTTTTATTTTAATAACAAATTTAGATCATATAAGGAGTTATGGCACAAATATTTTTATCTATTTACGTATGCTGCAAGAGTTAATGATTGAATTTTATTTTAAATTCAAAAACTTTATAATTTAAATATGGGAAAAATTATTTTAACTATTTTTTTATTTTCATTCGAGAGTAAATTATTTTCGCAAAGATGTGCCCTGCAGG
>JBCNUW010000027.1:0-264 GCA_039630575.1 Caldifarciminales bacterium
TCCTCCGTAATAAGTGCTCCATAAAAGAGCAAGTGGAGGGTCTATGATTAAATCTTCCTTTCCATAAAAATTTTTAACTTCAAGGTAAATTAAACCTTCTTTATCCTTTTTATAAAAAGTTTCAAATTCCTTTAAGCTTTCTTTACCAAAGGATTTTATTTCTCCATCTTCTATTTTTCCAATGGGTGTTGAAAGGATAAGTTTTTTACCATTTTCTTTTAGTTCCACATTAGCTCCATTTACTTTAATTTTTATTCTTGAAAT
>JBCNUW010000027.1:274-21213 GCA_039630575.1 Caldifarciminales bacterium
TCAATTCCAGGGTAAATATCTTTTATCTTTATTTTTTCATAAGTTATAACTCCGATAATTCCATCTGGATTAGAGGGTAAGTAGTAATTTGAGTATCCAGGTAAGGGATTGTGGTACTCTATATTTTCTTTTTTTATGCTTGAACCAATAAGTTCAATATCAATCCTTGCATATTGTATGTTAGTGTTTGATGGTTTATAGATTACATAGCTTACTCCCTTTTTTGTTATGAATATTCCGTATCCTTTGAGTTTTGTTTTTAGAAGGACATCATGAATGGGTTTTCCTTCAAAATCTTGGATTTGTCCTATGTTCTTTTCAAAGCCTATATAATTGTTTATCCATTTCTCAATAGTTTCAGATTCATAACTTTTTAAAGTACATAGTCCTGATATCTGTGAGAATAATAAAATTTTTATTATTTTTTTCATAAAAGACCTCCTTTTTAAAAATTATAATGAAAAAAAATAATTTTGTCAAAATTTTTAGAGGATATAAATAGACGATACATTTAAAGTTTAAAGGAAGTCGTAGGGGTTTAAATCAATTTTTATTTTTAGTTTTTCTGGGATTTGATTTAGGATTTTTTTAAAATCGTTTTCATCTTTTACCTTAATTAGTAATCTGTTTCTGTATAATCCTTTCAGTTTAATTATTGGGGGTGAAACAGGTCCTAAAATTTCAACTTTAAGGTTACTTTCTTTTAATTTATTTTTTATGAAATTTAAAATCTCTTCTCCATCTTCATTTATCTTAGTGTTTGACTCTATAATAACTAATCTTGAAAAAGGCGGGTAATTCAGCTTTTCTCTTTCTCTGAGTTCTTCCTCGTAGAATCCTATTATGTCCAAATTTAAAATCTTTTCATAGATTTTATCTTCTGGAAAATAAGTTTGGATGATGGTTTTCCCCTCTTTTCTTACTCTTCCTATAAGTTGAGTTAATCTTTGAAACATTTTTTCTTTTGATCTAAAATCAGGAAAGTTTATCTCTTGGTCAGCATAAAGAACAGAAGCAAGACCAACTTGAGGGTTATCTAAACCCTTAATTATCATTTTTGTTCCTATTAATATATCAATTTCACCTTTTATAAAACTTTCAAAGACTTCAAAAACTTTTTTTCTTCCTGAGATGGCCTCTTTATCCATTCTCTTTATGTTTCTTTCTGGAAAGAGTTTTTTCAGTTCAATTTCAATTTTTTCAGTTCCATAGGAAGATGTTTTAAAATTATTTGATTTACAGGATGGACACTTTAACGGAGGTTCTTCTTTCCAGCCACAGTAATGGCATAAAAGTAAATTTCTATTTTTATAAAGTGTTAAAGATATTGAACAGTTGATACATATTGGAGTATATCCACAGTTTTTGCATTGAATGAAGTGAGCAAATCCTCTTTTATTTAGAAAAAGAATTACCTTTTTATTTTTTTTTAAAACATCTTCTATACTTTCTAACAGTCTTCCACTTAAATAAAATCTAACAGGTTCATCCCTTAGGGAGACTATCTCAACATCAGGATTTTTGTAACCTGAAATCCTATTTGGGATAAAGAAGTATTTTCCTTTTTTATTTGAGCTATAATATGTCTCAAGTGATGGCGTTGCGGTTCCAAAGATTAAAGGGACTTTTTCTATTTCAGATCTTTTTATAAGAATATCTCTAACATGATAAAAAGGCTCTCTTTCTTTTTCTTTATAACTTTCCTCTTGTTCTTCATCTACAATTACTACACCGAGATTTTTAAAAGGTAAAAAGACTGACGATCTTGCTCCAAGAACAACACATGGTTCTTCACTTAAAGTATTTAAAAGCACATTCCATTTTTCTTCTGATTTCAATATAAAGGAATATAAGAAAAGCTTATATTTTTCAAAGATAAAATATGGGGCTATCTGAGGAAAAAGAGAAATTTCAGGAACAAGAACAAGAGCTTTTTTTCCTTTATAAAGAAAGTTTTTTACAATTTCTCTATAAATAAAAGTTTTACCACTGCCTGTTACTCCATGTATCAAAAAAAATTTTTTATTTTTTTCATTTAATATTTCGTTTATTATATTCTTTTGTGTTTCAGTTGGTTCACGAGGAATTTCTATTTTAGCGAGTCTAAAATTAAAATCTTTTTCCCTTTTCTTTTCTGCTGAAAAAATTTTTTTTATTACTCCCTTTTTCTCGAGATTTATCAGATTATAAATAACTCCTTTTGAAAATTCTTTTATTAGTTTTTTTCGTGATACTTTTTTTTTCTCTTTTATATATTTAAGTATTACACTTTCTTTTTTTGATAGATTTTCTAAATCTTTCAAATAAACATAATATTCCTTTTCAATTAAGCTAAGGGAAGCTGGAATAAAAAACTGCAAAGTTTTATCATAAGATGTTTTATAATACTCTTTAAACCATAATATAAGATCAAGAGTTTCTAAAGGGAAATCTAAACCTAAATAGTCTTTCTCACCAATTTCTAATATTTTTTCTTCAGATAAAGGTTTATTTTCCCTTTTATCTATACAGATACCCACTCTTCTTTTGTTTCTTACTTTTAAATAAAAAAGAGAGCCCTTTTTGATGTCAATTTCACTTTTATAAGTAAGAGTTCCAGGTATGCCTGTTACAAGAAAGTCATAAAAAAACATCTAAAGATTTCAGATTCTTATCACTTCAATTTCAAAATTGTTTCCGTTTATTTTAATTAAACCGAAGGTATTTATAATCGAGAAGATTTTATCAGTAGCTGATCCAGGATTAAAAAGGTGTGTATTTCCAATTTTTTTATTAAAAACCCTATGAGAATGTCCAAAAATAATTAGGTCTAAATTTTCGTTTTGAAACTTTTTTAATACCCTATTTTCAATTCCAAATGGTGCTCCAGTTCCGTGAAAGAGTCCTATTTTTAAATTTTCAATTTCAAAAATTTTTATTTCAGGTAAAAGGTTAAAAAGTGAGGGTTCATCCATATTTCCGTGAACAGCATGAATAAAAAAATTTTTTTCTAAAAAAAGGTAAAAGTCCTGACAGACGAAATCTCCGGCATGAATTAAACCATCTGACTTTTCTATTTCTTTTAATACTTTAGAGGGGAGTTCCTTTGCTCTCTTAGGTATGTGGGTATCAGAGAGAATAACAAATTTTTTCACTTTTTCTTTTTATGTCTCATCTTTTTTCTTCTTTTTTTTAATTTGTGTCTTTTAATTTTTTTTAATTTTCTTTTTCTTCCGCAGGGCATAACTTATTTTTTATTTTTAAAAGGATTTGAACCTTTTTAATCCTTTATTTTCATTTTTGGTGATGGTTCAAAAATTACTTTCCACTGGGCAGGTATAGAAATTTTTTCTCTTGTTGTAAAATTTCTTCCTGTTCTATTTTTTCTCCATTTAACTTTAAATATTCCAAATCCCTTCAGGGATACCTTCTCTTTTGATTCAATAGAATTTTTTAATATTTCAATAAATTTTTCAACAATTATTTTTACATCCTTTCTCGGAATACCTGTTTCTTTGTGTATTCTTTGTATTAATATATGTTTTGTCATCAGCTCTAAATCCTTTTATTTAGGGTTTGAACCATTATAATATAATTCTTAAAATTATGTTTTTTCAACTGACGGTATAGAATAAACATAATTTTTGCCCTTCTTTTTTGCTTCAAAAAGAGCCTTATCTGCAATAACAAGTAATTTTTCAGGTTTATCAGTTGATTTTGGAAAACTTGATACACCAAAACTTGCTTTTATATTAAAATTAAGATTTTCTTTTATTTTTATACTATGTTCTTCTAATTCTTTTCTTATAGTGTTTGCTATTATTACTCCTTCTTCCAATGTGGTTTTAGGGAATAAAAAGGCAAATTCGTCACCACCGTATCTTGAAATTACCGCATAGGAGTAATCAGTTAAAAGAAAAAAATTCTTTAGAAATTCACCTACCTTTTGTAAAACTTTACCTCCAACAAAGTGACCATGAATGTCGTTTATCTCTTTAAAATTGTCAAGATCCATAATAATTACCGTTACTGGATAGTTGTTTTTATCACTCAAGAATTTTCTAAGTGAAACAAGAAAGTATTTTGAATTAGAAAGTTCAGTTAAATCATCTTTTGTAACAAGCTCTTCTACTTTTTCTTGGAATTCTATTAACTCAATTAAAAGAGAGATTACATAAAAATATAAAATTTCATCTTCACATAGAGATTTACTTAATGTTCCAATAAAACCAATTGCTTTGTCGTAGCTGAAAAAGGGGAAAATAATCGCGTTCTCCAATTCATCTATAATCAAAGAAGAATGATAATAAGATTCTTTAAAAGGAATATCTCTGTAGTTTATTTCCTCAGGTAAAAAATTTTTTTCAACATTAGATGATTCAATCAACACATATTTATTTTTGATTTTTTTGTAAAGAAAGAAGGATGTTTTATTTGAAGATATTAATTCTTTAAGTACCATTTTGGTTTTATTTCTGTCCCATAAGTAATTAAGCACATAAGGAAGGTTAGAAATTAAAATTTTAATTCTATCGTTTTCCACCATAGATTGGTATCACCTTTTTATTGTTCACAACAAAAAAATCATCAATTAATTCTATATTTTCAAGTTTTTCAAATTTTAACATTTTATCTTTATTAAGCTCTTCAAGTTCTAAATATCCGATGTATGAAATTGTAAAATTCTTATTTTTTATTTTAAAGGTTTTACAGTTTAAAAGTAAATCTTTTAGATTTTTTTCTTTTACTTCTTCCTCTATTTCAATAATATTTGAATTTATAATAAGATTAGTTAGACTACCTATATCAAGTAGAATAGTAGAAGAGTCGGGAAGTTTAACTTCAGAGAGTATATACGCTAAATTAGGTATAGGACCTTGAATGTCGAAGTCTCCAAAGGAGTTGAAAGAAAGGTATATATCCTTTTCTAATTTACCAGAGAATATTCCAATACCAAGTCTAAAGAGACTTTTTAAAGGGATATCTTTTCCTAAAACATCCGGAAAGAATCCCCTATATTCAGGATAATGTTTTCTTATGAATTCCTCAGACTTTTCCAGTAATTCAATTGCACATAGTATTGCTCTTTCAGTAGCTTTTTCCTCTGGTTTAATTAGTAGTTGATCTGAAATTGCTTTTTGAAATCTCATCTTATGACCACTTAAAATAGTTTCCTCAAAAATTTCCTTATATAGTTTGTTTGAATTTTCTGCAAAAAAGGAAATTCCACCGTCACCTGTTTCTTTTACAGGAAAACCTCCATAGGAGGAAATGGAATTCTTTATTACTTCTTGAAATTTTTTCTTTATAGATAGTTCCTTTTGCGCATTAAAAAGAGCAATTGACATAAAGGTTGATCCTCTTATATCGTAAACAAGAACAGAAATGACTTGTTTGTTTTTATTTATGAAGTCCTTTAATTTTTGTGGCTCGTCAATTTTTACTTTTATTCTTTTTAAATTATTTAATTTTATATATCCCCCCTTTGGAACTAAGGAGAAATAGATGAATTGGCTATTTCTTTTTTCATCTTCATAGAGATCTTCGTAGGGTTTTACAAAAATTTTTCTTTCTAAAAGTTTTAGTTCAAAAAGCTTACTTAAAGTCTCTTTTATAAACTGAACATTTTTTAAATAAAAATCTAAAATTTTGATGTCTACTCCCAAAATTTTTCTCTCAAGAAAATTCTCAAAATAAGGTGAACTTTCACCCTTAAAAATTTTATAACCCTCAGCAAAGATAAATTTTAAGTCTTTTTCAATATCGTTAAAATTAAGATTTAATTTTTCATAAGTTTTGTATAATTTTAAAACATAAAATATGTGATTTTCAGGTAAAATATTAACAACAATTTTTCTTTTTTCACTTTGAATAGTTTTTTCTTTTAAAGTTACACCTACAAATCTTAATATTTTTGTAAATTCTCTGCTTAATTTATCAGCAATTTCTGTATTTTTTTCCTTCAAAATTTCTTCCCTTACTTCCTTTATTTTTTCATCAAAGAATTTAAGTATTTCTTTTTTTATTTCCTCTGAGTTTTCTAATTTTTGTATTTTATTCTTACTTTCTTCTAATAATTTGTAAATTCTTGGATTCCATTTTGTCATTTTTTTATAAATTTCCTTTTCAGTTTCGTTAAATTTTTCCATAAGTTTAAATCTATGAAGTTCAAAAATTAAAAAAGTAATAAAAATAGTAAAAAGGTTTATAGAAAGATCCTCTTTGTTGAGTATTTCACCTACTGAGGTAATGTCCAGGAACTCAAAATTAGGATTAACCTCTAAAAAATTATCCCATTTAGTTTCGAATTTTTTTTTATTGCTATAGACTTTTCTTGATATTTTGAAAAAAAGCAAATCAATTATTTCTCTGTATAATCCCTTTAAATCTTTTTTGTATTCTTGATATATTTTCTTTAAGTTTTCAAAATCTTTTAAGTTTTCAAGGTCAAAAATTATTGCTGGTGTTCTGAATTCCTTTTGAAATTCAGTAATTAAATTTTTACATTCTTCAGATAAAACCTCAGAAACATAATTTTCAAGGTCTTCAATAAATTTTAGTGGTTTTAAAAGAGAATAGGAGTAAATTATGGATTCAATTAATCCCTGTTCCAAAAATTTTCTATCTTGCTGAAGGTAATTTTTCTTTTATCATCTGTTCAAGTTCTTCAGGGTTATGTGAGAAGGATACAGCAGTTTCAAGGGTAATTTTTCTTTCCATGTAAAGTTTAAAGATTGATTGGTTCATAGTTTGCATTCCATATTTTTGCGATGCTTGGATCACTCCGTAGACCTGATGTAATTTGTTATCCCTTATAAGGGCTCTTACAGCTGGAGTTGCTATTAGAACCTCACAGGCTAGTACTCTTCCTCCTCCAACTTTTGGTAAAAGAGCCTGGGTTATAACTCCAAGTAGAACAAATGCAAGTTGAGCTCTTACTTGTTGCTGTTGATGCGGAGGAAAGACATCAATTATTCTATTTATTGACTCTACAGCTGAGTTTGTATGGAGTGTTGCAAGTGTAAGGTGTCCTGTTTCGGCTATAGTTAAAGCTGCTGCTATTGTCTCATAATCTCTCATCTCACCAATCATTACAACATCAGGATCCTGCCTTAGTGCATATTTAAGTGCATTCTTAAAACTTTTAGTATCACTTTCTACCTGTCGTTGTGAAATAAGTGCTTTTTTGTTCGCAAAGAGGTATTCTATAGGGTCTTCTATTGTTATTATATGGCACCTTCTCTCTGAGTTTATTTTATCTATTATTGCTGCTAAAGTTGTTGATTTTCCGCTACCTGTTGGACCTGTCACAAGTACAAGTCCCTTGGGTCTTGATGCAAGATCTGCAATTACCGTTGGTATACCAAGTTCTTCAAAACTTCTTATCCTAAAAGGTATTGTTCTTATGGCTATTGATACAGTTCCTCTCTGCTTATACACATTAGCTCTAAATCTTGAAAGTCCAGAAATTCCAAAAGAAAAATCACATTCCCATTCTTCCTCAAACTTTTTCTTGTGCTCATCTCTCATAACTGAATAAGCTAGTGCCTGAGCCTGCTCAGGAGTTACAGGAGGGTAAGAAGAAGGAACAAGAACCCCATCAATCCTGAACATAGGAGGAGAACCAGCAGAAATATGAAGATCAGTTGAACCTCTCTGAACCATTTCCTGCAAAAGTGAAATCATCTGAACTTTTGTTTTTTTATCCTCTACTTCAGTCTTTACCTCTGTTTTTTTAAATTCAACCTTTTTTGGATTAGTTTCATCCATTTTTAAAAATCTCCCTAAAAAGAGGGTTTGAACCTCTCCTTATTCTTCTCCTGCAGCTGTTACCCTTAAAACTTCTTCAAGGGTTGTAATTCCCTTTTTAATTTTTATTATCCCGTCCTCTCTTAGAGTATGCATTCCCTCTTCTCTTGCTACCTCTCTTATTTTATCCGATGTTGCGTTGTTTAAAATCATTTCTCTTATCCGAGGAGAAATTGGCATAACTTCATATATACCTATTCTTCCTTTATATCCTGTATTATTACAGACCTCGCAACCTTCACCTCTATAAAATTTTATACTTGAAATTTCATCTTTTGGAATACCCAACTCAATTATAAGTTCAGGATCATAATTGACTTCCCGTTTACATTTCTGACAGATCCTTCTTACAAGTCTCTGTGCCTGAATTAATATAACCGAGGAAGAAATTAAATAGGGTTGTATGCCAAGATCAACTAATCTATCTATTGTTGTTGGAGCATCGTTTGTATGGATTGTAGAGAAAACAAGATGACCGGTTAAAGCAGCTCTTATTGCTATTTCTGCTGTTTCTGAGTCTCTTATTTCTCCTACAAGTATCACATCTGGAGATTGTCTTAGAAAGGCTCTTAAAGCTGAAGCAAAGTCAAGGTTGACTTCCCTGTTTACCTGCACTTGATTTATGCCCTCTATGTTATATTCTACTGGATCTTCTATCGTTATAATTTGTCTGTCAGGTGTATTAATGGAAGAAAGTGCTGAATATAGGGTTGTAGTTTTTCCACTACCTGTAGGACCTGTTACAAGTATTATACCAAATGGGGAATTTATAGCTCTTAAAAATCTCTGTAAGTCATTCTCTTCAAATCCTAAAACTCTAAGATCTAGTGAAAGTCCGGATTTATCAAGAATTCTCATTACTACCTTTTCTCCGAATATAGTTGGAACTACTGAAACGCGAAAGTCTATAATCTTTTCATTACTATTTTCATCTTTCAGTTTTAGCTGTATTCTACCATCTTGTGGTTTCCTTCTTTCGGAAATATCTAAGTTAGGACTACACATGAGTTTTATCTTTGAAACTATTCCTGTAGAAAGCCTATTAGGTAAATCAGCATAAACTTGTAAAACACCGTCTATTCTAAACCTTATTCTTAAAACTCTCTCAAAGGGTTCAATATGAATATCTGAAGCCCTTTTAAACACAGCATCTTTTATTATTTTGTTAACTAATTTTGTTATATGAGTATCCTTACTTAATTTTAAAATTTCTTTTTCATCAAGAGCTTCCTCATATTCTTCTAATGCTATTTCCTCTATATCAAAAGGTGTAGCTTCTTCCTCTTTTTCTTTTATCTCCTCTATTTTTGCTATTTCTTTTTTATAACCTGGATAAAATCTTTCTAAAGCTCTTCTTAGAGAGGATTCGGCAGCTATAACAGGTTCTACATCAAGTCCAGTAATAAATCTTACATTTTCTAAAGCTTGAATATTTGAAGGGTCTATCATCGCTAAAAATAAAATATTTGCTTTTCTTGCCAAAGGTAATACTTCATAATGATAGCAAATATCAGCTGGAAGAAGTTTCAAAACTTCTTCAGGTATCTTTATATCTGTAAGATCCATAGCAGGAACACCAAGCTGTTTAGCCAAAACCTCAACAAGTTGTTTCTCTGTTATATATCCAAGCTCAACAAGGGTTGAGCCTAATCTTTTTCCAAATTCTTTTTGTTTTTTTAAAGCTTCTTCAAGTTGTTCCTTGGTTATTAAACCATACTTTATAAGAAGTTCACCAATTTTAAGCGGCATAGTTATTCAATTTTTGTTTCTTTTAACACCTCTTCAGGTGTAGTTATTCCTTTTAAAATTTTTCTTATGCCTGTTTCTCTCAAACTTATCATTCCTTCCTCTAAAGCAGCTTTTTCAATCTCAAAAGTGGGGGCCTTTTTTAATATGAGTTCTCTAATCTTTTTCGTAATAGGCATTACCTCAAATAAGCCTGTTCTTCCTTTATAACCTATTCTAAAGCATTTTTCGCAGCCTTTTCCTCTATAAAATTTAATACCTTTAAATCTATCAGGGTTATCAGGTGAAAGATCAAATAAAACAGACTCATCTGGGGTGTATTCTTCCTTACAGTTTTCACAAATTTTTCTAACAAGTCTCTGGGAAACTACCACAAGAAGGGTGGAGGCAATCAAAAAGGGCTCAATTTCCATATTTATTAAACGTGTTATAGTAGCCGCTGCAGTATTGGTATGAACTGTAGATAAAACAAGGTGTCCTGTAAGTGAAGCTCTTATTGCTATCTCTGCTGTTTCAAGATCACGGATTTCCCCAACCATTATGATATCAGGGTCTTGTCTTAAAAAAGCCTTTAGTCCTGCTGCAAAAGTCATTCCTACACTTTCCTTCACTTGAACCTGATTTATACCATGGAGAGTAAATTCTACCGGATCTTCAACAGTTGAAATATTAACATCTATTGAATTAAGCTCCTGAAGGGCAGAGTATAAAGTTGTAGTTTTCCCACTACCTGTAGGTCCTGTAACAAGAATTATTCCGTTTGGATTTTTTAAAATTTTTCTAAATATCTTCAGAGATTCCTCTTCAAAACCTAAAACGTCTAAACTAAGCTCAATTGCGGACCTATCAAGTATTCTCATTGCAACCTTTTCTCCATATACAGTTGGAATAACGGCAACACGCACATCTATTCTCTTATCACCCATTTTTAGTCTAATTCTCCCATCCTGGGGTTTTCTTTTTTCCTCTATTTTCATTTTTGATACACCCTTTATTCTGGCAACAATTGGTCTTATTAATTTTACATCTCTTTTTAGAACTTCTTGAAGAACTCCATCGATTCTATATCTTACTCTGAGCTCTTTCTCATAAGGTTCGATATGAATATCTGAAGCTCTTCTTCTTATTGCTTCATAAAGAATTGCATTTACAATTTTTACAATGGGAGATTTTTCATCCTTTATGGAGGTAATATCTTCTGCTTCGTCCTCTACTTTTTCAGGTGCAAGTTCTATATCATCTCCGTACACAAGAATTTCTTCGATACTTTGCTCTGATTCAGAACTCTTTATTTCTGCTTTATTTTTTGATCCCTCAATCAGTTCTTTTGTTTCTTTTCTTTCAATTTGAGAACTACCAGTTAACACTTCAATACCCATATCTTCACTTTCAATTTTTGCAATTTGATCCATCATGTCTTCAATCTTGTAGTATTTTTTTATTGCTTCCTTAATAAAGTCTTCAAGAGCAATAAGTGGTATAACTTCAAATTTTGTTAAAAATCTTACATCTTCAATTGCAAAGTGATCTTCTGGATTAGCCATTGCCAAGAACAACTTGTTCCCCCTTACTGCCAATGGAACAACATCATATCTTGCAGCAACATGGGCTGGAATAAGTTTTATAACCTCATCTTGAATGCTTTCAAAATGTCTCTTTTTTGCTACTGGCACGTTTCCAAATTGTTCAGATAGAACCTTTAAAATATCATCCTCTGTTGCATAACCTAATTCAAGCAATATTGACCCGAGTCTTTTTCCGTTTCTTTTCTGCAATTCAAGTGCTTCCTTTAGTTGTTCTTCTGTTATAACTCCTGCATCAATAAGCATTTCACCGATTCTTTTTATCCTTTTCATTCCTTATCTATTTTATATTAAACTTTATAGATCAGTTTTCGCAACTCATTCAATATAAAATGGGAACTTTTAAATTTTATCTCTTCTCTTTTACCTCTGAAAAGCTTTTTAAATACTAAAGTTTCTTTCTCATAAGAAATAGCAAGGTAAACTGTACCAACCGGTTTTTCTTTTGAACCACCTGTGGGTCCTGCTATACCAGAAATGGAAAGACCAAAATCAGTGTCAAACAGTTTTCTAACACTTTCAGCCATTTTCTTTACAACAGGTTCTGATACCGCTCCATAATTTTTGAGATCTTCCTCTTTTACACCAAGAATCTTTTTTTTAATCTCATTTGAGTAGGCAATTACTCCGCCTATGAAATACTCTGAACTACCTGGAATATCTGTAATTCTTGAAGATAAAAGTCCTCCTGTACAACTTTCTGCTGTGCTTATTTTTTTCCCTTTTTCTTTAAGTAACCTTCCGACAACTTCCTCAAGTAATATAGGTCCTTCTGAAGAAATATCATCCATAAATGTTTTATATAAAAAATCTTTTGTTTCATTAACTTCTTCTCTTTTCCCCTTTACACCCAAAATTACTCCACCTGTGTAAGGTAGAAAAAAGAGAAGATTTAAGTTTACCTTTTCTTTTAAAACATCTTGAATTTCAATTTCCTTTTTGAAAGGTAAATCAAAATATATAACTTTATGATCTTTTTTAGGTTCAAAATCCTTTAATATTTTCTCAAGGGAGTGTTCAAATTCATTTTTTGGACCTGGTAGTGAAAAAATTTTTTTCCCCTTTTTTTCAACTAAAAATGAATGGGCTAATCCGATCTCATTTATATAAATTTTTGCACCCTTTGGAAAAAGTCCATATTTTTTATGCTCTTTTTCAGAAAGTAATGGTTCTCTTTTTTTTAAATCATTAAAAATGTCCTCTCTGAATACAAGCTCTATGTTAAAAAATTCTGAAATAGATTCTCTTGTAATATCGTCTATAGTAGGACCTAATCCTCCTATGGTAAATAAAGTATCAGTTTTTTCTAAGCAAAAGGAAAGAGCCTCTTTAATAGATTCTTTTGAGTCTTTAGCTGTTACGTGAATTTCAACTTCTTCTCCTAATTCTCCTAACTTTTTAGCAAGATAATAAAAATTTGAATCGACTCTGTATCCGCTTAAAATTTCATTGCCTATGGTGATGCAAGATATTTTTTTATTCATGTAGGAGCCTTGCTTGAAAGATGTCTTATAACCATCTTTGCTATTTCTTTTAATGTTTCGAAAACTCCTTTTCCAATGGTGGCAACTGCTTCATAATAAGGTACACCATCTTTGTTTAAGTTTCTTTGTAGGTCTTCAATTGGAGCTGCATTTGGTAGGTCTCTCTTGTTATACTGTATTACATAGGGTATATCTTCAATTTTTAATCCGTATGTTTCAAGATTTTCAAGCATGTTCTCAAAACTTTCAATATTTTCGTCCATTCTCTCGATCTGAGAATCAGCGACAAAGACTATTCCATCAACGCCTTTTAAAATCAATTTTCTTGAGGCATTATAAAAGACTTGACCAGGAACTGTATAAAGATGAAATCTTGTTTTAAAACCTCTCACGTTGCCAAGATCTATTGGTAAAAAATCAAAGAACAAGGTTCTTTCCTGCTCTGTAGCAACAGAGACAAGTTGTCCTTTAAGATCTGGTGAAAGTTTTTCATATATGTATTTTATGTTTGTAGTTTTTCCAGAAAGACCCGGACCATAATAAACTATTTTAACATTAATTTCTCTTGATGCGTAATTTATTAGAGCCATAATTTTTTAAGGTCCAAAAAGTTTATCAAGTTCTTCTTCAGCTTCTTTTAAAAAACTTTTATCAAAAACCTCTTTAGGTGGGGTAACTTTTAATTTTTCAAAAAGTTCGTCAAGTACATGTTCTAATTCCTGTGAAGCATGTTTTGTTCTAACTTTCACCAGTCCCAGAGTTGTTTTTGAATCAAACAGAACTGCAAGAATAACCCTATTTGCTACAAGTGAAATAAATAAAGAATTTTTTTCTCCTTGATGGTAAAGAGAAGAAAAGTTTTTTTCTCCAATCAGTTCAGCAAGCTGACTTGTTGCACCGAAATCTGCTGCAGATAGTGTAGCAAAAGAAACAATATCAAGACCACTAATATCTCCAATTGAAGTTATAAGTTGTCCAGCTTTATCAATAAGCAAAACTGCATTTGAATTTGAAGTTTCCTTTAGCTTTTTCAGTATTGTCTCAACTTTTTTAAAACTTTCCTCAATATATTTATATTCACTCATTTAACCTTTATGACCTCCCTATTTTTTAATACTTCCTTTAATGTATAGTCATCAAGATAATCAAAAGTTGTACCCATAGGAATACCTGATCGGAATTTTGTTATTTTTAAATTATACTCTTTAAGTTTTTCAATTAGAAAATAGAAAGTAGCTTCTCCCTCAGGAATAGGTGGAAATGCAAGTATTATTTCCCCCACTTTTTTATCCCTCAAAACCTTTAAAAGTTTTTCTAATTTTAAATCTTCTGGATAGATATTTTCAAGAGGTGATAAAAGACCGCCTAAAACAAAATATTTACCACTATACTCCCCTGTTTTTTCAAAGGTCCATACTTCTTTAGGTGTTGATACCACCATCAATATATTTTCTCTTTTTTCATCCTTACAAATTCTGCAAGGATCTTCATTGTCGAAATTATTACATAAAGAACATATTTTTATTTTATCTCTTAAATTTTTAAATTTTTCTATAAAATAATCTAATCTTTCTTCAAATTTATCAAGTAAGAAAAAAACAATTCTTTCGGCTGATTTTTCGCCTATACCGGGTAACTCATTAAAGGCCAGGATTAAATCCTTTATAAGCTCATTCATTCATATCTTCTTTTTTTATACATTCTATAAATTCATCTTCTTTTAGAATTTTTATTTTATATTCTATTGCCTTTTTATATTTTGTTCCAGGATTTTCTCCTACAATTACATAATCAGTATTTCTTGAAACCGTATTTGAAACTCTTCCACCCTGTTCCTCAACGATTTTAGTTGCATCTTCTCTTGTAAAATTTTTTAAAGTCCCTGTAAAAACAACTGTTTTTGAAGTAAAAAATCCTCTTTTTATCTTTTTTTCTTCAAAATTTATTCCAGCCTTAATTAATTTATCAATCGTTATTAAGTTTTTTTCATTTTCAAAAAATGAAACCACAGATTCTGCCATTTCAGGTCCTATTTCAGGTATGCCTCTAAGTTCAACATATTTGGCATTTTTAAGTCTTTCAAGTGAACCAAATTTTTTTGCAAGTAGTTGGGCACCCCTTTCTCCAATCAAAGGTATACCTAAAGCATAAATAAACCTTTCAAGTGTTGTTTTTTTACTCTTTTCTATTGCCTCCAATAAATTTCTAATAGATTTATCAGCCATTCTTTCAAGTTTTAAAAAATCACCGTATTTAAGATAATATATATCAGCTACACTTTTAACCATTTTTTTCTCAACAAGTTGATCAATTAATTTTGAGCCTATTCCCTCTATATCCATAGCTTTTTTACTTACAAAGTGTCTTAAGGATCCCTTTAATTTTTCAGGACAGTCAATTGAAACACATTTATAATAGGCACCCTCCTTGATAACATTACCGCCACAGACAGGACAATTAGAAGGTGGTAAAATTTTTCTTTCTTCACCTGTCCTTTTTTCCTTTATAACTTTTACTACCTCAGGAATCACATCTCCAGCTCTTCTTAAAAATACATAGTCACCTATTCTAACATCCATTCTCTCTATTTCATCAAAATTATGAAGAGTTGCTCTTTGAACTGTTACACCTCCAACTGGTGTTGGATCAAAAACTGCAACTGGAGTTATTATACCAGTTCTTCCTACCTGAAATATTACCTCTTTTATCTTTGTTGTAACTTCCTTTGCAGGAAATTTACCTGCAATTGCCCATCTTGGAGATCTTATTGTAAAGCCAAGTTCTTGTTGAATTGTTAAAGAATTTACTTTTACAACTATTCCGTCTATTTCATACGGTAAACTTTCTCTCTTCTCTCTTATTTCCTCGTAATAATCAATTACTTCTTTTATGTTTCTGCACTTTTTAATTAATGGATTAACCGGGAGACCAAAACATTTTAAAGAGTTTAAAATTTCTTCCTGAGTTGAATAAGTTATACCTTCATGATAACCTACTCCCCAAGCAAAAAATTTAAGATTTCTTTTAGCTGTTATTTTGGGATCAAGTTGCCTTAAAGAACCTGAGGCTGCGTTTCTTGGATTTGCAAAAGTTTTTTCACCCTTTTTTAAACTCTCTTCGTTTAGTTTTTCAAAGTCTTTAATGAGCATATAAACTTCACCTCTTACATCTATTCTCTCGGGGATTCTGAATAAGTTATTTTCTATTAAATAAAGAGGAACTTCTTTTATCGTTTTTACATTTAAAGTAACATCTTCACCTAAAGTTCCGTCTCCTCTTGTTCCAGAAGTTTTAAAAATGCCCTTTTCATATACAATTTCAAGAGACAACCCATCTATCTTAGGTTCAGCCATATATTCAATGTCTTTATCTAATGGAAGATGTAGAAATCTTTTTATTCTCTCATCGAATTCAACAAGTTCTTCTTTATCTCGTGCATCCTGTAAAGAGAACATCGGTTCTCTATGATTAAAGGTTTTAAACCCTTCTTGCGGTTTTTCACCAATACGTCTTGTAGGTGAATCCGGGGATAGAAATTCAGGAAATTTTTCCTCTAATTCCACAAGTTCCCTAAACAATTTATCGTATTCTTCATCTGAAATTACAGGGTCATTCAGAACATAATATCTATAATTGTGATAGTTAATTTCTTTTCTTAAAAATTCTATTCTTTTTTTAATTTCTTCCTTATTCATACTTTTTTTCTTTTTGTATAATTTCTTCTAATGTGTTTATGATTATCTCCGCTGATTCTTCCTCTGATTTTCCTTCAGTATCTATTATTTTAGTTCCCCAAAATCCCTTAAAAGATTGAGGGGCAGGTCCTAAAACATAAAAAACTATGTAACCGGTTTTATCTTCGAATTCCCTTATTTTTTTCCCCAGCCAAAAAAGTGTGAGTGGTGAAAGGGTGGGTTCAGAAAAAAGTCTTATTGTTGACTCCTTTTTTGTTATAACAATTTTCATGCTTTATTCCCCTTTATAACATTCAGTGGGTCAGAAGTTCCGATTCTTTCAACTCCCATCTCTATTAGGATACTTGCGAACCCAAAAGATCTGATTCCTCCTGATGCTTTAATTTTTACGCCATTTTTTAAAGATTTTTTTATTATCCTGATATCAGAAAGCCTTACTCCCCTTGAAAGAAAACCTGTTGAAGTTTTAACAAAATTTGCTCCACCTTCACATACTAATTTTGTAGCTAGAGAAATCTCGTCTGCAGTCAAAAGTCCACATTCAATTATTACTTTTAAAATTTTTCCATTTGAAATCTTTGCTACCTCCTCTATTTCCCTTCTTACTTCTTCATAGTTACCGTCCTTGAATTTTTGGATATTCATTACCATATCAATTTCATCGCATCCCAATTCAAAAAGTTTTTCAGTTTCCTTTTTTTTAAAGTCCTTATTTTTATAACCAAAGGGAAAATCGCAAACAGATATAAGTTTTATTTTTGTATTTTTGATAAGTTCTTTAACCTGTAAGACTCTGGAAGGAGGCACACATATTCCAAAAACTTTAAGTTCGATAGATTTTTCTACAAATTCCTTATATTCTTTCCAAGTTTTTTCAGGCCTTAAAAGGGTTGCCTCTATATATTTTTCTATTTCCATATAATAAATTATAACTTAAAGTTTAAATAGATAAAAAATTGTCCCGAAAATGTTTATTTTCTCTTTAATTTTATAATTTCTTGAAAATTCCCTTATTTTTAAACCTAGTATACTCGACCTTAAAAAGTTATATTCTGGAAAAAAAATTGATAGTATATAAGTGAAAAAATAAATGTAAGGAATTAAAACAAAAGAAAAGGGAGTAGAAGGTCTAACCATTTCAAGAATGTATATTTCACCGCTATTTTTTAGAATTCTTCGTGTTTCTCTTAAAAATAATTCTTTCTGTTCTATGTTCCTCCAGAGAAAACTGCTCACAACATAATCAAAACTTTTGTTCTTAAAAGGTAAAAAGTTTGCATCAGCTCTAACATAAAAGATTTTTTTATTTAAAAGTCTTTTTTCAAGCATTTTTTTAGAAATTTCAATTGCAAAAATTTTTTTTACTTTTTTTCTTTTACTTAAATACATCGAAAGCTCACCTTTCCCTGCTCCTACATCGCAGATTGTACCTGATACCCTTTTTGACAAAAACCACCTTGAATAATGGTCTACTCCTAAAGAAAAAATAAGGTTAATTATGTCATAAATTTTTGCTATTTTGTCGAATCTACTATTCATTAACAAATATTTTATAAAATAAGTAATGATGGTTGGGGTATATAAGGTAGTATAAAAGGATTCCAAGAAAAAGAAAAGGTAAAAGTGGTAAATATCTATTTCCCCTTTTAAAAAGTAGAAATAAACCAACTAAGGAGCCTAAAAGAAAGGATAGAAAGAAAGTTAAAATTAAGTCAAACCCCCTTATATAGGCTGCTATTAGGGCAAAAACATAAGGATCTCCCTCACCTAAGGCTTCCTTTTTAAAAAAAACTGAACCAAGCCATCTTAAAAGAATACCAAATAAAAAAGCTAAAAAGGAGTAAATTATTGACTCTATTAAATGATTGTTAACAGAGGAAATTATAAAAGCGACGTAAAGGGATGGAAAAAGAATAACATCGTAGATGTATCCTGTCTCGTAGTCAATAAATGCCATTAACATTAAAGAATAGGTTAATAAAACTGTTTCAATCATTTTAACGGAAATACCAAACTTTTTATATGCTAAAAGGAATAAAAGTGCTGTTAAAAGTTCTACTAAGGGATATCTAAAACTTATTTTTGATTTGCAGAATCTACATCTACCCTTTAGTAATATGAAACTTATTATGGGAATGTTATCATAGAATTTTATTTTATTTTTACAAACAGGACAGAAGGAAAATGGTTTTATTATTGATAGACCCTTTGGTATTCTATAAATAACTACGTTTGCAAAACTACCGAAACAAAGACCTAAAATAAAGAAAAAAAAGTTATCCAGCAGCTAATACCCTGTTTTTACCGCTTTCTTTTGCCTTATAAAGGGCTTTATCTGCTTTTTCAATTAGAGTCTTTCCATCTTCAGCATCATCAGGAAAAACTGCTACTCCTCCAGAAATTGTTAATTTTCCGCCTGGTTGTTTCTCTTCCTTAGGGAATTTTGTTTTTTCTATAATTTTTCTTATCTGGTCTCCATAAGTTAATGATTCAAACTTGTCTCTTCCAGGTAAAAGAACAACAAATTCCTCACCACCGTATCTTGCAGGAATGCCATAAACTGCTTCTGCTGTTTTCTTTAAAATTTTTGCAATCCCTCTTAAAAGCTTATCTCCCATTGGATGTCCATTTGTATCGTTGTATTTTTTGAAAAAGTCGATATCGAGCATGAAAATTCCAACTTTATAACCATCCTTTTTTGCTTTTATTAATTCTTTTTCTAATCTCTCCATAAAGTATCTTTTATTATAAATCCCTGTTAAACCATCTGTATCAGCCATTGTTTGTATCTTTTCGAGAAGCATTGCTGAGTTAAGTGAAAGGGCTGTAAGTTCAGATATCATCTGTAGAGCCTCCATTGATGTTCTCAAAGCTTCTTCCTTTGTTTCTTTGACAGAGATACCCTGTATTTTTTCTTCCTTAATCCCTGACACAGCTACTACTCCAAAGGTTGTAGCATGGTAAGTAAGAGGAGAGATGATTTCATAATCTACACCAAAGGGATCTGCAAGATAGGTTTCTGCAAGTCCATCTACCAAGGCATCTTGAAACATAGTATCTTTGTCCATGATGTACCTTTTTTTTGCTACATAACCTATGGGTCCCTCTCCAAGATTATAAACAAGATCACCTTTTTTAAAAGTTTCTTTTCCTGTTAATGTTTTATGTTCATAAAGAACATATTTAAGACCCTCTTCAGTTGGTGTAAAGTAATATACATTTTCAACATTTAATATATTCTTTGTTTGCTCTAAAACAAGATAAATGATGTCTTTTTCTTCCCTTAGTTCACTTAAGGCTCTTGCAAGGTTGATTACAGATTGTATCATCCTTTTTCTTTTAGAAAACATTAAATTAAGCTCATCAATTCTGTTTGTTAGTTCCTTTACCATATTTTCATGAGTATCCCTTAGACCTTTTAAACGCTTCTCAAGTTCAGTAATTTTTTTATTTTTATCTTTTATTTTTCCTCTTAAATCAGAAATAATAAT
The DNA here is from genome assembly GCA_039630575.1 of Caldifarciminales bacterium. Classification (GTDB taxonomy): domain Bacteria; phylum Hydrothermota; class Hydrothermia; order Hydrothermales; family JAJRUZ01; genus JBCNVI01. The sequence continues at coordinate 20,062 of JBCNUW010000027.1, forward strand.
TAAAAAAATTATTAAAATCCCTAAAAATATAGTTATAACTAAATAAACATTTTCCCTTAAGAGTTCGTTTATCATTTAAACCTCTTATAAAGTCTATTCTCAACTTCTTTCAATTTATTATAAACTTCATTTTTTAATTTTTCAAAATCATTTTCACTAACTGGGATTTTATTTTCAAAGAGACTTTTTTGAACTAATTCATAGCTTTTTGATCTTTCCAATCCTTTTTTTATGAAGTAATATAAAAAGCTTTGCGAGAAAAGTTCTTTTTCATATTTCATTAAGTTTTCTCTTAATCTATCTTTGTTTATTACTAAATTTTCCAGCATATGAATCATCTTATCTAAAATGTAAACTGTTATATGAGATAAGTCAGGGAAAATTATTCTCTCTACTGATGAGTGAGATATATCTCTTTCATGCCACAGTACTGCATTTTCAAGTACTGGAAAAAGATTCCCTCTTAAATATCTTGAAAGACCACAAATTCTCTCCGAAATAATTGGGTTTTTCTTATGAGGCATACTGGAAGATCCCTTTTGACCTTTTTCAAAGGGTTCACTTAATTCTTGAATTTCAGTTCTTGATAAAAGCCTAATTTCTGTTGCAATTCTCTCAAGAAAAAGTCCTATTAAAACTAAAGAGAAAATAAAAATAACGTGTCTATCTCTTGGAATTATTTGAGTTGAAATAGGTTCAACCTTTAGACCCAATTTCTTTAAAACAAATTCCTCAACTTCAGGTGGAATATGTAAATAATTTCCAACTGACCCTGAAAGTTTACCAAAGGATACCTCTCTTAACGCCTCTTTTAATCTTTTTTCATTTCTTTTAGCCTCAGATAAATAACTTAAAAATTTATGAGAAAGTGTTATAGGTTCAGCAAACATTCCGTGAGTTCTTCCTGCCATGAAAACACTTTTATTTTCCTCTATTTTCTCTAAGATTACGTCCTCTAATTTTTTTATTCTTTCTAAAACTATTTTTAGTGTTTCTCTCATTTGGATAGAAAGGGTGGTATCTAAGAGATCTGAAGATGTAAGTCCATAGTGAATATAAGTTGATAACTCCTTACCTACTTTTTCCTCAAGTACATCGACGAAGGCAGCTACATCATGATTTGTTATTTTTTCTCTTTCTTTAACTTCTTGA
>JBCNUW010000027.1:21223-21466 GCA_039630575.1 Caldifarciminales bacterium
TTTTAATATTTTGCGCCCTGATTTTCTCAGCTGTTCCTTTTGGTACTAGGTTTAAATTTTCGAATCCCTCTATCGTTAGGATCTCAATTTCAAGCCATAGTCTTAATTTGTTTTCTTCACTCCAAATTTCCTCTATCTCTTTTACTTTATACCTTTCAATCATAGTTTTTCTTGAGTTTTTAATATAGTGAGTTTAGTTTTATATTTTTCGGCTAAGTATATTTTTTTAATAACGTCTACTGT
>JBCNUW010000028.1:0-17455 GCA_039630575.1 Caldifarciminales bacterium
TGATCCCTGTTTATTATAATTATCTTAAAATAGAAAGACTATATGAATTTAAAAGAACACTCACCGAATCTATTAAATTTTCTCCTAATTTATTTTCTTTTTTTACATCTTATCATGCTACTCTTTCGGGAAAGCTTTTGAAAAAATTGGTACCTCCCCCTACTACTCATGAAACTACTTTCTATATAGGGATTATTCCATTATTTTCAATAATTTTAATTTCCTTTTTTATAATTAGAAAAAGTATTATATTTTTCAAATTTAAAAAAGAAAGTTATAATTCAGCTACACTTTACTTTCCTTATTTAGAAAAAAGAATTTTTTTTCCTCCTAATTTTTTTATATTTTACTTTATAGTCGCCCTTATAAGTCTTATATTGGTTTTTGGTCCATGGTTTTTTAAAATAAAATCTTTCTTTAATCCAGTTTATTATTTATTTTATTACCTATTTCCTGGTGCAAAAGGTATAAGAGTACCGCCCAGATTTTTTATAATTTTTATATTTGCTGTTGCTATTTTGATTTCTTATTTTTATTCCTTATATTTTAGAAGGAAAACTTTAATTATTTTGGGATTATTAATTTTTTTAGAACTTTTTCCCTTTTATCAAATTCCTGTGATTAAAATGCCTTATGGAGGTAACATCCCTAAAGTTTATGAATGGTTAAAAGATAAGGATGGTAAATTTGCAATAATGGAGCTACCTTTAGAAGACGCAAGGTGGTGGGACATTCCCTACGGACAAGATAAAGGTTTTTTTTATATTTACTTTTCAGCTTATCATAACAAAAGAATATTTAACGGTTGTAGTGGATACATCTCGCCTCTTTTTGAATATTCAAAGAATCTTGTAAGAAATCTTGATTTTAAAAGACTTATTGAACTTGCTAAAGCTATAAACATAAGGTATTTGATAATTCACAAAGATATTTACAAAGAAAACCCTCATGTTTTTTCAAAAGATGAGCTTGAAAATACTATTTTGTTAATTGAAAATAACTTTAAAGGTGAATTAGTTAAGGTATTTGAAGATGATATTGCTGTTGTTTATGAGATAGTTGTTAGAAATATAAATTTTGATCCCAAAAATTTATATATAAAAGATTATGAATTTGACATCAATTTTGAACAAGAAGGAAAAAGAGAAGGTAAACTGATTTTTGTGTATAAAGGTGATCTTCCTTGTGTTTTGATATATGTAAATGAAATTTTTTTAAAGTTTAAAAGTGAAGGAAGATTAATCGGGAAGAATAAAGTTATTATAAATCCCAAGAATCATTCTCTTTTTTTACTAAAAGGAGAAAGATTTGAGAAAAAAATGAAATTACCTGACTTAAAAGGGGAATATTTAGTTGAAGTAGAACAAGATAAGAAAATTATTGCAAGATTTAAGTTAAATATAAATTAAGGCAACACTCCAAAGTGATAAGTAAAAACTTTTTACAAACATAAAGCTAAGAATTTGCTTTTTAGAGATAAAAAAAATATAATTATAAAATGGCGCCATCGTCTAGCAAGGTCAAGGACACCTGGTTCTCAGCCAGGAAACCCGGGTTCAAATCCCGGTGGCGCCACCAATAAAAAATTGGGGGATCGTCTAATTGGCAGGACGTCTGGCTCTGGACCAGATAGTCGGGGTTCGAGTCCCTGTCCCCCAGCTTTAAAGAAACTAAATAAATTTTTTTTCGTCTTTAAGATAAGAAAAGTGAAGGTTCAACCCCTTTTTAAATTAAAAAAAGATGAAGAAAATAATTATAACATCTTTACTGTCTATCTTTGTAGGTTTTGCTATTGCAAGTCTTTTACTTTTTAAATTTGATAAAACTAATAACCTCGAAGCCGAAACTAAAACTTCTCAGGTAAAAAAAGAAGAAAAAGTTAAAAACTTAGAGAGTTTTCCATCCATTTCTGAATTGTCTAAATTCGTTATTCCTGGTGTTGTTAATATAAGAGCCACTAAAAAGGTTAAAGTTCCTACTTTTCATTTTGGAGACCCCTTTTTTAGAGAATTTTTTAGAGAATTCTTTAGATTTTCACCAAGAGAAGAAGAGGAATTTGAATCTGATGTCTTAGGTTCAGGTTTTATATTCAAAAAAAATGGTAATAAATATTACATAATGACAAACTATCATGTTATAAGAGGAGTTGATAAGATAAAGATAATACTCTGGGATAGAAGAGAATTTGGCCCTGATGAGGTAAAAATAATTGGAAATGATAAGCTAACTGATCTTGCTGTTCTAATGGTTGAGTCTAAAGATGAGTTAGCCGTTCTGCCACTTGGAAACTCTGATGAGGTTGAAATCGGTGACTGGGTAATAGCTGTTGGTAACCCCTTTGGACTTAATGGAACTGTAACTTTTGGAGTTGTTTCTGCAAAGCACAGATCAGGAATAAACTTACCTGGTGGGACAATCTATCAGGATTTTATTCAAACTGACGCAGCCATAAATCCGGGGAATTCAGGAGGTCCATTAATAAATATGAAAGGGGAGGTAATAGGTGTAAATACCGCTATAACTTCTCCTACACAGGGTAATGTGGGAATTGGCTTTGCAATACCTATTAATATTGCCAAAAATGTATCTACTCAGCTAATTGAAAAGGGTGTTGTAAAAAGAGGCTACCTCGGGGTTAGAATTCAGGAAGTAACTCCAAGTATTGCTGAGAGATATAAACTTAAAAAGCCAATGGGTGCCCTTGTAGCTAATGTAGAAAAAGGGACACCAGCTGAAAAAGCAAAAATAAAAGAAGGTGATATTATTGTTGCTGTTGATGGAGAAGAAGTTAGTAATGCAGACGATTTGAGAATTAAAATAGGTTCCCGCTATCCAGGTGATAAAGTAAGAATAAAACTGATAAATAAGGAAGGAAAAGAAAGAGAAGTTACTGTTACTTTAGCTGAACTTGAAGAGGAAAAAATAATTGGAAGAACTGAGGAAGAAGAAAGGAGAGAAAGCGAGGAGTTTTCATGGTTCGGAATGAAGGTAGAAACCTTAAACGAAACACTGAGGGAAAGATACGGAATTGAAGAAAATGAAGGTGTTGTTGTTGTGGATGTGGAGACCAACTCTCCTGCTTACGAATCAGGTATAAGAGAGGGTGATCTTATCGTTAAGGTTGAAGACATGAAAATAAAAGATTTAAATGATTTTAGGAAAGCAAAAGAGAAATATGGCTCACAAAAAGTCATATTGTTTACAGTGATAAGAGACGGTGTTAAATCAATACTGGCAATAAAAAGATAATTTGGCAAAAAAAAATTTAAAAAAGCAAATAGAGGAATGGGTTTGGGCTTTTATCGTAGTCTTTTTTGTAATTAGACCCTTTTTTCTCCAAGCCTATAGGATTCCCTCTGGTTCAATGGAAGATACTTTATTACCTGGAGATTTTCTTTTTGTTTTTAAACCTATTTTCGGTTTTGAACTACCTTACACACAGATAAAATTCTTTCAATTTATTGAACCAAAAAGAGGAGATATAGTTGTATTTAGGTATCCAGTTGATCCATCAAAGGATTTTGTGAAAAGGGTTATAGGATTGGAGGGTGACACAGTTATGATAAAAGATAAAAGAGTTTATATAAACGGAAAATTACTTATTGAGGAGTACGCGATTCATAAAGATGAAAGGATAATAAATTCACCCTATAACATGGAAAGCAAATCATTTGCTGAATATTTTCAGAAGGAATGGGAGAACAGAGCCTTTTTAAGCGATATAAATATAAGAGATAACTTTGGTCCAGTTGTAGTTCCACCTAATTCCTATTTTGTCTTGGGTGATAACAGAGATTTTTCATCTGATTCAAGGTTTTTTGGTCCTGTTCCCAAAAAATTTCTTAAAGGTATTCCTTTTTTTATCTATTTTTCTTGGGACGGAAGTGTACCATTTTATAATTTTTTAAAAAGTATAAGGTGGGATAGAATTTTCCAATTACCCTTTTTATGGAGAAAGAATTATGAGATGCAAAGTATGTAAAGAAAAAGCCTGTATAAAAATAAAAAGACAAAGTCTTTCATTATGTCCAACTCATTTTCTTGAAAGATTTGAATTAGAGTCACAGAGATTAATCAAAAAGTATAAGATGTTTACATACAGTGATAAGGTTGCTGTAGCTGTTTCGGGTGGCAAAGATTCATTATCACTTTTGTATCTACTTAATAAACTTGGATACAATATCCTTGGAATTCATATAAATTTAGGTATATTTAAAGAAAACTATTCGAATAAATCAGAAATTTTTGTTAGAAATTTCAGAGATAAATTTAACATCCCTATTTTGATTTATAACGTAAAAGAAAATCAAGAAAAAGGGATAGAGGACATTGTAAAAGAAAGGTGGAAAGATAAACCTTGTGCTGTTTGTGGAATGGTGAAAAGATATCTGATGAATATTCTTGCTTTAAAGAATAACTGTACTGTCCTTGCAACAGGACATAACCTTGATGATGAATCCTCAAGATTGTTCGGTAATATAATTTATTGGCAGGAAGAACATTTAGAACATCAGGAATTGACTTTGCCTGAAGAAAATGGCCTTTTAAAAAAAGTTAAACCTTTTTTTCTCTTTACCGAGAAAGAAATAGCTCTATATGCTATTTTAAACAGAATAGATTATATAAAAGATGAATGCCCCTATTCTGTTGGTGCTAAAACTTTAAAATATAAAGGAATTTTAAATTTACTTGAAAACGATTCACCTGGCACAAAGTATAGATTCCTGACAGGGTTTTATAATTTTAAAAAAAAGATAGATAAAAAGGGTTTAAAAACCTTTAAAGGAACTAATAAATGTATTCAATGTGGCATGCCCACAAAGAGAGAGATTTGCACCTTCTGCACTACCTTTGAAAAACATCCATTTAAGATTTTCCTAAATGTCAATAAATAGGGAAAAAATCTTTGTTGTAATTCCTGTTTATAATGAAAAAGAATCGCTTTATAAGGTTATTTCTGAAACAAAGGATATCTTACCTGAATCAAAAATAATTGTTGTAGATGATGGTTCAGATCCACCTGTTAGATTGATCAAGAATCCAAAACTTATCTTACTAAGACATGAGAATAACATGGGATATGGGGCAAGTCTAATGAGTGGAATAGAGTTTTCTATCTCTGATGGTGCTGAGATAATAATAACAATAGATGCGGACGGGCAACATTTTCCAAAAAGAATTCCAGATTTTCTTGATAAGATTAAAAATAACGATTTTGTTTCAGGTTCAAGATATCATCCTCTTTCTCTTAAGCTTTCAGAACCTCCAAGTGATAGAAGGATCATAAATATAATAATTACTGAAATCTTAAAAGAACTAACAGGTTTTAATATAACAGACTCTTTTTGTGGTTTTAAATGTTTTAAAAGTTATTTTTTTGAGAATTTCATATCAGAGGAAAAAGGCTATGGTTTTCCTCTTGAGCTATGGTATTATGCCTATAAATTTAAATTTAAATTTGAAGAAGTTCCTTGTGAACTATACTATCCTATAAAGAAGGAATTCCCTGGAAATCTTAGAGATCAAGAAAAAAGGCTTGAGTATTATTTAAAAATTCTTGAAAAAAAATTTAAGGCGAAACTTGTTGAAAAGGGATTTAAAATGCTAAAAAATTATTTGAGAAAGGATCAACATGAGTAAAACCTTAATTGCTTTTGGGGCACATCCAGATGATGTTGAGTTATCCATTGGTGGTCTTGTCTCAAAACTTTCAAAGGCAGGATATAAAGTAATAATATGTGATTTAACAGATGGTGAACCTACTCCTTTTGGTGATCCAGAGACAAGAAAAAAGGAAGCAAAAGAGGCAGCAAAAATTTTAGGTGTAGAAAGAGTTACTCTTGATTTACCTAATAGGTTCTTAATGGATAGTGTTGAATCAAGAATTAAGGTAGCTGAGATAATAAGGGAGTATAAACCAGAAGTTATTCTTACCCATCATGGGGATGATCAACATCCCGATCATATAGAGACAAGAAAAATTGTTCAAGCTGCAAGATTTTATTCAAAGTTTACAAAGGTAAACTGGAAGGGTGAACCCTTTTATCCGCCAAAGTTACTTTTTTTTCATGCCTCCCATAAACGAAAAATTTATCACCCTCATATCGTTGTTGATATAACTGATACCTTCGAGACAAAAATGAAAGCCGTTGACTCTTATAAATCTCAATTTGGTTTTTATGAAGAAAAAAGAAAGGACTTTTTAAGTGTTATTGAAACTTTTAACAGATTTTATGGGAGATTGATAGGAGTAAAGTATGGTGAGGTTCTTTTTTTAGAGGAACCTTTACCTCTTAAAAACCTTTCAGTTCTATTTGATTAATTTGTATGGTTCTATACAAGGTTCCTGAGAAAAACAAAGAAATCATTTTAGAACCTTCGAGAAAAGAAGATATAATGAAGTTATGTGAAGAAAATAGGAAAAAAAGAAAAGAGTTTAGTGAAATTTTTTTATTTGAAATTAAAGAGGATTTCAAAATTGCTTCCGGTCATCAGACAGTTTTCTATCATCCTGGTATATGGGCTAAGGCTTTATTCTTAAGTGAAATTGCAAAATTAGGATTTAAAACAGAATTTCTTGAAAATGACATAGACGGAATTGACAGAATTTATTTTTATTATCCTGATGTAAATAATAAAATAAAAAGAGAATTTTTATTCTATAGTCCGAAAAAAATTGCTCTTGAATCTTTAAAAAATGAGGAAGTAAGTAAAAACAGAGATTTAATTCTTGAAGTAATGAAAAAAATAAAGGAAGGTAAAATTAAGGAAAAAGCTATAAGATTTTTTGAAATTTTTTTTAAAAATTTAGATTCGCAAAATTTTTTCCCTCAAACTTTTTCACTTTCAAGAAGGGAGTATGAAGAAAATTTTTTTTACCAAACAAAATTCTCCTCAACTCTTTTTAATTTGAAATTTTTTTTAAATTTTTTTTCATATTTTTTTATAAATGCTCAAAAAGTTTATGAGTGTTATAATGATGCAATAATTGAATATAGAGAAAAGTTTGGGATAACTAACAAGACTGAGCCAGCCCTACTTTTGGAAAAAGAAGGAGATTTGATAGAACTTCCCTTTTTTTTAAATTTAAGAGAAAGAATAAAAGTTTTTAAAAAGAAAGATAAACTTGTCTGTGAAAAGTTTGAGATTTCTCTTGGTAGCCATATAGATGAAATTGTTTTTAATTTAAAAAATATTCCCTTGAGACCTAAAGGTTTAATTCTTTCAATGTATAATAAAATTTTGGAAGCTGATCTTTTTTACCATGGTGTTTCTGGAAAAAATTATGATGAAGCAACAAACATTTTCATAAGAAAGCTTTTTAAAATAGAGCCGCCTGTTTCAGGAATTATAAGTTTAACACTTTATCTTAATGACATAAATAAGAGAGATTTTCCATTTTTTCTTTTTGATAAAGAGGAAATTATAGATATTATAAATTCTACTTTAATTTGACAATCTTTACCTTCACATGTTCAGGTTCAATTTTAACTACATCTAAATTTTCAGGTACTCTAACTTTAGGTGTTAAAAAAAATTCTCCTTCAGTAAAATTTAGTGCATTTACAATTACATTTATATTACTTAGCTCTAAATTCTTTACAATACTTTCAGGTCCTTTTATTCGAACAAAAAGTTTTTCAGGCTCCACTGTAGCTTTATATTTTCTTGATATTAGTACAACATAGGGCACATTAAAAAAATCTCTTTCCTCTATTTTTTCTATTTCTATAATAACTTTTACAGTATCAGGATATAACTTAACTATCTCTGATGGGCTTATTACTTTTGCTTTGTCTATAAAACTTTTTTCTCTTTTTTCAACAGAAACTAGACTAGTTCTTATGCTATCAATTCCTAAAAGAAGTGTTAATGGTCCAATTGCTTTAACATATTCTTCAGATTTTTTTGACTTAACGGTATAACCGGTTCGTGGAATACCTTTTGTCCTAACACTTACAGGAACTTTTTTTTCTATCTTTTTATCTAATTTAACATTTATAAAATTTTGCTCAAATTTAAGCTCATCTATTTTTACAAAAGAAGGAATATGGAGTTGAATTTTTTGTATTTCATATTTATTTTTGCCTTTTGAAGGGTTATCAAATTTGAGGTAAAGTTTAGGTTCAAAAATTTTAAGTATTATTAGATTTCTTCCATTTGCTTTTATTGTAGCATTTAATTTTTTCGGTGGGGGTTCAAGAAAGGTAAGAGAATCAGGAAGTCCTATATAATCAAGGGTTATTTCCCTCTGAACAGTATAAGTTTTTTCTGTTATGGTAAAGAACCAAATTAAAAATCCAACCAGGATAGAAATTAAGATCTCCGCTATTTCTCTTTTTCTCATGAATTAAATATAATTTTCAAAATACTGAGATGTTTTTTCGTCTATATCACACAGGAAAACTTCACTAATATTTTTTGCTTCTTTTTCTAAAAAGTTTTTTACAATATCTACTATAATTTTTGTAGCTAATTCTTTTGGAAAGCCAAATATTCCAGTTGAAACAGCAGGTATTGCTATGCTTTTAATTTTTAAATTTTCACCTTCTTTTAGAGAACTTATAACAGCATTTTTTAATTTTTCCTCCTCATTTCCTTCCCCCCATTTTGGACCAACTGTATGTATTATGTATTTCGCTTTTAAGTTACCTCCAGTTGTTACGACAGCTTTTCCAACTTCACAGTAACCGATTTTGTCGCTTTCTTCTTGGATTATTTTTCCTCCTTTTTTCACAATAACACCGGCAAGTCCGCCAATATGTTTTAGTTTTTCATTAGCTGGATTTACTATAGCTTCTACATCTAATTCAGTTATATCACCGTGACACACATATACTTTTTTCCCATCTATTTCTTTTTCTTTAATAATTTTAGGTTTCATTTTTAATTATATAGTAGTTTTGAGTTAAAATAAAATAATGGAAAGTAGACTTTCAAAAGAAGAAAAGAAAATTCTTGATAAGATGATAAGAATTGCAAGTAAAAAAGGTGTTTGTGTGAAAATTGATGAGGAGGAAAGAAGGGGGAGAATATATGTGGTAGCTAAGGATTGGCCAGGTTTACAAGATGCAATTTCAACATCTATACATGAGAGGGGGTTTAACTTACATTTTTTTATGGGATTTGTTCTTGAGAAAAATTTGGCAGGAATAATTGCTGAAGTTGAGTTAACTGATCATAATATAAGAGAAAAATTCAGAAAAGAAAAAGAATTCTTAAAGCGTTATTTACCTGATATTGCTAAATTTGATCCCTGGATGAAAGGTCTTTTGGATTCAACAGCTTCTAAATTAAGGATTTTTAGAGAAGTTTTAAGGATTCTGAGAAAGGAGTTAAAAAGGAAAAAGCTCATAAAAGATATAGTTGTTGAAACTGAAAAGTTTTTCTCTTCAAGGTCTTGGGCATATATAGGAAGTAGAAAGCCAGAGGATTTAGCACAACAGATTTTGATGCAGATAGAATTGAGGAATTTAGTAAGGGAAAAAGGTGGTATTCATGTTCACATAAAAAACTTTAGGACTTTATCAGAGGAATTAACAGGAATATTAATTGCAGGTTCTTCAAGGGATCTTTTTCTTGACCAAGTGCTTGATGTTTTAAGAGATATTATTCCTGATTTTAGGAGAAAATTTGAGAAAGTTTTTACTGAAGATGGAGTTACGGTGATAAGAATTGAGATTCAGACTCCTGAGGAGACTTGGTATCCTGAAGAGAAGCATCTTATAATAGAGAACTATCTGATTGAGCATTTAAAGTTAAGAAGAAGAAAAATATTAAGTGAGAGATTGAGGGTGAGTCCAGAAATAATTGGAAGGGTGATTATTCCTTCACTTATCCAGGAAGTGAAGAATACAAAGATTCCCCAAATATATACCTTTCTTACTGGTGTAACAGATGAGCATATTTATTTTAAGGTACTTGGGGTTATTCCAAAAAAGAGTGAGGGGTCTTATACTGATGAAATTATAAAGTCTTTAGATAAAATAAAGGGAATAAATGTTGTATCTTCAAAGGCACCGAGTTTTTCTCATGATTATGAAATAGTAATAATTAATACCTGTTCTGAAAGTGCCCTTTTTGATTCTCCTGATGATGTTTACAAGATCTTAAATGATACTTTAAGGGAGGTAATCGGTAATTTCAGGGATTTTGATCAAGGTTTAAGGATATTGGAGAATTTAAAGTTTAACCAGCTTGAAGAGAAAATGGCTGGATCTGGAATTGAATTGCATCTTCTTCGTAGGCTTTTTTATTCTTTAGATGAATTTTTTAGAGTACAAATAGATATTGAGGATTTAACTTTGGGTTTTAAGATGCTTTGGAGTAATGTGATGAAGTATGCAAGTTCCCATGAATTTCTCTGTAATTTTAAAAATGGTAAAAAGACTTCAATAGTTACTTTTTGTGGCGATAGAGCCGAAAATATGTTTGAAACAGTTTTAGACGAGTTTAAAGGAAAGGAGTTGTCTGCATTGAGATTTGATGATTTTGGATTTGTCGCCTATTTAATTTTTTTGTCTTATAATCAAAAACCAATCGAATTGGAGGAAATAAGTAGTAAATTAAAAAAAGTTTGTCATAAACTTTTAATAAAGGTTCAAATCCCATAACTTATTTAAATAAAAATGAAACTACTTGAATATCAAGGGAGATTATTGTTTGAAAAATATAACATACCAGTTAAAAGAGGAGAAGTTGCCTATTCACCTGATGAAGCTTTTGAGATACACAAAAGGCTTGGCCTAAAGGAGGTAGTAATAAAAGCTCAAGTTCCGGTTGGTGGTAGGGGAAAAGCTGGTGGGATTAAAATCTCAGATTCTCCTGAGAAAACAAGAAAACTTACTGAAGAAATTCTGTCTTTGACAATAAAGTCAATTAAAGTAAACAAAGTTCTTATTGCAGAGTCAGTAAATATTCAAAAAGAAATGTATGTTTCTTTAACTTTAGATAGAAGAACAGGTAAAATTTTGCTTATGGCAATCAGAGAAGGGGGTGTTGAAGTAGAGGAGATTGCAAAGGAAAGGCCTGAAAGTATTTATACAGATTATATACCACTTATGAGGGGTATTTCAGCCTATCAGCTGAGAAAATTTTCTGATTTTCTTTTTCCTGAAAATAAAGAGTTAAAAAAAGAGTCTGAGAATATTTTGATGAATATGTTTAAGCTTTTTAGGGAGTGTTATGCTTCTTTAGTAGAGATAAATCCTTTAGGGCTTTGTGATGATGGCAAGTTATGGGCTATAGATTCAAAAATTATAATAGACGATAATGCCCTATTTAAGTTACCCAGTTTTGTTCCAGGTAGAGATATGGATTATGAAAATATAAAAGAGCATGAGGCAAAGGAGCATGGTTTATCCTATGTGAAGTTAGAGGGTAAGGTAGGGTGTGTGGTGAACGGAGCTGGTCTTGCAATGGCAACAATGGATACACTGAAAAAGTTTGGAGGTGAACCTGCTAATTTTCTTGATATTGGTGGGTCTTCTTCACCTGAGAAGGTTATGGCAGCAATGAGAATTCTTTTATCTGATGCCAATGTAAAATCAGTTTTTCTTAATATTTTTGGTGGGATAACAAGGTGCGATGATGTGGCAAAAGGTCTTGTTGAAGCTTTTAAGGAGTTAAATCCAAAGGTTCCAGTAGTTATCAGGTTAACTGGAACCAATGAGGAGGAGGGAAGAAAGATAATTGAAAGTTCTGGATTGAATCTTTATACAGCAAAGACGATGGATGAGGGTGCAAAGTTAGCTTGTGAAATGGCTGAGAAAATGTAAAGGTTTATGAGAGTTTGTGTCTTAGGAGCTAGTGGAATTGTAGGTAAGACTCTTTTAAAAGTTTTAGAAGAAAGGAATTTTCCTGCAGATGATTTTTTACTTTTTGGAACAGAAGAAAAAGAATTAATTATAGAAGGGAAGATTTTTAAAGTAGAGAAATTTGATGGGAAGATACCTGATTGTGATCTTTTCTTTTCTTGTTTAGAGGATGAAGAAGCTAAAACTATTATACCTGAGATAATAAAAAAGGGTAAAAGGGTTATTGATAACTCATCTGCTTTTAGGCTTGAAGAGAGTGTGCCTCTTGTTGTTCCTGAAATAAACAAGGATCATTTAAAAAAGAGTGATCTTCTAATTGCAAATCCAAATTGTTCGACAATTCAACTTGTTCTTTCGGTTTCCCCTTTTATTAAATTTGGTATTAAAAGGATATTTGTTTCAACTTATCAGTCAGTTTCGGGTGCTGGTAAGAGGGGGCTTTACGCTTATCAGAGGGAAAAGAGGGGAGAGTTTTACAATGATAGTCCTTTCCCATATAAAATATTTGAGAATCTTTTTCCTTATGTGGGTGAGATTAAAGATGGTGAGTCTAAGGAGGAGAGGAAAATTTTTTTAGAAAGCAGAAAAATTTTAAAAAATGAAAAGTTAGAGATTTATCCTATCTGTGTTAGAGTTTCTGTCCCTTATGTTCATTCTCAATCTGTTTTTATTGAGCTTGAGAAAAAGGTAAGTTTAGATGAGATAGAGGGTGAGATTAAAAGAAGGAGTTATTTGGTTTACGATGAAGTTCCCTCGCCTTTTAAGTATATAGACAAAGATGTTGTAGGCATAGGGAGGATAAAAGTTAGGGGAAATATTTTAAGTTTTTTTTCTTGTATGGATAACTTAAGAAAGGGGGCTGCAACAAATGCGGTGCAGATAGGGGAATTTTATGTCTGATAAAAAATCTTTTGGTGATAAGGTTTTAGAGATTTATTTTAAGGAGATTTCAAGGTATAACATATTACCTCCAGATGAGATAGATGCGCTTGTTTTGAAAGCGCAGAAAGGAGACAAGGTAGCTAAAGAAAAGGTTGTTCATTCTCTTTTAAGGATGGTTGTTAGTATAGCGATGAAGTATAGGGATTATGGAGTTCCAGTGCAGGATCTTATAAATGAGGGTAATTTGGGGCTTTTGAGGGCAATAGATAAGTTTGATCCTTCAAAGGGAGTTCATTTTATTGGTTATGCTCCTTATTGGATAAAGCAGGCTATAACAAGAGCTCTTGATGAGCAGTCTACAACGGTTAGGATCCCTTCGGAGCATAGAGCTGCTTTAAGGAAAATAAAAAGGGTGAAAGAGGAGCTTGGGTATAAAAAGGGGGGGATAAAAGATGAGGAGATAGCAAAGATTACAGGTTTACCACTTGAGGAGATAAAATTTGCAAAATCTATAATAGCGCAGGAGTTATCTCTTGATCAGCTTCCAATGGAGGGTGAGGATAAATCTTCATGGGAGGAGATAGTGGATCAAAAGTCCTTGCCATCTCCTGAAGTTGAATTTGCTGAGGAAAAGAAGAAGTTGAAAATAAAGGAAATTTTATCGAACTTATCTTTGAGAGAGAGGTTAATAATATATCTTTATATGGGAACTGAATTTTCCTGTTATGAGATTTTAAAAATAATAAGGGAGTATGTAAAGATGATGGGTTATGAGTTAAATCCAAAGGATATTGTAATTGATACTATTTATAGAATTATAAATGAATCATTGATAGAGCATAGTAAACTTGGTAGGATAAGTGGTAAGTATCTTGAAATTTTAAGAAAGACCAATGATTTGGATTTATGGAAGGAAATGGCGAAGAACAAAAATTTAATAAAGGGTATTTTTTCTTCAGATAAGATAGATTTAAAAGAGGCGGTTTTAATTCATAGGTATTGGAAATACATTGAGGATGATGTTGAGAAAAAGAAAATATTTCTGAAGTGGTTAAAGGAAGTTTTTCAAAATGATAAGGAAAAGAAAAATGTTTTTTTGCTTTATTATGCGCTTGATTCTGGATATCCTCAGATTCTTGAAGTAATTGGGGATTTATTGAACATATCAAGGGAGAGGGTAAGGCAGATAAAGGAAAGGACTATGAGGGAACTTCAGAGAATTTTCCAAAGGGAGAGGATAGGAATTTGAGGATAGGTTTTTTTCAATTTAGACCTTTTCATGGTGAAAAAGATAAGAATTTAGAGGTTATAAAGGAGGTAATAAGAAAAAGTAAGGCTGAGGTACTTGTTTTTCCTGAGCTTTCTACATCAGGGTATTTAGTTCCTGACAAAGTTTTTTTAGAGAGAAATTCTTTCTGTGTTCCTAATAGTAGAGAGTTTGAGGATCTTTTAAGAGTAGTTAGAAAGACAGGTACGGTTTCAGTTATTGGTTTTCCTGAGAGGGTTAATGAAATTTTTTATAATTCAGCCTTATATATTTTGCCTGATGGTAATTTTGGTGTTTATAGGAAGATTCATCTTTTTTATAAGGAGAAGTTATATTTTGAGGGTGGAGATGATGTAAAAAGTGGTATATTTGAGTATGGGGGGTTTAAGTTTGGAGTTATGATATGTTTTGATTGGTTTTTTCCTGAGCAGGTTAGGTATTTAGTGTTGAATGGGGTGAGTATGGTTTTGCATTGTGCAAATTTAGTTTTACCTTGGTCGCAGAGGGCGATGAGGATTTATTCAGTTATAAATAGGATTTTTACATTAACGGCGAACAGGATTGGTGAGGAGAGATATAAAGATGATGTTTATGTTTTTACGGGGAAGAGTCAGATTGTTTCGCCATCTGGGAAGATAGTTGTGAGGGCAAATGCAAGGAGTGAGGTATTGAGGGTAAAGGATATTGATTTGACTGAGTCTAACAATAAAAATATAAATGAGTTCAACAATGTTTTTGAAGATTTAAAAAAATTTTATCCTTATAGGGATGATTTTTTTTAAATAAGAGATAAAATTAACTTTTTGAATTTAAATTTTGAAATTATTGCTTTTTTTTGTGTTATAAATTTTTTTTGAGGTGGTAAGAGATGGGTACAATGATGAAACCAATTGAAGAAATAAAGAAAAAAATTGATAGAACTTAAGCCTTTGCTTAAAGAAAAATATAAAATCAAAGAGATAGGGACCTTCAGTTCCTATGTAAAAGGATGTCAGAGAAAAAGAAGTGATCTTGATATACTTGTGGAGTTTGAGGAAAACTCAGGAATTACTCTTTTAGATTTTATTGAAATGGAAAATTTTTTATCTGATAAATTAAAAGTAAAAGTTGATTTAGTTATGAAAAGTGCCTTAAAACCTTATATAGGGAAAATTATACTCAAAGAAGTTGTTTATTTATGAAACGCAAAATTACAGATAGATATATTAAATGAATCTAATTATTTTGGGTTAAGAATTTGCCACAGAATATCAAAAAATACTGTCCTCAAATTATTTGGGAAATAATGTCGGGAATTAAAGATAAATTTGTTCTTTTCTAGCTTAAAAAGGAGACCAGTCCTAAAAGAGAAAAAATACTGAAGAGATTAAAACAGTTTGAAATAATTTTATTTTGATGCTAAAATATGAAAGTGATAGAAAAAGACTTAAACTTTGAAGATAAACTTTGGAAGGGCGCTGATAAATTAAGAAAAAAGATAGAGGTTCATGAATATAAATATGTAGTTTTAGGTCTTATATTTTTGAGATATTTATCTTTTGCCTTTGAAGAAAAAAGAAAGAAAATAAAAGAAATTTATTCTGAAAAATTCTTAAATAAAGTAAGTGAAGATAAAGATGTGTATCTTGCAAATGGAACCTTATATGTTCCAGAAAAAGCAAGGTGGGATTATATAAAAAAGAATGCAAACCAGAAAAATATTGGGGAGATTATTAACGATGCAATAGAAGAACTTGAAAATAATTATCCAAGACAATTAAAAGATGTAATTCCCAAGATATATTCAAGGGTTAATCTTGACCATTACGACTTTGCTTATCTTATAAATCTTTTTTCGGAGATCGGTTTTGATGAAAAGCATTTTGATAAAGATATATTTGGGAGAATTTATGAATATTTCCTCGGGAAATTCACAGAAGCAGAAGGTAGAAAAGGAGGTGAATTTTATACTCCTCGTTCTTTAACAAAACTCATAGTTGAAATTTTAGATGTAAAAGAGGGAAGGATTTTTGACCCTGCTTGTGGTTCTGGAGGATTTTTTGTTTCAGCTCTTAATAAAATTGAAAGGGAAGGAATCGAAAAAGAAAAATTGTCAATATATGGACAAGAATCAAAAGAATTTGTTTGGAAGATGTGTAAAATGAATTTAGTAATAAGAGGTGCTGAAGGAGATATAAGATGCGGTGATTCATATCATGATGATAAGTTTTTTGATCTAAGAGCAGAATATGTGGTTTCAAATCCTCCTTTCAATGATAGTGCCTGGGGAAGGGACAGGATAAAAGAAAGTGATCCAAGATTTAAATATGGGCTTCCACCAGAGAATAATGCAAATTTTGTATGGATACAGCATTACATATATCATCTTGCACCTAATGGTAAAGCAGGATTTGTTATGGCAAATGGTGCTTTATCTGGTGGAGGAGTGGAAGGGGAAATAAGAAAAAGAATAATTGAAGATGACCTTGTATATGGAATAATAGCAACTCCGCCAAAAATGTTTTATACCGTTTCTCTTCCCGCATCATTATGGTTTTTACGAAGAGCAAAACCCGAGCATATGAAAAATAAAATACTTTTCATTTACGCAAAAAAGCTATTTAAGCCAATATCAAGAAGGCAAAATGTTTTCACTGAGGAGCACATTTCAAAAATTGTTGAAAAATTCAGAATGTTTGAAAAAGGAGAATCAGAAGATAAAATAAATGAAACAGGTTTTTCAAAAGTTGCAACGATTGAAGAGGTTGCTAAAAATGGTTATGTTTTAACCCCTGGAAGATATGTTGGAATAAAAGTTGAAGAAGAGGAAGAGCCATTTGAAGAGAAGATGAGTAAATATTCTACTGAATTGAAGAAATTACTTGATGAAGAAGAGAAGTTAACAAAAAGGATAAAAGAAGTATTTGAGGGGCTTGGATGGAAGATATGAGGGAAAAAACTATTAAAGAATTGATAGAGAAAATTTTTCAGGAAAGAGGGATAAAAGTTAATAAAATTATTCTTTTTCTTTTTGGTTCAAGAGCAAAAGGAAAGCACAGAAAAGAAAGTGATTGGGACTTACTTATTATAATAAATCAAGAATTATCAAGAGAAAAAAAGTTAGAAATTTCCCATCTTATAAGAAGGGGACTTGCAGAGAGATTTATACCTTGTGATGTTTTAATAAAATCAGAAAAAGAAGTGGAGAAAAGAAAAGAAGTTATTGGTAGTATAATAAAAACAGCTATTAAAGAGGGAGTTGTTTTATGATAAGCGAGGAGGTAAAGAAATGGTTGATAAAGAAAGATATCCCGATGAGTTTTATATAGGAGGTAAAAATTATGATCAAAGAAATAGAAATTAAACCGGAAGTTTTATCAGTATTAATAAAAACATCTGGATATGAAAAAAAAGAAATATCACAGAAAATGCAAATTTCCTCTGAAAAAATAGAGCAAGGTAAACTTACCTTATCTCAATTAAAGAGACTTGCAGAAATTTTAAAACGACC
>JBCNUW010000028.1:17465-17706 GCA_039630575.1 Caldifarciminales bacterium
GCAGCTTTCTTTTCAGATGAAGTTCCAGAGTTAAAAGTTCTTCCAGATTACAGGTTAAATAGAGACAAAAAAATTAATCCTGAAGTATTTTTAGCGCAAAGAAAATTGGAATACTTAATTGAAAAATTGAAGGAGCTTGGTTGCGAAGATTCTTCAATCCCTTCTTTTCTATTAACTCTTAATCCATACCAATTAGCTAAACAATTTAGAGAATATTTGGGAATTGAATTAATCAAAAATG
>JBCNUW010000029.1:0-16436 GCA_039630575.1 Caldifarciminales bacterium
CTCATTGCAAGTCCATCTTCTTCTCTCACTGTTTCAACGGGTAAAATTTCTACATCCATGTTAAGATCCTCAACCATTTTTTTTATAACGATAAGTTGCTGGGCATCCTTCCATCCAAAGGCAGCAATGTGAGGTTTAACTATGTTAAAAAGTTTTGTAACAACTGTTGTAACTCCCTTGAAGTGACCAGGTCTATATTTCCCACATAGAGTCTCAGTTAATTTTTCTACTTCAACAAATGTTGAAAATTTTTTGCTATACATTTCTTCCACCTCTGGATAGAAAATTATATCGACTTTTTCTTTTTCACATTTTGCTCTGTCTCCTTCAAAATCACGAGGATAGCTTAAATAATCCTCAGTAGGACCAAATTGAATTGGATTAACGAAGATTGAAACTATAAGTATATCACATTTACTTCTTGTTTCTCTCATCAATTTTAAGTGACCTTCATGGAGGGCTCCCATGGTTGGAACAAATCCAATTATTTTACTAGCTTTCCTAAGCTCCTCTGCTTTTTTTTGCATAACTTTTACACTCTTTATTATTTCCATAATTAAAATAAAATCTTTAATGCTCTTTTATCAATAACTTTCTTAACACCTTTTTCATTTTTTATGAAACTGGTTATGTTTTTTTTAAAAAGAGGATGAATGTAATTTGGGTCTATCTCTTTTAAAGGTAAAAGAATAAAATTTCTTTCATGTATTAATGGGTGTGGTATAGTTAAGTTTTCATTTTCCATTATTAATTTTTCATAAAATAAGATGTCAATGTCAAGTGTTCGTGCCTCATACTTTTTCCTTCTCTCTCTACCGAATTTTTTCTCGACTTCTTGGTTTTTTTTAAGAAGTTCAAAGGGATCAAGCTCTGTAAGACCTTTCATTACCATGTTTAAAAAATCACCTCCTTCAGCACCTCCCCATGGTTCTGTTTTATATATAGAAGAATAATCAATAATTTCTATGTATTTATTAATTTCATAAATGCAGAAGAGTATATTTTTTAGTCTTTCACCCTTATTTGAACCAAGAGAAATGAAAATTTCTTTCATAAAAGTAACAGCATCTCAATGAATCCTTCTTTTTCCTTTTCATTTAAATCAACAGTTACTTTATTTAAAAATTTATTATAGAGAGATTTTGTGCTCTTTCTTATATCTTTTAGTAAATAGAGAATTTTTAATAGTACTCGATCATTTCCTGTCTCTCTTGTCTTTTGAAGTAGGGAGATTAAATGATTTTCCCTTTCTTTTTCTATAAGTAAAAAGGTTTTTGAAATTGAAAATTCAAGCTTTAACCTTAAATCGGGTATACTTTCAACTTTTTTCTCAAGTTCATCCATTAAATTTTTAAATTCTTCATAATTATTGCTGAAATAAAAGAGTCTAGCTATTCTTAACTTTACATGTTCCTCGTAAACTGGAATTCCCTCTATACACAAAATAGCTTTTTTAGCTAGATCTGTAAATTCATCTTCTCCCTTTAAAAATCTTATTAATGCACAGTTGAAATAAATGAACGATAGAGCTATTTTAAAGTTGTTTTTTTCTGCAATACAAAGAGCTTCATCGTTTAGCTTTAAAGCCTCCTCTATTTTTTTTAAAGTTAAAAGCATAGTAGAATAGTTTACAAGTCCAATTGCTAAGTCATATGGATTTCCAGATTTTCTAATTCTCTCGAGAGACAAAAGATAGAATTTTTCAGCTTCTCTGAACATACATTTATATACCAAATTGTTAGCGATGTTTTGTTCTGTAACATATAATTCTCTAATCCTTTTAATTTCAAGAAATATACTTCTTGCCTTCATATAAAATTCAAGGGCCTTTTCTATATTACCTTTGTTCAGAAACAAGAAAGCAAAATTTTGGTAATTTGCTGCTATACCCAAGGGAAGTTTTAGACTTTCCCAAATTTTAAGAGATTTATTGTAAAAGTTTTCTGCCATTTCAAAGTCTCCCTTAAATACTATGTAGTCATTTCCAAGATTTGAATAAATGTTAGCAAGCTCAAATTTATCGTTCATCTCTTCGGCCTTTTTAATTCCAATTTCATAAGCATAGAAGCTCAAATCTATTTTATTTAAACGACCAAAAATAACTCCCAAAAAAGGTAAAATTTTTAATAAAATTTTGTCGCTTTTAAAATTCAGTTTAGTAAGAAGTTCCATAATAATTGAAATTGCTTTATCCGTGTTTCCTGTATAGTAGTAAGATAAAGACAAGTTGTAGAGAAGATCGTTTTTTATATCTCTTTCTTTGACTTTGTGAATAATACTCTCAATCTCCTTTATATTTTCTTCATGCATTTGTAGGTCTATCAACGCGTCAGATTTTAATGGTAATAGTTTTATTCTCATTTCCTCTGAACTTAGCCTTTTGAATTCTTCAAGTATTTCATCTGGTTTTTTCATTATGTTTAAAAATCTAAGTTTATAATAAATTAATTCTTCTTCGGATGAGATTTCTTTATATTCTTTGAGAAATTTTTCTAACTCCTCTACATTATAGTTTTCAATGCTTTTATCCATGGCCTTTTCAAGATAGAATTTTGCTTTTTTATTGTTACCAGATGTTTTGTAAAACTTATAGATGAGGTGGGGAAAGTTATTCTCTAAGTCAATCTCCTCAAGGGTTTCAGCAATTAATCTAAAGTACTTTATTTTTTCTTCCTTCAAAGTTCTTTCCTCAACTATTTCTTTTATTTCAGGAATTTGTATTCTAAAGGTATTTTTTCTAATTTCAGATTCTTTCAAAAGCCCTTTTCTTATTGATTCATCGAGAGCAATTTCAAACATTAGTTTTTCTGATTTTTCGTATATTCTTTTTAATATATAGAGAGGAATTTCGTCACCTAAAAAGGAAGCAATTTCAACGAGCCTTTTTGCTGGTTCTGAAAGCGAATCTATCCAAGCTTGGAGGAGATTCAAGAAATTTGAGGGAAAGTCAAGTTCACTGATTTCTTTTAAAATTTCTAATTTTCCATTTTCTCTTATTATAAATCCTTCTTCTTCAAGTGAATTTAAAAGAGTTTTTAAGAAAGAAAAATTTCCCCTTGTTCTTGAATAGAATATTTCTTTATTTTTGACTTTACTAGCAAAGATTTTATCGAGAAAGTTTGAAAATTCTAATTCTTCTAAGGGTTTTAATTCAATTTTAATGACTCTTTCATGCTGTGGAAAATTTATATCTTTTTTTCTTTCGGTAATTAAAAAAATTAAGGGTAAATCCTCAGTTTCAGATACAAGTTCATAAATTAATTTTCTTGAAAACTCCTCCCAAAATCCAAGTTTTTCAATAACAATAACATTAAAATTCTCTGAAATTTTTAAAAGGATCCTTCTAAAAAGGTATATTAAAGATAATTTTACATCCTCAAACCCTTTTTCTTTTATAAGATTTTTTATATAAAAAAGAGAATCCTTAACTATAGGAAAGTCTTTTTCAACATTTTTTAACAAAACTTCCCATTCTGATAGGAAATCTCTTGAAAAGGGGTTAGGAAAAAGAAAAATAGGCTTTATATTTTTTATTCTTATAAATTCCTTAATTAATCTTGTTTTTCCAACACCTGCTTCTCCTGTTATTAAAACAAAAAATGGTCCCCTTTTT
Organism: Caldifarciminales bacterium; assembly: GCA_039630575.1. Classification (GTDB taxonomy): domain Bacteria; phylum Hydrothermota; class Hydrothermia; order Hydrothermales; family JAJRUZ01; genus JBCNVI01. Next base: position 3,614 of record JBCNUW010000029.1, read on the forward strand.
ATATCATTAAAAATAAATTCAAGTAAGGAAAGTTCATCTTTTCTGTTAAAAAAAGTGAAATCTTCCTCTTCAACTTTTTTAGTTGAAATTACCTCAAAGATCTTCACTTTTTCCTTTTTACCCTTTAATTCAAACAACCCCAAGGGTTTAAAAATGAATTTATCTTTAAGTTCTCTGTATACACTTTCTGAAACCCAAATTTTTCCAGGTTCACATATAGATTCTATTCTTTGGGCAATATTCACCGTATCTCCTATTGCAGTATAGTCTCCTTCTCTTCCTTTACCTATCTTACCAGCAAGAACAAAGCCTGAATTTATTCCTATTCTTGCTGTTATTCCTTTTCTTTTTAGAACTTCTTGCATTTCCAGTGCAGAATAAAGGGCTCTTTCTGTATCATCTCCATAAGACTTTGGGGCTCCAAAGAGAGCCATTATCGCATCTCCTATATACTTATCTACGTACCCGCCTCTTTTTTCAATAATATCGGTAAGTTCTTTAAAAAGAGTATCAACTATACTGTGAACAGCTTCAGGATCTAAAGTTTCAGAAAGAGAGGTAAATCCCTTTATGTCGGTGAAAATTACTGTTATCCATCTCTTTTCGACCTCTTTTTTTTCTTCTTTTAATTTTTTTCCACAAAATGGACAAAATAAAAAACCCTCCTCAATCTTTGTCCCACATTCTGAACAGATACTATAAGACATATATATATTATATTATTCAAATCAAAACTAAATAAATTTTATTTTTAAAAATATATTTTTTAGCTTACTAGTTTTATTCCTAAATTAACTTAAAATCAAATAATTTTTACCAGTTATAACCAAAATCAAAGGGTGGAACTGTAAAGGGTCCGTTTGGGTAGGTTGGATACTCACTGTCCTGCACTGTGTCATAAAAAATTCTTGCTGTGTCTGTGCTTTGTCTATAATTAGGATTGATCTCAAACCTTAATTTGTAGTACCAACCGTTGTAATTCAATAATTTTTTAATTTCTTTATTTTTAAGTTTTATTAGTTTTAAAACTTTTTTCATTTTTGGAATAATTTCATAAGTATTTTTTGGGAAAAAGTGAGTATAGAAGAAAGCTGTGGGTTCTGCACCGGGATTATAAACGAGATCAATTTCATCCCAACTGTTGTTTAAATAATCTTTGACATGATATAGTATCCATTGGAAAAAAGAGAAACCTGCGCGAACAAAGTTCGTTTTTCTCGCTCCAAAAACTTCAAAGAAGTTAAAATCTCTATTATGTGCTTCTCCCTTTTTATGAAGGGTATCAACAAAGAACGAATAATTTACGGTATCTTGTCTTACATAAAAAGTCCAGAAGGCATTAAAGCAAATGTCTGAATTATCCCAGTTACTATCTAAACTATCTCTATTAATATAGAAATTTATCTCACCATCTCCAAAGGTATCGCTGTTTGCAGTAACGTAATTAAATACAAGATCAAGAAATAGGTAATTGTCAAAGTTGATTTCATGTCCTGTATCTCGGTACTTACCGTTCACAAAGAGAGACTCTATTATTGAATTTTGAGAAAGAATAAGTATGAGTTTATAGGTTAAACCCATTGTATCCCAGGTAAAAACATACCTTTCTTCGGTTCCGAAAGTTTTTAACTGCTTAGTACTTGACAAGTTAGGTTCGAATAATAAATCAAACTTTAGGGAATCACCGATGGTGGTAAGTATTGAAATTACACTGTTTGATACATTAGAAGCTAAAGAGACAATAGAATCTACATTATCAGGGGATTGGTCAGGGTTAATTGTAGTTAGGCCAGGTGTAAATTCGGGGTTTGGAACACTAGGGGTTGCAGAAGGTTTTGTAGGTTTAATTGGGGGTTTAGTTGTTTCTTTTTTGCAGCTAATTAAGAATGCAACTATTATAAGTGTTACTAATGAAAACTTTTTCATAATTTAAATTTAATATTTTTAAGGATTTGAACCCACCATGGTGTAATTATAAAAGAAAGAAAAACTCTTGTCAAGTGATAGAAATCACAATTTTGTTTTTTAAAGGTTTTTTCTTATATAATCAAAAATGCCAATTTTTATTGTAAAATGTCCAGGATGTGAAACTAAGTATAAGGTAGACACTGACAAAGTAAAATCAGGATCAAAAATAAGGTGTCCTAAGTGTAAGACTGTATTTGTTTTTAAAATTCCTGGAAAATTTCTTGAGCAGAAAGATATTACTGTGAAGGAGGATATATATAAGAAAAAAGAAGAGGAAATAAAACTTGAAGTTCCACCCAATATTCCTCCAGAAGAGCGCAAAATTCATGAGAGAGCTTTAAGGCTTGCAAAAATTCTTGCGAGAGATATAATTAACTATTACAGGGAAAGATGGGAAAGGGCATTGAGAGACGGAAATTTGAAGGAGGAGTTTAAGAGGGAGATAATGGAGTCATGGAAATATTACTGTGAAAAGGTTCCAAAAGAAATAAGGGATAAAACAAATTATTTTCAAGATGCTTTTAATTTGATTGTGGGAAAGGGGAAAAAATTTTTGTGAAATTTATGGTTGAAAAGTTTTAAAATTTTTTTATAAAATTAAAACATTCATCAAAAAGGTTCCATCCCTTTAATCTATAATTTTACTGATGAGAACCTATTTAGGGATTTTAACCGTTTTTTTGATTTCTTTGTTTTTAGCTTTTTTGATGTTAATTTTGCCGAAATTCTTTGCGCCAAGGAATGAAGAATCTGAGAAGTATATTCCCTACGAATCTGGTGAGATCCCGGTCGGTGAGGCTTGGTCAAGATATCCGGTGAGGTACTATTTAGTAGTTCTTACTTTTTTAATATTTGAGATAGAGGTTTTATTTATACTACCTTGGGCAATAAAAGTAAAGGAGTTAAATTTTTTAGGTTTTTTTGAAATTTTTATATTTGTTTTGGTTTTAACTTTAGGTTGGTTTTGGGCTATAAAAAAGAAAGCTCTTAAATGGGATTAAAGGGAGATTGTAATTATGGAAGAAATTCTTAAATTCAAACCTGAAGAGGTTTATTATTCACGTGTTTTAGATAAGATAATGAACTATATAGAAAGGTTTCCAGGTGGGAGTGTTATACTTACGAGTACAAAGAAAATTTTTGCCTGGTCGAGGAAATCGAGTTTATGGCCTATTACATTTGGGCTTGCCTGTTGTGCTATTGAGATGATGGCAACTTATGCATCAAGATTTGATTTGGAAAGATTTGGTGTAATAACAAGGGCTTCACCAAGGCAGTCTGATGTTATGATAGTTTCAGGAACTGTAACTGCAAAAATGGCAGAAAGAATAAAAAGACTTTACTCTCAGATGCCTGAACCAAAATGGGTAATAGCAATGGGATCCTGTGCAATTTCTGGTGATTTTTACAGAAATGTTTACTCAGTAGTTCCAGGTGTTGATAGAGTTATACCAGTTGATGTTTATGTTCCAGGTTGTCCTCCTACACCTGAGGGATTGATTGAGGGTGTTAAAAAATTGCAAAAGTTAATTGAGGAGGTTACAACAAAATGAAAAAAGAAATATTAAAAAAGGAATTTAAACTTGATGAGACCAAAGATGGAATTTTAATATTTCCATTAAAGGAATTTTATCACTTTATGGAGAGGGTAAAAGGCTTTTTCCCTTACCTTTCCTTTATCACAGCTTGTCATTTTTTAGAAAGGAAAGAATTTGAGATCATATATTGTGTTAGGGATCCCTTTGATAGTGAAACTTTGATTTTTAAAACTGTTTTAAAGGAAGATGAGGAAGTTCCTTCAGCTTACAAATTTTATAAAGGAGCTGAGTGGATGGAAAGAGAAATATACGATCTTTTTGGTGTTAAGTTTAAAAATCATCCTGATTTAAGAAGAATACTGCTTCCTGAGGATTGGGAGGGTCATCCTTTAAGAAAGGATTATGAAATTAACAGAGCCCCAGAGAAGTATGATTATAGAAGAAAACCTGTTTTAAGAAGGAGGTTCTAAATGGAAAGGGAATTAAAAATTTATGAGCCTGAGGAGGAAATAATTCTAAATATGGGTCCCCAGCACCCTTCCACTCATGGGGTTTTAAGGATAATTCTTAAGCTCTCTGGAGAAAAGATAGTTGATGTAAAACCAGATATTGGTTATCTTCACAGAGGAGTTGAAAAGCTTGGAGAAACCTACACGTATGTTCAATTTTTACCTATGTTAGATAGAAATGATTATCTTTCTGCTACAACTAACGAATTTGGATATGTTCTTGCAGTTGAAAAGCTTGCAGGTATTATGGTTCCTGAAAGAGCCCAATATATAAGGGTCATATTTTCAGAACTTTCAAGGATTGCCTCACATTTAGTGTGGCTTGGAACTTTCTGCCTTGATTTAGGTGGTGCACTTGGTGGAGGAACAACAGTTTTTTTGTACTGTTTTAGAGAAAGAGAAAGAATTTTAGATATTTTTGAAAAAATGACTGGTTCGAGACTTCATCCGCATTTAATGCAAATAGGTGGGGTAAGATATGATGTTTATCCTAGTATAGATAAGGATATTAAGGAAACACTTCAAACTGTTGAGAAAAGGATAAACGAATATGAGGAGATGCTTATTAATAATCCAGTTTTTATAGATAGAACAAAAGGTATTGGTATTTTGCCTAAGGAGGTAGCTATGGAGTACGGTTGTTCAGGACCTGTTTTAAGGGGATCAGGGGTTAAGTTTGATTTAAGAAAGGCATGTCCTTATTCATCTTATGATAAGTTTGATTTTGATGTTCCTTCTTTTGATGGAGGAGATGTTTTTGATAGATTTAGAGTAAGGATGGAAGAGATGAGACAGTCAATAAAAATAATAATGCAGGCGATTGAAGGTCTTCCTCAAGGTCCTATTTCTTCACAAATGCCTGTTAAGGTTAAAGTAGCCATTAAACCTAAGCCTGGAGAGGTATATGTGGCTGTGGAGTCTCCAAGAGGTGAACTCGGTTATTATATATATTCAGATGGAAAGCCCTTTGCTTACCGTGTGAAGATAAGGGCTCCTTCCTTTTCTAATCTTTCTGTTTTACCTTTTTTGCTTAAAGGACATCTTGTAGCAGATGTTGTTGCAATTTTAGGTTCAATTGATCCCGTTTTTGGTGATGTTGATAGATAGGAGAAAAAAATGGTTGGAATAATTTTTTTAACAATTATTTATATTTTCGTTGCACTTTTTATAGTTCTCTACATTACTTGGATTGAAAGGAAATTTGCAGCGAAGTTGCACAACAGAGTGGGTCCTTATTATGTTGGAAGACCTCATGGTTTTTTACAGCCCTTTGCTGATGTTTTAAAACTTCTTCTAAAGGAGGACATAATTCCGGAGCAGGCAGACAGAAAAATTTTTAATATTGCGCCAATTATTGTATTCATAGGTGCCCTTCTTACTTTTCCAGTTTTGCCAGTTGCAAAGAATATATACATTTCAGATCTCTCAGTAGGTTTAATTTACTTCTTTGCTGTTTCTTCCTTAATAGTTTTTGGAGTATTTCTTGCTGGATGGGCAAGTAATTCAAAGTATGCTCTTCTTTCGGCCTTTAGAGCAGGTGCACAAGTTGTTTCTTATGAAATTCCTCTTATTCTTTCAGCTCTTGTTCCTGTAGTTCTTGCAGGATCTTTAAGAACGAATGATATCATTCAGGCTCAAAAGGTGCCCTTTGCACTTTATCCTATATTTGGGTGGGTTTCTTTTATTATTTTTGTTATAGCTGGTCTTGCAGAAGAAAACAAAGTTCCCTTTGATGTTCCTGAGGCTGAAAGTGAACTTGTAGCAGCCTATAATGTAGAGTATTCAGGAATTAAATTTGCTCTTTTCTATGCAGCAGAGTATGTTCACATACTTGCTCTCTCAGTCTTAGGTTCAATTTTATTTTTGGGAGGGTATAGAGGTTTTTATCCTCACTTTGGTCCAGAGTGGTTATATCAAATTTTTTGGCTTCTTTTTAAAACTTTCATTATGCTTACTCTTTTTCTTTTAATAAGGTGGTCTTTTGTAAGAATAAGGATAGACAGATTAATAAATTTTTCATGGAAATATCTTTTTCCAATTTCACTTTTTAATCTTTTTTTAGCATCTTTATGGAAACTTTTTTTCTAAAAGGAGTTTAAAATGAGTCAAATTTTAAATGTTCTAAAAGTTTTGAAGGTTGCAACAAAAAATTTTTTTAGAGAAACTTTTACAATTATGTATCCTGATAAGAAAAGAGAAATTCCAGAAAGGTTTAGAGGTCCACTTTTTGGTTTACCTACTGATAATAATGGTGATCTAAAGTGTATTGCCTGTAAGTTGTGCGAGCAAATATGTCCCTCAGAGATAATTAATGTGACTCCTGCTGAGGGTAAAAATAAGTCAGGAAGGACTTATCCAGAAAAGTTTACCATAGAGCTTCAGGCTTGTCTTGCTTGTGAGCTTTGTGTTCAAGTTTGTCCGACTGATGCGATAGTTATGCTTAAAGTTCCAGGATGGGCAGCCTTATCTCGTGACGAGTTGCTTTTAACTCTTGAGAAGATGGTTGAATATGGTAAAAAGTACGAAAGTTCAATTATAGCAGGTAATATTCTCAGGAACATGCAAACTCCCCCAAGAAGAGAGAAAGTTGCAGCAACTTAAAAAGGAGTTAAAAGATGAAATTAATTTTCTTTTTAATATTTCTTTTAACAGGTTTATCTGGTTTAATGACTGTTTTAACAAAGGATTTATTTAGAAGTGCCTTGTATCTTGGTCTCACACTTTTTGGAACAGGTTTACTTTACCTTTTTATGGGTTATGATTTTGTTGGGTGGACACAAATTTTGGTTTATGTTGGAGGTGTTGTTCTTTTGATGATATTTACAATAATGCTTGCAAGGGAGTCTATAATGAGACCTCTTGAAAATACAGTTAGAAATCCTTTTACAAGTGGTCTTTTTGCAATACTAATTTTCCTTCTTTTACTTTTAGTTGGAAAAACATTTTATTTTTCACCTATTGGTCTTGAAAAGGATATAACATTTCTTTCAAATTTAATTTTTCAGAGCAAATATGTAATACCTTTTGAAATTTTATCAATTTTACTCTTGGTTGCCTTCATGGGAGCGATAATATTATCAAAAAGAGATTAGGAGGTAAAAATGGATCTTAAAGCTCTTTTTTACTTATCAATTTTTCTTTTTTCTTTGGGACTTTATGGAGTTTTATCAAGGAGGAATGCTCTTGGAATCTTAATTTCCCTTGAATTGATATTTAACAGTGCGAATCTCAATTTTGGTCTTTTTTCCTTTGCTTGGGGTGATCCTTCTGGCGTTTTGACAATAATCTTTGGTATATCAATTACAGCTTTAGAAATTGTTGTTGGTTTTTCAATTATAATACTTCTTTTTAGATTAAGAAGAACATCAAATGCTGATGAGATTGAAATCTTAAAGGGATAAGGGGGGTGAAATGGATTTAGGAACTTTATCTTTTATTTCATGGTGGGCACCATTTTTATCCTTTCTGATAATAGGTTTTTTTACAAGAAAAAAAGGTAGGTTTTCGGCTTATCTTTCCATAGGTGCCATTTTTCTTTCTCTTATTTTAAGTATTTTGATTATTTTGAACATAGAAGAGCTGAAAACTCCTATATCTAAGGAGATTGTATGGCTTCCTGCTGGTGTAAGCAGAGGTGTTGCTGGAGCTAATTCAATATATTTTGGTTTTTATTTAGATAGGCTTTCTGCAATTATGTTATTTGTTGTTGCTCTGGTAGCATTTGCAGTTCAGGTTTATTCTATTGGGTATATGTCAGAAGAGAGTTCTCCTTCTCTTGGAAGGTACTATGCTTATCATTCTCTGTTTGCCTTTTCAATGATAGGTTTAACTCTTTCAAAGAATATTTTGCAAATATTTGTTTTTTGGGAACTTGTAGGACTTTGCTCTTATCTACTTATAGGCTTTTATTACTATAAACCTGAGGCAGCAAGAGCTGCACTTAAGGCATTTTGGATAACTAAGTTAGGTGATGTTGGTTTTATTATTGGTATTTTGATCTTATATTTTAAATTTGGTGTGATTGATATTCATGAATTAATTAATAAGCCCTATATTTTAAAGGAGGATTTTAATCTTGGTTCACTTGTTTTAATACTTATTTTTTGTGGTGCTGTAGGTAAGTCTGCGCAGTTTCCTTTACACATATGGCTTCCTGACGCGATGGAGGGTCCTACACCAGTATCTGCTCTTATTCATGCTGCCACAATGGTTGCTGCTGGAGTTTATCTTGTTTCAAGGTTATTTCCTGTTTTTGAACTATTTGAAAATGTAATGTGGATTATTGCTATTATTGGATCTTTTACAGCTTTTTTATCAGCAACTATGGCATTAGTTCAGGAGGATATAAAGAGAATTTTAGCATATTCAACGATATCACAGCTTGGTTATATGATGGCAGCTTTAGGTGTAGGCTCGATTGTTGCGGGATTCTTTCATCTTTTTACCCATGCTTACTTTAAAGCTCTTTTATTTCTTGGAGCTGGAGCAGCTATTCATGCTGTCCATTCAAATTCTATTTGGCATATGGGTGGAATCTTCAGAAAAGCTCCCATAACATCTTTAACCTTCGGTATTGGAACACTTGCTCTATGTGGTATTCCTCCTTTTTCAGGATTTTATTCCAAGGAAGAAATTATAATAAAAACTTATTATTATGATAACAAGTTACCTTTTCTTTTTCTTATAGTAACTGTATTTTTAACAGCCTTTTATATGGGTAGAGCTTATACAGTTGCCTTTTTAACAAAACCTAGAACAAAGGAAGCTCAAGATGCACATGATCCTGATTTTTCAATGAGTTTTTCTCTTATATTACTTGCAATTTTTTCAATTTTTGCTGGATTTTATCATGAAAAGATATCCCATTTGCTTAGTTATCTTCAAGGATCAGAATTTCATCATAGTAAAGTTTCAACTTTACCAAAGATTTTATCGCTTCTTTTAGCCTTTTTAGGTTTATTCTTTTCTTATTATCTTTATTCAGCCAAACCTTTAGTTCTCACAAATTTAAAATTAAGATTTTCTTATATTTACACTGTTTTACAGAGAAGATATTACATTGATGATATTTTTGAATGGATTTATAGAAAAATTGTTGTTTTACTTTCAGTTTTAGCTTCTTGGTGGGATAGGCACATTGTGGATGGTATAGTGAATTGGGTAGTTTATAATACAGGAAGGATAGGAAGATCATTAAGAGTAATTCAGACTGGGATAGTTCAAGATTATGCCTTTTACATTGTTATTGGTGCAACTTTTATGTTAATTTTAATATTAAGAGGTTTTTGATAGTATTTAAATTTGGAGATTTTTTCTGAATTTTTTGGAAGAAAAATTGAGCTACCAGAAAATCCAAAGAGGGTTGTTTCTCTTGCTCCAGATTTAACGGAGACGATATTTAGATTGAATGCTCAAGATAGGCTTGTAGGTATAAGTTTTTATTGTAGAAGACCTTTTGGAAGATTGGAAAATTTTGTGAGAGTTGGTTCTTATTTGAATGTTTTGTGGGAAAGACTACATGAGCTTAAACCTGATCTTGTGTTAACGACTTCTGGTGCTCAAAGAGAAATTTCATATAAAATTTTAGAAAAAGGCTATAAAATATTTGTGTTTTCTTGTCCCCAAACAATTTATGGAATTTTTGATAACATAAAAAAATTAGGTATAGTTTTGAATAAAATTAATGAGAGTGAGATTTTAATTGAAAATTTAGAAAAAATTATAAGAGATTTGAAAAAAGATAAATTAAATATGAGAGTTTATTATGAGATTTATTTAGGAGGAAAAATTACGATAGGAGCATCAAGTTACATAAATGATGGTTTAAGAATACTTGGACTTGAGAATGTATATTCTTTTAGAAAAGATAGTTATTTTGTACCTGATGATAATGAGACAAGAAAATTAGGGTTTGATATTTTACTTTATGAACCTCATAACGAAAAAATAGATAAGGAATTTTTAATCAAAAAATTAGAAGATAGGTTTGGAAAAGTTAGAATTTTAATTTTACCTTATGATTTTCTTTCTCATTATGGTCCATCTTTTTTTGATGAGATTCTTGTAAAGTTAAGGAAATTTATTACAAAATATATAGAATATGGAAAAAGTTGAAATTAATATAGAGGGGATGGTTTGCCATGGTTGTGCAAAGACTATCTATAAGGTTCTTGAGAAATTAGGAGCAAAAGATATAACTTTAGACTTTGAAAATAAAAAAGCCGTTTTTTTAATAGATAATAGGGAGTTACTTTTAAAGATTAAAGTTGAGGTAGAGGCTTTGGGATATAGGGTGTCATTTTAAAATTCATATAACTGAGCCTGCAAGAGTTATCCATGTTCTTAGTACAAAATAGGCTTCTATAATGTCTTCTGCTTTATAGTAAAGGGTTCGGGGCGAAGTTCTTATTGTTTTTGGCATTATCTCTCCGATATCGGCCATAGCAGTGTTTATAAAGTCCACTTCAATCTCTATACTTCCCGTTAATTTTAAAGGTAAAATTTCTTTGTTTTTGAATTTTTTTATAGCTATGGGAATTTTATTTCTTATTTCCCTTTCAATACTTTTAAAAGAAAAAGTTTTAGCGGAAAAACGACTCCTTCTTTGTTTAGTTAAGACATATTCTATGTTTTCTACTAATGATTTTGCTTCCTTTATAGTTTCGTCATCTCCGCTTACAAAAATTATTGGAACATCAAAGTTTCCTGCTACAAGAGTATTTATCCCGAACTCACCGTAGGGGATTTTATTTATTCTGATCTCATATATAGCTCTTCCAAAGTAGGTGTGATCTAAAACACCTAGACTTCCTGCCTTAGAATGATAACCTAAAAAAATTCCTGCGTCACATTCATTTATACCTTCTACCATCGAAAACTTTTTCAGGTTTCCTGTTATGATTTCCACATCTTCTGGAATTTCATCCAAAATTATATTTGTCATTTCGCCATGAGAGTCATTTACTAAGATTTTTTGGACTCCTGTTTCTTTTAGGGATTCTATTACAGTATTTAAGTGATTGGTCATCCATTTTCTTGCCTTTTCATAATCTTTTCCATCCTTTTTTACATGATCCTGAGATACGATACCTGGAATACCTTCCAAATCAATAGATATATAGATTTTCATTTTTTAAAAAGATGCGAGGGGCGGGAGTCGAACCCGCACGGGTTTTACCCATCAGATCCTAAATCTGACGCGTCTGCCTATTCCGCCACCCTCGCGTCATTCTGATAAAAGAGATTTGACTTCCTCCATATCAAGAAAGATCTCTATTAGTTTAGGATCAAATTGGCTTCCTGCATTTTTCTTTAATTCACTTATTATAACATCACTTTTTAATCTTTTTCTATAAGGCCTATCTGAATTCATTGCATCAAAAGAATCTGTTATTGAAATTATTCTTGCAATAATAGGAATCTCTTCCTCTTTTAAACCTAATGGATAGCCTTTTCCGTCCCATCTTTCGTGATGATGCAATACCGCAGGAATTACATTTTTCATCCCTGGAATGGGTTCAAGAATTTTTGCTCCGTGAAAAACATGAGTCTTTATTATTTCATACTCTTCTTCTGTAAGTCTATCAGGTTTTTTTAATATACTATCAGGAATTGCTATTTTGCCGATGTCATGTAAAATTGCAGATAGTTCACAGGCTTTAAGCTCTTCTCCTTTTAGACCAGCTTTTTTTCCTAGGTTAACAGAAAGTTCTGTTACTCTGTTCACATGACCTGAAGTGTATGGATCTTTTGCTTCTACTGAATTTGCGAGAGCAGTTATAGTTCCTATAAATAAATTCTCAAGATCTTTATATAAAAGTGCATTCTGTAAGGCAATAGCAGCGTTGGAAGATATAAGAGAAATAAGTTCAAGATCATCTTTTTTGAATTCTCCATCAACTTTATTTATTGCCTCAATAACACCAATTAGTTTTTTCTGTACAATTAAAGGAAAGGCTAAAAGATTTTTTGTTTTGAATCCAGTTTTTTTATCGACCTCTTTATAAAATCTTTCGTCTTTTGAAACATCATTAACAATGACAGGTATTTTATTTTTTGCAACATATCCTACAATTCCTTTACCCCATTCTATCTCTATACTTTTTAGCTCCTTTTCTCCTTTTGTAAATTCAAAAAAGGAGATTTTTTTGTTTTCCTTATCTACCTTAAATATTGAGACAACTTCGACCTTTAAAATTTCTTTTATTTCCCTAATAATTTTTTTAATAACTTTTTCAATACTTTTGACCTCAGTATAAAATTTTCCTGTTTTAATTAAAAAATCTAATTTGTTTTTTAGATCTTCTTTTTGTTTTAAATAATTTTCTAATACAAGTTTTTGAAAATATTGATTTATATTTTTTTCTTTTGTTTTTGTTTTGGTTTTTTCCTTTAGGATAAACAGTTTAGCGTCTATATGTTTAAGATTTAGTTTTTCAACAGTGAAACTTTTGTTGTTGATTTCTAATACTTTTACATTTTTTTTCTTTAGTAAATTTGAGATGTTTTCGTTTATTTCAAGATCTGTAATAATTTCATTATTTTTTAAAACTAATATTCCTTTTAGGGATTTCATAAATTTCATATAATAAGGGAAAGGTATAGGAAAATTAAAAGGGATTTAAAAGTGAGTAAGTATGAGATATTTATGCCGGAGGCGGGATTTGAACCCGCACAGGCTTTAAAGCCTACCGCCTCCTGAAGGCGGCGCGTCTTCCAATTCCGCCACCCCGGCATAATGGAGGTGGGGGGATTTGAACCCCCGTCCGAAAGGGTTTGGATACCGGGCCTACATGCTTAGCCTGTCTT
>JBCNUW010000003.1:0-97174 GCA_039630575.1 Caldifarciminales bacterium
GATTTTTTTGCTGGTTCAGGTACAACTGCTCATGCAGTGATGAAACTTAATAAAGAAGATGGTGGTAAAAGAAAATTCATTCTTGTAGAAATGGCTAATTATTTTGATACTGTAATCATACCAAGAATTAAAAAAGTTGCTTACTCTTTTAATTGGAAGGATGGTAAACCACAAGATATGGATGGAATTGGAGTTTTCTTTAAATACCATTATCTTGAACAATTTGAAGATACCCTTGATAATATTGAATTTAAAGAACACAAGCAGGCACTTGAACTTTTCAAAGACGAATATCTTTTAAAATACTTTCTTGATTTTGAAACAAGAGAAAGCCCGTATTTTTTAAATATTGAACAATTGAAAAATCCCTTTGCTTATAAATTAAAAGTAAATCTATCAGAAGTGGGCGACCCCCAGGAAATGGCAGTTGACATCCCAGAGACATTCAATTATCTTTTAGGAGTAAAATTAAAAAAGATAAAGGCAAGATATAAGAATGGAAGAAAATACCTCTTTACTCTTGGTGAAATAGAAGGTAAAAGCGTTGCCGTTGTCTGGAGAGAATATGATGAAAAATGGAAAGAAGAAGATTATAAAAATGATAAAGAATTTATCAATGAAGAATTGAATGATTGGAAACCACAGATAGTATATGTAAATGGTCAAAGTGTTTTAACAAACAAGGATTACGAACTAAGATATATTGAACCTGAATTTAAAAAATTAATGGAGAGATAAATGAAAATTGAAAAATATCTCATCCTAAATAAATATCTTCTTTCATTATTTGGAGTTAATGAATTGAGAGAGTTACAAGAAAAGTTAAAAGATGCACAAGTAGGTATTGATAGTGATGGTAGAAGCCACTTTATAAATGTTTTACGATCCTTAGGAAATCTTAAAATATCAGAAAGTGATCTTTTAAGATATGACCAAAATATTCAATCTTATGTGAAAAAGATCAATTTTAAAAGACAGCAGATTAATCTTAAATACTTTCAATATCTTGCAGTTTTGTTTACTGAAATTTTTCTGGATAATTTAAAAAATAAAAAGCTTGAGTTTTTATTTAATTTAAATCAGTTCCTTAAAGATTATAAAAAGGAAGAAGGTATAGATCTTATAGACCCTTTTACTGAAAGTGATTTTAAAAAACTTGCTTTTTGGATGGCTACAGGTTCAGGTAAAACTCTTATAATGCACATTAATTATTATCAGTTTTTTAAATATAATTTATTTTCTCCCGACAATATTATTTTAATCACTCCAAATGAGGGTCTTTCAAAACAACATTTTGAAGAATTAGAAAAAAGTGGAATACCTTGCAGACTTTATTCTGGAAGTTTTGATACAGAGTCTAAAAGGGATAAAGAAGTCCTAGTGATAGAAATAACTAAATTAGTTGAAGAAAAAAAGGGAAGTGGAGTAACTCTTCCGGTAGAAACATTCGAGGGCAAAAATCTTATCTTTGTAGATGAAGGACATAAAGGACAAGCAAGAGATAATAAAGAAGAGATGAAATGGAAGCGAAGGCGGGATTTACTTGCTGAAAAGGGATTCACCTTTGAATACAGTGCAACCTTTGGTCAAATTTTATCTGTTCCCTCTTCAAGAAGCAAAAACAAAAAAGCAAGTGATAATGTATTTGAAGAATATGCGAAGTCAATCATTTTTGATTATTCCTATAAATACTTTTATCTTGATGGCTATGGTAAAGATTTTTCTATTTTAAATGTTAAGGAAACCGGTATCTCCGAAAAAGAATTTCAAGAGGCAATGTTTTTAGCAAATTTACTATCCTTTTACGAACAAATTCTTATTTATGAAGAATATAAAGAAAAAGCAAGACAATATAATTTAGAAAAACCACTATGGATTTTTGTTGGAACGACTGTGATAAAAGAAAAAAAACGTTCTAAAAGAAATAGTGGCGAACTTAATGAAGAAGAGAAAGCAACGATTTCTGATGTAATTCAGATTATTGAGTTTATAAAAAAAGTGATTGAAAATGAGGAATGGGTGAATAATTGGATAGATAAGATTTTAAGATGCGATACTGGGTTAAAAGATGAAAGTGATAAAGATATATTTAGTGATAGATTTTATTATCTTAGAAAGAACGAAATAAATATAAATAATCTTTACGAGCTCATTTTTTGTGGAAAGGGACGATTAAATTTATATGAACTTAAAAATGCACAAGGTGAAATAGGATTAAAGATTGGAGAAAATCCATATTTTGGTGTTGTAAATATCGGTGATGTGGCAAGTTTAAAGAAACGGTTGGAGGAAAGGGGTATTTCGGTTGAGCAAGATGTGATATCCGCTTCTCTTTTTGATGATATTAAGCGTGAAAATTCTAAAATTAATATACTTATTGGCTCAAAAAAATTTATAGAAGGTTGGGATACCTGGCGCGTCTCTTGTATGGGATTATTGAATATAGGTAGAGGGCAGGGTCCACAAATCATCCAATTATTTGGAAGAGGTGTAAGGCTCAAAGGGAAAGGGATGTCTTTAAAAAGAAGTGGCGAAAATTCTGAGATTCGTCTTTTAGAAACTCTTAATATCTATGGTATTAAGGCAGATTATTTAAATAA
Source organism: Caldifarciminales bacterium (assembly GCA_039630575.1). Lineage (GTDB taxonomy): Bacteria > Hydrothermota > Hydrothermia > Hydrothermales > JAJRUZ01 > JBCNVI01. The sequence goes on from JBCNUW010000003.1 coordinate 2,601, forward strand.
ATTTTTGGAAGCAATTAATAAAGAAGAAGTAGAACTTGAAACTATTAAAATACCTATACAGTATCAACACAGAGATAAATGGGAGACTCTTTATACCTTTTCTAAATCTGAAAAAAAGTTTGAAGAAAATATAATATTAAAACTAGAAATTGACGATAAAATCAGTTATACCGTAGATCTTTTACCAGAAGTTCAAGTGACTCTCTCACAGGATAAAAGAGAGGAGGGAATAAAGGCAAAGGGAATAAAGTCTGAAGTAGTAAAAATAGGATATGATGATAATGTTGTTAATTTACTTGATTGGCAAAAAATTTATCAGGAAATATATTATTTTAAAGTTCAAAAAGGATATTGGAATTTAGTTTTTGACACAGAGACTCTTAAAAAAATTCTCTTATCTAGTAGATATACACTTTTATGTTCACCTGAAATCTTTGAATTAAAAAATGCTTTTAATATTAAGAAACTGGAAGAAATTGCTATTTTGATTATAAAGAAATATTTAGACCTATTTTATAAAAAGAACTTGAGAAAGTTTGAAACAAAGGAATTGCGTTATGATAAGGTTAAACAATTACCTTTACCATTTGTTTCAGAAGATGAACAAGGATATATAGTGCAGATAGACAAGAAAAAGAAAGATCTTATTAATAAGATAAGGAAGTTGACACAAGATTTAAATAAAATTTTAAAAGAGGAATTTGAATCTCTACCAAGAATTTATTTTGATAGATCTCTTTATGTTCCGATATTACTTGAAAGTAAAAAAATAAACAAAATTTCCCCTCCGGGTTTAGTTGAAAGTGAAAAAAAGTTTGTAGAGGAGTTAAGAAAGTATTTGAGTGAAAATAGTAGCAGATTTTCAAGTGTGGAAATATATCTATTGAGGAATTTTTCTAAAATAGGTGTTGGTTTTCAATTAGAATGGTCTGGTTTTTATCCAGATTTTATTATGTGGATAAAAAGAGGGGAAAAACAAGTTATTATATTCATAGATCCTCACGGACTTGGACATGTAAAGTCCTTGAACAATGAAAAGATAGTTTTTGCGGGATTTAAACCCGCAGATTCAGATATAATTACTATAAAGGACATTGAATTTGCTCTTAATAATAAAAATATCTCTATTGAATCATTTATCCTTTCTCCTACTAAATATGATGATCTTAGAAAGAGAGAAATTGATTTTCCATCAAAAGAGAAGTTCATACAACATCATGTCCTATTTTTAGAGGACAGTAACTGGCCTGAAGTTTTATTTAATACAGACTCAATAAAGGAAATTTTAAATTCAAAATAATCAAATAAAGATAAAAAATTAAGAAATTTTTGAATTTTTTTCCTTTACATAAAGTTTTGAATCATTTTCTAATATGTTTCATTTTTAAAAATTTTTGACACTATGTACGTTATTCTAATCTCAACTTTAATTTTATCTTAGGCCTTTCCTAAAACTAATTTAATTAATAAATCTCTCTTTTTAAAATTTAAAAAATTGCAAAAGTTGTAATTAAAAAAATGACTTCTGTCTTGAAAGTTTTACAACCCAATAAAATAAATGATCTTTATTTAGCTTCAAAAATTAAAAAATTCTTTCTACATATTAATGGAAGAAGTTTTTCTGAAAAGAGCAGGTACCTCAAAATCTCCATTTTCATTAAATTCTTCGTAATTTTTGTCCTTAAAAGGTGTGAAAAAGCTCTCTCTTTTTTCAGGAACATCCGGTATACCTGAAGCAATAACAGTAACTTCAACCCTTCCCTCCATTTCGTCACAGTAATCAAATCCAGTTATAATCTCTGTATTTTCATTTTCTGTTTCATTAATTATAATATTCATTATTTCTTGGATTTCCCTCATTGTTAAATCGTTTCCTCCTACAATATTTAATAGAACTCCTTTGGCGTGTTTAATGCCATCACTATCAATAAGAGGCGAATGTATTGCATTCCAAGTTGCATCCTTAGCTCTCGAATCACCTTCTCCTATCCCTATACCCATTACAGACTTTCCTCCATGTTTAAGTATACTTCTAATGTCGGCAAAATCTACATTTACATATTGGGGTTTTTGTATTATATTCACAATACCCTTAACAGCTTGGAATAATACTTCATCTACTTTTTTAAATCCTTCCTTTAATGATAAAGATTCGTTTCCATTTCTTAAAAGCCTATCATTTGGAATCACTATGTAGGAGTTAACATGTTTTTTTAATTCATTTAATGCTTCAATTGCCCTTCTTTGCCTTATAGGACCCTCCATAGAAAAGGGTAGTGTTACAACTGCTGATGTAAGTATATTTAAATCCTCCCTACATAGCTTTGCAATAACTGGTATTCCACCACTTCCTGTACCCCCTCCAAGACCAGCTGCAAGGAATACCATATCAGCATCTTTCAATAAATTTTTTATCTCCTCAAGCGACTCTTCAGTAGCTCTTTTACCTATATCAGGATCACCTCCTGAACCTTGTCCTTTTGTAATGTTTTTTCCTAATTGGATCTTGATATTAACTGGATTTCTATTAAGAGCCTGTATATCTGTATTCGAAACGATAAGCTCTAAATTTTCTATTCCTTTTTCACTCATGTATCTCACAGCATTTGAACCTCCACCTCCTATCCCTAAAACTTTGATCTTTGTCTGTTTAACTCCACTTTCATGTAACTTTATCATAATTATTCCCCTTTCTACATCTACGGATTTGAACCCATATTAAAAGTTATCAAAAAATTCTTTTATGTTTTTTAATATTCCTCTAGAAAAAATATTTCCTTGTTTTGCTTTATTATCGTCATATTTTACAGTTCTTAAAATATAACCTAATTTCAAAGCACCTAAAGATGCTGAATAGGATGGATCTTGGGCTAAATCTTCGGATAATCCTCTGAAATTTTTAGGTTTTCCCACTATACATGGAAGATTAAATATACTTTCTGCAATTTCTGTAATCCCCTTCAATTTTGCTATACCTCCCACTAGAACAATTCCAGCTGATAGTTTCTCCCAATTAATAACTTTATCTAAATGCCATTTTGCAAGCGAGATTAATTCATCAACCCTTGAGTAAATTGTCTCTTTTATCAGAGAAATCTTAAACTTTTTAGAGGGACGCTCACCTATCCCTTTTAACTCTATCTCTTCGTCTTCACCTTCACTTTCAATCCTGTTGAAAGATTCGAGAATCTCCTTTGCTGTTTTATTAGGTATTCTAAGAATCTTTATTAAATCATTGACTATAAGCTTTCCACCAAAAGAGAAAGAGTTTGCATAAAGTAAAGCTCCTTTACTCCATACAGCCACATCTATTGTTCCCATACCAATATCCATAAGAAGAACACCCTGATTTATCTCCTCTTCTTCAAGAACAGCATAAGAAGAAGCGATGGGGGAGTATACAAAATTTTCAACTTCAAAATTACTCCTTTCAACCACTTTCTTTAATGTGCTTAAAACATTTTTTTTAGCTTTCAAGATGAATGTTTCAACTTCAAGTTTAGAACCAATCATACCTACTGGCTCCTTTATTCCCTTTAGATCGTCAACTATGTATTCATTTGGATGAATATAAATTATTGATTTTTCAAGTGTGTCTACCCTCTGAATTGAAGTTTTTATAACTCTTATCCTATCATTTTCCTGTATTTCTCCATCTGAATCGTATACTTTAACAAACCCTTTTTCTATTTCACTCTCAATGTAATTACCGTTTATTACCAAAATTAATTTTGTTTTTTTCTTAGGAACATCTCCCTTTAATTTGAATGCCTCCTCTACAGCCAATTTAATTGTGTTTGAAACTTTTTCAATGTTTTGAACCACTCCTGATTCAACTCCCTGTGATTCAATTTTAGGTGAATACCCTTCAACTTTAATTGTTTTATTCTCTACTATTCCAAAAACTGCTAAAACCTTTGAAGTTCCCAAATCAACACAAACAATTCTTTTGCTGTCCATTTTTCACCTCCCCTCTAAAAAAGACAAAACTTCTAAGTTCAATGTATCTTCAAACTCAATTAAATTTTTCAAATAATTAATTTTCTTGTCAAATCTGCCAAGACCAAATGTTATAAATTTTCCATCTATCGTATATATTGAAATTCTTATCGGTTCTACATATTTAATTTTCAAATAAAATTCAATATCTCTTTCTTTAATTAACTTCAATAATTCAGAAATAGGATAAAAAATTGAATTCATTTTGAAACTATCATGCTTAGTATTAAAATCTATTTTAACAATTTCTGGTAAATTCATCTTAGATAAACTGTCTATTATTTTCTTATCATCAATTTTTAAAAGGAAACCGTTAGAAGTTAAAAATAAATTTCTATCATATTTCGCTAAAATTTCACCATAATAATTTATATTAATTTCCTCATTTTTTTTAAAACCGAATAAAAATAAAATTAAAAGAAAATACTTCCTTTTACCTCTCATATAAAATTTCCTCCAAGTATAAAATTTCTCTTTCAAGTAAAATTCCAAACTTTTCATAGACTTTTTCCTGAACTATTTTTATAATCTCCTTTATATCCTTTGCTCTTGCATGTCCTTTGTTTATAATAAAATTGGCATGTTTTATCGATATTTCTGCTCCACCAACTCTAAGACCCTTAAGCCCTGCAAGCTCAATAAGTTTACCTGCAGGATACTCTTTTGATGGATTTTTGAATATACATCCAGCTGAAGGATATTCAAGTGGTTGAGTTTGCCTTTTTTTACTTAAAATAGAGACAATTTCCTCCTCTATTTTATCCCTACTTTTTCTTTCAAGTTTAAAATAAGCACTTATTATTAAACCCCCTTTATAACCTTTCCTGTATGAAAATTGAATTTCGCTTCTCTTTAATTTTTTAAATCCAGTTTTCTCGTATACAAAAATTTCTTCTAAGTAATCTGATATATTTTTACCCATACTACCTAAATTCATACAAATCGCACCACCCACAGTTGCAGGTATACCAACAGTAAACTCAAGTCCTCCCATTTCCACTTCACTAAGCTTAGGAATTATTTTTGAAAACTTGACACCCGCATCAACTATTACACCATCATCAGTTAAAACAAATTCCTTTAAATTCCTTGTTGAAATTATTAAAGCCTCAAAAAGTCCATCTGGAAGAAGTATATTTGAACCTCCCCCAATAAATGCATAGGGTATACCTCTTTTTTGTGCGAAGTTTATTACATATAAGATTTCCTCAATATCAGCTGGTTCGGCGTAAAACGAGCAAATCGATTCAATTTTTAATGAATTTTTGTTCTTTAAATTTACCCTCCTTTTTAAAATTCTATTTACCAAGAATATCATTGTAAACCTCCTCTACGATTTTGTAAACATTTCCAGCACCAACTGAACATATAAGATCGTTCTCTTTAATTATTTTTTCTAATTTTTCCTTTAGATTCTCCTCACCGTTTAAAACTTCTATATTTCTCTTTTTTAATTCATTAATAATAAGTTTATGTGTAACTCCCTTTATCTTTTTCTCTCCGGCAGGATATATAGGTAAAACTATTACAACATCTGAATTCGTTAAACTCTCTGCAATTTCTTTCCAAAGCAATTTAGTTCTTGAATATCTGTGAGGTTGAAATATAACAACTAACCTTCCGTCTTCCCAGAAATTACGAGCTGTTCTCAAAAATTCTTTTATTTCTGTCGGATGATGTGCATAATCATCAATCAAACCTACTCCTTTTTTTATTCCTTTGAATTCAAATCTCCTTTTAACACCCTTAAATTCTGACAGTGTTCTTTTTACAATATAAAAAGGTATCTTTAAGAAGTGAGAAACTGATATAGTGGCTAACGCGTTATACACGTTATGAAGACCAGGTACATTCATTTCAAATTTACCTATTTGTTCTCCCTTCACACTAACTTCAAATTCACTTCCCATCTTTTTAAGGACTACATTATATGCATAAACATCATTTGTTTTTTTTAAACCGTAACTTATTTTTTTTCTTTCAATCGGTTCTGCAAGTTTTTTTAAGTTTTTATCATCACCACAATAAATTATTGTCCCATAGAATGGCACCTTTAACATAAACTCCTTAAAGGCATTTTTAAGAGACTTCATAGTCTTGTAAGTATCAAGATGTTCCCTATCAATGTTTGTTATAACGCCTACACTTGGAAAGAGTTGTAAAAAGGATTTATCAGATTCATCTGCCTCAGTTACAAGAAATTGTCCCCAACCAAATATTCCTCCAGTGTCTAATCCTCTTATTATTCCACCGACTATAATAGTTGGTTCTAAACCTGCGTCCTTTAAAAGATTTGATATCATAGTTGTAGTAGTTGATTTTCCATGAGCTCCGGTAACACATATAGAGAACTTTATCTTCGTAAGTTCAGAAAGCATTTCAGCACGTCTTATCACTGGAATTCCTTTTGATTTTGCTTCCCTAATTTCTACGTTTGAAGGGGGTATAGCAGATGAATAAACAACAAGATCTGAATTGTTTATGTTTTCTCTTTTGTGTTCATAGAAAATTTTAATCCCAAGAAATTCAAGTCTCTGTGTGGTTTCACTTTTTTTAATATCACTTCCTGTTATTTCAAAACCCATGAGTTTTAATATTTCTGCAAGACCAGACATACCAGCACCTCCAATACCTACAAAGTGAATTCTTTTTATTCCTGTATGAATAAAGAGCATTTTTTCAACTCCCTTTTTAGCACTTCTTTCCAGTTTGGTAATTTTTTAAATTCTTCTTTTTCTTTAAATAGGTTATCTACTTCGCATTTTAAAAGATAAGGATTTATATTATCTTCCTTTATTAATTTAAATGTTCCGTAATTTTTTGCAAATAGAGCGTTGTAGTATTGATGATTGTTCTTTGCATGGGGAAATGGAATGAAAATAGCCTTTTTTCTTAATTTTAACATTTCAAAAACAGCACCTGATCCTGCCCTTGATATTACTATATCAGAAGCTGAGTAAAAAATTTCTATATCTTCTCTAAAGGGAAAAAGAAAGAAATTCTCACCTGCAAGTTTTTCAACATATTCATTAAAGAATTTACCAGCAATAACTAAAACTGTGTCATCTTGTAATTTTGAATATGAATAGGAAAGTTCTATAAGTTTTTTTGCTCCTTGACTACCACCTAAAAAAAGTAAAGTCCTTTTATTTTCAGGAATCTTAAGTAATTTTCGTGCTTCTATTTTTGAAATTTCTTTTAACTCTCTTGTTGGATTCCCAAGAAATATACATTTCTTTTTTAAAAATTTTTCAGTTTCCCTAAAACTTATTAAAATTTTATGTGAGAATTTACTAAAAATTTTTGTAACAAGACCTGGAATTGAATTCTGTTCAAATACAAAAATCTTCCTCCCAGTTATAAGGGCTGGTATAAAAAAGGGAAAAGAGGCGTAGCTTCCAAATATAAACATAAAATTGGGTTTTATTTTTAGGGTTAAATAAAAAGCAAAAATTGTACTTTTTAAAATCTTATAGAGGTTAAAAAGAAAAACCTTTAGATTCTTTAGCTCAAGAGGAGCTGAGTCAAATCTATAGTTGTATGTTATAATTTTATTAAAATCAGTTTTGGGCGAAACAATTAAATAAGTTTTTATCTTCAAATTTTCTAAAAAGTTTCTCACTTCTATAGCAGGAAAAATGTGACCACCAGTTCCGCCTGTGATTACGAAAACTTTGACCATAATACAAAACTTTCTTTTCTCTTATAACTTGCTTGATTTTTTATAATATTAAGAGATGAACCAAGAAGAAAGGAGTAAGTTATTCCTGAAGAACCACCATAAGATAAAAGTGGAAGGGGAACACCTGTAACAGGTAATAAACCTAAATTTACTGCTATGTGGACAAAAACATTAAAAAATATAAAAAGTCCAGTTCCAATTAAAAAGTTTTTGTAAAATTCATCTTCGATTAAAATTGCACTATCAAAAAGAGTTTTTATTATTAAAGAATAAATTAAAATTAAGATAAGAATTCCCAAAAGTCCTGTTTCTTCAGCTATATGAGAGAACAAAAAGTCCTTAGATACCTCAGGTAAAAACTTATACTTAATCTTTCCTTTACCTATCCCTACACCAAAAATTCCTCCTCTCGAGATTGCTATTTTTGCCTGCTTTACTTGATAAACAGATTCCCCACTTATATATTTCTCTATTCTGCTAACAACGTATCCTCTTTTAAAGATAAGAAGACCTATAATGATTAAATTGGAAATTAAAAAAGGTAAAAGAAGATATTTTAACTTCAAACCACTTAGAAAAAGAAGGGAAAAAGTTACAAAAATTATTGAAATTATCATAGAAAAGTGTGGAATATTGTAGAGCAGAAAAATTGAAAGAACTATGTAAGAAAAGGTTCCTATGAACTTTATTAAATTATGTGGTTCACTTAATAAGTTTGAAATTTGAAGTAAGAAACCAATTTTAAAAATTTCAGAGGGTTGAATTGTAAAGTCCCCAACAGTTAACCACCTATGAGTGTTTTTTATTGAAATATCTAAAATTAAAGGAACCGATAATAAAATTAAAAATGTCCATGATATGAAGAACCTAAATTTTTTAAAAATAGTTATGGGAAAAATCAGACCAATTAAAAAGAAAATTATATTTAAAATATTTCTGGATATAATTTTCATAAGATCCTCAAAGAAAATTTCCTCTCCAACAAATATCCAAGAGTAAAAACTAGATGAAAATAGAAAAATAAATGATAGAAGTGATAATGTTAAAACGTAAAATATCAAATTTCTCTCACCCATTTTTTAAAATCCTCACCTCTTTCTGAGTAATTTTTATACTGATCAAAACTTGATAAACCAGGAGAGAAAAGAACAATATCACCCTTTTCCGCAATTTGTTTCGCTTTTATAACAGCTTCTCTTACAGTGTTAACTTTTATTATCTCCTTTAAACCCTTTAGGTTATCCTCGAGAAAATCCTTTGCTTCACCGTACAGAATTATCTTTTTAACCTTCTTTTTTACTTCTTCCTTTATTATTTCAAAACTTATATTTTTATTTTTACCGCCAAGTATAAGGATCACGTGTCTACTCTTAAAGGATTTTAAAGCATATAAAACTGAATGAGGATTTGTTGATTTTGAATCATTTATCCATAAAGTGCTTTCTATTTTTCTTACAGGTTCCAAACGATGAGGTAAGGGTTCAACTTTCTTTAAGGTGCTAACTATATTTTCTTTATCAACACCTAAAAGAAAGGTGACTAAAATTGAAAAAGCAATGTTATACCTATTTCCTTCTCCGATAAACTTTTCAAATTGATCATTTATTTTTTCTTTTATACCATCTAAATTTATTACATATTCTCCCTTTGAGTAGTATATTCCCTTCACTTTTTTCTCAAGTGAAACATGTAAAGTTTTTACTTTGCTTACATCAATATTCTTTAAATTCTCATCGTCAAAATTTAATACTAAAATACCATCCTGATCCATGTTTTTAAAAATTTTTAACTTTGCATTCCTGTATTCTTCAAAGGAGTTATGAGAATCAAGATGATCTTCGGAGATATTGAGAATGCAAGCTATAAGGGGTTTAAACTTTTTAATGAATTGGAGTTGAAAACTTGACACTTCCATTACAAAAATTCCCTCCCTTAAATATAGATTTGTTATTGGTGTTCCTATGTTACCACAAAGGTAGATTTTTTTATCTCTGTAAAATTCTTTTAGGATGTTGTATATAAGATATGATGTTGTTGTTTTTCCATTTGTTCCAGTGATAGCTATAATTTTTCCCTTGATTAGGTTATAACCAAATTCAAGTTCAGGTATAATAATTTTTTCACTTTTTGTGAGATTCTTTAATTTTATGTTATTTATGGGAATACCTGGAGATATAATTATTCTATCGAAAAATGGTAAAAGGTGTTCATTTTTTAACTTTTTGTCCACTATAAATGGTTTAAAGCCTTCTTTTATCATGAATGAATATACAGATTTCCCTGATGAACCAAATCCCCATATAGCAGTTTTCATCTGATCTTCAAAGTACTTACTGCAATTAGAGAAAAAATAAGGGAAAGTATCCAAAATCTTATGACAATTTTAGATTCAGGTATTCCTTTTTTCTCAAAATGATGATGAATTGGTGCGATTAAGAAAACTCTTTTACCAAACCTTCTATATGAGAAAACTTGAATTATTACACTCATAGCTTCAATAACCAAAACAAACCCTGCTACAGGAAGTAAGAGTTCTTGTTTAGTCAGTGCTGCCATAGATGCAATTCCTGCTCCTAAGGCATGAGAACCTGTATCACCCATAAAGATTTCAGCTGGGTGGGAATTAAACCATAAAAAACCTACCGATGAACCAAGAAGAGCTGAACCAAATACAGTTATTTCCCAAGATTTTGGAATAAAAAGGATGTTAAGGTAATCTGCAATTTTAGCATGACCACCTGTGTAGGCAAGAACAGTAAAAGCAAAGATAATTGGAGCTACAACTCCTATGGCAAGTCCGTCCAACCCATCTGTTAGGTTTACAGAATTTATTGTTCCAAGATACATATAAAAAAGAAATAAAGGATAGACAAATCCCAGTGGAATCAAAATATTTTTAAAAAATAGCATTTGGGTTTTAAATCTTATATCAGGACTGAAAAGAAGAAAATAAAGAGCAATTGTAAATAGTGTTAAAGTAACTTGTAGAATAAACTTAGGCACTTGACTTAGTCCCTTTTTCTTTTTCCTTTTTGTAAGGTCGTCGATAAATCCGATTAAAGAAAAACCTACAAATGGTAAAATTGCTGCATACAAAAATATATTTTTTAGATCTCCCCAAATTAAAAGAGATAAAATGACTGATATAACGATAATTATTCCACCTGATGTAGGTGTGCCTTCTTTTTTCCTGTGCTGTGCTGGCACATCTTCACTAATATTTTCTCTAAGATTAAATTTGTAACAAAGGTTTATGTAATAGGGCATTAAAAACAAGGTTAAAAAAAAGGATGTAACTGCAGCATAGGCAGCTCTAAACGTGACATAACCAAGGAGATTAAGAAAAGAAAAGTGGATTTTTAAAGGATAGATAAATTCAAGTATCATCTTTTAATCCCTCCAAGATTTTTTCCATTTCCATTTTTCTTGATCCCTTTACAATAACAAGTGAATCTCTTTTGATTATTTCACTAAGTTTTTCTTTCATTTTGTCTTTATTTTTGTAATGAATTGAGTAAAGTCCTATTTTCTGTGCTTCTTCAGAGGTGAATTTTGAATCTTTTCCAAAGGTGAAAACTGCATTATAATTCTTAGATTTAAGTAAACGGGCAACTTCTCTATGATAAATTTCTGAATACTCCCCAAGTTCTAACATATCTCCCATAAATAGATACTTTTCTTTCTTTTTAAAAAAGGTACCTGTTTTAATGGTATCTTCCATAGAGAGAGGGTTAGCATTATAAGAATCAAGAATAATTAAAGCGTTGTTATATCTTATGATTTCCATTCTTAAATCTGGAAATTTAAAATCTAAAAAGATATCTTTATAAGTTTCAAGCTTTAAAATCATAGCAGTTTTAAAGGCAGCAATTGCATTTTCCATCATGCCAAAACTTGGAACATTCAAGGATATTTCAAATTCTCCGTTATAGGTGAATTTTTCCCCATCCCAGAAAACATTTTTATCATCAAGTTCAAAATAAACTATTTTAGCTTTTGTTTTAACTTCCTCTACGAAGGGTGCATTTTTGTTTATAACAAGATAACCCTCAGATGAAATATTTTTAGCAAGTTTAAATTTTTCCTCAGCAACTTTTGATACACTTTTAAGACCTTCAAGATGACCTGGACCTATCTTCGTTATTATTGCGATATCTGGTTTTATGATATCAGAAAGTATTTCCATCTCTCCTTCTTTGTTTATGCCTGCTTCTGCAATTATGTACTCTGAATCTGGAGGTGCGTTAAGGAAAGTAAGGGAAACACCTATGAAGTTGTTATAACTTTTTGGAGAGGGGTAATTCTTTTTGTTATTTTTATTCATTATATGAGAGAGCATAAATTTAAATGTAGTTTTTCCTACTGTTCCCGTTATTCCAATTACTTTACCCTTAAATTTTTCCCTCTTTTTCCTTGCAAGTTCCATTAAAAAATTTAGTGTGCTTTTAACAAATATTACTTTATCTTTAAGGTTAACTTTATCTTTAAATTCCTCTGGTAATATACAGAGTTTTGCACCTCTTTCTAATGCGGATTTACAAAAATATGCCCCATGAGTTTTTTCTCCCTCAAGTGCAACAAATATGTCACCTTTTTCAATCTCCTTTGAATTTATCTTCACAGCTTTAAGGTTTTCTAAAATTTTATCTATCAGTTCATTCATTTTTTTCCCTTAATATTTCAAGTACTACATCCTTGTCCTTAAAGGGAATTCGTTTACCCTTTATTTCCATGTAATCTTCATGCCCCTTTCCTGCTATAAGAATCAGATCACCTTTCTCAGCCATTTCAATTCCTTTTTCGATTGCTTTTTTTCTGTCAATTTCAACTATTACTTTGTTTAATTCTCCTTCTGGTATTCCTGACTTTATATCTTCTATTATCTCATATGGGTCTTCAAATCTCGGATTGTCAGTTGTTAGAATTACGGTATCTGAAAGTTCTGCTGCTATTCTTCCCATTATCGGTCTTTTTTCCTTATCTCTGTTACCACCTGCTCCGAAGACAGTTATAATTTTCTTTGGATGTAAACTTTTTAAAGTTTCAAGAACGGCACCTATAGCATCTGGTGTATGAGCATAATCTATGTATATATCAAATCCTTTTCTTGTATTAATTTTTTCTAATCTTCCCTCAACTCCTTCAAACTCACTTATATGTTTTATAAAACTTTCTTCCTTAAATCCCATTTCCTTTAAAATTGCAAAGACAGAACATGTATTGTAAGCGTTAAATTTTCCTATTAATTTTGTTTCAAATTCTATCTTTTTATTCTCATACTCTATTTTTAATCCCATACCATTTGATGATAGGTATCTTATGAAAACTCTAAAGTCTAAGTTTTCAAGATACATACCGTAACATTTTTTATTTTTATGTTTAATTTCTTTAAACACTCTTTTTCCATATATATTTTCAACATTTATTATTGAGGGTGCTTCTTCTTTTAAAAGATCAAAGGCTTTTTTCTTTGCATTATAGTAATTCTCCATTGTTTTATGAAAGTCAAGATGATCCCTTGTTATACCGGTATATATGAGTCCATCAATTTCTATATTGAATATTCTTTTTTGTTCTAAACCGTGGGATGTTAATTCCATAAATAGATACTCTACTTTTTCCTTTTTCATTTCATCAAAAATTTTATAAAGGTGTGTAGAAGGAGGAGTTGTATACCCTCTGTATATTATTTTTTCATCTACTCTTGAATTCAAAGTTCCGATCACTCCATTTTTAATCCCCATCTTTTTAAAGACAAATGATAAGAAGTTTGTTATAGTTGTTTTTCCATTTGTCCCAGTTACACCAATAATTTTGAATTCAGGTATTCCATAAAATCTTTTTAATATTTCGTGCATTGTCTCAACAGGTTTTTCTGTTATAAATTGAGTTATTTGAATATCTTCAATTTTTTCATCTGTTACCAAACAAATAGCACCATTTTTAATCGCCTCGTCAATATGGTTTTTGCCATGTGTTTTCAATCCTTGAAGTGCAACAAAAATATAGTTTTTCTTAACTTCTTTAGAGTTCTCAGCAATTCCTTCAACTTTACTGTCTTTATAATTTAAAAATTCACCTTTTAAGGATTTAAATAGTTCCCCTAAGTTCATATTTATTTTCCTCATTTATAATTTCTATATTCTCAACTATTTTTCTAAACATTTCTGGTATAACCTCTGAGGAGAATCTCACATTTTGTGGTTCATCAAGACCTATGTAGATTAAAAAATTTGGGTTTTCATCAGGATAAAAACCTACAAAACTCATCACTGATAGTTCCTTCGAGTATTTTCCATCTTTAACTTTCTGTGAAGTTCCAGTTTTACCACAAATGTTTAATCCCTCTATTTTTGCCTTTTTCCCGCTACCTTCCTCTACAACCTTTCTTAGAAAATTCTTTATGATGTACGTTTCTTTACTATCAAAAATTTTCCTAACAACAATTTTACTTTTAAATTCTTTAAATTTATCTTTTTTAATTACACCTTTTAAAATTACAGGGTGAAGAAGATAGCCATCATTTGCAATTGCTGAATAGAAAAGAGCTATTTGTAAAGGTGTGACAAGTAGACCTTGTCCAAAAGAAAATGTTAGAAGATCTATTTTATTTATTTTTTTCTTTAAAAGACCTTTACTTTCTCCAGGGAAAAGTATGCCAGTAGGAGAATCAAACCCGCATTTTTTTGTAAAGTTTAAAAGTTCATTTACATCACATCTTTCAGCTATTCTTGAGATACCTATGTTTGAGGAATAAACTATTATATCTTCAACAGTGAATTTACTTTTTTTCTTTTTTTCAATTTCAGGATCTTCTATGATCACATCTTTGATAACAATTGGGTTAGATACATCAAACAACTCATCGATTTTAATTTTTGAATACTTTATTGCGTATATGGCAGTAAGAATTTTAAATACTGAACCTGGTTCAAAGAGATACTGGATATTATTGTTTCTATAGTTTTCATCACTGTAGTTATAATAATTTTCTGGATCAAAAAAGGGATAAGAAGAGAGTGCAAGGATTTCTCCATTTTGTGGATTTAATACTGTTACCCAACCTTTTTTTGCTCTGTATTTTACTGCATATTCTCTAAGTATTTGGGAGCATATTTTTTGAATCCTTATATCTATTGTAAGAACTATATCATATCCATTTTGAGGTAGATGTATTTTACTTTCTGGAAGTACAGTATAGTTGCCATCAGCAGTTCTAAAAAGTTCAATTTTTCCATCTTCTCCTTTTAAAAGTTTATTAAATTCAAATTCAATTCCTTCAATTCCTTCGTTATCAATGTTGACAAAACCTATAAGGTTACTTGTTATCCATCCAAAGGGATATTTTCTTTTCCAATCATAATTATCAGGTAATGTTAGGGTTAAAGGGATTAGGTTTCTATCATAGATTTCGCCTCTTTTTCCTTTGAGTGTTTTTATTTTAATAAACACTTTGTTGCCTTCTTTTTCATAAAATTCTCTAACTGGAGAAAGCCCTAAGCTTGTTGCTTTATAAAATATTAACAAGAAAGAAAAAAGGATTATTTGCTTATAAAACTTTAATCTTTTTAATATTTTTTTCTTATCTTTCAACATATTTTCTTTCCTCTTCAGGTTGACCTAAAAGTGTTTTAAGTAACTCAATTTTTGTGTTCGTGGCCCTATAGTAGAGTTCAAGAATTTCTTTTTCCTTTTTGTATATTTCTCTTGATTTTTCAAGAACTTTTCCCCTTAAAAAAAGTAAAAAAAGAAGGTAAAGGAATATAAAGAGAATTATTTTAGTTTTTTTAAATTTCTTTTTCATATTTTTTCAGCAGCTCTGAGTTTACAGGAGCTACAGTTTGGTTTCAATCTGATTTCTTCTTCATTTGGTAAAAGTGGTTTTTTTGTTAAAATTTTAAATTCTTTATTTTTCAAGAATTTTTTGACGAGTCTGTCTTCTATTGAATGGTAAGTGAGAAAGATTAATTTTCCCTTTTTATCAATTATTTGAGGTAAAAAGGAAAAGACAGTTTCTATATTTTTTATTTCATTATTTAGCCATATTCTAAAAGCCTGATAAACTTTTTGAAGGATTTTTTCTCTGTTTCCTTTTATTTTTTTAAGAACTATCTCGTTGAATTCTTCTGTGAATTTTATTTCTTTTTCTTTTAAATTCTTAAAGATATTAAGGGCTACCTTCTTATAGTTCTTTAATTCTCCATAATTTTTGAGGATGTATTCTATATTCTTTAAATTTAATTTTTTAATTTTTTTATAAAGTGGTTCATTTATTAAGGGATTATAGCGCATGTCAAGGATTTCATTTTTTTTGAAGGAAAACCCCCTTTGGGAGGATGAAATGTGATAGAAAGAAATCCCAAAATCAAAAAGGATGCCATCAATTTTTTCTACATTTTCCTCTTTGAGAACAGATGGAATTTCAGTATAGCTTTTATTAAAAATTTTAGCATTTTCAAATTCCTTTAAGATTTTTTTTCCCCTTTCATAGAGAAAAGGATCTACTTCAAAGGCAATGAGTTTACCTTTTGTATTTTTAACAATTTCTAATGAGTGTCCACCTGTACCAAAAGTTGCGTCAACAATAATTTTTTTATTATAGGGTTCAAGAATCTCAATAATTTCTTTAACCATACAGGATGGATGAATTTTTATTTCAGAATTTAAAGCTAATGAGGTATTCATCGTAGTTTAGTTGATCTTTAATTTTTTCGACAGTTTCTTCATACATTTGAGGATCCCATATTTCAATCCATGCAAACATTCGAACAAATCTACAATGCTTTTTTATACCAGCATATTCAGCTAAGTGTCCAGGTATCAGAATTCTTCCGTGACTATCAAATTCAGTTTCAACTGCATCGCCTGTTAAAAATCTAATAAGGTTTCTATTTTTAAGATCTCCGATACCCCTTTCCCTTAAGGCTGTTTCAAAACTTTTCCATTCTTTTTCTGAGAATACCCATATACATTTATCAGGTCCTCTGGTCAAAATTATTTTCCCATCCCCCTCAGGAGAAAGTATTTTTCGAAGATCATGGGGAACTGAAACCCTTCCCTTCGCATCAACCGGATTTAGTCTATTATTTCGGGACACTTTTTGACACCTTTTGACACAATTATTATATGTATAAGTCTTTTATTTGTCAAGTTTTTTCTTAAAATGTGGAAAAGTTTGTGGAAATTTATGTGGAAAACTTTAAAATACGGAACTTTAACTGAAAACTTATCGTCTTTATTAAATGAAAACCTTAAATTCCTTTTTAATTTTAATCTCCTTTTCATATCTTTTTTCTCTTGATATTCCAAAATCTAATTTTAAAAAGGGCTCTGTTATCTTTGGATACGTTGTAGATTCAAAAACTAATCAAGCTCTTTCTTATGCTACCTGTCTTATCTATAGAAAAAACGAAGAAAAAATTCTTAAAGGAGTTCTTGCAGATGAAAAAGGTTTTTTTCTATTTGATGGAATACCACAAGGTATTTACACCTTAAAATTTGATTTTGTTGGTTACAAACTAAAGACCATATCTGATCTTGAAGTAAAACCAGGTGATTCTCTTGTTGACCTCGGTAAAATAGAATTAGAGGTCTCCTATTATGAAACAGAGCCACTTGAGGTAAGAGGTACTCCTATTCCTTTAAAATTCGAAATAGATAAAAAGGTTATAAACGTTAGAGAATTACAAACTTTTCAATCCGGGTCTGCCCTTGATATCTTAAAAAATGTTCCTTCCATAAATGTAGATATTGAAGGAAATATAACCTTTAGAGGAAGTCAAAACTTTCAAATTTTTGTAGATGGAAGAAAGACAGCAACTGAGCCCTCTTTTTTGTTACAGCAAATTCCCGCTACTTCTATAGATAGAATTGAAATTATCACAAATCCCTCTGCTAAATATGATCCAGAAGGGACAACAGGAATTATAAACATAGTGCTTAAAAAGGAAAAAAGAGAAGGTTTTAACATAATTTCAAATTTAAATTTGGGGATGTACAAGAATTATGGTGGAGATATATTTATTACTAAAAATATTAATAAGTTAAATGCCTATATCTCACTAAACTATAGCAGAAGAGAATTTCCAAATTCTATTGAATTTGAAAGGACTCTTTCAAATAAAACTTTCCTTTCTAAAGGAGAATATAAAAGAGGTTCATCTCCATTTGGAATAAGATCAGGTATTGAGTACCTTCTTAAAAATAGTACAGTTGGTTTTAATTTAAATATTGGAGAATGGGTAATGAACAATACCCATAGTTCAAATTACTTTGATACAAACAAAGTTTCTCCTTTATTTATAACAGAATCCTATCATAAAAGAAAAAGTCCCTATATTGAAACATCTTTTTACAATAAAACAAAATTAAAATCTGAAAAGGAATTTTTGTTTGATTTATCATATAGTTTCAGAGAAGGTGAAGAATACACTCAGACTTTTAAAAAGAGCTTAGAGGGAAAGATACTTGAAAGTTATAAATCAGAGGAAAGCGGTCCATCTCAAAGAGTTGCTACAAGGTTAAACTATAATCAAAATATCTTTAAAAATTCTGCACTTGAAATAGGTTTAGAAGGTGATTTTTCTGAAAGTGAAGATGTTACTAAATTTTTCATTTATGATATTTTAAAATATAAATATAAAATTTTATACAGTGACTTAATAATTGCACCCTATTTACTTATAAAAAGCAATTTTTCTAAAACATCTTTTCAGATAGGTTTTAGAGAGGAATTTACAAACAGAAATATAAATTTAAAAGATAGTTCCTTCTATTATACCTTTAAAAGATGGGATTATTTCCCCACAATTCATATTTCACACGATTTAAAAGAAAGCGTTAAATTGAACTCAAGCTATTCAAGAAGAATAAGAAGGCCAAGAGTTTTTATGCTTGAACCCTTTGTTACATGGCTTGATCCCTACAATGTAAGAAAAGGAAATCCAGAATTAAAGCCTGAATATATTGATAGCTATGAATTGAGTATTTTATTTCCGTTTTTAAAGGGAAGTTTAACTTTAGAGTCTTATCTTAAAAATGTTTATAACAACATGCATATGGTAAGGGTACCATATAACGATTCTGTTTTTATGATGACGCACTATAATACAGGAAGTTCCACATCTTTTGGTTTTGAACTTGTTTATGATCTTTCACTTTTAAGATTTTTATCTCTGAGTTTACTTTATGATCTTTATTATTCTAAACAAAAAGGTAGTTTAATTAATGAGGATTTTAAAAGAGAGTCTTTCAACTATAACTTTAAATTAAGCTTCTACTCTTTTGTTACAAGGAATTTAAGAATTCAGTTAAATTATACCTATGAAAGTCCTACAAAAACTCCTCAGGGTGAAAGAAGTAAGGTTCATTCCTTAGATTTATCTTTTCAGAGTTTTTTTGCCCAGAGAAAATTTATTTTAAGCGTTCAAATAAGAGATCTCTTTTCGTCTTCGTATCACCTTTTTAAAGGTGAAGGTATAAATTATTCTTTCGTTCAAGGTTTTTATCCAAAAACTCCCTTTATCCATTTTGCCCTTACTTATAATTTAAATAGTATGAATTTTGAGAAAAGAAGAAAGAGAGAGAGTGAAGACAGATTACTTTTAGAGGAAATCGAGTATTAAGTTTTCTTATAATTATTTATGTTAATTTTTATATTTTCTCTTCTCTTTCCAGAAAGACCATTATCACCCCAAGTTATAATGGGTTCTCACATTGCAACTTATAATTCACCCCTTGCAGTTTTTTATCAACCTGCTCTTCTGCCAGGCAAGTTATCTTTTGCATTTACCTATACAAAACCTTATGAGGGTTTACCTATAAATTTTTTTGAATCGGCTGTTTCCTTTCCTCTTTTTAAGTTAAATTTGGGTTTGGGTTTTTCATATTTTGGCGAGGAAATCTATAAAGAAAATTTAGCTATCCTTTCTTTAAGCTATAAAAACTCTCTCTTTTCAGTTGGTTCAAATTTAAAGCTACTATCCCTTTACATTCCTGAGGTCATAAGCCACAATGAGCCTTCGTTAGATTTTGGAACAGTTTTATTTTTTCCCTTTGATATTAAAATTGGTGCCTTTACAAGGAATTTTTATAGGTCAAAAAATTTTAAAACTGACATTCCTTCCCTTTTTGCTTTATCCTTTGGAGTAACACATAAAACATTAGAATTTTTCTTTGATCTTTTATCAGAAGAAAATCACCCCTTTACATACAGTATAGGTTTTAAAATTAATATTTTAAAATCCTTTTATCTAAGAGGAGGTTTAAAAAGTGAAGAAAAGATTCTTGGTGTAGGATTTGGTATTAATCCTGGTTTTGTTTCTCTGGAAGGTTTTTATAGAGTTCATCCTTTTTTAGGATCCTCTTTTGCTCTCTCTATATCTTTTTATAAAAATTAAACTTGAGAAATTTTGAAGATTTTGTAAATTTTTTAAATGATTCTCCTTTTAAAAAAGCAATCAACTTTTTTTTAGATAGAAAGATTGACTTTTATATTGTTGGTGGAGCATTGAGAGATTTTCTCATCGGCAGAAGTGAAATAAAAGATCTTGATATTTTGATTCTCGTAGAACCAGAAAATATAGTCAGAGATTTTTCTAACAAAATAGGAGCATTTTATATTCTACTAGATGAAAGGGAAAAAGAGTGGAGGTTAATAATCGATAAGACTTTTACCATTGATATAAAAAAAATTAAAAAAAATATTCATAATGATCTTTTAGAAAGAGATTTTACTATAAATTCACTGGCATTTAAATATGAAGATAAGTCCTTAGTTGATATTACTGGTGGATTAGTTGATATAAAAAGTAAAATAGTAAAAGCAGTTAAGACTGAAAATCTTTTAAAAGACCCCTTGAGGATGTTAAGAGCTTTTAGATTTATGGCTACTTTAGATTATGAGATAGATGAAGTAACACTTAATTTTATAAGGGAAAATAGCGATAAAATTATTCAGTCAGCAAAGGAAAGAATAAACAAGGAGATTTTTTTAATTTTTTCTGAAGGGAAGAATATTCATAAGACTATATTAAAAATTAAAGAAACAGGATTACTATTTATTTTAATTCCCGAATTAAAAAGTATGGAAGGTTGTTATCAGATTTATAAGAATAAATCTCTCGATGTTCTTCTTCACACACTTAACTGTGTGTATTATCTTGAAAAATTTTACAAAAATTATAAAAAAACTTTTTTTAAAGTTTATGAAAAATTTTTAAAGGAGGTTTTATATCCAGAAAATAAAGTTTTACTTTTCCTTTCTATAATTTTCCATGATGTTGGTAAACCCTTAACAAGAACTCAAGAAGGAGAAAGGACTAAGTTCATAGGTCATGATAAAATTGGATCTGAAATTGCTTATAGATGGGCAAAGGACATGAGATTTTCTGAGAAGTTTTCTAAAAAGTTAAGGAACATGGTTTATTTTCATATGTATCCCCATCTTTTGGGAAGAGAAAAGCAAATAACAAGAAGGGCAATTTATAGATATTTAAAAAAAGTAGAAGATTTATGGTTTTTAATTATAGTTCATGCTTATGCTGACTTTCGAGCAACTCCACCTGGTAAAGATCCAAGTTATCTCAAGAATTTACTAAAAAATATCTATGATTTTAAATTAGAGAGTGAAAAAGAAAAATTAAAGCCTTTGATAAATGGGTATGATCTGATTGATCTTGGTCTAAAGCCTGGTCCCATTTTTAAGGTAATATTGAACGAAGTAGAGGAGTTAAGGGCAGAGGGAATTTTAAAAACAAAAGAGGAAGCGTTGATGTATGTTAAGGAAAATTATATTGATTGATAATTTTTTAAAAATTTATAATTAACTTTTTTATAGGTTCAATTCCTTTTTTAATTATATATCTTATGGAATATAAAAATTTAAAAATTGAAGATAGGGATTTGTATACTATAATTTTTCTTTCAAGACCTCCTGTTAATGCTTTATCTCCAGAGCTTCTAAGTGATTTAGAGGATGCAGTTTTAAATATTTCTAAAGATAAAAAAAGTAGAGCAATTATAATAGCGGGAGAAGGTAAATCTTTTTGTGCCGGTGCTGATATTAAGGTAATGAAAGATTTTAATTCAATTGAGGCAAGGGAGTTTGCTATAAGGGGGCAAAATGTGCTTCAGAATATCGAGAATTCTGAAATACCCATTATTGCTGCAATACATGGATATGCTCTCGGAGGTGGTTGTGAACTTGCTCTTGCTTGTGATTTAAGAGTTGTAACAAGGGATGCTCAAATAGGGCAACCTGAAGTAAAGTTAGGTCTTATACCTGGATTTGCTGGAACTCAAAGGCTTTCAAGACTTATTGGTATCGGTAGAGCAAAGTGGATGATTTATACAGGTGAGATGATCTCCGGAGAAAAGGCTTATGAATGGGGATTTGCTGAGGTTCTTGCTGAGAAAGATAAACATATCGAAGAAGCAGAGAAACTTGTTCAAAAGATTCTTGAAATGGGTCCAACGGCAATAAAGCTTGTAAAATCGGTAATAAACAGGGGAATTGATTCAACTTTTAAAACTGCTACAAGTTATGAGGCAGAAAGTTTTGGACTTGTTTTTTCAACTGGGGAACCTAAAGAGGGAATTGAAGCATTTATAGATAAAAGGAAAGCAAAATGGCAAAAAAAAGATTAATTGTTATTACAGTTTTAGGAATAATTTTTCTGACACTTCTTTTTTATTACATAAAACCAGGTACTGCCCCCTATGTAGTAAAAGAGGAAGAACTTGAGAAAATTCCCACAGAGGAAGCTATTTTTGGGTATGAAAAACTAGATGAACTTTGGATGGGTGTTTATGTTGGAGATAAAAAAGTTGGCTATGTATATACGAGGGTAAAAAGAAGAGAAAAAAGTAGAGAGATTTATCAGAAGATGTATATAAAAGTCATTCAACTTGGTCAGGTTCAAGAACTTTTTGCCACTACTATAGTTAATACAGATGAGAATTATTCTCCAAAGGATTTTGATTTTATTCTCGAATCGTTACAACAGAAAATGAAAGTAAAGGGTTTTTTTAAAAAAGATAAACTTTTTCTAAATGTTGAAACTCCTGAATTTAAAAGAGATTTTACTTTGGATGTTCAAGGAATTTCACAACTACCTGTGACACTTGAGAAGTTGATAGAGGAAGGTAAAATAAAAGATAAAATGGAATTTTCTTACTTTGATCCAACTACATTTAAAATGGAAAAGGGAGTAGTGGAATATTTAGGAAAATCAGAACTTGATTATAAGGGAAAAAGGATTTCAGCTGATCATTACAGGATAAAGGTCTCAGTGTTAGCTACAGATGTGTGGTTAGATGAGCAAGGAATTTTACGCCAAGAAACTCAACCTGAAATGGTCTTTTTAAGGGAAAGTCCGGAAGAGGCAGTTAAGATTGAGGGTAAACCTTTGAACATTCTTCTTAAATTCGCTGTAAAACCTGAGGGTAAAAAAATAGATGAAAAAGAAAGAAATAACTACAGGAGAGTAATATACCGCTTAAGCAACATAGATTTATCTGTATTAGACATAGAGTTTGCAACACAGAAAGTTTTGAGAAAAGGTGAAGATTATGTAGTTATAGAGACTTTGAAGGAGGACGTTAAAAATGTATTAAAAATTGATACGACAAATATTTCAAAATATTTAAAACCATCAGCTTTTGTCCAATCGGATGACCCTCTTATTATTGAGTTTGCGAAAAAGGGAGCTGGTACTTTCTCTGATTATAAGGAAGCTGCCAAAAACTTAACTTTACATGTATATAACTATCTTGAAAAAAAGGCTGTTGTGTCCTTCCCTTCGGCTCTTGACGTTTTGAAAATGAAAAAGGGTGATTGTAATGAGCACTCGGTTCTCTTTGCAGCTTCAGCAAGATCTCTGGGAATTCCTTCAGAAATAGTTGTAGGTCTTGTTTTTACAGATGGTTACTTTTATTACCATGCTTGGAATGTTGTTTATCTTGATAAGTGGACATTTGTAGATCCTACTTTCGGTCAGTTTCCAGCAGATCCCCTTCACATAATGTTAAAATTAGGTGGTGTTGAGAAACAGGCAGATGTCATGGCAGTTGTTGGAAAAATAAAGATAGAGGTACTTGATATAGAATAATGTTTTTACTCAGATTAAAAAAAGTTACAAAAAAATTTGAAAGATTTAAGCTCGGTCCAATTGATTTAAATATAAAAAAAGGAGAAATTTACGGACTTATAGGTCCAAACGGTTCAGGTAAGACAACAACATTGAAAATAATAACAGGACTTTTAATACCTGATAGTGGAGAGATTTTTTTAAAAGAAAAATTAATAGATAGATTTGATGATTTTAAAAAAAATTTGGGTTTTGTACCTGATAATCCCTTTGTGTATCCCTATCTTTCTGGTTATGAACATCTTCTTTATACAGCAAGGCTTTACAAGTTGGAAGATGAATACATAAAAGAAAGAATAAATTTCTATATAAAATTGTTTGATATGGAAGGATGGATTGATACCCAGTCAAGATTTTACTCCTACGGTATGAAACAGAAAATATCTATTGCATCTGCACTCTTACATGATCCAGAGCTTCTTATTGTAGATGAGCCAATAACAGCTTTAGATCCTGTATCAGTTTATAGGTTTAAAAAACACCTTGTAGATCGCAAAAAAGATGGAAAATCAATTTTACTTGCAACACACTCTTTATTTTTTGCAGAAGAGCTTTGTGATAGGGTTGGTATCATTTTTGGTGGTAAGATTTTTAGAGAAGATTCACCCTTAAATTTGAAAAAAGAGACAAATTCAGTTTCTTTAGAAGAGGCTTTTATTAAGATTGTTGTTTAGAAATTTTTATTTCATAGGTAAACTTTACTCTTTCGTTTGAAAATGTTAAAAAGAGCAAAGATAATTAAAAAAAATGTAAGTGTAGCTACAATGGCTGGACCTGTAGGAATATCGAGAATATAAGATAAAATGGCTCCTAGTATTGAGGATAAAATACCGATTAACCATCCAAAAATAAGCTTCAGAATAAAATTTTTAAAAAGAAAAGTTGAAATAAGTGGTGGAATTATAAGAAAAGAGAAAACAAGTAACACACCTCCTGTTTGGACAGAGTAAGTCACCGCAAAAGCAAAACTCGAAAAAAATATTATATCAAATAATAAACTTTTTTCTATACCCTCAGAAAGGTTTAAAAATTTTTTCCATAGTTTAAAGTGTAAAAGACCTATTAAAAGGTATACAAAAAATATTCTAATGAGTTTTTCATAGGTAACCCAAAGTAAACTACCTGAAAAGAGCTCTCTTAATGCTTCCTCTCCATGGGGAGCTTTTTCTAAAAATAAGATTGTAAAGGCTGTAGAGGCAACATAACTTATTCCTATCAGTGCCTCTTGAATAACTTTATTATCATATACTCTGTAAGTAGATAGAAGAATTGACCCTAATAGACCAAAAATTAGGGAAGATAAAAAGTGGTTTAAGTTAAATAGAAAAGCAAAAGCAACACCCATAGCAACTATTTGAGCAATAGCAAGATCAGCAAAGATAATTCCTCTTTTTAGTATATGAATACCAAAGTATGTATGGATTCCTACGAGTATAAATGAAGAAAGCAGTATGGGCAAAATAATTTCAATCATTTTTTAAATTCACTCAGAATATTTAAAATATCTTTCATAAGGTCAAAGTAATTTTTGATATTTTCAAAACTATTTATATCATGAGGAAGAATAACAAACTTTATACCTGTGAGATCAGAAATTTTTTTCGGAGCTTTTTTGTCATAGTAAATTGAGCTTACTATAAGGGAGACTTTTTCGTTTTTTATTTTCTCAACAAGATTTTTAATGTGTTGAAGTGAAGGTGGAATACCTGGTTTTGGTTCAATATAGTCTACAAAATAAAATCCAAACCTTTTTGCTGCATATTCATATAATTTATGATAACTTACAAACTTTTTACCTTTAAGGATATTGTAACGTTCAAGCCAAGTATTTAAACTATCACTGATTACCTTTTTTAATTTCTCTCCATTTTTAAAAAAGATCTCCTGGTTCTTATAATCTAACTCTTTAAGTCTCTTTGTAAGTGAATCGATTATGTAGATGATGTTAATTGGGTCAAGATGATAGTGAGGATTTCCAAACGGATGGACATCTCCCATTGCTCTTGTTACGAAAGTTTCTGTTTTTTCGATTATTTCCGGGACAAATTTTGATAAGTTTATATGACTTTTTTTCCCAGGCATTATTTTAGGATTACCACTTCTTTCTATTAGGTAAGGTAAATACGCTATTTCGAGGTCAAGACCGTTGTAGATAAGCACATCGGCTTTTTTTATCTCAACTATCATACTTGGTTTTGTGTTAATGTTGTGAGGATCCGATTTTCCATCTACCAAGACATAGATTGAGACTTTTTCGCCTCCTATTTCTTTTGTTAGCCATCCAATCCAAGGTAAAGTGACAAATATTTTTAATGTTGAAATCAAAAAAAATAAAGTCATAATTTCCCTCCTTTAAAACGGATGAGCCCCATGTGGTCCAACACTGAAATTTGTCTCAAAAAAAATTTTTTTCTCTTTTACCTCATAACTTAACCTAAACCTTGAAAACTCTGTAGGACTAAAGTCAATCATGATTATGTTTTTTCTTATACTTTTATTTTCCTCTTCCAAGAGGTCAAACCTATAACCAAGTCTCCATCTTGGCATAAATTTATAAACAAAATCAAAATAAAAGGAATTAAAATGTCTTTTAGCATCTTGGAAATAACCACCTGTAATCAGTAAACCTTTTAACCTTTCTTCTCCTGGTTTTATCCTTTTTAAAACTATTTCAATTCCAACCCATTTTACAGTATCCTTTTTTAGACCCATGTAGGTAGACATCCATAAAGTTGTGCTAAAAGGAATTTCATTTGAAAAATGGAGATAACTTAAATAATTATAAAAGTTGTTTTCTTTATCCTTAAAAATTTCTATTCCTGGTTCTATAAAAATTTTAAAGGGGAAAATGTAGGATATACCTATACCGATTCCGTTTACCCCTTTATCTTTATGATTTTCTACTTCATGGAAATGTGAGTGGTTTTTATGGTCAAAGGTTAAATATTCATACATTTGGGGTAATTCGGGGAAGTCATAAAAATGAGGATGAAAGGTGTTCAATCTTGTGAATCTACTTTTGAATTTTCCAATAAGTATTTCAAAAGGTAAGGTTAAAGTTTTTGAATATGCCTCCTCTAATTCAATCCCTTTTTCAGTAATTGGAAAGATGCCATAAAAAATAAAATAGGGATCTATTGCACCTTTCATTACAAATTCAAAAGAAAACTCGCTAATTATATGATTTGTATCGAGATCTTTTTGAAATTTTGAGTATAAAACTCCCCCAAACTCGGGGTTAAAGTATGGTTGCAAAATTTGTGTTATAAACAAAATTTCAAACATATTTTACCTCCTTTTTAAAAAGATATTTAAAAGCAAATTTTGGACTAAACTGATTGATTAAGTAGTGAACTACCTACAAAGAAGGTGGACCTCTTGAGAGATAATTTATTAGGGTTTGAAAATCAAAAATTTTTGGAAGTGAATTTAAAATTATTTTTATTATGTTATGAAAAATTAATATTTTCCCTTTATCAATATTTTCAAAATTTGAAATATTTAATTCACAGACTGCACAATCCTCATCTCTTATTTCTAAATGATTGTGATTTAAAAAGTTAAAAAATAAAAAAGATGATAATATAGTTTCTATTAAAATGATTTTTTTAATTATTTTGAATAGCTTTCAAAAAAAGGGATTTGAACCCCTTTCTATTGATTTTAACGGGTTTTTGAAATTGGTGTTCCGTTATAATCAGCTGTGTAATAGTTGCAGTAATATGTTATAGTAAGATAATTAGTTCCGTCTGTTACTTTGATTTTACCTCTATCAGGATATTCACAATCTGAATATTCGTTGAAATGTAAATCTTCACCTATAAATTTTAGAGCATAGGTAATTCCAGCATATTTGAATTCTGAGTTACCATCAAAATTGAGTACTCCAGCAACCCATGGATCGCTAGGATTATCTGGTATGTAATTGAAGTCAAAATGTGTTGACCACGAAACTTCTGTTTTCGTAATGTATGCATAGTCATATTCAATATGACCAGAAAAAGAGGTTCCTACTTTATCGATATCATAAACAGAATTTGATCTAACAGTAATTAAGGTAGAATCTCCATGAATAAATTTAAACTCATAATCAGAAAATTTAAGGTAAAAACCTGAAGTGGCATCATTATCGTTTTTATCTTTTATTTCAATTGTTCCACTAAAGATATATGTGTAAGGTGGATATGAGACTGTACAGTTATTGTAAGTAATTTTAGCATCTCTGTAATAACCATCACTATCTCCGTCACTGAAGTCTCCATCTCGTGTCTCACAAGGATCTTGGTTTATTCCATTTCTTTTAAAAGGTGAAATATTAACCTCGTCAGGTTTGAACATTGTGAGAATCAGAAATCTAAATCCATCAGCAACTGAGGGAGCAATTGCCTGAGCTGTTTGTTGATTTAGTTCTGTTTGAGGTTTTGGTTCAGTTTTCTTCTCCTTTTTGCAGTTATAAAGGAATATCAGACCCAGAATTAGGCTTGTTATTAAAGTTATTTTTTTCATCTTTATAATATAACAGTTTTTAACCGACTAGAACGGCTGTTAAATTTATAATTATAAAAAATCTAAAAAAAGTTTCTCAATTTAAATGGGAGAAAGGGCAAAGATTTAAAATTTAAGGTTTATATCTTATTTACCTTTTGTTTCACCCTCAACTTCTATTGTAAATGTAACAACTGTAAAGTAACCTAAAATGGAACTGATTAAAACATCTACAAAACTCATATAACTTTTTGCCTTTACGTTTTTCAAATTATATTTTGCAATCAAGTCTTCTGTTGAGTTATCAGTAATTGGAACAAGACCATAAAGTACATACCATACCCTTTTTGTAAGTTTTACTTTGCCTACATCTGTTTCGCTCATAATTTTGACTTCTGATTCAGGTGGTGCTATAAATTTAACGTTATAGCAAGCTACAAGATTAAATAAAATAATTATGGCTATAATTTTTTTCATATTTTATCCTCCTTTTTTTATTTTTTTTAATTTTTGCCCTTTCTCCCATTTTAAATTTTTTAAAATTATACTAAAAAATTCTAAGATATTCAAATTTAAATTTTAGATTTTGTTTTTTTGGATATTTACTCAAAAATTAACTTTAACGCAAATATTATAAGAACTCCAAGAGTAAAAAGAAGAAACGAATTTATTGATTTTTTCAAATCTCTCTCATTATGTAGTTCAGGAACAAGATCTGAGGCTGATATATACAAAAAATTGCCTGCTACAAAAGGTAAAAGATAATAAATAAATTCTGATTCTTTAAAGAAAAAGTAACCAGAGACCCCACCAATTATTGCAGTAAGACTTGTCAAAAAATTCAAAAGAAGTGCATTTTTTTTAGACATCCCTCCAAAAATTAAAATTGCATAATCGCTTAATTCTTGGGGAACTTCATGGGCTAAAACTATTAAAGTTGTTACAACACCGAATCTTAAATCAACGAGAAATGATGTTGCAATAATAACACCATCTATTAAATTATGAAGAGAATCACCAATAAGACTTAAATAAGTTACAGGATGTATTTCACATTCCAATTCATGACAGTGTCTCCACCTAAAGAATTTTTCTAATACGAAAAAAAAGATAAAACCAAATATTAAAAGCCAAGAGGCTGCTAAAGGTTCTATTTTTTCCAAGGAATGGGGCAAAAGATGAAGTAGTGAACCTCCAAGCAAAGCTCCTGTTGCCAGTGATATAAGAAAAAATATTAATCTATCTAAAATTTCCTTATTTAGAATTAAAATAATAACTCCTACAAGTGATATCAGACTTACAAAGAAAGTTGAAATTACTATACTTGTAAGAATCATTTTGATTTATATTATAATAAAAAAATGATAAAACCTGCCATTTTAGGTAATCCCCCGGCCTTCGATTTTCAAATACCTATAAGTAAACCCTTTACTCCGAAAGTTAAAGACATAAAAGATAAATTCTCAGAAATATTTTTAACTGGTCAAATCACAAATGGTAAATATGTTAAAGAGTTTGAAGATATGATATGTGATTACCTTAATGTTCCCTACGCTATATGTGTCTCAAGCTGTACCTTAGGTCTTGTTCTAACTATTAAAGCCCTTTCACTTGAGGGTTCTAAATTTATTGTACCATCCTTCACGTTTCCTGCTACAGTTACACCACTTTTATGGAATAATATTGAACCAAAGTTTGTAGATATCGATTCTCAAACATTTAATATCTCTATTGAAAGTATTGAAGAGAGTATTGACAAGGACACAAAAGGTATCCTTGCAGTTCATGTTTATGGTACACCTTGTGATGTAGAATCTCTTGAAAGATTAGCAAAAAAGTATAACCTTGTTCTTTTATTTGATGCAGCTCATGCTTTTGGTTCAAAGTTTAAAGGAAGTTTAATAGGTAGTTTTGGAGAAGCTGAAGTTTTCAGCTTAAGTCCAACTAAAACAGTTGTTGCTGGTGAGGGTGGAGTGATAACTACTAAAAATAAAGTACTTGCCGAAAAATTAAGAATTTTGAGAAATTATGGTGATCCCGGAACTAACAATTTCGAGTACTTAGGACTTAACTCAAGATTGAGTGAACTCCATGCTATTCTTGGAATTTTTTCTTTAAAAAGAGTTGAAGAGGAAGTAGAAAGAAGGAATGAATTGGCTAATATTTACATGGAAAATCTAAAAGATATACCTGGCATAAGTTTTCAAAAAGTTAAAGAGTATGTAAGATCAACTTTTAAGGATTTCTCAATTATTATAGATGAGGAAAAATTTGGTCTTAAAAGAGATATCTTAAAACTAGCGCTTGAAAAAGAAAATATACAAGTCAAAAGATATTTTTATCCTCCCTGTCACAAACAGAAATTATTCGGTGAAAAATATAAAGATTTAAATTTAAAAGTAACCGAAAAAATCTCTTTAAGTGTTATAAGTTTACCTATTTATTCTACTTTAAATAAAAAAGATGTGATTAAAATCTGCAATTGCATAAAACGAATTTTTGATTTCAAAGAGGAAATAAAAAGTTATCTTTCACTTAATGAATGGTAGTTACTATAAATTCTATCATAAAAATTGTTAATTTTTCTTTTTTCAAAGGCTTCCATTATTTCTCTGACAGCATGTTCAATCTCGTATTTTATGTCAAATTTTAAAGTTTTTTTTATTTTTTCAAAGGAAACTGAATAGTTTCTGCTGTCCTCTTTTTCTCTTAAAAGAACAATTTTAGATTCTGGTATCAATTTTTTTATTTTTTCTGCAACCTCTAAAATACTCAAATTCATTCTATCAGAACCCACATTGAAAATTTCTCCACTTACTTTATAATCAGGCGCTTCGATTACTTTAATAATCGCTCTTGCAATATCCTTAACATGGATAAAAGGTCTAATTTGTTTACCTTTACCATATACTGTGATTTTTTTCTCTTTTAAGGCTTTTGCAATTAAAAGATTTACTACAAGATCAAAGCGCATTCTTGGTGAATAACCAAAAGCTGTAGCAAATCTGAGTATTACAGGAGAGAAGCCATCTCCCTTCAGATCAAGTAGTGCTTTCTCTGAAAGAAGTTTAGTTTCAGCATACAGTGAAAGTGGAGAGGGTTCTGTTTCCTCTGTACACTTTTCCTTTTTATAGCCATAAACGCTGCAGGTAGACGCAAAAATAAGCTTTCCTATTCCAAGGTATTTTGATACTTCACCGAGGTTTTTTGTTGAAAAATAATTAATTTCAAGAGTTTCTCTAGGCTTTAATCTGCTTGAAGGATCTCCAACTATTGCAGCTAAGTGAACAACAAGATCTACATCTTGAATTGCCTCTACTAAATCTCTCGTGTTTATCAAATCGCCTTTAAAAAATTTGAATCTTCTACTTTTTATATTTACAATTCCCTGATTTCCATAAAGTAAATTATCAAAAATCTTTACTGAGTATCCTCTTCTAAGAAGCATTCTTGTAAGAACAGATCCAATGTATCCAGCACCACCAATAAGAAGTATTTTTTTTGTTTTCTTTAATTTTTTAGGTATAAAGTCAAAAAGGAAATTCCTTTTCGGTTCTATGGAAACAATTTTTATAATTCTTTTACTCTTTGATATAACAGGCACTATTAAATTTTTTGATTTTGGAATTTTATTTTCTTCTTTAAGCTTTTGTATTAGTACTGAAATTTTTTTTCTATCCCAATGCTCATAAAATTTAATAGGTCTTTTATTCATAATTTTTTCAATTTTATCGCCTAAACTTGCACCTCTAAGCAAAGCTCTTCTTATATCTCCATCACTTACAATACCTTTTAATCTCTTTTTACTGTCCACAACAAAAGCTAAACCTAAACCAGTTTCATTAATAATATGAATTGTGTCTTTTAGATTTTTATTTATGTGTATTAGAGGCAGTTTATCCATTATCAATCAATTATAACCTCTCCATTAGGTTTTAATTCTTTTATTTTTAATCCCTCAAAAGTATAAACTTCTGTTTCTTTATTTTTCCATTCGTTATAAGAAAGACCAGCCTTAAGACAAGTTTCAGATAAAAACTTTTCCTCATCAAAACCATACTCTAATGCAACTTGGGGTAGTAAAAGCCCCCTGTTTAATCCCTTTTTCACCATCAATCCTGTTTTTCCAATTATGATATAATTTTTGTATTCTGTAGGGTTTACCTCTAAAAGTTTGGGTTCACTTAGTATTGTTATTTCTAAAATTAAATTTAAAAGTTCTCTTTCGTTTTTTATCGGAGGAAATCTTGGATCATAAAAAGCTGATTCGACAGAAGTTATCAGTATATTTTCCCATATCGGATTAGTTGGATAAGGGTTCCCTATACATCCTCTTAAAGTTTTTTTTGGATAAGTGTATAGTGTTGTAAAAACTCCCATGTTTTCAGAAAATTTTGTTTTTATTTCTTCACTAGCTTTAACTTCCTCTCCCTTGAGGTGTTTTTTAATTGCCTCCCTTGCAAGATCAATAAGTTTTTTTCCATCTTCCTTATTTATTTTCAAATCTTTCAAGTTTTTCATAATATTTTAAAATTATCTCCTTTAAATTTGGAGATAAATTTTCATCATTTAAAAGTTCTCTTTTTCCCTCAAGTATTTTAAAATAATTTTTAAAGTTAATTTCTATAGGTATAGAGGTCTCGTAAGGTTTGGGTCTTTCTGCATATCTTTTTTTAACAAATTCTCTTTTTCTTACACTTTTTTGTGCCTGCAGCAATCTTGACATTATTCTCTCCTGAATATCTTTTAATCTTTCAGTTACTTCAAACTCACTTAACTTTTTTTGAGATTCTTCCATATCCTTTGCTGCTCCCTCAAGTATATCTTTTGTATTTAATCCAGTCCCTTTTTTCTCTAGTTCTTCAATTAATTTTGACAGCTCCTTTAATAATTCACCTTGCTCCTTCGCTAATTCCTGTAAGAACCTTTTTTCTTCTTCGGAAAGCTCAACGGGTTGTGGTAAGGGTAAGATAGAAAGTGTTAACCTGTTTATATTTCCTTGTTTTTTGATTAGATCTGAGAGTTTTTGCATAAAATTCTCCATCATTTCACCTTCGCTCCCCTTTGTGTTTGAAATCTCTTTAGAAAAATTTAAGATAATATAAGATGATTTTGAAAGTGATGCTCTTATATCTTTTAGTATCCTTTCAGCCTGATAATTTTCTTTTTTTTCAATTTTGTCTAAATATTCATCCATCAAAAATTCCGCAACTTTCATTTCTCTTATCGCCTCATGGGGAAACAGCAGCGTATTTCTTGTTTCTAAAATTATCTCCTCTATAAATTTTCTATAAGCTATGTTAAAATCTTGGTCAAAGTTTTCGATTTCTTTTATAAATCCCATCAATCCCCAAAACGTTTTTTCTATTAATTTAAATGAAAATTCTAAATTTTTTTTAAGAAAACTTTCTAAGGCAATTTCAAGATTTTCTCTCATTCTTTTTGCTTTGTTATAACTTTCCTTTAAATTTTTTTTATCAATAGCACTTAAAGAAGCCTTTCCCTCCCTTATAGCCTCGTCAATTTTTAACTTAGTTTCCTCACTATAATTATCCTTTATATCCTCCATCTCTTTAACTATATTACTGAGCTCTTCTTTATTCTCACTTATACTCTTTTCTTCAGGTTTTCTCTGTGTTTCAACCATTTTACTTTCTAAATTTTTTGCCCTCTCAACCAGTTTTTTAAGCTGATATTCTCTCTTTATTCTCTCAAGTAAAGAGATTGTTCTTTCCAAATTCTCTTTCCACATTTCCCTTTTTTGAATTAATTCTTTTATACTTTTTTCAATTTGTTCTTTATTTTCAAATCTAATAGCCTCTTCAAGTTTTTCGTAAGCTTTTTTAAGTTCTTCACTAAATAATTCTCTCATCAACTCTGTTATTTTATGTATTTTCTCATTTAGCTCTGGATCAATTGAAACTAAATTTTCTTCGAAGTATTTAATTTTCCTTTCAATTTCTTCTAGCTTGTGGGTTAGTTCTTCAATTGTTTTTTGAATTTCAACAGTTTCTTTTATTAACTCACTCTTTGTAATATTTTCATTTATTTTTTCTCTTAACTCTTTAATTTCATCTAAAATATGTGATGCCTCTGTTTTTATGGTTACAAGTTCTCCCTTGAATTTTTCTGTTTCTTTTTTTACCTCCTCATATATTTCTTCAAATGTTGGCATATGAATTAGAATTTTTCTTGAATCCGAAAACTTTTTTGTTTCATCTTTATCATAGACTCTGAAATAAACATAAAAGTTTTCTCCAGGTTTTGGATTTAAAGGGTCAAGATCAAGAAAATAAGAAAAAGTGTCTTCTTTTTTATCTTCAAACTTTTTAACAATTTTTTCAAGAAAATTCTTGTTATCTCTTTGTAGGTAAATATATGCCTTATCAAGACCTATATCATCACTTGCGTATACTAAAAAGGGAATTTTCATGTTATCTGGGACTTTAACATCATTTTCAGGGTATATTATTTTTACAGTTGGTTTTAGTTCCTTCAAAATTTCTACATAAATTAATTGGGGATCGAAAAAACTGTCTTTTTCTACATAATGTATAAATCTGATTTTAGAGTTTTCTAAAAATTTTATTTTGAAACTGTATTCACTTTTGTTTTTAAAAATAATTTTTAGGTAATCTGTTAATATTTTCTCAGAATCAACAGGAAAGGAAAGTGATACTTTAAATTCAATTTCTTTATTTTCCTTTATTTTAATGAAAGGAAGAGGTAATTCTTCACCTTCACTTTTGGCATTTATTTTTTTTATCTTCGGAGGATCCAAAAACTTTGTTTTTAAATAAGGAGTTTCGTCATTTTCCGTTACTAATTTAAACTCAAAATCTCCTGGTTCAGGTTTTGTTGTAATAATAACAATATTATCATAAACAGGAATTTTTTCCTTATATTTTTTGTCTCCCTTTTTGTAAAAAAAAGTTACTTTGTTAACTTTTTTCCCTACTATCCTTGCTTTGTAAATAAAGGGCTGTGTAGTATAGTAAAAGGGTCTAAGTTTTTTGTAAATAATTTTTTCTTTTGGCTCTTTTACTTCAAATAAATTTTTTGTATAATTATCATTAAATATAATAGATCCTACTGTTAATATGAATAAAGAAAAAATAAAAACTTTTATTTCTCTTTTAAGGTTCTTATTAAATATTTTTTTTAGATCAATTTTGTCTAATTTACTGAAAATAAAGTTGGAGTAAGCTCTTTCAAAGTTGTTTTTGCTTTCACTATAGATAAAGGCTGTAAGTATTTTACCTTCATACCCATCTAATAACTTTTCAAGCTCTATTGCGAAATACCTTTTATTTTTAAGAAAAATTTTTAGCGGTATAAAAAAGAGAAAAAATGGGAATAAAAAGATAATTTTAAATCCAGTAACTCCAAAGAATGCAACAGATAAAAAAAGGGATGATAAAAAAAGTAAAATAAATTTTTTCAGTTCATAGATAATTACTATTTTCCTAAATTCTTTTAATTTCTTCATTCAACTAACCTTACATCTGAATGATCCCCGAGTATAAATCTATGAATTCTTGGTCTTGAATGATCTTGAAAAATTTTTACTTCCTTTCCTATTATGCTCATTTCTATCCTTCCTTTTATATCCCTTATTTCACTTTTTTCCATTATAATTGAATCTTCAATCTCCATGTTTTCAATGTAACAATCCTCCTGAATTGATGTAAATGGACCAATATAACTTTTGATAATTTTTGTACCAGACTTAATAACAACAGGCCCTCTTATTGAACTATCAATTATTTGAGCACCATTTTCAACTTTAACTTTACCTATTATTTTAGAGTTAATTATCTTTCCCTCTATTTCGGGTTCTAAATCCTCAAGAACAAATCTGTTTGCCTCAATAAGATCTTCAGGTTTACCAGTATCTTTCCACCATCCTTTTATAAGAAGGGCATCAACTACTAAATTTTTATCAATAAGCCATTGAATAGCATCCGTAATTTCAAGTTCATTTCTCCATGAGGGTTTTATTTCCTCACAGGCTTTGAAGATATTTTTATCAAAAAAATATACTCCAACAAGAGCAAATTCAGAAGGTGGATTTTTGGGTTTTTCAATAAGTCTGATAACTTTTCCATCTTTAAGTTCAGCAACACCAAAATCTTGAGGATTTGGAACCCTAGATAGAAGAATAAGTGAATTTGAATTTTTTCTCTCAAAATACTCACGGAATTTCCTTAGATCATCCTTTATAAGGTTATCTCCAAGAAAAACTATAAAAGGATCGTCTCCTATAAATTCTCTAGAAATTTTAACAGCATGAGCTAAACCAAGTGGTTTTGGTTGAAAAATGTAACTCACTTTAACATTAAACTTTGAACCATTTCCTACAGCATTTTTTATCTCTTCACCTGTTTCACCTATAACTATACCAACATCTTCGATTCCAGCATTTCTAATTGCTTCAATTCCGTAAAAAAGTATTGGCTTTCCTCCAACAGGTATAAGTTGTTTTGCAGATGTATGAGTAAGTGGTCTTAACCTTGTTCCTCTGCCTCCACTTAAAATTAATGCCTTCATTTTATTAATTTCCTAAGTTCTTTTAAATTTTCCCTGTCTATAATTTTCTTTTCTAAAATCTCATAAACTTTTTCTCTGTCTTCTTTAAAATGGAAAAGTTCTATTAATTCTTTAGCCTGAGAAGTGGTAACTTTTTTCCCCTCTACAAGTTTTCTTAACTCCTCTAATGCCTTATCAACTATGGGAATATTTGCCATTTTCTCCTTAAATTCTCTTAACTCCTTGTCAGTTAAGTTTTTTTCCTCAATTATTAAAAGTTTTTTTATTTCTTTAATTAAGATTCTTAATGATTCCCTTTTGATTTCTTCCTCTCTATTCTCTATAATTTTTTCTATTTTCTCTAAATTCATAAGTATTAATTCCCTGTCACTTTTACTTATGGTGGTTATTAGAATTATTATAAAATTAGTAAGCATTTTATATTATACATTAAATTTAATGAAAATTGAAAATTAAAGTTTCTTTAATATATAAAATAGCATGGCAGTGAAACATTTATATCATTCTTATCCAGTAGTTCCGTGTATATTAATTGTAAAGCATAGTGATAAGGTCAACGGGATGTCAATAGCTTGGCACTCACCTCTTTCCTTTTCACCACCACTATATGGAGTTTTGATATCTCCAAAAAGATACACCTATGAACTACTTGTAAAGGCTAAAGATTTTACGATTAACTTTGTTGATTATCAGAGTGCTAAACTTTTTGCTATAATGGGAAGGATAAGTGGTAGAACAAGGGATAAAATTAAGGATTTTAATATAGAATTAAAGGATTCTCAAAAAGTTAATTCACCCTATCTAAAAGATGCCTATGCTGTGTATGAGTGTATTAAAACAAGACAGGTAATTACCGGAGATCACATACTTTTTGTGGGTGAAGTTGTAGAAGTTCATGAAAGGGAAAAAACTTTTGATGAAGAGGGTTTACCAAATCTAAAAGAGCTAAAACCTGCTTTCTATCTTGGTAGGGATAAATACTTTACTATAAAAGAAATAGAGGAACCCAAACTAATCTTACCAGAATAGTATAAACTCATTTTCTGTAGAAATAAAATTCTTTATCTTTTATTAATGTTACTCTAAGTGTTCCCTTTTCTATTTCTTTCAAAAGTCTTTCTTTAAGTTCTTTTTCATTTATTCTTGTTAGTTTTTTTATTTCATTGAATTCATAGGGCCTTCTTTTTATTGCATCTAAGATTTCTTCGAAGGTAAGCAAATTCTCATTTAATTGTTTAGATGGAAGGTAAATAACTTGAGCTTTATCACTTATTTTTTTTGCAAAGTCTAAGGCTTTCTCGTATGAAGGTAATTTAACCCAATTTTCAGCTGGTGGTCTGGAAGGAGTATTTATGTAAACCATATGGGGGTTTAATTTGTTTACAAAGCTATTTAAATTTTTTATGTCCTCTTCTGAATCATTTAAGCCTTCAATATACATTATTTCAAGTTCATATCTTCCTTTAAATTCCTCTCTCATTTTTAAGAGTCCCTCTTTTATATCTTCATATTTTATGTCATGATGAGGTCTTGATAATTTCAAAAAAGTTTTCTCAGTTCCTGCATCAAGAGAGGGACAAAAAATGTCTAGATTTTTAATCTCATCCCTTATTTCTCTCCTGTTAAGAAAAGGTGCATGGGTTAAAAGAGCTATTTTCTGATAAGGTAAAAGAAATTTTAACTTATCTATCATCTCTCCTAATCTCGAATAAAGTAGCGGTTCTCCAGAACCTGAGAAGGTCAATACACAAGGATTAAATCTTTTAACACCTTCTATTACTTCCTCTATTACCTTTTCGAAAGGAACATATTCTTTTCTTTCATTAGTAAGCTTATATGTTCCTCCAAGTTGACAGAAAACACAATTAAAGTTACAAGTTTTAAGTGGTAAAAGGTCAATTCCAAGTGATTTTCCAAATCTTCTTGAATTAACCGGTCCGTATATATATTTAAATTTCAATTAGGATTTTGGATATCCAATTGGAATAATATAAATTGGGTCAAAATCTGTTTCAAGAGTTTTTTTAATTTTATCATCTTCAAAAGCACCAACAGGACATGAGGCAAGTTCAAGATAAGTTGCACATAACATCAGATTCTGAGCAGCATGTCCCGCATCAATATAAACATACCTTTCACCTCTTTTACCATACCTTGAAGTTGTCCTATAAAAATCTGCTGCAATTATAAAAACTAAAGGTGCATCCTTAATAAAATCCTGGTTATAGGAAAACCTGGATAATTTTTCCCTTAAATCGCCATCCTTTACTTTTATAATTGAGTTCTCCTCAGGCAAATACCTAAAAAGACCCTCTTTGTTACAGAAAAATATTTCAAGGGGATATCTTGCTCCTGCTGATGGGGCTGTTTTGAGTTTATATTCTTCCTCTGTTATACCATAGGTAGCCCAAAGTAAGGTAGAAATCTCCTCCAAAGTTGGTTCTTTTTTGGGGTCAAATTCTCTCACTGTCCTTCTTTTTTCCAGAACCCTTATAAAATCCTTATTTTTAATTAAAATATCTTTTAACTTTATTTTATTCATGTCTTTAATATAAAATAATAAATGCTAAAATTTCTACTTTTTGTTTTTTTTGATTTAAAGTCTTTTTCCACTGGTGTATCTAATACTGGATATTCCTATCCCTTTTCTCTTTTGTTTGAAGAAGATCTTCTAAGACCCTATTTTTCTTTTAATACCTTACAATCTAGAAAAGGGAAATTCATAAAGGATGGGTATTATTCCTACTCAGCAGGATTTAATGTTGATTCAATTAACTCACTACGTTTTACTCTCTCTTCAGAGTTTTTTCAAGGTAAGGTAAAAAGTACTGATTTTTCTCTTTTAACTGGAACGAAGCTTTTTTCTTATCTTGCTGGATATTTAGGTTTTTATGGAATTATAGAAGAGGATTTAAGTCTTATATCAGGTTTAAGGTTTAAAATTCAAAATCCCCTTTATAGAGGTTTTTTTGAGGGTTCGCTAATCGGTCCTGGGGTTAAAAAGATTAATTTAAAATTTATAACAAGAATTCTTATTACAGAAATTAGAACTTTTAAAAATGTGAGTGTTCAAGCTTTGAGTTTTTCCTTTGGCAAACTTCAAAAGTTTCAGAGTGGTTTTTCAACTGAATTTCTTATTTTAGAAAAATTTTCAGCTGGAATTGGTGTTACCTGGATAGAGGGAATGCAACCCTATCCTTCTGTTTTTTTATCTTATTTCACAAATTTTATAGAAAAAACAGATTATCTACTTTCTTTTTCAATTAATTTTCTTCCTAAAAATGATGTTCGATATTCTTTTTCCTTTAATGTTTTGATTGGTGATGAGAAATGGAAGGAAAAAGAATTAAGAAAAAAGAAAATTGAAATGGAAAATCTTAAAAGACTTATTGCTGAGTCAGATAAAAAGCTTAAAGAGGCACAAAAACTTTATGAAGAAACATCTAAACTTAATCAAGAAATTGAGAGAAAAAAGAGAGAAATAGATTCTTTGAAAAATTTTTTAGAAAGGGAAAAAGAGGAGGTAAAAAGATTTAGGGAAGAGGCATTAGAAGCTTTAAAGAAAATAGAGGGTTTAAAGATTCAAGAAGAAAAAGAGTTCATCAAAATAACTGCAACTGAGAAGGCCGTTCATTTTGAAATAGGTGGAACAGGTTTAACTGTTGAAAGTATTTTAACTCTTAAAAGAATAGCAAATTTTTTGAAGACCTATCCCAAGTACAAAGTAAGGGTTGAGGGTCATACAGATAATATACCTATTGGTCCTCTTTTAAAAGCAAAGTTTAAAGATAATTTAGAGCTCTCAGAAGCAAGAGCTAAGGCTGTTTGTGATTACTTTATCATGGTTGAAAATCTCACAAATTTAGAGTTTGAATATGAAGGATTTGGG
This sequence comes from Caldifarciminales bacterium, assembly GCA_039630575.1. Lineage (GTDB taxonomy): Bacteria > Hydrothermota > Hydrothermia > Hydrothermales > JAJRUZ01 > JBCNVI01. The sequence continues at coordinate 43,354 of JBCNUW010000003.1, forward strand.
GATAAAAGACCAATAGCCCCTAACAACACAGAGGAGGGTAGAGCTCAGAACAGGAGGGTAGAAATAATAATAGAGAAAAGGTGAAATCTTTAATTAATCTCTTTTTTAGATGGAAAAAGAGTTTTTTCATTGGATTAATTGCTCTTTTTATTGTAGATGGAGCACAGCTTGTGTTGCCACTTGTAATAAGAGAAGTAATTCTGGCAATTGAAAAAGAAAAAGAGTTTTTTTCATTTTTAAAATACTCAACTTTTATTTTTATTTTGTCAACATTCATCCTTATATTTAGGTTTTTTTGGCGATACTATATATTGGGAGCAGCAAGAGAGATAGAAGCTTTTTTAAGGAAAAAACTATATGACCATCTTATAACACTCCACTTTTCCTTCTTTAATAAAAGGGGTGTAGGAAATCTCATGGCTCATATAACTAATGATCTTGAGGCTATAAAGATGGCTTCTGGTATAGGCATAGTTGCCTTTTTTGATTTTTTGATTATGGTCACCTTTTCTTTTATTATAATGTTTTCAATTTCACCTAAATTAACTCTTTTTATTCTTATTCCTTTCCCTTTACTTTCATTACTTATGATCTTTATTGGTCCAAAAATTCACAACTCTTTTAAGAGAGTTCAAGAAAAATTTTCAAGTTTAACAGAAAAATCTAAAGAAATTGTTAGTTCTATAAAGGTAGTTAAATCTTTTGTTTTAGAAAAAAGTAAACTTAATGAGTTTTCTGAAGAAAATGAAAAATATTTGAAAGAGAATTTAAATTTAGCTTTTGTTTATGGGATTTTTGAAGCCCTTATAATTTTTATATCAGGCCTTTCAGTTTTTTTTCTTTTAACTCTTGGAGGAAAGAGAGTAATAATAAAAGATCTTAGTCTGGGCGATTTTGTAGCCTTTATATCCTATCTTGATCTCCTTGTTTGGCCTGTGATGGCTTTAGGCTGGACTTTGAATATTTTTCAGAGGGCTTCAGCTTCAATGAATAGGATTGAGGTTCTGCTCTCAGAAAAAAATGAAATGAAAGATGGCTACATTAGAATTGATAAAAATTTAAAAGGTAAAATTGAAATCAAGGATTTAAATTATCAATTAAATGGAAGGATTATTCTGAGAAATATAAATCTTACAATTAAACCCAAAAAATTTATTGGTATAACAGGTAAACCTGGAGGAGGTAAATCGACTCTTTTATACCTTCTTTCGAGAATCTATGATCCACCAGATGGAACAATATTTATTGATGATATAGATATAAAAAATTATAGAATAAATGATTTAAGAGAAAATGTTATTCTACTTGAGCAGGAACCTTTCATTTTTTCAGCAACAATAAAAGAAAATACACTTTTAGGTTCTGAATATAATCTAACTGACGATAAGATTGTTAAGGCTTTAGAATTTTCATGTTTAGAGAAAGATTTAGAAAGTCTCAGAAACGGAATTTTCACTTTTATAGGGGAAAGGGGTGTAACACTCTCTGGAGGTCAAAGACAGAGGTTAAGTCTGTCAAGGATTTTTTTTAAAAAGCCTAAGATTTTACTTATTGATGACGCTCTCTCTTCTCTTGATTTTGAAACTGAAAATAAAGTTTTTGAAAATATTTTAAAAGAATTCAGAGATATAACTTTGATTGTTGTTTCAACAAGGATAAAAGTTTTAATGAAATGTGATGAAGTTTTTGTTTTTGAAAAGGGGGAGATTGTTGAAAGAGGAACACCTCTTGAGCTTATAAATTTAGGTGGATTTTTCAGTGCTCTTTACGAGTTACAGACAGCTTTAATGAAGGAAGAAATAAAAATGTAATGGAAGATATAAGACTTCTTTACTACATAGTAAGATTTATAAGACCTTATTTTTTTGTTCTCATAATAACTTTTTTGATTCTTTCTATTACAACAATTTGTGATATGTTATCTCCAATAATATTGAAAGAGACCATAGATAAGGGTATTATACCATTTTTAAATAAGAGAGAAATAAAGGAACTTTATAAGTATTCAACTTTTTACTTACTTTTAATATCTTTATCTTCTATTAGTACTTATTTCTTTATAGTGCTTGTTAACTATTTAGGAAACAAAGTAATGATGGATATAAGAAATGAATTGCTTGATAAGATACTTTCTCTTAAACTATCTTATTTTGACAAAAATCCTATAGGGAGAATTGTAACAAGGTTAACAAATGACGTTCAATCATTAAATGAGTTTTTTTCTTCTGTTCTTGTTTATCTTCTAAAGGATATTTTTCTTCTCATAGGTATCCTTTTTATTATGTTAAAAATGAACATGTTTTTAACCTTTTTTATTTTAATTTTAGTCCCTTCTCTTTTTGTGATATCAAGTAAGTTTAGAAAAGTTGTTAGAAAGGCTTATAGTGATATAAGAAAATATATTGCTGAAGTTAATGCTTTTGTTCAGGAAAGTTTTTCTGGAATAAAGGTTATAAATGTTTTTAAAAAAGAGGATTTTTTTAAAGATAAGTTTCAAAGGATTAATAAAAATCTTTTAGAGGCTAACATAGAGCAGGTAAAGAGTTTTGCAATTTTTAGACCACTTGTTGATTTCCATGAGTTTTTATCTATCGCTCTGATAATTCTTATATCAGGTCCTATGATAGTAAAGGGAAGTTTCACAATAGGTTCTCTTGTAGCATTTATTTCTTATGTTAGGATGTTTTATAGACCAATAATGGATCTTGCAGAGAAATATAATATTTTTCAATCAGCCTTAGCAGCACTTGAAAGGATTGACGGAGTTTTTAGAGAGATGCCAGAGACAAAAAGTGTTGGAATTGTAAGAAAAATAGAAGGAAATATTGTGTTTGATAATGTATATTTTTCATATGAAGAAGGAGGGGATTGGGTTTTAAAGGGGGTCTCTTTTGAAATTAAAAGTGGAGAAAAAGTTGCACTTGTTGGTCCAACTGGTTCTGGAAAAAGTTCAATTATTAATTTGATTTTAGGTTTTTATCCCTTTCAAAAGGGTAAAATTTTAATCGATGGAATTGATATAAAATGTTTTGATTTTAAAACTTTAAGAAAACAGATAGGAGTCGTTTTACAAGAAAACTTCATTTTTGAAGATACTCTTTTGAATAATATAAAACTTTATAATAACATCCAAGATACAAAGATCAAGGAAGCAATTGAAAAAAGTTATTTATCCTTTTTAATTGAGAAATTACAAGATGGTTTAATGACAAAGATAACATCAGATTCTCTTTCTGTTGGTGAAAAACAGCTTGTTGCAATAGCTAGGATTTTTGCTTATGATAAAAGAATCGTAATATTAGATGAGGCAACGAGTCATATTGACCCGTATACTGAACATCTCATTTACAAGGCAATTGAGGAGCTTTTAAAAGATAGAACCTCAATAATAATAGCCCACAGACTTTCAACAGTAAGAAGATGTGACAAAATAATAGTTATTTTTAAAGGAAAAATTGTTGAAATGGGAACTCATGAGGAATTATTAGAGAAGGATGGTTTTTATAGCAAGTTATTAAAAGTTGGAAGGTTGGACGTAATTGTATAATGGGTCTTTTTGATTTTGTATATCTTTACTTTTGTATCATTTCCACTTCCTTTATAGCATTAATTTTAATTTATTTTAAAATTTTTGAAGATAATTCTTTTTTTCCGATAACTTTTGTTGGCTCCGTTGTTTTTTTTAACTTAGGTTTAAAAGGTGTTTTTGCTCTTATTTTTTTTGTTTTTTCTTCTGTATTTTGGGGCTCCTTTAGGAGGGTAAAACATCCACCCAGAAATTATAAAGAAGTTTTGGCAAATGGTTTAATTCCCGCAATTTTGTCATTTTTTGATTATCATCTTTTTCTTTCTTCCCTTGCGGCAGTTTTGTCTGATACTTGGTCAAGTGAAACAGGGCTATCTTTTTCAAAAAATGCTTACAGTTTAAAGGGTTTAAAAAAGGTTAAACCTGGAACAGAAGGAGCTGTTTCATTAATAGGAACAGTCATGGGAGCATTGGGTGCCCTCATTTTTTCCTTTTTTTCAGTTAAAAGTTCTTTTATCTTGCCAATTTTTATTTCAGGTTTTTTAGGTAATATCTTGGATTCCTTTTTGGGTTCCTATTTAGAGGGAAAGGTTAAGATTTTTACCTCAGATTTTATTAATTTTCTGATAACAGCATTTTCTCCATTAATTTTCTTCATCTTTATTAAGCTCAAGTAAATACTCATAGGCATCCTCCTTATAACCATAATAACCTCTTATTAATCTTATTTTTTTAAAACCGAATCTCTCATAAAATTTTATAGCCCTTTCATTTGAAATTCTTACTTCTAAAAAGATATATCTTTTAAGTTCTCTTCTTGCTTTATTTATCAGGTCTTTTAAAAGTATCTTTCCATAACCTAAACCCTGAAACTCTCTTTTTACAGCAATATTTTTTAAGTAATAACTTTTTTCATATTCACCTGCTATTAAGTAACCTATTATCTTTCCATCGAGTTCAAGAACTGTAAAGTAGTTTGAGGGATTCTTTAATTCGTAAATAAAGGAGTAAAAGGACCATGGATCGGGAAAAACTTCTTTTTCAATTTTTATTATCTCAGCTATATCCCTTAATTTTACCTTTCTCAACAAGGGATTTTTCATAAGGTAAGAATGAATAAAGAGGTTTTATTTTCTCATACTCCACAGTTTCTATTACCTTGTCTCTTTTTTTCTCATAAAATTCATAAATAATGATGGGATCTAAAATTACTAAAGTATAATCTAAATTTATTTGTGCGGGCTCAAATGTAAAAAGGGGAATAGACGGAGTAAGTTCTTTTACAACATAAATCTTATCTTCACCCTTTTTCCTAAAAAGAAAACCCTCACCTCCCTTTTTTAAAAAAATACCATAATCCGAATAATTATTAGAAATTTTATGTTCTATAATATCAAAAGTAACAAGAGGAACTATTTTTATTTTTCTAGGTATAGCCAAACCGAGAGCAAAGGAAAGTCCAACTCTTAAAGAAGTGAATCTACCAGGCCCTATTGTTATAAGCATCAGTTCAACTTTATCAAGATTTATCTCATTTAAAATCTCAAAGAAAAAGGTTGAATGATTTCCCTCTTTTCCTGAATAGTAAATTTTAAAAAATTTTTTATCCTTGATTCCGATTGATGGAAACTTGGATGAACTCTCAATAATTATTTCTGACATAAAAGTACATGTAGACCATTTTGAGATGCAATAAATAAATAAGGTAACCTTATAAAACCAGATTCTATTCCTGAAAGGTAAAATATTTCTGTGTAAATATGGATTCCTTCTGTATTCGTGTAAACTAAGTTAGTTGAGTTAAAGTTAAAAAGCCCAAATATTTTTTTAAAATTTTTTATAATTTTAATATTTTCTGTGTGTGATAGGAAGTGATTAAGAAGGGGCTCTAAATTTGGATCACTGATATAGTATAAAAGTAAATAATAATTAGTGTTAATTAAAATGTATCTACCATGTATTTTTATGTTTGTTAAACCTGGAAAGGAAGTATTTTTTTTGAAAAGTGAGTAAGGATTTTCTGGTGAATTTAAAGAAAAAGCCTCAAGATAATAATCACCTATTAAATATAAATTATTGCATCCTATATCTCCATCTGAAACTTGAAAGCTTGTAGTTTTGCTGTTTATTACTGCGAAGGTATCAGAGATTATCTTTAAGATTTTAAAACCGTAAAGTGTTATAACATATATGTAACTTTCGTAAAACAAAACTTCTTTTATTGAACCTGAACTTAAGGAAAATTCATCAAGAAAGAATATATTAAGATTTTCTTTCTTGTATAAACCTAATTTTCTCGGTCCAACATTTCCATATAGAACAAAAATGTAAGGTTTTTTGTAATAAACTCTATATGAAAAATTAGGTAAGTCAAAACTTTTAAGAAAATTAAGATTACCTAAATTTTCAAGGTAAATTTCAAGCCTATTTGGAGCTTTAAGAGCAAAGATTGTATCATAAAATCCCTCTATATCTTTATACCAAAAACCTTCTATTGAATTTACTAAAGCTAATCTATTTTTCTTGACTGTAAATTTCCAAATGTTTCCAACTGCCGAATCTCCTTTTGTATCATAAACTGCCACTTGCCAAAAATACTTTAGACCTGGTGTAAGTGAATCAGTTATTCTATAAAAGGTATCTCTCGTTAAAATATTCAATAGAGGATTTATAAAAAATCTACTTGTATCAAATTTTATTCTGAAATATATTGAATCACCATCAGGGTCAAATGAGTAATAGCTTAATCTTGGTGTATAATCAACATCAATACTTCCATCAGGAGGTAAAGGATCTGTGGGTGGTAAAGGTTTACGATTTAAGGGAGGTGTTAAAAAAAAGTAAACAGATGATGTATCTTTAAGTCCAAGAATATCGGAAACTACCACTTGCCAGTAATATCTTTTATTTGGATTTAAATTCTCAATTGTAAAAATTGTATCTCTATAATTTCTTACAATTGGTTCTTTGTAGATAGGATATGGGAATGTATCAATATGAACATTGTAAAGTAAAGTATCAAAAATGTCTTTGTCCTTTCCACTATATATAAGGTTTACTTTATAACTATTAAGTAGTGCTCCTGAGTCAGGTTTAATGAGTTTGATTTTTGGAGGATGGTTTGCCGAATAAATTATAAATTTAACATCTCTTGATCTTCCTACATTCCCTGCAAAATCAAGAGCCTTAGCATACACAACATGAATAGATGAATCCTTACTTGTGCTACCATCCCACAGGAAAACTCCATAACTACTTTCTTTTTTTCCAACAGAGGTTCCATCAACAAAAACTTCAATATAGTCTATACCTTCGTTATCCTCTGCTTTTACTTTTATTTCTATCGTATCTGGAAAGAAAGACTCATTTTCAACAGGTGATATTATCCATACTCTTGGAGGTTCCTCATCTTTTCTTTTACAAAAAGTAAAAAAATAAATTAATATTAAAAGTATTAAAATTTTTCTCATATTTTTATTTTAAATCAGGGTAAAGTGATTTGTAAACCATGTAGTCAGATAGAACATTAAAAAGGTAATTTCTTGTTTCTTTATATGGTATGTTATAAAAAACGGAAATTTCGTCTTTAGGCAAAAATTCAATCCAACTTTTTACTACTTTATTTCCAGCATTATAGGCACAGATGCCAAAATAAAGTCCAAGGGAATCAATTAGAGAACTTAGTATTTTCAAGCCAATTTCTATATTTTCCTCTAATTTAAATAAATTAAAATTTCCTTCTTTTACTTTTTTTGCAGTTTCTTCCATTATTTGCATTATACCTTTTGCACCTCTTGGGGAAACGGCAAGTGAGTCGAAAAGTGACTCTCTCCGTATCAAAGCGTATACAAGTGCAGGTTCTAAACTGTATTTTTCAGATAATTTTAGTATTAGATCTTTATAAGGAGTTGGAAATAGAATTTTTAAAAAATCTCTATCAAAACATGTATCCCTCCTTTCTCTTAGAAAAAAGTAGTATTTTCTTGCAAGGTAAATGGAAAAATAAAAATTTTTTTTCTCAAAAAAAAACTTTGATAAGTATAGAATCTCATCCCTATTTTCAATACTTTTTATTCTTTCATTAATATCTTCAATTAAGTTTAACTCAAGAAAAAGTTTTAAAGTATCATATATTGGTTTTGGAATAGTGTCTTTAAAGATAGTTTTAACGCTACTGTCATAAGTTGTGCAAAGCAATTTATGTTTAAGATAGAAGAAGGAAAGGGGGTGCTCCTTTCTGATTTCTTCAAGAATTTCTTCCTCTTTTTTTAGAATATACTCAAGATATTTTGTTTTTAAATCTTTTTTTTCTATACTTTTTAAAAGTTTTATAACTTTATTATAATCTTTTTTGTCATAGTAAAAATAAATGATCTCATCATTAACAAATTTAAGCTTATTAAAGATTTTTTCAATTTTTTCTTTAAAGGTATTACTTTTAAGATAAATTAATCTTAGTTCTCTAAGAGAGGGCTCTAAAAATTGAGAGTTTAGATTTGTGTTTCTTAAAAAAGAGTTAATTGCCTTTAAAGTATCACCGTTATTTAAAAAACTTATTCCTTTATAAAAGTTAACAAGATCCTCTTTTTTATATCCATTTAAAAGGGAATTTTTAAAAAATTTTAAAGCTTTTTTATAGTTTTTAAGCTTATAGTAGGCGTATCCTATTAGATACATCAGTTCAGGATTTCTAATTTTTTTATTTTCAGTTTTTTTAATTATCTCTTCCCATTTTTCATGGCTATATAGAACTTTTATCACATGGCTTATTGGTTTTTCTCTTTTTTGGGCTATCTCAAGTGCTTCAGGACTTTTACTATAAAGTTTTATTATTTTTTTCTCAATTTTGTCACTTTTTTTAATATCTCCTATTTTTTTGTAAAATTTTGATTTTAGATATAAAATTCTTATTTCTCTTTTAATTGAGAATTTTTTATGTTTTTTTTCTAAAATACGGAAGAAAGAGTCGGGATCAGAAATTTCTTCAAGGTATCTTATAAAGGCTTCTTCAAATAGGGGGGAGTCTTTGTAGTTTTCAACTATTTTTAAATATTCTCCCTTAATGAATAATTCTTTATCAGGAAAGTATAAAAAAATTAAAGGAAATATAAGATCTTTCAGAAAAATATTATCTCCTCAGTTTGTGAAGGAATTTTTCAGCTGAGATGTATCCTTTCTCTTTTGTCAAGTGATTAAGGGCTACTGCTTCTACAAGGACTGAAATGTGCTTACCAGGATTTAAGGGAAGTTCTACATAGGGTACTTTTATACCAAGAATATTTACCTTTTTTTCTTTTAAACCTATCCTTTCAACATTTAGGGTTTCACTCCAGTCTATTAGTTTTATTACGATGTCAACTTTAGTTCTATCAAGGCATGAGCTTGGTCCAAAAAGAGAAAGAATATCAAGAATTCCTATACCTCTAATTTCTAAAAAAGTTCTAACATCTTCTTTGAAAGCTTCTCCAATTAGAAAATTTTCAGGGTGTCTTATTATCTTAATAAGGTCATCTCCTACAAGTTTATGGCCTCTTTCTACAAGTTCAAGTGAACATTCTGATTTTCCTATTCCGCTTCTACCTAAAAATAGTATTCCTAAATTGTATACACTTACTATATTTCCGTGCAGCACTGTGTAGGGAGACAAAAGGAGCGATAGAATAAAAAAAATTTCTCTCATAAAGTAAGTTGTTGGTTCAGGCACAGTAAAGAGCGGTACTTTATTTTCTTTTGCTTTTTGTAAGAGGTCAGAAGGAGGTTTAAAACCTTTTGTTACAAAAATTGCTGGTATAGGGTACGAAAAAAATTTTTCTATAGCATTTATTCTTTCTCTTTTATTTAAAGATTCAAGCAAAAGAATTTCAGTTTCTCCGATAATTTGGATTCTATCATATAGAAATATCTTTTCAAATCCTTTAAAAAGAAGAGCTGGTCTGTTTAGGTCAGCATTCTGAATTACTGTGTTAAGTTTAAGTTCTGGTATATGGTTTATTAATGTGAATCTTTTTTTTAAAATATCTATAAAATCATTTAATTTGATTTCGTTAAAATATATTTTTAAATTTTCAAGTTCTTTCACATCCCTTTTAATTTCTGTTCGTATTTTTTAAGTTGAGAAGTAATCTTATCTTTGAGGTCATCAACAACTGAAAAAAAGTCTGAATTTTGAGCTTTTGCTTTCAAAATACCTTTTTTTGTTACTTCAACAATTATTTCGCCTTGAAATCTTCCTCTTTGTTCTTCAAAAATTAAGTTTGATTTAATTATGTGATTTGAAAATCTATCAATTTTTGATAGCCTTTTTTCAATATACCTTCTCATATCATCAGTCAATTCAAAATTTTTTGACGTAACATTTAAATTTTTCATTGAAGTATTATAATATATTTGGGATAGAACCTTTATATATTTTATTATAATTTAAAGTTTCAATCAATAAAGTAGGCTTTAGCCTCTTTGTCTTCAAGTTTTTGAAATTCCTCTATAGTGCCAATGAATCTTACTTTTTTGTTATAAAGCCAGATAATTTTAGTAGCAACAGCTCTTGAAAAAATAAAGTCGTGGGTTACTGCTAAAGAAGTTATTTTCCTTTGTTCCCATAATTTTTTTATTAACTTCGTTATTCTATCAGCTGTTTCTGGATCTAGCCCAGTTGTAGGTTCATCGTAAAAGATGTAATCGGGATCATGAACTATTGCCCTTGCAATAGCTCCTCTTTTTTTCATACCACCTGAAAGTTCGGAAGGGTAAAGGTTTTCAAAACCTCTTAAATCAACTGATTCAAGTGCTCTTAAAACTTTATATTCAATTTCTTTTTTAGTTAACCTAAAGTGCTCCCTTAAGGGTAATGCTACATTTTCAAACAGTGTCATCGAATCAAAGAGTGCACTGCCTTGAAAAACAAATCCTATTTTCTTTCTTAATTCAATGAGAGCTTTTTCGTTCAAGTTGGTAATTTCTAAACCATTATAAAATACAGAGCCCCTTTCAGGTTTTAAAAGTCCGACCATTATTTTGAATAGAACAGATTTGCCTACTCCACTTTTGCCTAATATTATAACAAACTCATTATCAGAGACCTCAAAGTTTATGTCTTCAAGAACCCAGTCAGAAAATTTTTTGTAGACCTTTACTACTTTTATCATCCAAAAATTAAAACGCCAAGGATATAGTCAAGAACAAGAATCATTATAGAAGATAGTACGACTGCCTTAGTTGTAGCCTTACCAACTCCTTCAGCTCCTCTTTCAGATGAAAGTCCTGAAATTGCTCCAGAGAGGGTAAGGGCATAACCAAAGAATGTTGATTTTAAAAGTCCGCCAAAGAGATCTTTTGGTAGAAAAAACATTTTAGCACCTGTTGAAAATTCAAAATAATTTGCTACTCCAGAAAAATTTGCTATAAACATTCCTGAAAATATTGCAACTGCTACAGAAACAGTGGTAAGAAGTGGTAAAACGATAACACCAGCTAGCATTCTCGGCATTATAAGAAATCTGTATGGGTTAATTCCCATAACATTAAGTGCATCAATTTGCTCTGTAACAACCATAGTTCCAAGTTCAGCAGCAATACCAGAACTTATTCTTCCAGCGACTACAAGTCCAGTTATTACAGGTCCAAGCTCAATCATTACTGCTTTTGCAACTCCTGAGCCTATATAAATAACAGGTACATAATCTCTCACCTGGTAAGCAGTTTGGATTGTTGCAACCATACCTACAAAGCAGGAGGTAAAAATCACAAGTAAAAGTGAATTGTATCCTATCTCGTAAATTTCATAGACAATTTCTCTAAAATACTTTTTAACAAACCTTAAAGAAGTAAAAAAGTTTATTGTGGTATATGAAATTTCACTTAATAATTCTAAAAAAGATAAAAAAAAGCCTTTAAAAGGGAATACCACTTTCCTCCACAGGATAATATTCTCTACTTGGATTTTCAAATTTCATGAATTCTTTTCGGAATATGAGGGCAAACTTTCCCTGAGGACCATTTCTATTCTTTGCAACGTAAAATCTTATAAAATTTTCAGCATACGGTTCGGTTGGTTCAAAAATTTCGTATTCATCTTGTTTTTTATAGAGAAAGAGAACAATATCAGCATCTTGTTCAAGTGCTCCTGATTCTCTTAAATCTGATAGTTTAGGGGCTGCATCTTCTTCTTTTCTTTCCTCAGCTTTTCTTGATAACTGGGAGAGTGCTACAACTGGGACGTTTAATTCCCTTGCTAATTTCTTAAGAGAATCTGTAATGTAAGCAAGCTCCCTCGGTCTGTTTTCAAATCTTTGTTTTGATTCAGATGAAGGACCCTGAATAAGTTGTATATAATCAATAAATATAATTTTTACTTTGTGCTCAAGAACTGCCCTCCTTGCTTTGGCTCTAAGCTCCTGTATTGATATCGATGGAGTATCGTCAATGAAAATTGGTAAATTTTCTATTCTGTTTGCCGCTTCAAGAAGTCTTCTAGTCTCACTTTCACTTAGAGAACTTAAATTTCTAAATTTGATGCTATCAATTTCAGATTCCAGAATTAAAAAACGCATTGCTATATGAATTTTTGACATTTCTATACTAAATAGAGCAGATGGGATGTTATAAAATTTTGCTAATCTATATATCAAATTGAGAATAAAGCTTGTTTTACCTACTGAGGGTCTTGAAGCCACAACTACAAATTCACCTGGATGAAATCCTCCGGTAAGCTCATCGAATTTTGTGTAGCCTGTAAATATGCCGTGAACACCTTCTCCTTCTTTACCTTTTATTTCACTTATGTAAAGTTTAAGTACTTCACCTATTGGTAAAAGACCTTCTCTTATTTTTATTTGAGCTATTTCAAAAATTTTTTTATCTAAATCATAGAGTATTTCCTCAGCTTCTTCCTCACCACTTTCACATTTTCTTATCGTATCATAACAAAGTTCTATTGTTTTTCTTAAAATGTACTTTTCCGTAAGTGATTTAATATAATCATCAATATAGGATGGATTTATAGCATACTCTTCTAACTCCACAAGATATTCAATCCCCCCTATTTTGTTTAAGATATTCTCTTTTTCAAGTACTTCCGCTACATTTATGGGATCTAACTTTTTTCGTTTATCCATTGTTTTAATCATTGCTCTGTAAATATCTCTATGAGAGGGTTCATAAAACATCTCCTCTTTGAGTTGTTCGAAAGCTTTAGTGGCAGCATTTTCTAAAACAAACATTGATCCCAAAATAGTTCTTTCAATTTCTATGTCAAAGGGAATTTTAAATTTTTCTTCTTTCATAAAAAAATTTTACAGTTTCTTTTAAGCCCTCTTCAAGATCCCATTCAGGTTTAAAATTTAACTCTCTTTGAGCTTTTTTAATATCAAGAGCAATCCTTGTAATCTCACCCTCCCTTTTTGATAAGTAAATTGGTCTTTTTTTATAACCTGTTATCTTCTTTAATTTTTCAAAAATTTCATTTATACTAGTTTCTTTACCTGTTCCTATGTTAAATATTCCTGATTTACCTTTCAATATATATTCTGTTGCAAGAATGTTTGCTTTTGCTATATCTTCTATGTATATAAAGTCTCTTGTTTGCTTTCCGTCACCGTATATGTAGACTTCTTCATTTTTGAGCATTCTTTCACAAAATATTGAGATAACCCCGCTTTCACTGTGTGGATCTTGTCTTGGTCCAAAAACATTTCCGTATCTCAAAGAAGTAAAAGGCAATTTTTTTGAATAATATAAACCATACATTTCACAAGTTTTTTTAGAGATTCCATAGGGACTTATAGGGAAAGACTCATAATTCTCTTTTACAGGGATTTTTTTAGGTTCACCGTAAACTGTACCCCCAGAACTGGCATATATAAATCCCTTTAAATTGAATTGAGTAGAGGTTTCAAGTAAAGAAATTGTCCCCTTTATATTGATTTCCATATCAAAGATCGGATTTTTAACTGATTCAATTACAGAGGACTGAGCAGCATGGTGGTTTACTATATCTGGTTTAAACTTTTTAAACAATCTTTTTACTTTATCTTCCTCTGTTATTGAAAATTTTTCAAATTCTGCTTCTTTAGGTATATTCTCTTCTTTACCTGTCAATAAGTTATCTATGATGAGGACTTTAAATCCCATCTTTATGTATAAATCAGAAATATGGGATCCAATAAAACCGGCTCCCCCTGTTAAGATCACACGCATCTTCTATTTACTTAATTTTTATGAATTTTATCTTTTTTGTTTTATTTTCACTATCTTCTATAATTAAAAAGTAAACTCCTTTTTTTTCTATATTTACAATTACTCTGTCATTTTTTCTTAGATGTGAAAAATTAATTTTTCTTCCTGTATTATCATAAATTTCTAAATTTTTAATTTTATTAGAAGGAAACAAAACAATTTTGTTGTTATTAATTAAAGCCTTTATATCCTTGTATTCTTTAAAAATTCTTTCATGTGATTTAGTAAAAGAGCCACTGATTACCTCGTACCCTGATAGAGCATTATTATAGTAATCAAAAATAAAATTATTTAAAAATTTAACAGTATCTCCGGGTCTTACAGTTGGTTTTCCACCTTCAGTTGAAAGGAAAACAAAGATATAACTTTCATAGATAAGAATATTTCCAATCTCCCCGCTTCCTGAAAGCCAGCTGTGATTATTTGATAGTTTAAAAACGTTGTTTATATTTATTTTATTAATTTCATTTTTTGTAAAAATATTCTCTGAAAAATAAAATGCTATGAAGTCATCAGTATCAATAGAAGTATCTGGATAAGTGTTATCAAAGGCTAAAATACTATCACATCTAGGAGATTCCAAATCAAAACTTCCTTCAATGGGTGAAAAGCCAAAACAAGGATTACCCTTTATATCATAAATCCTATAACCTTTAACCTGTATAGTATCAAAGCTATAAATTTTAGAGTCTGATCCTGTGAAAATAAAGATAAGTGTTTCTGGGGTAACCCAAATAGTATAAAAGTTTTCTCCGAAATATCCACCCCTTTTAAAGTAGAAAAAAGAATCTACATTTGAGGGATGAATATAGGGTTTATTTGTGTGTTCATTAAATATAAGGAAAAGTGAGTCTCCATTACTTATGCCATTATCAAAGAAGTTTCCATCCTTAGCTATAGCCTTTATTAATTTTGGACCAAGAATATCATCAAAACTTCCTGTTATGATTACCTGTGATATTCTCCAGAAACCAAAGGGATCGTTCATCTTTACATTAACAGTATCACCTGGTTCTACTGAGGGATAATTATTTCCAGAGAATGCAAGGAATACTCTGAGAGTTTCACCGTTTGTTGACCATTGAGATCCTCCAAAATCACCGAAAATATTAAGCCATGAATGGTTATTTGATAATTTTAGTAAGCTATCCACATTATTTTTATTGATAAATAGTTTTGATGTTGGTTCATTAAATATAAAAATTACATGATCGTCAGGATCCTTTCCATCCTGTTGAAATAAACCATCTTTAGCTTCTGCTAATCTTGCTACGGGGCCAGTTGTATCTTCTTCATAATAAATTTTAATATAGTCAATAAACGGTGAAAATTCAGGATTTGATGTAAAAAGTTCTAATTTATACTGAAACAGTGTATCTAAAACTTTTATAAAACTGTAGTTTTCAAGAGATGATGAGTCAGATGTTAAAGGAGGGATGTGAGTAAAAGGAATTGTATCATTTATGTTATTGAAACTTCTCAGTTTTAATCTAAAATTGCCAAGAGGAGCACCTTTAATCTTATAAGCTTTAATTTTAATTGGTCCTCTTTGTCCCTTCAGTTTAATATAATTTGAAATCACATAACCATAGCCTTGGAATTTTGACTTAAATAGTCTCGGTTTATACGATGTTCCAATCAGTATTTCATTTTTTTTATAACCTATACCTTTTGAGGGTATTAGAGTACCAAGGTTTGAGTATCTATCGAGTGATTCAATTAGGTTCCACTCAATTCCATCAAGTGAAGAGTAAATTCTTCTTTTGGGATGCACATTTTCACTATAGGCAAGTAAATATAAAATTCCATTGTTTGATTTAAAAATATCAAAAATTTCAAACTCAGAACTTTGAAATGTTACATAGGAATTGTTGTTTTTAATCAAATAACATGCTGTTGGTAAGTTTCCTGCTACTATAAGATTTTTGTCAGGGTGTGACAAAACTCCACCCACTATATGTTTTGAAGGTAAAAGAGGAGATATTTGATAAAAGTTTACATCATCTAAAGTTTCATAGATTTTTGTCCCACTGCCATCTGCTAAGGCGACTGCTATACCTAAACCGTTATCAGTTTTAAAAAGGCATTGAGCATCAGGCTCAGATCCAGGAGGTGAAGGGAACTGGTATATACTTTGCCATATATTTTGTGATTTTAAATATCTAAAAATTCTTCCCCTGTTTGTTGAACAGTACATCTTAAGAGGTGAAAATATTAAAAAATCAGAGAAATTATGTCCTGAAGCATAAGGTGAATTGGGAACCCATCGGAAATTTTGCGGTGGAAGATATTCCAATTCGTTAGAATAAAATATCCAACCCAATCCGGAGATAGAACCAATCCATAGATTGTTTCCGTAATCGTGGGTAAAATAAATTCTCTTTACAATATTAAAGGATTTATCATCGTAAAGTACTCTACCAGAAGTGAAACTTAAAGAGTCAAGAGTATAAAAGACTTTAAAATTTTGAACAGTTATGTTCGGATGGAAAACACCCACAAATAAAGTATCAGGAGATTTTGTTGTTATGCCTTTTACTTCATATCCAGCAATATCGAACACTTGTGAACTTGGGATTAAAAAAAGTGAATCTCTTGAAATTAGTAATGAGTCAGCTTTTAAAAAGGGATCAACTTGAAAAGCTTTTAGAAAGGTTTTTAAAGTATCTTTTTTTACTATTATTGTGTCTCTACCTTCTGCCCATGTATCTTGGATAATAAAAGTAAAAGAAAAAATTAATTTAACAATCACGTTCTTAGTTTTTTAATTTCTTCTGTTAATGCAGGAACAATTTGAAATAGATCTCCTACAATTCCATAGTCCGCTATTTGAAAAATTGGAGCGTTTGGATCTTTATTAATTGCAACAATAACTTTGCTAGTCCTCATCCCGGCAAGATGCTGTAAAGCCCCTGAAATCCCGCAGGCAATATATAAATTCGGTGAAACAGTTTTACCAGTCTGACCTACCTGATGGGAATGATCTATCCAACCTGCATCAACTGCAGCTCTTGATGCTCCAACCGCAGCTTTAATAAGCTTTGCAAGTTCTCTTAGTGGCTCAAAACCCTCAGGTCCGCCAACTCCTCTCCCTCCTGATACAATTATTTCTGCTTCTGAAACATCTATTTCTTCTTCCTCCTTCTCTTTTATTTCCAATACTTTTAAACTATCCTTTCCCTTTACAACTATTTTTTCAAATTTTCCATTTTTGGGATTTTCTACAGGATTTACTATGTTTGATCTTAAGGAAATTGAGTATTTTTCTGAGTTAATTTTTTCCCAAACATAGGCTTTCCCAGCAAGAATTGGTCTTTTGAAAATTTTTTCACCATTTTCTTCTTTTACTTCTATGATATCTTGAATTAAGGGTAAGTTTAGTAATGCTGAAACTCCAGCTGCAATTATTCTACCTGTGTTTGAAGCTGGAAAAATTAAAACTTTTAAATCTTTTTCTTTTAAAAATTCAAAAAGAGAATTTATTATTCCCTCTTCTGATTCAACTTTTTCTGTAGGCGAAACAAGATAAAAATAATCAGCACCGTGTTTGAAAACTTCTTCTTTTTCTACATCCTCTCCTAAGGCAAAAGTAAATATTTCTGAATTATAATTTTTTAAAGCGAAGGTAATCAGTTCTAATGAATGTTTTTTAACTTTACCATCTTTTATTTCAAGAAAGATTCCTATCATTTTTATCCTCCTTTTATAAGACTTTTGATTCCTCTTTTAATAATCTTATAAGTTCTTTTACGTTATCAGGAAAGGGTAAATTTATAATTTTTCCTGTTTTTCTAGGTGGGGGGGACTCAAATCTTAGTGTTTCAATTTTTTTATCTGTTAAGTTTGATACTATTATTTCATCTATTTTTTTAGATTTTGCCATCATTATTCCTCTTAAGGATGGATATCGCGGTTCAAATTGACACTTATCAAATATAATAAAAGAATTAAATGGAACCTCAAATATAAAAAGACCTTTTTCGGTTTCTTTTGTTACTTTAAAACTTGAATTATTCACTTCAAAATTCACTGCACCGTAAATAAAAGGTTTTTGGATTTTTGTGGCTATATATATATGGAGATAATTTCTTTCATCATCAACAGCCTTCTTACCACAAAATATGGCATCTGGATTTTCCTTTTTTATTTCCTCAATTATAAGGTTTGAAATTTGAAAGATATCAAGCTCATTTGGTTTTTCATATTTAATAAGTTTCGCCCTATCAGCTCCCATAGCAAGTCCATGTCTTAATGTTTCTTTATACTCCTCGTTTCCAAGGGAAAGTAAAATGACCTCTACATTTTCTTTTTTTTCTTTCACTCTCAAAGCGGCTTCAAGAGCGTATTCGTCATAAGGATTCATAACAAATGGGATTGAGGAAAGATCTACACCGCTACCGTCTGGTTTAATTTTTATAGGTACACCAGTATCTGGAACTCTCTTAGCTAAAACCAAAATTTTCATAGATCCTCCTAAAAATTTATGGGGATTCAAACCCCTTAAACCACAATTTTAGATAGGTCTCCATATTTTCTAAACAATTCCCAAACTCTTTTAAGTAAATTTAACCTATTTTCTCTTAATTCTGTGTTTTCTGTCATCACAAACACATTATCAAAAAATCTATCTATAGGTTCCCTTAGTTTTAAAAGTTCTTTTAAAGCTTCCTCAAAGTTTTCCTTTTCTATGTTGGATAAAAAATTAGGTTCGATTTCTCTTACCTTGTTAAAAAGTATTCTTTCTTCAATTTTCTCAAAGAGATTTTCTTTAACTTCACCTTTGAGTTTCTGACCTTTTATTATGTTATATGTTCTTTTTTGTCCAATTATTATTTTTTCAAACATTTCTCTTTCTCTTTTGAAGTAATTTTGTAATACTAAAGCCTTTTTATATATCAAATACAAGTTTTTAACTTCACTTTCAATAGCAGCGTCTACGATGTCATATCTTATACCTTTCAGTTCTTCAAGATAATTTTCAAATCTTTTTAAAATTTCTTCCTCTATTTCTTTAGCCCTTTTGTTAATTTTAATATTCTGTTTTTTTAGAAGGTTTATTACAAATTCAGTTAATTCTTCAAGATTGAATTTTATTTCTTTTTCTATTATTAGATAAAATGTTGAATAGAGTGTTCTTTTTAGTCCAAGAGGATCTTTAGATCCTTTTATTTTATAACCGGTTGCTAAAAGAGAAATAGTTGTATCAATCTTATCAGAAATTGAAATTACTGTTCCCTCTTGTGTCTCTGGTAATTCATCATTTTGAGTTTTAGGTAGTCTATATTCTCTTAAAATCTTAACTATCCTTTCATCTTTTTTTTGTATTTTGGCGTATTCTGATGATATGATACCTTCAAGTTCTGTGAATTCTTTTCCGTCTCTTACCATTTCAGTTGTAAGGTCAGTTCTTATTAGGTCAATAATTTTATTAATAAATTCTTTTTCTTGAGATAATTTAAAGTTTGAATTTTCGATTAAAAATTCTGTGATTTCTTTTACTCTTTGATTTTTTTCATATATATTTCCAAGATCTTTTATCCAAACAATTCCTTTTAAGTAATTAATCCTTTCCTCAAGTGTAATTTCATTATCCTTTTTTATATAAAAGATTGCATCTTCAAGTCTTGCTATAAGTACATCAATGAGTCCTCTTTTTATCTTGTCAGCTTTTTCTTCTTTATTATTTATGACGGCAACGAAATAAGGTAAAACCTCTTTGTTTTTTGAGACAAGTGGTATATATCTTTGGTGAGATTTCATGGCAGTAAATATTATCTCTTTTGGTATCTCAAGGAATTTAGATGGAAACTCACATAATATAACACCTGGGTACTCAACAAGACCTGTAAGTTCTTCAATATGCTCATCGCTTAGTATAGGCTCAGCTTCCAGTTCGTTGGCAATTTTATAAATTTTTTCTTTTATTATTTTTTTTCTTTCTTCAAAATCTGGTATAACTCCGTTACTTTTTAATACTTTTACATAATCATCTATAGATTTAATTTCAATTTCTTTATTATTAAAAAGCCTATTTGTTTTTGTTTTATTTGAGACAAAAATAGGCAATGGAAGTTCGAGAATTTCATCATTCCAAATAGAGAGGATCCATCTGATGGGTCTTGCAAATGTAAGATTTTCTATTCCCCATCTCATCTTTTTAGGAAATGGTATTTTTTTTAAAATATCAAAGATATTTTCTTTTATTATCTCTTTTGTGCTTTTCCCGCCTTTTTTTATTTTTAAAAAAATATATTTTTTCCCCTGTTCTTCTTTTACATAAAAAGAGTCAGGTAAAGCTTTTGAACTTTCTAAAAATTTTTCTAAAATTTCTGTTTTTTCTCCTTCTTTAGTAAAAGAAATATGGTATGGTGGACCTTTAATTTCCTCTTCATATTCTTTTTGCCTTTCATCAAGATTTTCTATCAGTAAAGTAAGTCTTCTTGGTGTAGCAAAAGTATTTATTTTTTCATAACCGATTTTATTTTCACTCAATAACTTTTCAAATTCTTCTTTAAGTTTTAAAATCGCAGATTTTACCTCAAAAGGTGGAAGTTCCTCTGTTCCAATTTCAAGTAAATAATTAGCCATAAACTTCTATATACTTTTTTGCCACGAGATGACTTAATCTTCTTATTCTTTGTATCATAACTTGTCTCTCGGCAGGAGATATTACCCCTCTTGCGTCTAGAATGTTAAAAGCATGGGATATTTTGATCACACAATCATAGGCAGGAAAAATAAGTTCTTTTTCAATCAATTTCTCTGTTTCTTTATACATTTCCTCAAAAAAATTTCTCCATAATGTAGGATTTGCAATGTGGTAGTAGTATTCAGAAAACTCTCTTTCATTATTTTTATAGATATCTCCCCATTTGTAATTTTCATTCCAGTCTATTTCAAATATTGACTTTTTGTTTTGAAGAAACATAGCAATTCTCTCAAGTCCATAAGTTATTTCACAAGTTATAGGATCTAGATCAACTCCACCTATTTGTTGAAAGTATGTGAATTGAGTTATTTCGAGTCCATCAAGCCACACTTCCCAGCCTATACCCCATGCTCCTAAAGTTTCTGATTCCCAGTCATCTTCTACAAATCTTACATCATGGTCTTCAATTTTAATACCCAAATTCCTAAGAGAATCAAGGTATATTTCTTGAACATTTTCAGGAGGAGGTTTTAAAACAACTTGGTATTGAAAATATTGTAATACCCTATTTGGATTTTCGCCATACCTTCCATCTTTAGGTCTTCTTGTTGGTTCGAAATAGGCACATTTCCATTCTTTTTTTCCAAGACATTTTAGGAAAGTAGCGGGATTAAAAGTTCCTGCTCCTACCTCTGAGTTATAAGGTGTAAATATCAAACATCCTCTTTTTTTCCAGAAATTATTTAAGTTCTCAATTAAATCTTGGAAATACATATTTAAAATTTTATAACAAGTATTGAAATTCTATCAATGAGGGAGTATAATTAATTCCTAAAAGGTTCGAATCCTATAAATTTAAGGAGTTTTAAAATGTTTGAAAAGGTTTCAGAGAAGGATGTTTCAAAGGCAATTACAGTTTCATTTTTAAGAATGTTTGAAAGTGTTATAGAAAGTGATGTTATAGTGGTGGGAGGAGGTCCAGCAGGTTTGGCTGCTTCGCGGGAGTTAGCCAAAGAAGGTTTTAATACTCTTGTTATAGAGAGGAACAACTATTTGGGTGGAGGTTTTTGGATTGGTGGTTTCTTTATGAATAAGGTAACTTTTAGGGCTCCATCTCAAGAATATTTAAGGGAAATTGGAATAAGATTTGAAGAGGCAAGTCCTGGTTTGTATGTCACAGATGGAGCTCAAGCTTGTTCAAAACTTATTGCAGCTGCTAGTGATGCAGGAGTTAAATTTTTGCAGCTCACAAAGTTTGATGATGTAGTAATAAGAGAGGAAAATGGTAATGCTAAAGTTGCAGGGGTTGTTGTAAACTGGTCACCAATAGAGGGTCTTCCAAGACAGATAACATGTGTTGATCCTATAGCTCTTGAATCTAAGTTTGTTATAGATGCTTCTGGTCATGATGCTTTTGTAGTAAAAGCTCTTGAGCAGAGAGGTCATATTAAAATAAAAGGGGTAGGAGCAATGTGGGTTGAAGCTTCAGAGGATGCTGTAGTAGAGTATACAGGAGAGGTTTTTCCTGGACTTATTGTGGCTGGGATGGCGGTTGCTGAGACTTTTGGTCTTCCAAGAATGGGTCCAACTTTTGGAGCTATGCTCTTGTCTGGAAAAAGAGCAGCTGAGATTATCATTGAAAAACTCAAGACTTATGTAAAAGTTTAATTTAATTAACTTCATTTAAAAAAAGACTGAAGGAGAAGAAAGAGTTAAAAAAGTAACGGGAAAAAGATAGAAAAATTTTAAATTTATTGGATTTTGAAAAGAAAAATTCACATTAACAAGGTTAATTACGAAAGTATAGACTATAAGGAAATAAAAAACTTTTTTGAAAGTGAAGGTTTTTTAGTTTTTTTGGAAGAGGATCCCCTTTTAAGGCTTGATCATAAAAAGTTAAATGAAATAGCATTATTTTTTGCGAAATCGAGAATTTTGAATACTTTTAAAAGGGAGCTTAACGAAAATCCCCTAAACATAGAGGTTGAATACGAGAAGAGAAATTTAATTAGTCCTAATAGAAAAAAGGGTATCATATATGATGGATATAAACTTGTAAAAATTTATAGAAGTTTCATTTCAAAAGAATTGGTAAATATAAAAGATTTTGTGCATTTTTTTCTAACTGATCAACTTATTTCTACATTTTCTGATAGGTGGCATTTAAGGGTAATTATTTTTTCTTTTCCTGTTTTAATATCAATTCCCGGAATCATTTATGCTCCTGCTAAGGATAGGGATTATTACATTTCAAGTAGTTTAGGTCATTTGCCGGTTTATAAAGAGTATTATTTAACTGAAAAAGACAGAAGGATCACAAAAATTATCTGTGCCTATATTATTCAGGGAATTTTTTTTTATAACTCAATCTTAGAAAAAAAGGAGTTTGAATTTTGTAATGATAGACACTGTCTTTTGTATAACAGTCATTATCAGAGAGAATTAATAGAGATTCAATTTAACCTAAACTTCTGTGATAAACATAAAAAAGAATGGAAAAAGATAGTAACTCTTAAAAATTTTTAATTAATGGTCACTTTATGAGACTATAAGATTTCCTCTACTATTCATGAGGCCTTATTTAGATATCAAAAAATTGAAAAGTTTTAATTTTTAAATTATAATAAATTATTAGATGTTTTATAATAATTTTAAAAGTAAAGGAGGTTAAAAATGAATAGAATTTTTCTTGGAGGCATAAGTGGTCTTTTAGGAGGTATAATTTTTACAGGTGTAATGCTGAACTCCTCAGATAATCGAGAAAGAGTTAACCTCTTCTGGGTTGGACCAAGAATGGGCTGGGAAGTTGACTACACAAATAATAGAATATATGCAGTTGATAATCAAGGAGCAGTTACTCCAAATGTAGGTATTGGGACAAGTTCTCCATTGTCTAGGTTTCATTTGGTTGGTGATTTTTACAATCAGGGATTTGTGGGAACACAAAGTTATTTTGAACCATCTGGTATTACTTGGTCCAATGTTACTTCATTAACCTACACTTCTCATGGAACAGGTGAGGACAATTCAGTTGTATTGATATATGCTCACTTGATATCAAGTACTGCAGGTGGGTATGTTGATGGATTTATAAGAGTTTTAAGAGGTACTACACCTATTGCGATTGCTTGCGGCGGAGGATACTATGATGTTTGGTCTGGTTTGTCAGCCTATTTTGGAATAACTCTTATAGCTTACGATAATCCTCCTGCAGGTACCCATACTTATACATTACAAAGGGAGAGTGTTATACCACAAAACGGTTATACTTTTTATGTAATAGAGCTTAAAAGGTAATTATCTTTTTTATTTTCGTTTCCCCTTTTATAAAATAAATTCCTTTTCTTTTAACATTTTTTTTAATTTTTCTTCCTGCTGAATCAAAGTAAAATAAAAGTTTTGGGTTATCAACTTCAAGTTTTTCTTCAATTTTTGAAACATTAACAAAGAATCCATATGTAATTGTTGGTGCACCCTCAGGATCAAAGCTTATATTTCCCGGTAAGTCCTTAGCTTTAATGTAATATCTTACAAAAGTTGGTCCGTTAACTTTTGGAATCAGAAATAAAAATTTATTTAATATAGAGTCGCAAGCATAGACTGAATCCCAAGGTTCTGTATTGAATTTGAAATATAGTACCTTTTTCTTTATTCCGAATAAATCTTTTATCACAGACCAAGTAGGAAAAGGTCCTGGAAAATTTGTGTCAGACCACAATGTGGTATTATATATGATTGGGCACACAGTATCATCGCCACCTAGAGAGGAAAAAGCATCTATTCTACCAAACCCGTAGATAGAATCATAGCCCGGAGATCCTAAATCTTTTGAGTATGTTCTAAGTATCTTTCTAATGTTTTTTGTAGGTATCCCATGAGAAAGCATAAGTGCTATTACTCCAGTTACATGAGGAGTTGACATAGATGTACCACCCATTCCGACATAAAAGAATGTGTCAGGTTTTGGTTTTGAAAATCCAATCGCCCTCATACCTATTGTTTGTTGAACTACAAGGTCTGGAAAGCCATTATAATCTCTGTCTACTAAGTCTCCACCTGGTGCTACTACATCTATAGTATCTCCATAATTTGAATAAAATGTGAGCGAATCCGCTGAATTAGTTGCCCCAACTCCTATTACTTCTTTGTATGCTGCTGGAAAGGTAGGTTGACCATACCCACTGTTCCCTGCACCTGCTACCATTATTACTCCCTTTGAATGAGCATATTTAATTGCTTCGTAGAATATAGGGCCTGGATCTTGTGCTGAAGCAATACTCATATTTACAACCTTACATCCATGCTCTGCTGCATAGTAAAGACCATCAGTCACCCAATCAGTTGAACCCCAACCTATACTGCTTATTACTTTTATAGGCATTAAAGTCACATTAAACGCAATCCCTGCGACACCTATTCCATTATTTGTGCTTTCAATTATCGTTCCTGATACAAATGTTCCGTGTCCATGATCATCATTAGGATGTAAGTCATTATGAACAAAATCATAACCTGGTACAAAGTTTGCAAGGTTAAAATCCGGTGCCCTTTTATACATAGTACAAGATGGATGTATTTCATTCCTCTCATACTGAGGGACAGGAAAATCTTCATAAGCACATCCTGTATCAAGAACTCCAATTAATATTTCTTCTTTACCACCCTGTTCTATATTCCAAGCTTCAAAAAGCCTTATTTTTGGAAAATGCCATTGATAAGAAAGAAAAGGATCATTTGGTATCCACTTTACTTCATGATCAAGTATATACCATCTTACATTTGGTTGAACATAAAGAACTTCTCTCTCAGATTTCAATTTTTCTATCAGTATGTTAATATCTTCCTCAGAAAAAACAGTATAGAAATTCCCATAAGAACTTTTTCTTAAAACTTTTAGTTTCCTTTTTTCAAAGAATTCATTTTCGTTTACATTTTCCTTTAATTTAATCAGTATCTGATTTTCTACATAAGGAGATAAAGAAGATTTATTTTCCTCTATATTTTCAATTTTTATAATTTCAAAAATTAAAAAGAGTAAAATATTCATCTTAAAATCAAAATTCTTTCTATTTTTTTGTGTTTTTGTGAGTTTAAAACAAAATAATAAACTCCCTTTTTTAATCCTTTAAAGTTAAACTCGTATATTCCCCTGTTAATATTCCCATTTATAAATGTTTTCTTTGTTCTTCCTACAGCATCATAGACTCTTAAGGAAACAAAGTCGTTATAAGGAACAAAGAGAATTAATTTCTTCTCTTTAATATTTACTTCAAAGGAAATTTCTTTCTGTTTTAAAAAACTTTCTTCAACATTAACATAAGTTGCAATAAATTGGTAGAATTGAGTTGGATTAGCAGGATCTCTACCAACATTTTGATTGTTGTCTTTTGCTTTTAAGTAGTATCTAATCACAGAAGTTTGGGTTATTGGAGGGATGTGGAAATAAAAGGTATCACCTCTCATAGAGTCAGACGGTAAGGAATCCCAAGGGTTTATATGAATCTTAAAGTAAATTTTCGCATGTGCTATACCAGCAGGGTCTTTAATAATAGACTTTACTGGGAATGGACCATTAAAGGCAGTGTCTCGCCATACGGTAGTGCCTATAAAAGTGGGTGGAACCCTATCAAGTACATTAAACCTATAAACCGAACTTGGTGCGTTTTGAGGATCATATCCTACGTTTCCGTTAGTAGACATATCTTGTGCTAATAAATAGTACTCTACAACTGTTGGTGGAACTACGGAAGGTATTTTAAAATAATAAGTATTTTGTTTAACCGAGTCAGGTAATTTCGCAGTATAACTACCGCTTCCTCCTATTCTGTAATACAAAAGAGCAAGATCTACACATCCACCAGAGTCTTTAATTGTTGATTTTATTGGATAAGGTCCTGCATAAGATGTGTCAGACCAAATTGTTGTTCCATAGAATTTTGGTGGGTAATTATCTTGCTGTGGATCAATAAAAAAGAAGGAATAAGTATTTATTGGCGCTCCCTGAGGATCGGTGCCTCTGTTTTGGTTTGTTGAATTATCGTAAGCAACAAGATAGTATTGGACAGTTACAGGTGGGGTAACTGCTGGGATCGTATAATAATAAAAATTATTTCTAACACTATCGTGGTAAACTCTTACCCATCCGCCAGTTGAAATCTTATAGTAAAGAGAGTCTTTTAAAATTCCTGCTGGATCAGTAATCTTGCTCCTTACAACAAATGGACCGTAACATGAGGAGGGAGTAAGTAATCTTGTATCTGAAAAAGTGGGAGGAGATGTTTCGTTGAGCGTAGCGCTTTTAAGTCTTATATAATATTCTGCAACTGTAAAGTAAGGGTTATATTCAGGAGATTGGCTTCCAATAAACGCAGCTACACCTAAATTGGGGACAACCCATTCATAGTTATATCTATGCTCATTTATGATTCCGTAATCATCCCAAGCACGATATTTTTGTCTAATTACAAGACAGGGATAAGGTCCTCCCAAAGGATCTGGTAAATAAAGAGTACCTCCTTTAATTACTGTGTCAACATATTCCTCGTAAACTGTAATACCATAATATTCCCATTGAAAACTACTTATCCATTTGGTCCCAACTTGCATAGGAAAATCATAGGGGATCCAATAAGGAGTAAAGACTATCTGTCCATATGATTGATTGTAAAATCCGTATACGAACATAGCATTTGAATTTTCGGATTCATACATGTATGTTAATGGATTACCAGGAATTTGTTGCATTTCTGCGAATTGTGAACCAGGTGGTGGTGTTCCGGGAACTTGACTCAATGGCACAAGAGTACTTGTCCATATCCGTGCTGTTGGTCCTGTTTCAAAATGCCATACGTTTGTTTGATTTATAAGAGAATCCATATTTACCGGTACAGGTGAAGCGTTGGCATACCATTGCCATTGGTTTCCTATTTGATCTAATCCATAAGGCCAGTTTGTATGAGTAATTATTGTTTGAGCATAAAGTAACCCACTAACTACTAATATAAGTTTTTTCATCATAGTCCTCCTTGTTTCTTATATTTTAATATTACAAAATGTTAAATGTCAATTTACGTAAATACACTTTCTTATTTTATCCTTTTATAAAACAGAGGAAAATCTAAAGTTAAATAACATTAAAATTCAGTTTACCTTTTTCACCTGTAACTATTATTTTACCTTTTTCCTTAACTTTACCCTCTATGATAAAGTTTGCTATTTCATTTTCTACATACTTTGATATTACTCTCTTTATAGGTCTTGCTCCAAAAAGGGGGTCATAACCTATTGATATAATAACATCTTTTGCTGATTCTTCGAATATTAAATCTACCTCTTTTTCCTTTAAAGCTTCCCTCAAAGGCTCAAGCTCAAGGTCAACTATTTTTTTAAGATCTTCCCTTGATAGTGGTTTGAAAGTTATTATTTCATCTATTCTGTTTA
The DNA here is from genome assembly GCA_039630575.1 of Caldifarciminales bacterium. Taxonomy (GTDB): domain Bacteria; phylum Hydrothermota; class Hydrothermia; order Hydrothermales; family JAJRUZ01; genus JBCNVI01. The sequence goes on from JBCNUW010000003.1 coordinate 71,202, forward strand.
TAAACTCAGGTGGTAATGTTCTTCTCACAAGATTCAAAACTCTTAATTTTTTACTCTCAAAATCTAAATTGTCATCAAGAAGCATATCAGAACCTAAATTACTTGTCATTATAAAAATCGTATTTTTAAAATCTACCGTTCGTCCATGGGAATCGGTTAATCTTCCCGCATCAAAAACTTGAAGTAAAATATTTAAAACCTCAAGATCAGCTTTTTCTATTTCATCAAGTAAAATAACTTGGTAAGGTCTTCTCCTTACTGCTTCAGTTAATCTTCCCCCTTTTTCATATCCTATATACCCCGGTGGAGCCCCAATAAGTTTAGATACTGAGTGTTTTTCCATAAATTCAGACATATCTATTCTTAAAAGGGCGTCAGGATCTTTAAAAAGAAAACGAGCTAGTTCTCTTGCAAGATGTGTCTTACCAACTCCAGTTGGTCCAAGGAATAAAAAAACACCTATTGGACGATTTTTATTTGCAAGACCGGCTCTTGACCTTTTTATTGCCTCCGACACTGATTTTACTGCCTCTTCTTGACCAATAACCTTTGCTTTTAGTTCTTCTTCCATTTTCAACAATCTTTGTGCTTCTTCTTCGACAAGTTCTGATGCAGGTATTCCGGTAATTTTTTCTACTATTTTTGCTATGTCATTTTTGTCTACTACATCATCAAATTTAAATTTTTTTTGATATTCCTTTTTCTTTTCTTCATAAATTTTTAAATATTTATCAAGCTTTTCTTTTATTATCTTTGCTCCCTCATAATCACCATACCTTGCTTTTGTTTCTCCTTCTTTTTCTAATCTTTCTATTTCTTCTTTTAAAGACTTTATATCCTCAGGCATTTCAGATAATTTCATTTTTGTATAGGCACATGCCTCATCTAATAAATCAATTGCTTTATCTGGAAGTTTTCTACCCTGTATATATCTTGCAGATAGTTTAGCAGAAGCTTCTATAGCCTCATCAAGAATTTTCACCTTATGATGTTCCTCATATCTTTGTTTCAGTCCTTTTAATATTTCAATAGTTGCTTCAACAGTTGGTTCGCTTACAAATATAGGCTGAAATCTTCTTTCCAAAGCTCCATCCTTCTCAATCTTTTCTCTATATTCATCAAGTGTTGTGGCACCTATAACCCTAATTTCTCCAGATGCAAGTGATGGTTTTAAGAGATTAGCAGCATCTATAGCACCCTCTGCGGCACCAGCCCCAACAATTGTATGAATTTCATCAATAAAAAGTATTATTTCTCCCTTTCTCTTTTTAACCTCGTCAATCACTGCTTTAAGTCTTTCTTCAAACTCTCCTCGAAATTTTGTACCCGCAAGCAAAGCTCCCATATCAAGCTGCAAAATTCTTTTATCCTTTAAAGGATCCGGAATCTCCCTTTTCACAATTCTATAGGCAAGACCATTTACTATAGCAGTTTTTCCAACTCCTGGCTCTCCTATTAAACAAGGATTGTTCTTAGTTTTCCTTAATAAAACAAGAATCATCTTCTCTATCTCTTCCTCTCTTCCTATTGTAGGGTCAAGTCTTTCATTTTTTGCAAGATTAGTTAAATCTATAGTAAATTTTTCCAAAGCCTTATATTTACTCTCAGCCTGTGGATCAAGAACTCTCTGTGAACCTCTTATCTCATAAAGAGCCTTATATACTTTTTCTTTATCTATTTGATAATCTCTTAAAATTTTACCCACGTCTCCATCTTTCTTTTCAACTATACCTAAAAACAAATGTTCAGAAGCTATATAATCATCACCCATTCTATTTGCCTCTTCCTCAGCTATTTTGAATACATCATTTAATCTTGGTGTGATATAAATTTGATTAACTGGAAAACTTCCCCTTTCAACTTGTGGCATTCTTTCCAACACTTTTTTTAATCTCTCCTTTATGATTTGGGGAGAAATCCCAAGCTTACTTAAAATATCAGGAACAGGTGAATTTTCAGTATCTAAAAGTCCATAAAATAGATGCTCAACATCTAACTGTGTATGTTTTAGGTCAATAAGGATACTTTGAGCTTTATATATTGCTTCTTTTGCGTTATCAGTTAACTTTTCAATCTTCATTTTTAACTTTTATAAATAACTTTAAATTTTTTAATTTGCAAGTTTTTAGATAAATAAATTAAAATCTATATTTTAAAATGGAATATAATTTAAAAAAAATTCTCGTTGTTTTTAATCCAAAGAAGGTAAATGTTGATAATGTTATTAAAAAAATAGAAAAGTTCTTTAGAGGTAAGGATATTAAAATAAAATATACTAGTGAACCTGAAAGACTGAAAGATGGCGAATTCGATCTTGTCATAACTCTTGGAGGTGACGGAACACTCCTGAAAGCGGTTCATCATTTTCCAAATTCAATTTTTTTGGGAGTCCATATGGGTAAAGTAGGCTTTTTATGTGATGTTAAAAGTGAGAATTTGGAATTTTATCTAAATGAAATCTTACATAATAACTTTTATATACTTGAAAGAGAAACTGTTTATATAAAGTGGGATAATGAAAAGCATTTTGCATTAAATGACCTTTTAATAAGAAATGAGCCAGCCGGAAGGATAATGGAATTTGATCTTTACATAGAAAACGTTAAATTTTTTTATTCAGCTGATGGAGTACTAATATGTACTCCTACAGGCTCCACTGCCTATAACCTTGCTTTAAATGGCCCTATTCTTTATTATGATCTAAAAGGTTTCTGTATTAATGTAATTGCACCCTTTAATGTTAATTCAAGACCAATTGTAGTCCCTTCAGGTAAAAAGATTTACATTTTTCCTAAGGGTAAAACAAATATTCCAAAACTTTGGGTTGATGGACAGAAAGAGTATATTTTACCTTTAAATAAAAAGATTCTAATCTCAAGTGGTGAGAGAAGGATAAAATTTATTAGCTTTAAAGATAAAGGAAAAAGTATTTATAAAAGATTGAAAGAAAAATTTAATTTTTAAAATGCTTTTGTATTTACACCTTAAAAATTATTTATTAGTACCGGAAATTGAACTAAATTTTAAAGAGGGTTTTATTTGTTTTACAGGAGAAACTGGTGCTGGAAAATCAATGATTTTAGAGACACTTCTTCTTTTAAAAGGGGAGAAACTTGACTGGTCTTTATTTGAGGGTTTAAAGGAAACTGTGGTTGAAGGATTATTTAAAATTGAAAAACCTTCAAATCTTTTAAAAAAATACGATATTTCTCCTGAAGATGAAGTTTTTGTTCAAAGAATTCTAAATCCTGAACAGAGAATTTCAAAAGTTAGGATTAACGGAATTCCTGTATCACTTTCTCTCTTAAGAGAAATTTTTGAAAAAGAAATAGAAATACATGGTCAAAGTTCTCAAATTTATTTTTTAAATAAAAAAAACTACATAGATATTTTAGATAGATATTCAGGACTAAAGGAGGAGATTTCTGAGTTTGAAGAGCTTTTTAATTTATACAAAAGAAATTTAAAAGAGTTAGAAGATCTTGAAAAGGATTATGAAAGGATTTTAACAATGAAAGAATTTATGGAACACTCTGTTAAAGAACTCGAAGAGATAAAAATTGAAAATTTAAATATTAATGAAATTTTTGAAGAATATGATAAATTACATAAAAGAAAAGAACTAAAAGAAAAAATCGAAGAGATAGTTTATGCTTTGAGTGACTCTGAAGATTCAATAATAAATAATATTTCAAAAATTTTGAGAAAAAAAGATATATTTAAAGGAGTAGGAGTAAAGGCATTTGAATTTCTAAAGGAAGCGGAAATTCTATTAAATGAAGCTCTAAAGGAATTTGTAAAAGTAAAATTCGAAAGGGAAGTAGATGAAAAAAGACTTGAAGAACTTGAAGGTATACTTCAAAAAGTAGAGGAACTAAAAAGAAAGCACAGAACCTTTGAAGATGGTTTAATAATACTTTACAGAAAATGGAAATCTGAACTTGAGAGCCTTGAGACCTTAAGAAAAAGGGTTATAGAACTTAGAGAAAATATTAAGGAACTTGAAAATGAATTAGAAAAAAGAGCAGAAAATCTTTCGACCATAAGAAAGAAAAAGGCAAAGGAATTTGAGAAAGAACTAGAGAACATGCTTTTAAAATTAGGATTTTCCTATATTAAATTTGAAATTCAATTTTTGAGTAGAAAAATCTATGAAAAAGGAATAGATGAAGTTGATTTTTTAATCTCAACCTCAAAAGATAGTGACTTTTTTCCTTTAACTAAAATTGCCTCTTTAGGTGAACTTTCAAGAATAATTCTTGCGATTAAGACTTTAATTTCAGAAATAGATGAAAAAAAGATAATGATATTCGATGAGATCGATACAGGAATAGGGGGTGAAGTAGCAAGGATAGTTGGTAAAAACTTAAAGAACTTATCTAAGGGTAAACAAGTTTTCTGCATTACTCATTTGCCTCAGATTGCTTCCTATTCTGATCATCATTTCTATGTTTATAAGGAGATGAAGGGTAAAAGGGCTGAAATTATGGTTAGAGAGTTAAAAACTTTTGATGAGAGAAAAAGGGAAATAGCAAGGATGATTTCTGGAAAAAGCATTGATGAGGTTTCTTTAAAAGCTGCTGAGAAATTACTAAAAGAAAGCTCATTATGAATGAAATTGTTAAGATCCAAAACATTTTAACTCTTTTGAGAATACCAATTTTAGTTATTGTTGTTTATCTACTCAGTAAAGATGATAAAGTTTTGGTTTTTGTTTTTCTTTTGCTAGCAGTTTTAACTGACATTCTTGATGGTTATATAGCAAGAAGAAAGGGTGAACATAAGGGTTTAGGAAAAATACTTGATCATGTTGTTGATAAAATTTTTTTTAATACACTCTCAGTTTCTCTTTATTTTTTCAATAATCTTCCTATTTTTTTTGTTTTTTTTCTTTTGTTAAGGGATACTTTAAGCTTATTTTTTGGTTATTTTCTTTTAAAAAAAGGGAAGGTTTTAGGTTCTAATTTTTATGGTAAGCTTGCTGGATTTACTCTTTCACTTCTTTTTGTTTTTTATATTTTTAACTTTCCCTATAAAGAGACTTTAGTTTATGTTTCACTTTTTTTTGTTTTTTTAGCTTCTTTAGTTTATTTTAAAATTTTTTTATTTTACATTAGGAGATTATAATCATAGCATCACCATAACTGAAAAATTTATATTTTTTGTTAATTGCCTCTATGTAAGCTTTTTTTAAAAAGTGATCATCTTTAACAAATGCCCTTGTTAAAAGTATTGGAGAAAGATTTTCAAGGTGAAAGTTTGTCAAAAGAATATCAGTTATTTTGAAATTAAAGTTAGGTTTAATTAAAAGATCTGTGTATCCTTTGAGAGTTTTGTTAATTCCCCAGGTTTCAAGAGCTCTTGTAACTGTTGTTCCAACCGATACAACTTTAGATCTTCTTTTTTTTGCTTCTTCAATTTCTTTTGCTGTGTCTGGTGGAATTTCATAAAATTCTTTCGTTATTTCAGTATCTTCTATGTCATTTAAAAAAGTGAAAGGTCCTATGTGTAGAGTTAACTCTATAACCTTTATATTTTTTTCAGTTAATTTTTTTACAAGTCTTTTTGTGAAGTGGAGAGAGGCTGTTGGAGCTGCAATTGAACCTTCTTTCTTTGCAAAAATTGTGTTATAGTAATAAGTATCTCTTTTTACAGGTTCTCTTTTGATATAAGGGGGTAAGGGCATTTTGCCATGTTTTTTAATAAGCTCATCTATTTCACCATTTTTTAATTCTACAGTATAAAATTTATCTTTATCCTTTATCTCGAGTTCAAATTTTCCGATGTAAAATTTTTTTACATTTTTTCCTTTTAAAAGTGAAAAAAATTTCCTATCGCTAATTTTTTTAACAAAAAGAAGCTCAACTTTTCCACCTGTTGGTTTAAATCCAAAAAGTTTTGCTGGAATGACCTTAGTGTTATTTACAACAACAACATCACCACTTTGTAAAAATTCGTAAAGTTTGTTAAACTTTGAGTGAATAATTAATTTCTCTTTTAGTTTTAGAACCATAAGTTTGCAAGAATCCCTCGGTTTTGATGGAAAGAGAGCTATGAAATTCTTTGGAACTTTTACCATACAAAAATATTATATATTTAATCCCTTTTTTTCAAGATTTAGATTTAATCTTGAAATTCTTTCTTTTTTGCCTTTAAATTAATTAATGCCAGCAAATTTAACACCTGAGTATCTGGCAGCTGAAAAGAAGTATAGAGAAGCAAAGACTCTTGAGGAAAAGCTCTTAGCATTAAAAGAGATGTGGGCTAAACTTCCTAAACATAAAGGGACGGATAAGCTTCAGGCTGATATAAAGAGAAAAATTTCACAAATTAAAAAGGAAATAGAGGAAGAAAGGCAGAGAAGAAAAAGAGGTGCTCCAAGTTTTCTTTTTCCTGAGAGGGAAGGGGCTGGTCAAGTTACAATATTAGGAAAACCAAATTCTGGAAAATCTTCAATACTTAAGTCTTTAACAAACGCAACTCCAGAAATTGCAGATTATCCCTTTACTACGGTTTTGCCAAAAGTAGGAATGATGCCCTTTGAAGATATCCAAATTCAGATTATTGATTTACCCCCTTTTTTACCATCAAAATATCAATGGTGGCAAAGAGAAATTGTTAGAGGATCGGATTCAGTTATAGCAGTCTTAGATGGTTCATCGGATGACATCATTGATGAGTTTTATGAAATAAAAGAAATCTTAAAGGATATAAAGTTGGAGTTTTCTGATAAAAAAGAGTATACCTTTGAGGGGGTTGTAAAAAAAAGTGGATTTTTTGTTGTTAATAAAATTGACACGCCTGGAGCAGAGGATAGATTAAAGATTTTAAAAGAAAGTTTTCTAAATGAAAAATTTTTACCTTTTTCGGCTGTTACAAATTATGGGATAGAAGATTTAAAAAGGGAGATTTTTAAGTCCTTAGGAATAATAAGAATTTATACTAAGGAACCTGGTAAAGAACCTGACATGAAGGATCCGATGATATTAAAAGAAAACTCCTCTATTTTAGATGCTGCAGAGGAGCTCCATAAAGATTTTGCAAAAAATCTAAAGTATGCAAGAGTCTGGGGATCCACAAAATACCCCGGTCAGAGAGTTGAAAGAAATTATATTCTAAAAGACAAAGATATAGTTGAGTTTCATATTTAAAATGTTTATAATACTAAAATTTTCAGAAATTTTCACAAAAACGGAAAGAGTAAGAGAAAATTTTTTAAAAATTCTTGAAAATAACATAAAATCTGCCTTTGAAAGAGAGAAATTTCACTGTTTTTTTTACCCAGAAAGAGATAAATTTTTAATCGAAGCAGATAAGTATAGTAATTTTTTTGAAAGAATTTTCGGTATTAAAAAGGTTATTGTTGCAGAAAAAGTAAGCTTTGAGGGACTCAATGATTTGAAGGAAAAGGTTGTTAAGATTTTTGGTAACAAGGTTAAAGATAAAACTTTTGGAGTAAGAGTTAAAAGAAAAGGGGTTCACAACTTTAATTCCCTTGAAGCTGAAAGAGAAATAGGAAGTTTACTTGTAGAAAAAGGTGGAAAAGTGAATCTGAAGACTCCATCAATATGGGTAAAAGTGGAGATAGAAGGTCAAATTGCTTATATATTTTTGGAAGAGTTTGAAGGTGTAGGTGGTTTGCCACTTTCTTCCCAGGGGAATGTTTTGTGTCTTGTTTCAGGTGGGTTTGATTCTATTGTTGCCTCATTTATGATAGCAAAAAGAGGTGTATCTTTATCATTTTTATTTTTTAATCTTGGTGGTTATTCTCATTTAAAAGGAGTTGTAGAACTTCTAAATTATTTTTATAAAAATTATCTTTATGGAATAGAACCAGAACTTATTATCTGTGATTTAAGACCCATTGTTGAGGATATAAAAAGTATAGTCCCGAGTTCATATTGGGGTGTTGTTTTAAAAAGGAAAATGTTAGAAATTGCGGAAATAATAGCAAACGAAAGAAGTATTAAATCAATAGTAACTGGAGAATCACTGGGTCAGGTTTCTTCACAGACTCTTGATTCTCTTTTTGTAATAGAAAAAAGTTTAAAGAAAGTTGTATGCTTTAGACCACTTTTAGGTTTTGATAAGGAGGAAATAATAAATTTAGCAAGAAAAATTGGTACGTATGAATTTTCAAGTAAGATAAAAGAGTACTGTGCAATTGTACCAGAAAAGCCTGTTACAAAACCAAAATTAGAAGATGTAGAAAAATTTGAAAATTTACTTGAGAAAAAGTTAACTCAACTTGCTGCAAAGTCTAAGAGGGTGCTTTTTCCACCTTATCATATTGAAGAGGAGGATATTGAAATTGAAACAGTTCCAGACGGAGCAGTTAAAGTTGACATAAGGGAAAAGCAAGAAACCGAAGATAAGCTCTTCAATCCTGATCTTGTGATTCCTAAAAGTGAAGTTGATACTTTTGATTTTGATAGAAGTAAGATCTATGTGATCTTTTGTAACTATGGTTTTTTTTCTCAAGAAATTGCCTTGAAGTTAAGAAGTAGAGGTATAAAAGCCTATGCGTATAAAGGTGGAATAGTAAGGTATAGAAAGTAGAATTTTTCAAATACTTTATTCACCTTTTATCTCACCTGTTCCTAATAGATAAAAAAGTATAGCCATTCTAACAGCAACACCATTTGTAACCTGGTCAAGTATTACACATCTTTTATCCCTTGAAACCTCATAATCCATTTCTACACCCCAGTTAACAGGTCCAGGATGCATTATTATTGCCTTTTCCTTGATCAGTTTGAGTCTTTCTGTTGTTATTCCAAAAAACTTTCGATAATCCTCAAAAGAGGGTATGTAGTTTGCTCCACCCCTTTCTTTCTGTATTCTTAATCCCATTATTACATCCATTTCTTTTATTTCTTTATCTATATTTTTCAAAATTTTTGCTCCCAATCTTTCAAATTCGTCAGGAACAAGAGCCTTAGGACCTGCCAGAAAAACTTCTGCTCCGAGTTTTAATAAACCAAATAGATTTGATCTTGCAACCCTTGAATGAAGAATATCTCCTACTATGAGAACCTTTTTACCCTCTAAACCTCCTAAATGTTTTCTCATTGTAAAAATGTCAAGTAACCCTTGGGTTGGATGTTCATGAGTTCCATCGCCAGCATTTACGACACTTGCATTTGTATTTTTTGCGAGGAAATGAGCAGCACCGCTGAAAGAGTGTCTTACTATAAACATGTCGACTTTCATTGCAAGAATATTTTTTAAAGTATCAAGTGTTGATTCTCCCTTTAAGATTGCTGAAGTGCTTGTAGTGAAGTTTATTACATCTGCCGATAGCCTTTTCGCAGCAAGTTCAAAAGATAGTCTTGTCCTTGTTGATGGTTCAAAAAACAAATTACAGATTGTTTTACCTTTTAATGTAGGAACTTTTGGTATAGGTCTTTTTAGGATTTCTAAAAATTTTTCACTTAAATCCAAAATTGTTTCTATTTCTTTTTTTTCTAAATCTTTAAGACTTAAAAGATCCTTTCTTTTCATTTAATAATTCCAATTTTGTCATTTAAAGTAATTATTAATGGTGCAAAAACAAGTGATACTATAGCCATCAACTTAAGTAGAATGTTTAAAGAAGGACCAGCTGTATCTTTAAAGGGGTCACCTACCGTATCACCTTCTACTGATGCCTTATGAGCTTTTGAGCCTTTTCCACCAAAACTCCCTGCCTCTATATATTTTTTTGAATTATCCCAGGCACCACCTGAATTTGCCATGAATAACGCAAGGGGGACTCCAGTTACAAGAGAACCAGCAAGAAGACCCCCTAAGGATTCCGGACCTAAAGCAACTCCCATAACAAGGGGTGTGAAGAAGGCAACAAGACTTGGAATTATCATACTTTTTAAGGCTCCCTGTGTGGTAATATCTACACATCTTGCATACTCTGGTCTTGCTTTTCCTTCCATTAGTCCAGGAATCTCTCTAAATTGTCTTCTCACTTCTTCTACAACGAGTCCTGCTGTTTTTCCAACTGCTTTTATAGCTGATGCAGAGAAAAAGAAAGGCACTATACCACCTATAAAAAGTCCAGCAACTACCCTTGCGTCGAGTATGTTTAGATTTAATGAGATCCCTGTAAGTGACTTTACAGTTTGGGAATAGGCTGTAAAAAGGGCTAGTGCCGTTAAAGCTGCAGAACCAATAGCAAAACCCTTTCCTATGGCAGCCGTTGTATTACCAGCTGCATCTAGAGAATCAGTAATTTTTCTTATATTTTCTCCAAGATGAGACATCTGAGCTATTCCACCAGCATTGTCAGCTATTGGACCATAAGCATCAACTGAAACTGTCATCCCAACAATTGAAAGCATTCCAATACCAGCAAGAGCTATTCCAAAGAAACCGCTTGTTGTATAAGATATAATTATTGCTATGCTGATCAAAATTACTGGTATAACTACACTCATCATACCCACTGAGATACCTGTTAAAATGTTAGTTGCAACGCCCTTTGTTGCAGCTTCAGCAATCTCCTCCAAAATCTTTTTATTGATTGTATAATACTCTGTAATATACCCAATCAGGACACCAACAAGAAGACCTGAAATTATTGCCAAGTAAACTTTTAAATTTCCATAAATTGTTTTTGTAGCTATAAAAGAAAAAATTGCAAATAAAACAGAAGAGATTAATGTTGCCCTTAAAAGAGAACCTGACGCATTTTCCTTTGCACTTTTTATTGTAAAAACTGATATTATAGAGGAAACTATTCCAAGAGCTGCAAGAAAAATTGAAAAATAAACACCCTTTAGATCAGCGTTGGCTGCAGCTATTACCATACCAGAAAGTATTGACCCAACAAAGGATTCATAAAGGTCAGCACCCATTCCAGCACAATCCCCCACATTATCTCCAACATTATCTGCTATAACTGCGGCGTTACGAGGGTCATCTTCAGGAATTCCCGCTTCGACTTTACCGACAAGGTCTGCTCCAACATCTGCTGCTTTTGTATATATACCTCCTCCTACCCTTGCAAATAGTGCAACAGATGAGGCTCCCATTGAAAATCCTGTGAGTATAGAAACTACAAATTTCATGCTCTCAGGGACATATTTAAAAATGTTTGTAAAAGTTAAAAATAAAACTGTTATTCCTAAAATACCAAGACCTGCAACAGTCATTCCCATAACAGAGCCACCAAAAAATGCAATTTTTAGAGCCTCACTGAATCCTATTTTTGCACCTTCTGCAGTTCTTGCATTTGCTCTTGTAGAAATACTCATCCCAAAATAGGCTGATAACAATGATAGTGTAGAACCAGTAACATAAGAAATTGCTGTTGCAAAAGAATAGGAAAGTCCATTGTAAGAAAGTCCAATTAGAATAAGGATTACTACAAATAAAATAAACCAAAAAATTGTTTTAAATTCTCTTTTTAAAAATGCCATTGCACCCTCATAAATTGCATTTGAAATTTTTACCATCTCTTCATTCCCTGGGGAATGCCTTAGCACATACCTTGCCATGAGTAGAGAATAAATAACTGCAAAAAAACCTATTAAAAAAGTTGCTATAACGATTTCCATTTTTATTATACTTTCTTTTCGGGGTTTGAACCCTCTTTATTAAAATTATTTATGTAATTTTCAAATCTATCAACATCCCCATTTTTAAGGAATTTTTCTATACCCTCTTCAATATAAGGGAAAATTTTTTTTTCAAGGAATAAAAGCTCATCTTTACTAAATTCTTCAAGAACATAAATTTTAGAGGGTGTATCATAATTAAATCCTATACCAATCCTTAATCTCTTTATTTCATCTGTTTCTGCATAATAAATACAGGATTTTAATCCCTTATGCCCACCATCTGATCCCCTTTTTCTGAATCTTAGTGCTCCAAAGGGTAAATTTAAATCATCAAGAAATATAATTAAATTTTTTAAATCAAAATTAAGAAAATCTTTTAAATCTACTATAATTTTTCCATTTTCGTTCATAAAAATAAGTGGTAAAATACCAATAAAAATTTCTTTTTCTGCAAAAAGGTAATTATATCCCTTTGATTTAAATTCACAGTCTCTAAAAAAATAACTTACAAACTTATAACCTGCATTATGTTTTGTGTTTAAGTATTTTTTTCCAGGATTCCCAAGTCCAAATAAAAAAAAATTTATCACTCCTTCTTTTTCTTCTCTTCCTCATCTTTTTCTTCTTTCTTTTCCTCTTTAACTTCTAAAGCAGTAACTTCCTGAATTGGTATTTCTACTCCTCTTGGGGAAGCTATAGTACATATTGTTTCATCAGGATTTTCCTCTATTTTTACTCCCTTTTCTAATTTTATATCTCTTACATGGATGCTTTCTCCTATATTTAAATTAGAAATATCTATTTCAATATGACCTGGAATTTTAGAAGGAATAGTTCTTACATGTAACTGATGAACGAAATGCTCAAGTATACCACCAAGTTTTACTCCTTTTGCCTCTCCTTTTAATATTACAGGAACAGGAACAGTTATTTCTTCCTTTTCGTGTAGTATTTGGAAATCTATATGTGTTGGGTAGCCATAAAGTACATCTCTCTGAATCTCCTTTATGACTGTGTTATATTTTTTATCATCGAGTTCAATCTCGAAAATTACAGTTTCTCCGTGAATTTCATGCCATAATTTTTCAAATTTCTTTCTTTCTAAAATAATATGGTAATTTTTTTCTTTAGCTCCGTAAATTTCTGCAGTTATGTATCCATTTTTCCTTAACCTTCTTGATTCTCTTGTTCCAGTTTTTTCTCTAATTTTTGCCATTATTTTAACTTTTTTCATTCTCCCTCCTTTTTAGATAAAAAGTTCACTTATAGAAACTTCCTCATGAATTCTTTTAATTGCTTCGGCAAAAAGACCTGAAATATCTAATATTTCAAGTTTTTTAAATCTTTTATGATGTGGTATGGGAATAGTATTTGTTACTATAACCTTTTCTATGGGTGAATTGTCAAGTAATTCTTTACAGTTTCCAGATAAAAGCCCATGGGTAGCACAGACCCAAATGCTACGAGCACCTTTTTCTTTTAAAATAACTGCACCGTTAGAAACCGTTTTACCTGTATCAATCAGATCATCGACTATTAATAAATTCTTATCTTTTACCTCACCAATTACGTTTATTATTTCTGCAAGATTTGGAGCTGGTCTTCTTTTATCAAGAAGAGCTAAAGGTAAATTTCCTAACCTTTTAGCAAAAGCTCTAGCTCTGTTAGTTCCTCCAACATCAGGTGAAACAACAATGAATCTGTCATTGGGTAAAATTCCTAAAAAATCTCTAAAGACTGGAAAAGCATACAAATTATCAACAGGAATATCGAAAAACCCTTGTATTTGATCAGAATGGAGATCACAAGTCAGAACTCTATCAGCTCCTGCTGTTTGGATTAAATTCACAACTAACTTTGCAGAAATAGGAACTCTCGGTGCATCTTTCCTATCTTGTCTTGCATAACCAAAATAAGGTATAACAGCTGTAATCCTTTTTGCTGATGCTCTAACCGATGCATCAATTAAAAGCAAAAGTTCCATCAAATTATCAGCAGGTGGGTGTGTTGATTGAACTATAAAAACATCACATCCCCTTATATTTTCCTTTATTTGAACTCTTATCTCACCATCTGAAAATCTTGAAACCTCTATATTGGTAGGTTCTATTCCAAGTTTTTTGCATATTCTCTCTCTTAATTCCCAGGAGGCTGTTCCACAGAGTATCTTTAATTTATTCATTAAAAATTCATAGGAGCGATTTTATTTTATTCTCAAAGAAACTTTCGTCTCTATAACCAACTATTTTCTCAACTATTTCACCCTTCCTATTTATTATAAAAGTTGTTGGAATAGCCCTTATACCTCCGAATTTATTAACAGTTTCTCTGTCTCCCATCATTACAGGATAGTTTATATTATACTCTTTAGAGAAATTCCTCACTATTTCTAAAGCATTTTCTCCCATATCAAGTGATATACCCACAATTAAAAGCCCTTGTTCTTTATATTTTTCGTAAAGTCTCACAAATCCAGGTATTTCAGCTCTGCAGGGCGGACACCAGGTAGCCCAAAAGTCTATTATTATAACTTTCTTTCCAAGATGTTCACTTAAATTAAATATATATCCATCTATGGTCATTAATGTGAAATTAGGTGCCCTCTTTTTAGCGTCACTTGCACAGGAAACTATGCATAATAAAAGTAAAAAACTAATTTTTTTCATGATATTTTCCTCCTTCTAAGTTTTCCTCGATAATTTGTGAAAGCTTCTTGAAAAAGTTTTCATCTTCTTCTTTAAATCCATCTTTCGAATTTGTTCTTATTATTAACTTAGCTACTTCTTGTTCATTTTTAAATAAAGGAAGCTGAATCTCATGATGTATACTAGGTCTTTTTCTATTTTTCCTTTCATTTTCTGTTCTATCGATAGAGTATATAAACTTTCCTTTTTTCATAATACCAATAAATGAAAAATCTTCGAAACTTTCACTAAGTAAATTCAAAATTTTTTCAACTTTATCCTTTTCGTTTTCCGAAATCAGGTTCTTAACAGTTTTTAGAAAGCTTTCTTGCTTCAATTTCTTTTTATAATGCCCCAATTCTTCTTCCCAGGTAACAATTGAATGAAAAAATATATGATCACCTTCTTCTAATCCTCTTGTTATTTCACTTATATGGACATTTTCTGCCTTAAATTCCTGTAAAGCAAAATTAACAGCAGCTTCAGGATTTGAGTGCTCACCACATGTATAAATGTCAAGAGCAACATAACCATATTCAGGCCAAGTGTGAACTGAAATATGTGATTCAGAAATTACGATAACTCCAGATACACCTTGAGGAGGAAATTTATGAAATGATACCGCCCATATCTTTACATTTGCCTTATGAGCTGCCTTTACGAGTACTTCTTGCACTCTCTCAACATTTCCAATTATTTCAGGATCACAACCTGATGCTTCTACGATGTAATGTTCTCCAACTGGTTTCATTTTTCTTTAAAGATTACGGAATTGAACCGTTAAATATTAATAATAAATAAAAAAAATTTTTTTTTCAAATTTAAATAGTCCTTTTGTGTTTTATATAATTAAAAGATGCAAAAGGGAGAACTTTTTGTAATTGGAACTCCTATCGGAAATTTGGAAGATATAACTTTAAGAGCTATAAGAGTTATTAAAGATTCAGATTTTATAGTATGTGAAGATACGAGGAAGACTATTGTTTTACTGAAGAAATATAATATTAAAAAAAAGCTTTTTGCTTATTTTAAGGGTCAGGAGAAAAAGAGAGCCGAATATATAATTGATAAACTTAAAGAAGGTAAAAGGGTTTGTTTACTTTCTGAGAGCGGAACCCCTTGTATTCATGACCCTGGTGTTTATCTTGTTAGAAGATGTCATGAGGAAGGAATAAGAGTTACACCGATACCTGGCCCTTCAGCACTAACTTCTTCAATTTCTGTTTCTGGAATTGATGGAGATACATTCATTTTTCTGGGTTTTCCACCCAAGAAAAAATCTGAGAGGGAAAAATTATTCAGTTTTTTAAAAGAGGAACCAAAAACTTCCATTTTTTATTTACCTCCACATAAAATTGAGGAAACTTTGAAAGAAATTTTAAATCATATTGGAACATCAAGGAGGGTTTTCATAATAAGGGAGATGACAAAAAAATTTGAAGAATACTATTATGGAACAGTTGAAGAGGCTCTTTTATGGGTTAAAAACAAAAAAGGTGAATTTACTATGGTAATAGAGGGGAAAAGGTGAAAAATTTAAAAGTAATTTTTGAAGTTAAAATTTTTCCTATTTTAAAAATTTTAGATAAAATTGGTGTAAAACCTTTCCATTTAACTATATTGGGTCTTTCTCTTTCATTTATTCCAGCTTTATTTTATATTAAAGGGGAATTCTTTTTAGCTGGAATTTTTTTACTACTATTTTCTTTGCTAGATACTTTTGATGGGGCTCTTGCAAGGTTTCAAAAAAGTGAAAGTGATTTTGGTGCCTTTCTGGATTCAGTTACTGATAGAATACAGGAGGCAACTATATTTTTATCTCTCATATATTTTTATAGAAAAGAAATAAATTTTATGTTGATTATGTTTTTTTCATTTCTTTTTTCCTTCCTTATCTCATATACAAGAGCAAGAGCTGAGGGTCTTAATTATAAAGTTAGAAAAGGACCTATGGAAAGAGAAGAGAGGATAGTTTTTTTAGGTATTTCATCAATGATTGGGGAAAATTTTTTCCCTTATCTTTTAATATTATTTTTAATTCTTTCGATACTTACCTTTTTAAGAAGGATTGATGAAGCTTATAAAATTATGAAAAAATGACCGGGGTTCAAATCCTTGGATTATATCTGTCAAAAGGAGAAAATTAATGGGAAAAGTTAGAGTTGCTATAATTGGAGTAGGAAACTGTGCTTCTTCCTTGGTTCAGGGTGTTTATTACTACAAAAACTCTAAGGAGGATGAATTTATTCCTGGAATAATGCATGTGAACTTGGGAGGATATCACATAGGTGATATTGAATTTACTCTTGGTATTGATATCGATAAAAATAAAGTTGGAAAAGATCTTGCAGAGGCAATATACACTTATCCTAATAATACCTATAGGTTCTGTGATGTTCCCAAATTGAATATTCCGGTAGTAAGAGGGATGACACACGATGGGTTGGGAAAATATTTATCTAAGATTATTCAAAAAGCTCCTGGAGAAACAGCAGATATCGTTAGGCTCTTGAGGGAAACAAGAACAGATGTTGTTGTAAATTTTTTACCTGTTGGAAGTGAGGAAGCTACGAAATGGTATGTAGAACAAGTTTTGAAGGCTCGTTGTGCTTTTGTAAACGGTATTCCTGTTTTTATTGCAAAGGAACCTTACTGGCAAAGAAGATTTGAAGAGGCTGGTGTACCTGTGATAGGTGATGATACGAAATCTCAAGTTGGAGCTACAATACTTCATAGAATGCTTGTTCAACTCTTTATAGATAGAGGAGTAAAAATTGAGAGGACAAGCCAATTAAATGTTGGCGGGAATACTGATTTTCTAAATATGTTAGAAAGGGAAAGACTTGAATCAAAAAAGAAATCAAAAACTACTGCTGTTACATCCCTTTTACCTTATGATATCGGTGAAGATAATGTCTATATAGGACCATCTGATTATGTTGCCTGGCTTAAAGATAGAAAATGGGCTTATATGAGAGTAGAAGGTAGAACTTTTGGGGATGTACCGTTGAATGTAGAACTTAAACTTGAAGTTTGGGATTCACCAAACGCAGCTGGAGT
This sequence comes from Caldifarciminales bacterium, assembly GCA_039630575.1. Classification (GTDB taxonomy): domain Bacteria; phylum Hydrothermota; class Hydrothermia; order Hydrothermales; family JAJRUZ01; genus JBCNVI01. Next base: position 88,501 of record JBCNUW010000003.1, read on the forward strand.
GATTATAGATGCTATAAGGTGTGCAAAATTGGGTATAGAAAATGATTTAAAAGGTGCCCTGATTGAACCATCAGCATATTTTATGAAGTCACCACCAAAACAGATTCCTGATCATTTAGCAAAGAAGAAACTTGAAGAATGGATTAAGAAATACTCTAAAAAAAGGAAAAAGTAAATTTAGTGGGTAAGTGGGGATTTTTTATTACAATAGAAGGTATAGAGGGTAGTGGAAAAACAACATTAGCAGAAAGTTTATTTGCTGAGCTAAAAAATAGAGGATTCCCAGTTTTTTTAACATGGGAACCAGGAGGAACAGAAACTGGTGAAAAGATTAGGAAAATACTATTACATTCAAAGGAGTTATCACACTGGACTGAGCTTTTGTTATTCCTTGCATCGAGAAAAGAACATGTAGAGAAGAAAATTCTTCCAGCGCTAAGGGAGGGCAAAATTGTCATAAGTGACAGATTTGATGACTCAACTGTAGCCTATCAGTGCTTTGGACGAGGATTGAATTTAAGAATTGTGAAAAGAATTAATAAAATTGTTACCTCAGGATTAAAACCAAATTTAACCTTTTTGTTAGATATAGAACCTGAATTAAGCTTGAAAAGACTAAAGAGAAGAGATAGGATAGAAAGAGAGGATTTGGATTTCCATAAGAGAGTTAGGCAAGGATACCTAACAATAGCTGGAAGATCTAAAAAGAGAATTATTGTTATTGATGGAGAGTTAAAAAAGGAGAAAATAACAGAAATAGCCTTTTCGAAGGTTATTGAAAGGTTAAAAGATAAGGGTAAGTTTATTTCACTTATAAAGTCAATGTAGCTTAAAATTTTATTTAGAAAAAGGAGGAAAAGATGAAAAAATTCATAATTATACTTTTAATGATTTCATTACCTTTTTTAATTTTAAAAGGCAAAGATGAAAAAGAAGAGAGAAAACCCTCTTTAACTCTTAAATTAAGGAATTTTTCAAAGGTATTAACTCTTATACAGGAAAAATATTTTGATGATAAGTATCAGTATGAAGAAAATTTGGCTCCTGTGCTTGAGAAATCCATTGACTACTTACTTCATCAACTTGACCCATACTCTGAACTTATGACTCCAGAAGAGTGGGAGGAACTTAATATTCATTCAACAGGTAAGTTTGGGGGAATTGGAATTCAGATAGGTATCAAGGATGGGATTTTAACAGTTATTTCTCCCCTTGAAGGCACACCAGCCTACAGAGCTGGGGTTCAAGCAGGAGATCAGATTATTGAAGTAGATGGAAGATCAACAAAAGGGTGGTCTTTACAGAAAGCTGTTAAAAATTTAAGAGGTGAGCCAGGTTCAAAGGTAAAAATTAAAATTAAAAGACCTTTTGTAGATGAACCCTTTGATCTTGAATTGGTCAGGGAGATTATAAAAATTAAGGCTGTTCCTTACTACTCAATTGTTGAGCAAGGTATAGGATATATCAGAGTAAACGAATTTTCAAATACTACAAAGGAGGAGGTATCTAACGCTATAGAAAATTTAAAAAAAGAAGGAATGAAGAAATTAATAGTCGATTTGAGGGGGAATCCAGGAGGTCTACTTGATGCTGCAGTGGAAGTTGCCGATATATTTTTACCAAAAGGAAGTGAAATTGTATCAACAAGAGGAAGAGAAAAAATTTTAGAGCATTCCTTCAAGGCTTTTAAAAATGACAGTTTCACTGAAGAGATTCCTTTGATCTTGATTGTTGATAGAGGTGCTGCCTCTGCATCTGAGATTATTTCAGGTGCTCTTCAAGATTGGGATAGAGCTCTTATTATCGGTGACACAACTTTTGGAAAAGGATCAGTTCAGAGACTTTTTCCGCTTGATGGTGGTTATAAGGTTAAATTAACAACAAGCCTATATTATTTACCATCAGGTAGATCAATTCATAGACTCGAGACAAAAGATGATACAACGAGTGAGATAAATAAAGAGAAAGATCTCAAGATTTTTGGATCTTTGTATAATACTCTCAAATTGAAAAGAAAAATGGTAGAAGGTTTTGGTGTAATTCCCGATATAGTATTGAAATCTCCGAAAGTTTCTCCAGAAGTTACAAAGCTTATTTCAAGGAGAATTTTCTTTGATTATGCCCTAAAACTTAAAAGCAACGGTATAAAAGAGACCGATAAATCAGAAGTTGATAAATTTATAAGTTTTATAAAAGAAAATTACAAGGATATAAATTTTAGAGAACTTGAAAAAGAAAAAGATGTGCTTTTTAATTATATTTCAATTAATTTAGGTGAGGTATGGGACGGTGAGAAGGGAAGATATGAGAAATTTTTAAAAAATGACGAATGGGTAAAAGAAGCTTTGAAGATCTTAAGAAAAGTTAACAAAAAAGAGGATCTCTTTAAATACGTTGAAAAATAAAATATAGGGGATAAAATGTTTGTGGTTACACCCTCTGAAATGAAAGAGATAGACAGAAGAACAATTGAGGAATATGGATTAGATGGTAGAATTTTAATGGAGAATGCAGGAAGAAGTGTATTTGAAGTTATATTAAAAAAGTTTCCTGATTCTAACAAGTTTACTATCTTATGTGGTAAAGGAAACAATGGTGGTGATGGGTTTGTAGTTGCAAGATACCTTTTAAATAGGTTTAAAGATGTAATTGTATATCTATACGGATCCCCTGAAGAACTTAGAGGTGAGGCTCTTTATAATTTCCGTTTATTAGAACTTTTAAAGGCAAAAATTAAAATTCTTGATTACAATGACCCGGAGCTAAAATTTGATATACTCTCATCAGATGTTGTGGTTGATGCAATTTTTGGTACCGGTTTTAAGGGTGAAATTCCAAAAGATTTAAGGTTAGTTATTAGTTTACTAAAGGAAAGAAGGGGCAAACTAGTTGCTGTTGATATACTTTCTGGCATCGACGGAGAGACAGGGGAAGCAGAGGCATTCTTACCTCAGGCTGATTTAACAGTAACTTTTGCTTTTCCAAAGTTGGGTCATATTCTTTACCCAGGTAGAGATAAAATAGGCGAACTTTACCTTAGTGATATAGGAATTCCTAAGTTTTTTTCAGATTCAATCAGAAGAAAGATTATTTTTCCTGAAGATGTATATCCCTTTTTACCAGTGAGGGAAAAGAATGTACATAAAGGTAAATGCGGTAGAGTTTTGATTCTAGGTGGCTCGAAAGGATATGGTGGAGCAATTTATTTGGCCTCAAAAGCTGCATACTTTTCAGGAGCAGGTCTTGTTTACACTGCTGTTCCAGAGGATATTTATCCTTCCATAGAGGCAAATCTCATAGAGGCAGTAAAGGTACCCTTACCCTCAAAAAATGGTAGATTATTTTCAAAATCATTTAATCCTCTTATAGAATACCTTGAAAAAATAGATGTTGTAGCTTTTGGACCTGGTATTTTAAGAGCTGAGGAAACAAAAAGTTTTGTTTTAGAATTGTTAGAAAAAATTAAAGATAAAAAAGTTTTAATAGATGCAGATGGAATTGTTCTTTTAAAAGATAATAAAGAGGTATTTAAGGAAAGAAAGGAGACAACCATAATAACACCTCATCCAGGTGAGATGAGCCTTTTCTTAGGAGGAATAAGTGCAGAAGAGATTGATAGAAAGAGAATAGAGGTAGCAGAAAATGTCTCCTTTGAATTTGATATCGTTGTTGTATTAAAAGGAGCACCAACGATTATCTCCTCTAATTATGGTACCGATATATGTCCTCTTGGAAATCCTGGAATGGCAACAGGTGGTTCAGGTGATGTTTTAACTGGACTTATTGCTGGTCTTTGGGCTCAAAGTATACCTTCAGAAAAGGCAGCAAAATTGGGAGTTTTTTTACATTCTCTTGCAGGAGATATTGCTGCCTCAAAAAGAGGTATCTACTCTATGGTAGCTACTGATATTCTAAACGAAATTCCATCTGCTTTCAATTACCAATTTCAGTTGGAGACTATGGGCCTTATAAGGAAGATATTACCTATAATTTGATAACTCTTTTTGTATTTTTTTTAATTAAAATAAATGAAATTCCACCACTTTTGATACCTACCTTTGCTTCAAGTGATGAAGGATACATTTACATCACTTCAGAATATGGCATAGGAATTTTTGATAAATTTAATTTTAGATTCAAAAGGGGAATAATACTAGAAAAAGTACCTAAATATACATTTCCTGATCCTTTTACTGGTGAGCTTTATGTTTTTTTTAATGATGGTGAGCTTATTTCACTCCATTATGATAAGCCAAACCATTATACAAGAAAAGGTTTTTTCCCAAATGCAACTTCCTTCTGTGTATCTCCCACAACTTTTAAAGTAGAGTCTAATGACGAAATTAAAATATTTGATAAATATTTAATGGTAGAGGTAGAAAGAGATGAGAGCTCACCTTTCTGGTGGGGTGCAAGAAGTATAGAAAACTTTGATGAAAATGAGGTTTCCTTTCTGGCACCTTTTTATTTTTTTACTGATGATGGAGAAAAAGTAAATTTCAGAGTTATTTGTAAAGATAAAGATTTCTATTATGCCTGTACCGAGGGAGAGGGTGTACTTGTTTTTGAAAAAAATTTTTGGAGAAATGTATCTAAACTTACTGTTGGAACAAGTTTCAGTGAAATAAGAGTTATTAAGAGGCTTGAAAATGATTTAATTTTCATAGGAGGTATTGGAAGATATAGTGATAAAAAGGGATTGATAATTAAGAATAATTTTAATTGGAAGAGATTAACAAGATTCCATTTTGGTTTGAATACAGAAGATTTTTACTGTGGTTTGAGTTATAAAAACACTTTAATTCTTGGATCATTCGGCAAAATTGTCGTTTATAGAGATGGTAAATTCGTGACAAAAAATTTTGACAAAGCAAGTTCAATTTATAAATTTTCAATAGAACCGCCTATTTTATTTGTTGCTACAGAAAAAGGGTTATACTTATCAGATATAGAAAATTTAGATTTAAATGAAGTTGTTAAAAATTTGAAAGTATACTCAGTTGAATCAACAGGAAATTATATCTATATAGGTACCGATTTAGGACTTTTTGCTTTAAAGAAAAGCAATTTAGAAAATGTTAAAATTCTTGATAGAAAGCTTTTGCTTGATAGTAAAATTAATGCTATAGAAAAGGATAAAAAAGGTAACGTTTGGGTAATGAGTGACAAGGGTTTTTTAAAAGTTTTGGAATCATCTGATACTTTTAACTTTTTTTATCCCATTCCTGTACCCTTTAATCCAACAAATTATTTTGTCCAAAATTCTATGTTTATGTATGACAGTTTAATTTTTGTAGGAACTTACAAAAATGGTTTTTACATATATAACTCATCTAAAGATAAGTGGGAACATTTATTTGAAGAAGGTTCAATCATGAAAAGAACAGTTTATACCTTCGAAGTAAAAGGAGATACTCTTTTTGTTGGAACTGACAAGGGAATTTATTTATATAAACTTAACCATGAGTGAAATATTTGAAAAGTTTTTAGCACTTATAATCCTAATTTTTCTATTACCATTTATAATTTTAATTGCCTTGATGATAATGTATGAAAGTAAAGGAAAACCTTTTTTTAAACAAAAAAGAGTTGGAAAAGATAAAAAAATTTTTTATATGTATAAATTTAGGACAATGTATTTAGATCAAGAGGAAAAATTAAAAAATTTTCTTGAGAAAAATCTTAAGGTACAGGAAGAATGGAACATATACAGAAAAATAAGAGGAATAGATCCAAGGGTAACTAAGACGGGAAGATGGTTGAGAATTTATAGCTTAGATGAAATTCCCCAACTGTATAACATATTTAAAGGTGAGATGAGTTTTGTTGGACCAAGACCTTACCTTTGGGAAGAAGTTAATCGATTTTCAAGTGAAGATGAAATAATTTTTAGTGTAAAACCAGGTTTAACAGGACTTTGGCAAATAAGTGGTAGAAATAAGTTAACTTTTAGAGAAAGAATTGAGATTGATAAAGTGTATGTTAAAAAAAAGAATTTTAAGTATGATTTTTTAATTATTATGAAAACAATAAAAGCTGTAATTAGCAAAGAGGGTGCTTACTGAAAATGAGGATTGGTAAATATGAAATAGTTTCTGAAATTAAAAAAGACACTTTTGTTGAAGTCTACAAAGTTTTCAATAGGGACCTAAAAAAATTTTTTTTTCTCAAGTCAATATCAAAGGACTATCCAGAAAAAATTATTCAAAGATTTAAAGAAGAAGCAAGAATTTGTGCATCGATAAATCATCCCAATACAGTTAAGATATATGATTTATTTGAAAAAGAAAATAGAATATTTGTTATCTATGAATGGGTAGAGGGACTTGATGTTTCTAAACTGATAGAAATCAGTGGTGTTATTGAACCCGATATAGCACTAATTATTACTTATAAAGCTCTTGATATTCTTGAATATATTCACGAAAAGGGGATTATTCATAGAGATATCAAACCATCTAACATACTAATTTCAAATGAAGGATTTTTAAAACTTACAGATTTTGGAATTGCTAAAACTGAAGATTCACCCGAGTTAACAAAACCTGGATTTATAATAGGGACACCATATTATATGTCACCAGAGCAGGTAAAAGGCGAAAAACTCACATTTTCATCTGATTTGTTTTCTCTTGGTGCTACTCTTTATGAAATGTTAACAGGAAAAAAGGCATTTCAAGGTGAAGATGTAGCTCAGATTTTAATAAAAATTGAAAGGGAAAATCCCAGTTTTTCAAGAAAGTTATTTAAAGGAATTAAAAGAAGTGTAAAAAAAATTTTAAAAAAATCACTTTCAAAAAAACATGAAAAAAGATATAAAAGTGCCAAAGAATTCAAAAACGACATCTTGAGAATACTTGGTTACAAAAAAATTTTAGATGCGGATAGGATCTTAAGAGATTATATTGAAAAGAAAAGAAAAAGCTATGAAACAGGGATAACTGTTGAGTTAGAAAGAAGTAAGGACAAATTTAAAGAGAAGAAAAAAAGGAAAATTTTAATTTACCTAATTTTTTTAATTTTCTCTCTTTATCCTTTATTTTTTTTGTTCAAGAAGACCTTTTATCCTCATATTGAAATAATATCTAAATTTGAAATAAATAATTGTCTTTTGAACAATAAAAAGGTAAATTTACCCTTTAAGGGTCAAATTCCCCCTGGTAATGTTGATATTAGGGTAAAAGCTCCTTCGTACTTACTAAGAGCTGTTTTCAATGTTAAGTTAAGAGAAAAAAAGATTTTTGAAATTCCTTTTAATGAAAAAGACAGCTTAATTTTCCGCTTTCGAGGAACTGGAGAGGTATTTGTTAACAAAAACAAAATCGGTAAAGATTCCGTTGATTATAATCTTAAACCTGGTATACCATTTCTTTTTGAAATTATAAAAAATAAAGATACATTCAGTGAATATATCCATACTTTAAGAAAAGATGTAATATGGATATTGATGCCATGATCTTTTACTTTATAGAATAGAAACCTCCACCATCATTTCTGATGATTCCTTTTATTTCAAGGTTAATAAGCAAGGAAATTAATTCGGCTATTTCTATTTTTAGATCTTCTCTGATCTCATCAATATTTTTTTTACCTTTTTCTTTTAAATAGTTGAAAATTTTTCTTTCTTCAGATTCAAGTTTTACTTCTTCTTTAAAAAGTTTTTCTTCAATACCTAAGTGTTCAAGGATATCTAAAGGATCAGTTGCAAGGTGTGCTCCTTGTTTTATTAGAAAATTTGGACCCTTACTCTTTGGTGAATAAATTTCACCTGGTATGGCAAAAACATCTTTACCCATATCAAGGGCCCATTTTACTGTGATGAAAGTTCCAGATTTTTCTCCTGCCTCCACAACAATTATAACTTCTGAGAGAGCTGCTATTATTCTATTCCTCAAAGGGAAATTGTAAGAAAATGGCCTTGTTCCAGGAGGATGCTCTGTGATAAGTATGCCTTTTTTCTCAATTTCCTTAAAAATTTTTTTGTTTTCTGGTGGATAAACGATATCTAAACCACAGCCAAGTACACAAATTGTAGTTCCTCCAGCTTCAAGTGCAGCAATATGGGCAACTGTGTCTATTCCCCTTGCGCCACCACTTACTATAGAAATCTTTCTTTTGGATAATGCTTTTGAGAACTCAAAAGCAACATCTCTACCATATTTTGTAGGTTTCCTTGTTCCTACTATACCAACTTTTCTACTTTTAAGAACTTCTAAATTACCCTTATAATAAATAACTAAAGGAGAATTAAATATACTCTTAAGTTCTTGTGGATAATTTTTATCAAGTTTTGTTAGGATATTTATTCCTAATTTATAGCATTTCTCAATAATTTTTCTTGATTTTTCAAGTTTTTCATCCTCAATAATAATCTCTTCAAGATTATTTTTTTCTTGGAGGTTAAAATTTTTTATAAGTGAGATTGCAACAATTCTTTCCAAATCCATTTTTATAGGTAATCTTTAAAGTCTTTTTTTATTCCTTCAGCATATTCCTTTTTCTGCAAACTTAGGAAAATGTTATATAATTTTTTTATCACAGTAGGATCAAGATTTTGAGGAAGTGATGATAGTCTCTTTAATAATCTGTAGAGAGAAATAGCAGCTTTTTCAACAATAAGACTATTTTTATCATCAAGAAATTTTAAAAATAGATTAATATCACTTTCATTTGA
>JBCNUW010000003.1:97184-144394 GCA_039630575.1 Caldifarciminales bacterium
AGCAAGCAGCTTTTTCATACCAGTAGCCTTTTGTAAGAATTTGCAGAATTTTTTCTCTTAAATGTTTTCCTGTTTTTGAAATTGCTTTGGCTGCCTCTTCCCTCACGAGAAAACTGGGATGGGATATATACTCTAATATTTTTTCTGGTTCTTTTTTTCCCTCTAATTTTTTTATTTCAACAATTATTTTTATAACCTCATTCATTTAAGAGCTCCTCAATTTTTTCCCTTAGAGTTTGAATGCCAATTCCTTTTAATGCTGAAATCTCAATACTTTTATCTTTAAAGGGATTTTTGAATTCTCTTAAATCTTTTTTATTAATAACCAAAATTTTCTTTTTCTCTAAAATAGAGGGTTTATAGCTTTTAATTTCTCTTAGTAGAACCTCATAGTCTTTTAAAGGTGAATTTGATGTTCCATCAATTAGTACAACTAATACTTTTGTTCTTTCTATATGTCTCAAAAATTTTAAACCTAACCCCTTTCCCAAACTCGCTCCTTCAATAATACCTGGTATATCACATATTGTATATCTTCTTGAACTAGAGTCTCTTTGTACACCAATATTTGGTGTAAGAGTAGTAAAGGGATAAGGTGCAGTTTTTGCATCGGTACCAGTTAACTTATTCAAAAGAGTTGTCTTACCACTGTTAGGAAGTCCAATAATAGCTACATCTGAAATTAGTTTTAATTCAAGAATTATTTCTTTCTCTTCTCCTTCTTCTCCTTTTTCACATATTTTTGGTGCTCTGTTAGTTGGACTTACAAAATGGACGTTTCCTCTTCCACCTTTCCCCCCTTTTGCAACATTAAGTCTTTGATTTCTGCTTAAAATTTCGCCAATAATTCTATTAGTTTTTTTATCTATTACAACAGTTCCGATAGGGACTTTTAGAATCAGATCTTTACCTTTTTTTCCTTGCATCTTTTTACCTTTTCCATGTTCACCATCTTGTGCTTTATAAATCCTTTTATATTTGTAATCGAGAAGTGTCATAAGATTTTCGTTTCCTTCAAGGATAACATTTCCACCATCTCCACCATCTCCACCATCTGGACCACCTTTTGGAACGTATTTTTCTCTTCTAAAACTTACGCATCCGTTACCTCCTTTTCCTCCTTTCACCTTTATTTCTACATAATCCACAAAATGCTCTTTTTTCATTTATAAAACTTTTTCTTTATAAATTTTTCAACAGCAGAGGGAACTAAACCTTTTAGATTTCCTTTAAGTAAAGCAATTTCCCTTACCATTGTGGAAGATAAGTAAGCGTACTTTTCAGAGGGCATCATAAATATAATTTCTATATCGGGGTTTAATTTTCTATTCATCCAGGCCATTTGAAATTCATATTCAAAATCTGAAACAGCTCTTAAACCCCTAATTATAACCTTTGCCTTTCTGATTTTTGCAAAATTAACAAGAAGTCCTTCTAGTTTTTCAACACATACCCTTTTTTCTTTACTAAAAACTTTTTTAATTAATTCTATTCTTTCTTCTGTTGTTAAAAGTTGCCTTTTATAACCAGGTGTACCCACTGCTATTATTACTTTATCAAAGATGTGAAGAGCTCTTTTTATTAAGTCAACATGTCCAAGAGTTAAGGGATCAAAACTTCCTGGGTAAATTGCCAAAGAAGAGAATTTTACTCTCTCCATATGTTTCCTCCCTTTTTATTAATTCCCTTAAACTATTTATTTTTGTTCTTTTTGATGTTTCAAATATTAATATTCCTCTTTTAGTTTCTAAAATTTTAAAAATACTATTTATGAGATCTATTTTAATTTTGAAATTATAAGGTGGGTCAGCAAAAATTATGTCAAAAATTTCTTTATTTTTTCTTAAAAAAGTTAATACATCGCCTTTTATTATTTTTACCTTATCTTCTATATTTAACTCCTTAACGTTTTTCTTTATAGCTTTTATGCATATAAGGGACTTTTCAACAAAGTAGACAAACCTTGCACCTCTTGAAATAGCTTCTATACCAACGTTGCCTGATCCTGCAAAAAGATCAAGAAAAAAAGCCTCATTCACAGAATCACCCAATATGTCAAAAAGAGCTTTTTTAAATTTCTCCTGTGTAGGTCTTATAAAGGATGGTACATAAAGTTTTTTTCCTTTAAGAAATCCTCCTGTTATTCTTACACTTGACATTACAAATTTTACTTGACTTTTTTATTTTATTTCTATAAAATATTAGTATGGCTAAATATAAATTTTTATTATTTCTTTTACTTTTAATTTTTGGTACTCCCTTTATTTTATTTTTTACCTACTTTCAGGGAAATAACACTATTAATGTTGAAAATCTTAAATTTTTTTTGACTAACAATTACGGTAATACTCTCTCAATTTTTACACGTAATCTAGTTGATCCAATTTTACTAAACGAGAAGCAGACAATTAGTGAAATCATTTCTGACCTAAGCAAAATCGAAGGTATAGTTTATGTTGCTGTAGCAGATAAAGATGGTAACTTAATTGCATCTTCAAATATTGAAGATGAGGGTAAAAAAGTAGGAGAGATTTTTGGTAGAGAAGTTAACATAGATCATAATTCTCAATTAGAAACTAATGATAACTTAGGTATATTTTATTTAATTACTCCTGTTAAGTTAAAGACCGGAGACTTGGAAAAAGTTGTAGGAGGCGTGTTAATAGGTTTGAGTTCTCAGTTGATAAGAGATATATTTTTTGCTGGCAAACTTTCAGATACAATTATAATTCTTTTGTTTATGTTAATTTTATCAGCACTTTTTGTCTTTATGTTAGCGCAGGTTCTTATTTTCAGTCCAATTTCTAAAAAAATAAAAAATTATGAATTAAGAGAGAAAAAATATGTAACTTATGAGAATTTAAAGAGAGCAGAGGATGAGATAAAAGTTTCTATATCTAAACTTGAAGAGAAAAAGAAAAATCTTGAAGTTGAAATAGAAGAAGTTAGCAAAAAGTTAGAAATTAAAAGGAGAGAGATTGAGGAATCAGATTTAGGTAAAATTGTTAAAGAACTTGAAGAAAGAAAAATTATGCTTGAAAATGAGATAGAACAGTTAAAGAGGGAGGAAGAAGAGGTTAAAGCAAAGTTAGTAAAGGATAAGATGGAACAGGAAGAATTAAAAAAGAGGTTAGATGTGATAAGACAAAAGATGAAACAGATAATGGGACCCTAAAATTCTTTTATTAGTTTTTGAAAATTTTTTAAAAAGTTTTCTCCAATGTAAAAAGAAAAAAATTGTTTTATAAGATTTTCTAAAAAATCGAAATTATTAATTTTTAAATTTTTGCAATAATTATATTTTTCCTTAATAAGAAATTTTAATAAGGAAAGAGTTTTGTTATCTAATTTAATTTTATTCTCATTTTCTAATGAGCAGTTTGAGCAGAAAATTCCTCCTTCACTTACAACAAAATAGCCTTCATAAATTCTTTTTCTACATCTAATACAATGTTCTAACTCAGGACCAAGACCTACTGTTTTTAAAAGTTTTAATAGAGAAGAAGTTACAACTGATTTATTTATATCTGAAATTGAGTTTATTTCTCTTAAAAAATTTAAAGTATAATGGTAAAGTGAGGGAAAATTCATGTTTTCTCCAATGTACTTTTCTACTTTGTCAAGAATATATTCCATGAACATAAATTTTTTATAATCATGTGTAACATTTAAGGGTTTCCATAAAAGTTTTGCTCCTCTCATTTTTCCAAATTCGGAAGTTTCTCTTTTATGATAAAGAATCTCAACTAAATTTCCAGGCGATATTATGCCCCTATAGGGGTTAGTAATTCTTTTTATACCAAAGGCAATTAGCTTTAAACCTCCACTCTTTTCGGAAAAGAATCTAAAAATTAGTGAGCTTTCTTTAAAACTAATAGTTTTTAATACAATTCCCTTTTCTTTTTTTATAAATATTAAGCTTTTAATAGTTTTTGACTGTTATTATAAATATTATTCTCCTATCTGGATGTACTCTCTCTGATATATTTTCACTATACTTAGCTAAAATGTATAACATTTCTCCTTTAAATTTTACTCCCAGATACACTCTACTTCCATTTCCATAAAGAGGTTCTAAGTAAAAAGATGTAGGAGGCTCAGCTTCATAAACGTATATTCTTTTGCTATAGCTGTTTATATTGTAACTGTAAATTCCAAAAAAGAATATCCCCCTTTTTATTTCAATTCCGCCTAAAACACCGGGAGAAGTTAAAAGATAGTTATCCCATTCAAAATACATCTTATTTGAAAGTTCAAAATCTTTTGTATCAAATTTTAATTCATTTTTAAATCTTAATCTGTGCACGGTTGTTTTTCGATCTCTTAGTTCAAAGGTGAAATTTAACGGTTTATTTAATCTCAGGAAACCCCTTATGTAACTTTCATACCCACCTTCCCTTTCAGATTTTATGAATAACCTTTCATCTATCCTTAGAATCAATCTCTCTACTTTTCCTTCCCATCTAACTCCGGCTCCTATCTCGTCTTTACCCTCTCTTTTATAATCAAACTTGGTGTTAAAATATGATATATGAGTACTAGGTAGTGAGTAAAAAAACAGTGAGAGTTTTGAAAAATTGTATATCTTTCTTATGCCAGCGTAAATATACAGATTATTATTGATAAATCCTGTTTCATAAAAGAAGTAAATCGGGCCATATATTGATCCTGTTAGCGAAATAAAAGGTAAGTTCTTTTTTAGTTTAATATCCCTTAAAAAACCTAAAAGTGATGTAATCTCAAACCTTTCTATTGGAAATGCTACAAAACTTGTCAAAAATGTATCCTTTTTAAAAGCAAAGGCTAAATTTGTGTTTCTGTATGTTAAAGCTGCACCTTTTATTCCTACATTCCGTGAATAAGAAATTGTAGGATTTATCCTTTTTAAGTTCGAGGGTAAATTGAATAGTTCGTTAGAATAGGCAAAATATTTACCAAATAAAAGTCCCTTACCGAATTCAAAAAGATAATCTCCAAGAATAAAGATTATTCCTTTGTACTTAATCTCACCGAAAAATTTATCTATATCTCTATAATTATAATGAGATAAACCGAAATCAAAGATGGAATAAAGCCCCTTTACTTTTCCCTTTATACTTCTATAAAACTTATTCTCACCGTATTTATCATTATAATAACCCTTTGTTTCCTGGTAAAAATTAAATACAAGGATATTAAACTCAAGGTAATTTTCAAGATAGTCATATTCAGGTGGTAAATTTAATCTGTTTTTAAAGTCTTCAAAATTAATGTAAAAACCATTTTTTCTTTCCTCTAAGATTTTTTTGGCAAGACCCTTAGAAACTCCGGGAATATTTAAAATCTCTTCAAATTCAGCTTTGTTTATATTAAGTTTAACAAATTCCTTTTCATATATATCTTCTACAAGAATTTCTTCGCCTGTTTCCTCTTCTTCCATTTCCTGATTGAAAACTGTGTTAATTAAAAGAAAGATTATTAAAATTCCCTTTTTATAATAAAGTCGCATAGTTCTCTCAAAAATTTTGTTTTATCATTGAATTCTTCTAAAATTAATTTTGCCTTATTAACATGTTCTTTTGCAATCTCAAGAGATTTTTCAACACCATAGGCTTTTACATATGTCATCTTGTTAATATCTTTTTTAATCTTTTTACCTGTTTTTTCCTTTTCTCCTGTTGCATCGAGAATATCGTCTTTAATTTGAAAAGCCATTCCTAATTCAATGCCTGCATCCTTTAACTTTGAAATCATTTCTTTATCAGCATTTCCAAGTATTGCACCTATCTCAAAGCAGGAAGAAAAAAGAAGGGCTGTTTTTTTAAAATGAATGTTTTTAAGATAATGAGTATTTAGTTCCATGCTTTCGCCCTTTATGTCTAGTACTTCACCTTCTATAACACCTCTTGGTCCAAGTGCTTTTACTAAAGAATTTAAAGCTAAAAGTACCCTTTCAGTCTTTGCTTTTGAATCTAAAAAAACTTCAATTCCAAGGATGAATAAAGCATCTCCAGCTAAAATTGCAATATCTTCACCATAAACCTTGTGAACTGTTGGTACACCTCTCCTTAAATCATCGTTATCAATAGCAGGAAGGTCATCATGTATCAAAGTAAAGGTATGCACTATTTCAACTGCACAGGCTGGAGGAATTATTTCCTTGTCATCTTCACCACCACATACTTTATATGTCTCGTATGTTATTATAGGTCTTACCCTTTTTCCTCCAGCTAATATAAGATGCTGCATTGCTTCTCTTAAAGGTGAACTTACATCTTTTAAGGTAATGTATTTTAATAGGTACTCTTCAATTTTTGCCTTTCTTTTATTATATTCCTCCAAGAAATTTTTCATTTTATCAAACTTTAACTCTAAATCCGAAATTAAATCCCAATGATTTTAAAGGATTTATAGCTTTTTTACCTTCTCCTCCTATTTTTTCAAACCCTGAAAGTAAACCCAAAAAAGGAATTGTTCCTCCCCCCAGATATAGTGAAATAAATCTTATATTAAAAGAACTACCTATACCAAGTGTTACCGTAGGTGGAGTAAAAACTAAAAAATCCTCATATCTTAAGTATCTCCAGAAAAGTACTGAGCCAAAATTAAAGTTCAGTGGACCCATTCCAAATCCAGAGGCAAACATTAAGTAGATTCTTCCAAACGCATAACTTGATTGAGGGAAATCTATGTATCCTGCAACATTTATATTAGCAATAAAACTTAAATTTAATCCAGCACCAAGTCCAATTAATTTAGGAAATTTTAAATCTTTTTTTAGAATTTCATGTTTTCTCTCAGAATAATAAAACTTTATTGAATCAGCCGCAACTGTCCCTGATATAGTTCTATTTACACTATCTACAACTATCTTGCTTGTATCTATCAAGAAACGGTCTATCCCATCTATATAATAATAAGTTCCCACAATACTCCCAGAGAGAGTAAAAGGTATGTTATAGTTAAGGGCACAACCAAAGGTAATAAATGGTAATTTTATTTTTGTTCCTAAAACTAATCCCAATTGATTTCCAGAAAATTCTCCATTAATTTGATCACCAAAAAATTTTCCTTTAAAGGGTCCACTTAAATTTATATTAACATCCCATAAGTTACCTAGGTTATCAGAAACTGTAGTATCAACTTTCAGAGATAAATTTTGAAAGTCTCCTATAATATCATAGAAAAGATTAGTTTTACCTTTAAATCTTTTAAAGTTTAATCCAGCACCAACTGCTATGTTACCAAATCCAAAAGAACTTCCTATTGAAAATGGGTAAACTTTAAAGCTCATATCTCCTTTACCCTTAAGATTAAGGTTTCCTTCGCCTATTATGTTTAGTGGAAAAGGAATTTTGACTCTATTTGGAATTTTAGGATGATCTTCTTTTGAAAAAATATCATGTGAATAAATATCAAGGGATATATTTTCAGTGTAAACAATATCAAAATCAGAACCGAAAAATTCTTCATTATGATAGGATATTCCGAAGTCAAATATTCCAATTTTAAATTTTGTGCCTGTGAAATCAAAACCACCTTTATTAACTATTTGCATTTTAAAAGGAACGTAAATTTTTGGAATTGAAGTTCCACCGATAGAATCTATTCCGAAAGGTAATTTTAAGTTTAATTCATTTTTAAAACCGCTACTTACGAATAGAGAAAATTCATATTTTGCTCCAAAATGTAAGCAGGCAGGGTTTAAGTTGGAGCCAATTGTACCTTCAGCTTGTGAGACATCTAAAAATCCCCTGTGTAAGAAGTAAAGATTACTTAGGGTGTTTTTAAAGTGAAAGTTTAAAGAGCTTTGAGATATAAAAAATAGAAAGAAAAGCATTTTAGCAAAAACGGAGAGGGCGGGATTTGAACCCGCGAGACCCCTTTTGAGGGTCTGCACGATTTCCAGTCGTGCCCCTTCGACCAGGCTCGGGCACCTCTCCCTTTTATAAGATTAATATAAATTTTTTAATTAATTCAAATATACAGAAAATTTTTCTTTTCCTTAGCTTTATAAAGTTTTTGATCTAAAGTTTTAAGTACACTTTTAATATCTCTCATCTCTTCCCAGGTAAAAAGACCTCCTCCTATACTTAATGTTATTTTTACTTTTTCCTTATCTACTTTAATTTCTTTTTTCTCAAAATTTTTTCTTAGGTCGTTCATAATTTTTTTTGCTTTTTCAAAGGGTTCATCAAACAAAACAATAAATTCATCTCCACCATACCTAAAAATAATATTTTTTGATTCTTTTAAAAAAAATCTAATTTCATTTGAAAATTCTTTAAGAAAATGATCTCCCTCCAAATGTCCAAATCTATCATTTATCTTCTTAAAGTTGTCAATGTCAATCATAAATGAAGGTATTTTATCGTTTTTAAAAGTACTTAATAGATCTTTAAAATGCTCCTCAAGGTATAAAAGGTTATAAAAATTTGTTAGAGGGTCTTTAAAAGCTAATTCTCTTAACTCATAATTTTTAATTGAAATTTCGTCAAAAAGTATAACTGTAAGTTCTTCAATTCCCTGAAATATACCCTTAAATCTCCTTATATTATTGGGGAGTTTTTTGTTATTAATAATATAAGCAAATAATTTGTAGAGTTCTTTTTTATAAAAGAAATCAACAAAAAAGATGTAAAGCATTACAAGAGAATAAAGTAATAAAACTATAATAAATAATTTGTGATTTTTAGCTGCAAAGAGTAGAATAGAAAACCCAAATACAAAGATAATTCTATTATATAGATTCATTTATTAAGTATAATTATTTTTCTTATAATTTTCCATATGGAATTTATAGGAGAAATTCTAATTTTTTTTTCTGGTGGAAATAAAATAATTCTTGCCTTTATTGGTGGAGTAATAATTTCCTTTTTAAATTTGATTGGTGCTTCACTTATTTTTTTTATTCGCAAACCTTCTGATAGGTTGATGGATACCTTACTTGGCTTTGCTGCGGGTGTAATGTTAGCTGCAAGTTTTACTAGTTTAATAATCCCAGCAATAAATTATAACGGTATCTTACCTGTGATTATAGGAATTATACTTGGTGCATTAGTTTTAGATTTAGGTGATCATGTTATACCGCATATTCATAAGGTGATTGGTGAAGAGGGTATAAAAAGAAAAAGACTAAGGGGTGTTTGGCTTTTAATATTTGCTATTACAATTCACAATATGCCTGAAGGTCTTGCTGTTGGAGTTGGTTTTGGTTCAGGTAACATGAAAGATGCTATTATCCTTATGCTTGCTATAGGTATTCAAAATATACCTGAGGGTTTTTCAGTTTCAGTATCTGCTCTTGAAGCAGGCTACGGAAAGAAATTTTATTCAATGTTTGTAGGTCTAAGATCTGGTTTGGTTGAAATTCCATTAGCAGTTTTTGGTGCTTGGTTTGCATCAATAAGTGAATCTATTCTGCCTTATACAATGGGATTTGCTGCTGGTGCAATGCTTTATGTTATAAGTGATGAAATTGTTCCAGAAACCCATAGAAAGGGGCATGAGAGGTTTGCAACTTTTGGGACTATAATTGGTCTTATTTTGATGCTTTACTTAGATGTTGCTATTACAAGCTAAGGTTTTATGAAAATTTTAGATTTGATTCATATATCTTTTTATGGAATTAAAACACATAAGTTAAGGTCCATTCTTACAACCTTGGGTATTATAATTGGTGTTGGAACGGTCATATCTATGATATCCATAATAGAAGGTATTAATGGTTTTGTATACAAACAGTTTGGAACTATTGGTTCTAATGTGATCTACATACAAAAGTATAAATGGAGAGCTGTAATAGGTTCAATGGATCGGAATTGGCTAAAAAAGGTTAAAGATTATCCTGATTTTAATGAGGAAGACGTAAAGGAGATTAAAAAGCTCTATTTTGTTGATAACGTTTCTATTTCAATTGATCTTTTAAACATATCTAAAGTTGAGTACAAAAATAAAACATTGGAGAATGTAGAGTTAACAGGTGCAACACCTGAAATTTTTGAAATCTTAGGTTATGAAGTGGAAAGGGGAAGGAAGTTAAATGAAGATGACGAATTTTATAGAAGAAATGTATGTGTAGTAGGCAAATACGTTGTTTCCAATCTATTTGAATATGAAGATCCTCTTGATAAGGAAATTAAAATTGGTGATAGAAATTTTCTTATTGTAGGAATTTTGAAAGAGAGGGGAGAAATTTTTGGATATTCTCTTGACAGAATAATAATTATACCCTTTTCTAAGGGAAAGGAAATGAAGGGTATTCCTATTTTTGATTGGCAAGAAGTTTTTATAGCACCAGTGATTGAAGTAAAAATAAAGGATAATATTGAGATAGAAAAAGGAATTGAAGAACTCAGGAAATTTTTAAGAAAAAGGAGAGCTCTGTTTTTTACAGATGAGGATAATTTTTATTTTAACACACAGGAGTCTCTTTTACAAATCTATAGGTCAATAACAGGTGGGATATTTGCTGCCATGATAGGTATTGCTTCACTTGCTTTGATAGTGGGGGGAATTGGAATAATGAATATAATGCTTGTATCAGTATCTGAAAGGACAAAAGAAATTGGAATAAGGATGGCAGTTGGTGCAAGGAGGAGAGATATTTTGTATCAGTTTTTACTTGAAACTATTCTTTTAACTTCGATTGGTTCTTTTTTAGGTCTTCTCTTAGGTATAGTGATAGGAAAGCTTGTAGATATCTTAACGCCTTTACCATCAAGAATTCCACTATGGAGTATTTTTATTGCTCTTTTACTTTCTTTTGTAGTTGGACTTTTTTTTGGTATATATCCGGCAACTCAGGCAGCCAAAAAGGATCCTATTGAATGTTTAAGATATGAGTAAAAGGAGGATCTATGATACTTATTTACCTTTTTTTAATGTCAATTGACACATTAGGAGTTAACTTAGAAGAAGCCCTCAAAAGGGCTTTAGAGAATTTTTCTGAAATTGTAATCCAGAGAAAGAATTATAACTTAAAAAATATTGAATACATAAATTCACTTTTTAACTTTGCACCAAATCTTAGTGCGGAGGGTGGCTACTCTAATACTGAAACAAGGTTAAATACAATTATTCCTGGTTATCCTTCGCCAGTTCTTTCATCTACTAAAAGGGGGTACACTTTCACTTTTTCTTTATCTCAAAAAATTTTTTCTCCTTCAAGTATTTATAATTTATTTAACTTTTACTCATTAAAGGAAAATAGCGAATTGTCATTAATTGAGTTTAAAATGAAGCTTACTTATGAATTAGAAACAAAGTATTTTAATGTCTTGAGATTAAAAAAAGTTCTTAAAATTTATGAAAAGAGCCTTGAGCGTGCAGAAAACTATTTTCAACTTGCTGAAGAGAAATTTAGAAACGGATTACTTTCTTATTTTGATTATATGAACATTAAATTGGAATTAGAAAATTTAATCTTAAATAAAAGACAAGCGGAAAAAAATTTTTATGATGCGCTTTATGATTTTAATTATCTGTTAGGAAATGATGGTAAAATTCTCTATGTTCCAAAGGAAGTAAAATTGGATAGTATAACTGTTATGGATATTGAAAAGGTAAATTTTTATGCTTTTGAGGCAGAAAAATGGATAAAGAGGAATTCAGCATTCAGTCTAATTTATAATCTATTTTCATTCCTGCCAGAGGTTTATTTTTCCTTATTTTATTCCTATTCTGATTCAACCATCAAAAATCTTTTTAAAAAACCTGAGTCTTCAAAGGGTATTTATCTTTCATTTTCACTGCGTTTTTGGGACTATCCCTTCAACTTGGTTAAAAGTAAATTAAAAGATGAAATTGAAAGAGAAAACCTAAAGAGGATATACCTCTTATCAACTTTAAATTATGAAAAATCAAAAAAACATCTTGAAATAGCAAAAGAGGCACTTAAGTTATCAGAAGAAAAACTAAAAACTTCTGAAGTCGGGTATAATATAGCTGTTGAAAGCTTTAAGCTCGGAAAGATCTCTTCATTGGAACTAACAAAGGCAGAGGAAAATTTAAGAGTAAGTGAAATAGATTACATTACTTCTTACTATAATTATAAGTTAGCTATTACTTTTTACTTATATCTAACAGGTAACTTAATTTATTAAGAGATGAAAAAGTTAATTCTTATAGTTTTTTTCGTATTTCTATTAGCAATTTTAATAATTCTTAACATAAAAGCTACTAAGAAAGAAAAGGTTGTAGAAATTGAAGTGGTAAAAAAGAATTTCATACAAGAAACGGTTAAAGCTTATGGTTTTCTTGAAGCTAAAAGGCAGGTAGAGATTGGATCTGAGGTAATAGGTAAAATTAAAAAAATACTAGTTTCAAAGGGAGATCTTGTAAAAAGTGGAGACCTTATATGTGTAATAGATCCCACTGAATATCAGGCTCAAAGAGACAGAATTAAGGTAATTCTTGAACAAGATCTTTATGAGTTAAATTTGGCAAAACTCGATTATGAAAGAGAAAGAAATCTTTTTGAGAAAAAACTCATTTCTCAAAAAGAATTTGAAGTAGCAGAAGCAAGACTTAAAAGTATTCTTTTCAGAATAAAACAAGATAGTTTTAATTTAAAAGAATCTGAAAACAGGTTGCTGAAATGCTTTATAAGGTCTCCAATTGATGGAGAAATTATGGAGATATATAAAAAAGAGGGAGAAACAGTTGTACCTGGAACAATAAATAATCCGGCATCTTTAATAATGGTTATTGGAGATAAAAGTAAGATGATTGCAAAATGCGAAGTCGATGAAACAGAAATACCCAAAATAAAAAAAGGGCAAAAAGTAAAAATAAAAGTTGATGCTTTTCCAGATACAACTTTTAGTGGAAGTGTAAGTAGGATTGGAGGAGTTAGGGCTTCTTCCTTTGGCCAGAGTCAAATACAACAGACTACAAAGTTTCCTGTAGAGATAGAAGTTAATGAGAAGTTTGATTTGTTTTTACCAGGGATGAGTGTATCTTGTGAAATTATAACAGCTGAAAAGGAAAGTACCATAACACTTCCTTACTCAGCTTTGGGTAGAGAGAAAGTCGAAAATAAGGAACAGGAGGAATTCAATACTTTTCTTTTTATTTTAAAAAACAAAAGAGCTAAAAAAGTAAATGTAAAAACAGGAATAAGGGGATTAAAAAGGATTGAAATTTTAAGTGGTTTAAACGTTTATGATACAGTGATTACTGGTCCTGAGGAGGTTCTTAAAAAACTGAAAGACGGAGAAAAAGTAGTAGTAAAATCCTTGGATAAAAGAAAATGAGTCTTATTCAGCTTTTGAATGTGAGGAAGATTTATAAGATGGGTAAAATATTTATAAACGCGATTGATGGTATTTCATTAAAAATAGAAAAAGGGGAGTACATAGCAATTATGGGGCCATCGGGTTCTGGAAAAAGTACGCTTTTACATATAATGGGTTTTCTCGATAGAGTAAGTGAAGGAAAGTATATTTTTAAAGATAAAGACATTTCTGATTATTCAGAGGAAGATCTTGCAAGGATAAGGAATAAGGAGGTTGGATTTGTTTTTCAGTCCTTTCATCTTATACCGAGAATAACAGCACTTCAAAATGTGGAGTTACCACTTATATACCGTGGTATCCCAAAAAGTAGAAGGATAGAGATTGTTGAATATTTTCTTAGAGAAGTAGGACTTTTTGAGAGGAGAAATCACAGACCTCATGAATTATCAGGTGGAGAGATGCAGAGAGTTGCTATAGCAAGAGCTCTTGTTTCAGGGGCAGAGATTTTACTTGCAGATGAGCCAACTGGAAATTTGGATACAAAATCTGGGAATGAGATTTTAGATATTTTCGATAAACTAAATGAGAAAAGTATAACCATTATTGTTGTAACGCATGACCATGATGTTTCAAATAGAGCAAGAAGGATTGTTTTTCTGAGGGATGGAAAGATAGAAGGAGAAAAGTTGAAATAGTTTTATTTTAATACTTACAATTAATTTATGAAAATTAAGGACTTAAAAGCCTTTGAGGTTCTTGATTCAAGAGGAAACCCCACGCTAAAGGTAGTATGTATTTTAGAAAACGGGGTTAAGGGGTCAGCTTTTGTTCCATCAGGTGCTTCAACAGGTACTTTTGAGGCACTGGAATTAAGAGACGGTGATAAAAAGAGGTTTTTAGGAAAGGGTGTTCTAAAAGCAATAAATTCAGTAGAAAATGAAATTGCCCCAAGAATAAAGGATATGAATGTTTTTGAACAAAAGAAAATAGATGAAGTCATGATAAACTTAGATGGTACTGAAAATAAAAGTAGACTTGGAGCAAATGCAATTTTAGGTGTTTCACTTGCAATCTCAAGGGCTGCAGCTCATGTTTCTGGAGAGCCGCTGTTTAGGTATTTAGGTGGGGTGTTTGCATCTTATATTCCTATTCCTTTAATGAACTTTATTAACGGGGGAGTACATGCAGATAATCCTTTAGATATACAAGAATTTATGATTGTTCCTTTAGGATTTGATTCTTTTAAGGATGCATTACGTGCAGGTTCAGAAATTTATAACACTCTTAAGGCTATTTTGAAAGAAAATGGATTAACCACAGCAATTGGGGATGAGGGTGGTTTTGCTCCCTATATTGAAAATACGAGGAAAGCACTTGATTTTATTCTTGAAGCAATAGAGAGAACTGGTTATAAGCAAGGTGAAGAGGTTTATCTTGCTTTGGATGTTGCAGCAAGTGAATTATGGGATAGTAAGGAAAATACCTATAAAATAGATGGAAAGGTTTACAAGTTAGACGATCTAATAAATTTTTATTCAGATATTGTTTCTAATTATCCGATTCTTTCAATTGAGGATCCTTTGGCTGAAGAAGATTGGTATGGTTGGAAGATTTTTACGGAAGAGTTTAAGGAAAAGATAATGATAGTGGGGGATGACATATTTGTAACAAATATGAAAAGATTTGAGAGAGGAATTAAAGAGGAAATAGCAAATGCTATTCTTATTAAATTAAATCAGATAGGTACATTAACCGAGACACTTGATGTTATAAACATGGCAAAAGCAAATGGTTATAAAACTATTATTTCACATAGGTCTGGAGAGACAGAGGATACATTTATTGCCGATCTTGCAGTTGGGACAAATTCTTTGTTCATTAAAACAGGAGCAGTTGCAAGGGGTGAAAGAACTTGTAAATATAATAGACTTCTCGAAATTGAAAGTGAGTATCCTGGGCTTATTTTCTGGGGAAAGAAAATTAAGATGTGAGGGGAAGAGATTTTTTTACTTTATTTTTTTTAATTTTAATGAGTATTTATTTACTTTTTTTTGACAATTATGGACTTTTAAAGTTTTTTTCACTTAAGGGTAAACTAAAAGAATTAGATGAGAGAAAAAATTTTCTAATGGCTAAGCAAATTATTTATAAAGATAGGATAAAATTTTTAAAGTCCGATGTTGGTAAAAAAATAAAAAAATATTTTTAAAAGAGGGAGGAAAAAATGGCTAAAATTCTTGATGGTAAAGTTGTATCTTCAGAATGGAAGAAGGAGATTCATAAAAAGGTGTTAGAACTTAAAAAAAATGGGGTTATTCCATTTTTGAATGTTTTTTTGATCGGTGATAATCCTGCTTCAGTTCTTTACGTGAAGAATAAGAAAAAATCTGCTGAAGAAATAGATATGAAGTGTGAGATAATTCATTTTGATAATGATATTTCACAAGATAGATTGAAGGATGAGATAAGAAAAAAAGGTGAAGATAAAAATGTTCATGGTATTATTGTTCAGCTTCCCCTTCCTTCACATCTTAATTCCGATGAAGTGGCTGAATATGTGGTTCCTTTAAAGGATGTTGATGGTTTTTCACCTTACAATTTGGGAAGGCTTTTAAGAGGTGATCCACTATTTATTCCGGCAACACCATATGGAATTTTAAAAATTCTTGATTATTACAACATAAAAGTATCTGGAAAACATGTAGTTGTGGTTGGAAGAAGTAATATTGTGGGAAAACCAATGGCAATTTCATTATTACTTAAGGGAAGAGATGCTACAGTTACTATTTGTCACTCAAAGACAGAGAATTTGAGTAAGATAACTAAGGAGGCGGAAATTTTAATAGTAGCTGCTGGTGTAAAAAAATTGGTCAAAAAAGATTTCGTAAGAAAGGGACAAGTTGTAATAGATGTAGGTATTCATAAGGAGGGTTCATCTTGGGTTGGTGATGTAGATTTTGATGAGGTTAAGGAGATAGTGGAGTATATAACACCTGTTCCTGGTGGTGTAGGACCGATGACTGTTGCTGGTCTTCTTGCAAACACTTGTAGAGCTGCGGAAATGTTCTTAGAACATGGATGAGATAAATAAAATAGTTGAAGAAGTTTTTGTTGTACACAATTTTTATCAAAAGAAAAAAATTCCAGTTTACGTTGGCTATTTTAAATCTGACAACATAGGTGAGAATCTAATCTATTTAAGATCTAAATTAAAAGAAATAAGTTATGTTCCAGCAGTTTATAAACTGAAAGACCTTTACTATGCTATTGAAATTCATCCTGAATACAAAATTAAATTTAAAGATCTTGTTTTATCACTTCTTTTATTACTTATGACAGTTTTTACTACAATGTTTGCAGGTTCAATGCATTATATTGGAGATTTTGAAAAATTTTTAGAAAAATTTCCCAGATCTTTACTATATGGTTTTCCTTTTTCTTTTTCCTTACTTTCGATACTTTTGTCCCATGAGATGGGACATTTTTTTTTAAGCAGAAAATTTGGTGTTCACTCGACACTTCCCTATTTTATTCCTGTCCCTCATCCCCTTGTAGGTACCTTTGGTGCCTTTATAAAAGTTAAGTCACCTATTCCCAACAGGAGAGCCCTAATAAGGATTGGTGCTGCTGGTCCAATATCAGGAATAGTGGTTTCTATACCTTTTCTGATTTGGGGTATAAGTAATTCGAAGGTAGTTTACTTAAAAGATGAAGGTGGGATTTTTTTAGGAGATCCTCTTCTTTTTAAGTTTTTGTTTTATCTAATAAGAGGTGATTTACCACAAGATGCTGATGTTTTACTTCACCCTGTTGCTTTTGCAGGTTGGATAGGTCTTTTTGTAACAGCAATGAATTTACTACCTTTTTCTCAGCTGGATGGTGGTCATATTATGTATGCACTTTTGGGTGAAAAGTTTCAAATTTTTCAATACATTTTTTTCCCTTTTTTGATTTTAATAGGTTTTCTTTGGCCTGGTTGGTTTTTTTGGGGTTTTTTGCTTCTTCTTTTTGGACTAAGACACCCACCTCCCATAGACAATATAACTCCATTGGATATAAAAGATAAAATATTAGGTTTACTATGTATTTTAATTTTTATCTTAACTTTTCATCCTGTTCCTTTTAAAGTAAGGTATTAATAATAAGACTACATAATATTCCCTTTATGTCCCATAAAAGATCTTTAGTGCTAAAATTATTTTTCTTTTTTTTATCGTAAATCTCTTTAGAAAGGGATAGAAAAAGTGGAATTGTAAATGAAATTAAGATGCTTTTTCTTTCGTCAATTTTTAAATTAAATTTTGTTTCAAAATAAAAAATATTTGATATAGCCAAATTGAAATAAAAATGCCTAAATTTATCTTCACCCCAAAAGTTATCATTTAAATTTTTTTCAGAATTTATCAACATAAACATAAAAAGGAAGTTTTTCAAATTAAATCTTTAAAAAATTTTTACCCTCTTTGAATGCATTTATGTTGATTTCAGAAAATTCTGCAGGAGAGTTTTCCCTAATAATTTTTTCCCAAATTTTTTCCTCAAAGGGCAAAAAGTTTGAAAGAACTCCTAAAAGTAAAATGTTGAAAGACCTTATATTTCCAATTTTTTCAGCTAATTTAACAGCTGGAATAAAATATAACTTTTCTGTAATTTTTCCTAAAGTTTTTTCTATATCCCTTGGATACTCTTCAAGTCCTAAGGATACAATAGGTGGAATAAGTTCAAGATCATTAACAATTATAACAGGCGAGTTTTTCTTTAAATAATGAACCCATCTGAGGGTTTCTGCTTTTTCAAAGGATAGTAGGATATCACCTTTTCCTATTTCAATAAGAGGAGAATATACTTTTTTTGCAATTCTAACATGAGATACTACACTTCCACCCCTTTGAGCCATTCCATGAACTTCACTTTTCTTAACATCAAAGCCTGATTCCATAGCCGAAAGTGCGAGAATTTCTGAGGAAAGGATTATTCCCTGTCCTCCAACTCCACTTATTATTATGTTAAGTTCCTTCATACGATAGCAAATACTGGACAGACTTGTGTACAAAGTTCACACCCAACACATAAAAGGGGTGTTATAAAGGCTTTTCCATTATAAATTGAGATTGCTGGACAACCAACTCTTATACAAGCTTTACATTTTTCTCCAAGACATTTATCTTCCAAAACCATCTTTTTATCCCTTTTACCGAAGTAGTCTCTACTTTCCTTTAAAAGAGCACACGGAGCCCTCGCAACTATAACAGAAGGTTCTTCACTTTCAATAGCATTCTTTAAGATTTTAAGAGTTTCCTTAATATCATAAGGATTAACCTCATAAACCTTTTCAATTCCACAAGCTTTAGCAAGTTCCTTTAAATTTATTTCTTTGGTTTCTTCACCTTTTGCTGTTCTACCTGTGCCAGGGTGATCTTGGTGACCTGTCATGGCTGTTGTTCTGTTATCAAGAATAATTGTTTTGATACTTCCTTTATTGTAAGTAATATCTATTAAACCAGTAATACCTGAATGTAAAAAAGTTGAATCGCCTATCACAGCTACCATTCTTTTTGAAAAATCTTTACCTCTTGCCTTTTCAAATCCTAAGGCATTACCGAGAGAAGCACCCATACATATACAAGTATCCATAGCATTAAAAGGTGGGAGAGCACCAAGTGTATAACAACCTATATCTCCTGTAACGGTTACCTTCAGTTTTGAAAGACAATAGAAAATACCTGTATGGGGACAGCCTGGACAAAATTGGGGTGGTCTCCTCACTGTTTTGATTGGATCTGGGTGTGAAAGTTCTTTACCTTTTATTGATTTTCTTACAATATCAGGAGTTAATTCATCACAAATAGGAATATACTTTTTTCCTTCTGCTTTATAACCAAGTATTTTTATTTCTTCTTCGATAAAAGGCTCATTTTCCTCAATCACGATGATTTTTTTTACCTTTTTATAGAATTTTTTAAATAATTTTTCAGGAAAAGGAAAAGGCATTCCAATTTTTAGGAACCATGCATCCTTAAACACTTCCTTTGCATAATTATAAGCTACTCCTGATGAAACTATTCCTAATCCATTTTTCCCTTTTTCAATTCTGTTAAAAGTTGCTTCGGATGAGTATTCTTTAAGTTTTAAAAGTTTTTCTTCGAGTACTTTGTGCCTCTCTCGAGCATTTACTGGTAAGAGAATGAACTGTTTCGGATTTTTAACGTATTCCTTTATTGGAATTTCCTTTCTTTCGGCCACTTTTACAACACATTTAGTGTGTGAGATTCTTGTTGTCATTTTAAACAAAACAGGAGTTTCAAATTTTTCAGAGATTTCAAAAGCAAGTTTGATAAAATCATAGGCTTCTTGAGCATCTGAAGGTTCTAGAATTGGTATCTTAGCAAATTTAGCGTATCTTCTTGTATCTTGCTCATTCTGTGATGAGTGCATACCTGGATCATCACAGGATATGATTACGAATCCACCTTTCACACCAGTATATGCAGATGAAAATAATGGATCAGCAGCAACATTTAGACCGACATGTTTCATAGATACTATACTTCTTGCTCCTGCTATAGCTGCACCGTAAGCAACTTCAAAGGCTACTTTTTCGTTTGTTGACCACTCAGCATTTATTTCAGGGTATTTTGAAAGATTTTCAAGTATTTCAGTTGATGGGGTACCTGGATATGCACAAGCAACTTTAACTCCTGCTTCCCAGGCGCCACGTGCAACTGCTTCATTTCCAGAAAGCAGTAATTTCATTTTTCCCTCCTTTTTTAAAAAAAATTATAAAATCTTTATGTAAATATTTCAACATGTATTGAAATTTTTAATTTTTTGTGATATAATAAAAAAAAGATCGCGGGGTGTTGCAGTGGTAGCATTTGGGGCTCATAACCCCAAGGTCGCGGGTTCGAATCCCGCCCCCGCAACTTTTTATTTTCTTAATGCATATTCCAGAAATAAATGATTCAGACTTTGAAGAAAAAGTTTTGAAATCTGATAAACCTTGTGTTGTAGATTTTTGGGCAGAGTGGTGTCATCCGTGCAGAATGATCGAACCATCAATGGAGGAACTTTATCTGAAATATAAAGATAAAATAAACTTTTTTAAACTAAATGTTGATGATAATTCAGAAACTCCATCAAAATATTATGTTATGAGCATTCCTACCATACTTTTTATTAAAAATGGTGAAATTGTAGATAGGATAATAGGAGCTGTACCGAAAAAAACAATTGAAGAAAGAATTATAGAACTTCTTTAAAATTGGATTTAGAAAAAGAGGTAAGAAGAATCTCCGAATTAGCAAGAATAAAAGTAGGCGATTATGAGAACTTTTCCAAAAACTTTTTAAAAATTTTAGATTTCTTTAAAAAAATTGATGAACTTAATTTAGAAAATGAAAGTCCTTTTTTTTACCTTGAGCATTTAAGAACAGAGCTCAGAAAAGACGAAGTTAAAGAATTCACTGATGTAAATCTTTTATTTTTTAATTCACCTGAAAAAAAGGGGAATTTTTTTGTAGCCGAAGCTCCCATTGAGTCTGATTAGAAAAATTATTTCTAACTATAAAGAGGGAAATAATTTTCCTTCAGAAGTTTTAAATAATTTTTTCAGTAAAGCAAAGGAGAATAAGTTTAATTCTTTTATAACTTTGAATGAAAAGGTCTTTGATGATGCTGATATTTTGGATAGAAAAGTGAGAGAAAAAAAGATCGAGGGAAGATTATTTGGAATTCCAATATCAGTAAAGGATAATATTCTTGTAAAAAATTTAAGAACTACTTGTGCTTCTAAAATACTTGAAAACTACATAGCTCCGTATGATGCTACAGTTATAGAGAGAATAAAAAGGGAAGGTGCTTTAATAGTAGGAAAAACAAATTTAGATGAGTTTGCTATGGGTTCTTCAAACGAATACTCTTATTTTGGTCCAGCTTTTAATCCCTTTGATAAAGAAAGAGTACCGGGTGGATCTTCTGGAGGTTCTGCTATTTCAGTAGCTAACGATGAGGCGGTTTTATCCTTAGGTTCTGACACAGGTGGTTCTGTTAGATTACCAGCATCTTTTTGTGGTGTATATGGTTTAAAACCAACCTATGGAGCTGTTTCAAGGTACGGTTTAATAGCTTTTGCATCTTCCCTCGATCAAATAGGTCCTTTTTCAAAGTATGTAGAAGATCTTGAAATAATTTTTGACGTTATTAAGGGTAAGGATGAAAAGGATAATACATCTGTAAAATATCCGGATTTAAAAGTAGAAATTGGTTATCCATTAAAAATTGGAGTTTTGAAAGAATCTTTTTCTGATAAAGTTGAAGATGAAATTAAGGAGAAGTTAGATGAATTTATTTTATTTCTTGAAAAGGAAAATGTTGCTAAAATTAAAGAGTTTGAGATGGAGTCTTTTGAATATGCCATAGCTGTTTATTACATAATAGCCTGTGCAGAGGCTTCATCAAATTTAGCCCGTTACGATGGTATTCTTTATGGATTTAAGAAAAAAGGAGAAAATCTTTTATCAATGTATGAAAATACAAGAACACATGGTTTTGGAGAGGAGGTTAAAAGAAGAATTTTGTTTGGTACCTTTGTTTTAAAAAGTGGTTACTATGAAGAGTATTACTTAAAGGCACAGAAGGCAAGAACAAAAATTTTAAGGGAATTTTTGAAAAATTTTGAAAAATTTGATCTTTTGCTTATGCCTGTTTCTCCAACTCTTCCTTTCAAGATAAAAGAGAAAGTAGAGGATCCTCTTAAGATGTATTTATCTGATATTTTTACAGTTTCAGTAAACCTGGCTGGACTTCCAGCTATTGCTTTTCCCTATACTTTTTCTAAGAACAACTTACCAATTGGATTTCAATTTATTGGGAAGTTTTTTGATGAATATCTTTTTTTCTCTCTCTTAAAAAAGATAGAAAGTCTTTTAAACTGAATGGATGAATTCACTATAAAGATTGGTGTTGAAATTCATGTTCAGCTTAAAACAAATAGTAAAATGTTTTGTTCTTGTAAAGTGGATATGTCTTCTGAACCAAACGAAAATATTTGTCCTATCTGTACTGGACAACCTGGAACTTTGCCTCTTCCAAATGAAAGAGCTATTAAATATGCGATTATTGTATCCCGAGCCCTTAATTCAAAAATTCCTGACTTATTGTACTTTTCACGAAAAAATTATTTTTATCCCGACCTTCCAAAGGGTTATCAGATTACTCAGTATGGTATCTCAACGGGATATGGGGGGCAAGTTCCTGTTATTAAGGGAAAAGAAATTTTATATTTCCCGATTGAAAGAATAAATTTAGAAGAGGAGACAGCTAAATCTTTTTATGTTAATGGAAAAGTTTTTCTCGACTATAACAGGTGTGGAATACCTTTACTTGAAATAGTTACTCCTCCTGTTTTTGATTCTCCCGATATTTTAATAAATTTTCTAAAGTCTTTAAGGAGAATATTAATTTACCTTGGTGTTTCAGATTGTAATATGGAGAGGGGAGAATTTAGGGTTGATACAAATATCTCGGTAAATTTTAAGGAAGTTTTTGATCACAGGGTTGAAATTAAAAATTTAAATTCATTAAGTGCAATTAAAGATTCTTTAGAGTATGAAATCAATAGACAAAAAAAAGCTATATTAAATAACGTTAAGCTTACAAGAGAAACGAGGTTATGGGATGATTTAAAAAAAGAAACAAGGGTAATGAGAACAAAAGAGTTTGTGGAAGATTACAGATATTTTCCAGAGCCAGATTTACCACCCTTTGAAGTTAATAAACATTATCTCTCAGAAGAGTTGCCTTTACTTCCTGATTATTACTTTAAGGAGTTAATCAATAATGGTGTAGATCCAAAGGAAGCAGAAATAATATTATCTTCACCTTTTTTAGCAGATTTTACATTAAAAATTTTAGAGAAATTTCCATTTCAAAAATTTAAAGGATGGATACTAACAGAGATTTTACAGTATATTGATGATTTAGAAAGCCTAAGAGATTTACCCTTTAATCATCTTGACTTCATTTCATTTTTAGAGAAGTTAGAAGAAGGCTTAATACCAAGGCATATAGGTCAGGATATAATAAGGAGCTCTATGACTAATAGAGTTAACATATCTGAACTTATTAAGGATAAGATAGAGATTAAAAGTGTTTTGGAGATAAATGAAGTAGTAGAGGAAATCATAAGGGAAAACATTGATGTAGTAGAAAAGATTAGAGCAGGTAAGGTTTCTGCAATTTCATATCTTGTGGGCCAAACAATGAGTAAATTAAAGGGAAGAGCAAATCCAAAAGAAATAAAAGATATAATTGAGAAAAAACTCAATCTAAAATAATTTTATTTGAATTTTAAATCTAAAATTTATTAAAATTAAAAAAGGTTCAAATCCTTATCCATTTAGATAAAAAAATGAAAGGAGAGTATGCACTCATACTTGGTTCATCAAGTGGTTTTGGAAAGGCATGTTCTCTTTATTTTGCTGAAAAGGGTTTTAATATATTTGGTGTTCATTTAGACAGGAAAAGTGCTTTATCTGAAGTAAATAGTTTAGTTAATAATATTAGGGCAAAAGGAGTTTTTGTAAGATTCTTTAATGTTAACGCAGCAGATCATGAAAAAAGAAAAGAGATAATAAATGAAGTTGAAAAAGTTTTAAAAAAGGAGAAAAAGATATTAAAGATAATGCTTCATTCATTAGCTTTTGGAACTTTAAAGCCCTATGTGGGAGAAAGTAAGATTAGGCCTTCTGATATGGAGATGACTCTTGAAGTTATGGGAAATTCACTCGTATGGTGGGTAGTTGAACTTTTTGAAAAAGGTCTTTTAGGAAAAGGTTCAAGGGTTTTTGCAATGACCAGTATGGGTTCACAGAGAGTTTGGGAAAACTACGGTGCAATTTCAGCTTCCAAAGCATTACTTGAATCCCACGTAAGGCAACTATCTTTTGAACTTGCAAAACATGGGATTACTGTTAATGCAATTCAAGCTGGAGTAACTGATACTCCAGCTCTAAGAAAAATTCCCAACTATGAAAAAATGTTAAAGTTTGCCAAAAAAGTGAATCCTTCAGGTAGGATAACAGAACCGTTAGATGTAGCTAAAGCCATATATGCTTTATCCTCAGATGATACATACTGGATTACAGGTAATGTAATAAGGGTGGATGGTGGGGAAGCTATTGCAGGTTAAGTTTATATTTTCTTTCTCATTTCTTTTATTAACTCTGAGGCAATAATATTTCTTAAAATTTCATTTGTACCTTCGTATATCTGTGTTATTTTAGCATCTCTCATCATTTTTTCTACAGGATACTCTCTAATATAACCGTATCCACCAAAAATCTGAACTGCCTCTATCGTTACACTCATTGCAACATCTGAGGCAAAACATTTTGCCATTGCAGATTCTTTCTCGGGTTTCTTTCCGCTGTCTAATGCTTTTGCAACTTGATATGTCAAGGCTCTCGCTGCCTCAATCTTTGTTGCCATGTCTGCAAACTTATGTTGAACTATTTGAAAACTTGATATTGGTTGACCAAACTGTTTCCTTTGAAGTGAATACTCTATAGCTGCATCAAGGGCTGCCTGTGCAATTCCTATTGCTTGTGCTGCCACTCCAGGTCTTGTGTATAGAAAAGTACTTGTTGCCACAAACAAACCATAACCCTCTTTACCAATAATATTTTCCTCAGGAACAAATACATCCTCAAAAATAACTTCTCCAGTTGGTGAAGCTCTTATGCCTAATTTATCTTCCTTCTTACCTATTTTTAGCCCAGGTGTTCCTCTTTCTACAAGAAAAGCACTCATTCCCCTTGCTCCCTTTTTCGGATCAGTTAGGGCAAAAACTGAGTAAAAGTCAGCTACCTGGGCATTTGTTATAAATTGTTTAACTCCATTTAAAACATATCCTCCATTTTTTCTTATAGCAGTTGTTTTGATACTTAAAGCATCACTTCCAGCCTCTGGCTCAGTCAAGCAAAAAGCAGCTATCTTTCCCTCTGCAATTTTAGGTAGTACTTTTCTTTTTAGGTTTTCGTTACCGAATAGTATTACTGGAAAAGAACCAAGAGCTGTTCCTGCTAAAGCAAGAGAGATACCTGCACAACCCCATGAAAGTTCTTCTATCGCAAGACATAAAGCAAATACTCCCATCCCTAATCCTCCGTATTCTTGAGGTATGTATATTCCAAATAGATCCGTATCTACCATTACTTTAACTATCTCATAGGGAAATTCCGCATTTTTGTCATACTTTTCTCTTACTGGAATAATTTTTTCAATTGCTATTTTTCTTGCAGTTTGTTTTATCATTAATTCCTCTTCAGTTAATTTGTAAAGCATACCCTTCAAATTTTTCATACTTTGGGAATCGAACCGTTATTTATTTTCCTACACAAAAATCCGAAAAGATTTTATTAAGGATCTCATTATCTATATCTTTTCCAATAACTATGTTTAAAATACCAAGA
Organism: Caldifarciminales bacterium; assembly: GCA_039630575.1. Classification (GTDB taxonomy): domain Bacteria; phylum Hydrothermota; class Hydrothermia; order Hydrothermales; family JAJRUZ01; genus JBCNVI01. The sequence continues at coordinate 122,872 of JBCNUW010000003.1, forward strand.
CAATTTCTTAAGTGGAGTCCAGCTAATTCATCCATATCTTCACTAAGTAATCTCTTTGCTTCCAAAAGTTCTGATGTCACTTCTTTTAACTTAGACTCTTCAAATAGAGTAAGAGAGATCTCTGTGGATCCAAATTGATTTTCTGCTAAAATTTCCAGCTCTTTTTTTAATTTCTCTATGCCTTTTTCTTTTAAAGCACTTATCTCAAAAATCTTTTCAAAATTATTTTTGATAACCTCTTTATCCCACTTAATTCCCTTATCTATTTTGTTAATTACAAGAATCAAGTTTTTTTTACTGTTTAATTTCTTAATTTTTTTTATTTCTTTTTCATCAGGCTTTCTTTGGCTGTCAAGCATCCATATAATTATGTCTGATTCTCTTATAATTTTTTTTGCTCTTTTAATTCCTTCTTTTTCTATTTTTGATGATGTTCTTAATCTAATACCAGCTGTATCGTATATAATTGAATTTATTCCTTTAACTGAAAAATTCTCTGATATATAATCTCTTGTTGTCCCAGGTTCTTCTGTGACTATAGATCTTTCTTTTCCCAATAGCTTATTAAATAAGGTAGACTTTCCAACATTAGGAGCCCCACAAATAGAAATTTTTAAACCATCAAAAATTCTTCTTGAATCTTCGGAATTTTTTAAATAATTACTTATTTTACTTTTAACCTCTTCAATCTCTTTAATAAGCTTTTCTTTAGAAAAAGGTGGTAAATCTTCTTCAGGATAGTTTAGGTTAACCTCAATTTCTGCTAAGATTTCCTTTATGTTTTCAAATAATTCTTCAAATTTTTTTCTTAAATTTCCCTCCAACCTTTTTAATGAAATCTCTAATGCTTTTAAATTTTCAGCCTTTGCAATTTGATTTATTGCTTGGGCAGATATCAAATCAATTTTTCCGTTTAAGACTGCTCTCATCGTAAATTCACCTGGTTCTGCATATCTTGCTCCTAAATTTAAAAGGGTTTTTATTATAAGTTTAGGTATAAAAGTTCCACCATGAGTGAATATTTCAATCATATCTTCACCGGTATAACTTTTCGGTTTTTTATAGTATACCCATTGTACTTTATCTATAATTTTTTTTGTTTCATTATCAAATAATTTTCCAAGATACATTTTTCGGTGTTTGTAGGGTGGAGGAGGTTCAGCAATTTTTGAAAAAATATAAAGGGTTTTTTCACCAGAAATTCTTATAATGTTAAGAGCTGATCCCTTCGAAATTAAAGTAGCAGGTGCACAGATGGTATCCTCTAATCTTTGCAAATTATATTGAAGGAGCGATAATAATATTTTTTCTTTTACCTTTTCCTGCTGTATAAATTTTTATTCCTTTTTCCCTTTTTAATGCTTTTCTTACTAATCTCTCTTCTTCCTCAGTAAGCACATCAAGAGTTATTTCTCTTTTTGATTCTCTCACAAGTTTAGCTACGGCTTTTGCTTTGTGAATTATAAAAGCTTGTTTTTTCTTTTTATAATTTGATATATCTAATCTTACTTTTAGATCCTTAAATTTTTTTCTAAAAGCTTGATATAAAATATGTTCAAGGGCTTTAAGCGTTTCACCTTTTTTTCCTATTAATAAATTATCTGATTTTCTTGTTGAGAGGTTAACATGTATTCTTGGTGGATGAAAGGCAAAATTTATTTTACCCCTATCCCTCATTATTTCTAAAATTCCATTTAAAAAATTTTCTATAAATTCAAATTCCTTGAACTCAAGATAAACTCTTACTTTTGCATTATTTTGATTATCGTTTAAAATTTCCACTTTAACGTCTTCCCTTTTTGCACCTGTTTCTAAAAGTGCCTTTTCTATTGCCTTTTCAACCGTTTCAGCTTTTGTTTCAATGTATTTCATCTTTGAATCCTTCTTTTTATTAAAAGACTTTCAAAAATTCCAAGTATATTATAAAGCAACCAATAGTATACAAGTCCAGCAGGTAAGTTTAAAAATATTATTGTAATAAAAATAGACATAAAAATTCCAATTCTTCTTGTTTGTTCATCCTGAGATGGTTGAAGGAACTGCTGCAATAGTGAGGTCAAACCCATGAGAATTGGAAGAACATAAAAGGGATCTCTTGAAGATAAATCCTTTATCCATAAAAATAATTCTTTTCCTCTAAACATTATCTCATTTGTTAAGACCTGGTAAAGTGCCCAAAATACAGGGAGCTGTAATAATAAAGGAAAACATCCAGAAAAGGGATTCACACCCTTTTCTTTATAAAGTTTCAAAACTTCTTCATTTAATTTTTTAGGATCATCTTTATAAATTTTCCTCAAAGCTTCTAACCTTGGTTTTAAATCCTCCATCTTTTTCATTGCTCTCATCGACTTAATAGTTAATGGCATAAAAATAATTTTCATTAAAAGTGTAAAAACAAAAATTACAATACTGGAAAGTTTAATTGTACCATAAAACCATTTAAAGGAATACAAAATAAATAAAGTAAAAGGTTTTATAATCCAAAAACCAAGTGGATATAACTCGTAAAGTAAATATCCTTCTTTTTTTAATATAAAATAATCCTTAGGACCTATAAAGGTATAAAATGAATCAACAGTTTCAGTTATAAATTTAAAGAATTTCCCCTCCCTATAACCTTCAGCTTTAACAATCTTTTTAAAATACTCCGGCTTTATTATAACTTGTATAAAGTACTTTGTTTCACTTCCCACCCAGAGAGTATTCTCTCCACCAAAATCTATATCAGAAAAATTTTTTAAATTATGTTTTTTAATACTACCTCTTTTATATTCAATTAAGTTATAATTTTTTTCATCAATTGGATCAATAGTTGGTAAAAAGGAAAATAAAAAGAAATTAACATTTTTAAATTTAACTTTCAATTTGTAACCATCTAAAAGTAAAAATTCCTTTGAAATCAAACCATCTTTTGATTTAAATACTACGCTTTTCTCATCAAATTTATTCAATTCCAAAAGAGTATCTAAGGGTGTGATAAAATTTGGAACATATATTTTAAGGTTTTCTTCATTTTTAAAATCCCGGAATTTTTTAAGTTCAATTTCCTTTATAATTCCACCCTTTTTCAAAAGAAAAATCCTCAGGTATTCATTTTCAATTAAAATTTTTTCATCTTCTGGAATATTTAAAGATTTTGGCTCAACTTTAATCTTTTTATTCTTTTCTTCTCTCTCAACTTCCTTAGGTAAAAACTTTAAAAGAAGTATATTGTAAACAATAAAAAATAAAATAAGGGTTAAAATCAACGCTAAGTTTCTTCTCATTTTTTAAAAAGTTTTATGTAATCTTCATACGGATAGTTTATACCACCTCTTGAAAAGGGGTTACATCTAAAAATCCTAAAAGCTGAAAGTATAAGACCCTTTAAAACTCCATAATCCCTTATTGACATTTCAGCATAATAGCTACAGGTTGGATAAAATCTACAGGAAGGGGGGAAGAAATTAGAAAAAATTCTTATAACTTTTATCAAAATAATCAAAAAATTTTTCATTTCTCCCAAAGTTCCACCAGTTCTTTTTCAATATCATTAATGTGTGTATTTAGTATTTTACTATTTCCTATCAGAACAACATCATAGCCTTTAAACAAAAGCTTATTTCTTCTAAAAATTTCTCTTAAGATTCTTTTTATTCTATTTCTATCATGTGCCTTTAATTTTTTTCTTTTAGAAGAGAAAGCAACCTTTCCCTGACCCTTTTTGTAAGCAACCAGTATCATTTTTCCCTTTTTAAATTCACCAGTTTCAAAAATATCTCTTATTTCATCTTTTTTAAGTCTTTGCGGAAGTTTATAATCTATACCGTTAATTTCCACCTTCCCTTCTGCCTCCTTCTTTTTAAAACCTTTCTACCGCCTTTTGTTTTCATTCTCGCTCTAAACCCATGTCTTCTCTTTCTTTTAATTTTACTTGGTTGATATGTTCTCTTCATATTTATTAATTCAAAAATGGGATTTGAACCCCCCTAAGTTAAAATATCTTTTAGGGAATATTAACTATTTTATTATCGACAGGTTCAACTCCACCTATATTATCTCCGTTAGAATCAAGTTTCAAACCGTCTAAATCTTTTACATTCTTGTTTATCCAAAGCCAGACTGGATTACTTTTATTTGAAATAAGGGTAAGTTCTATGTATGTTCTTTTTTCTCCATGATGTTGTATCTTTTTCATATTAAATGGAACAGCATCTTGTAGATAATTTCTGAACACTTTAACTGTGTTATAGTTTATTGTAGATGTGTCCATAAGTTCGTCAAACCAGAAAACGATTAAATTTTCTGATCTTGAACTATTGAGATAAGAAGGATAGTCAGTTCTGGTTAAACTTTGGGTAACTGTTGCAAAGAAGATTTGTACTCTATCTATTTCATTCTTTTCTGAAATACCATTGTTATTACCATCAAGTGAATTTCCTGCTATATCCTTTAAATTTGTATTTATAATAAGTTTATATACTTTACTATAATTTAAAGAAAAGCCTGAAAAAATAATATCTGTTCTATTTAGTGGAGAATCTATTGTAACTCTTGGATTTCCGATATTTATTTTTAACCCTGATTCATACTCATAAAGTTCAAAAGCTCCATTAACCGAATTCCTATCAATATCATTTACATAAAATCTAACATGTATACTGTCATTTATTCCAATTAAACCTCCAAGGCGAAGGGGATTAGGAGATATTAAATTAGCAGGAATTCTGAAGCTTGGTGGACGGTAATCTGGATCAGGTACAAGGTTTCCTCTTCTTGTCCAAAGGGTATTGTGGTAGTCATCGAGTGAACCCTCTGCATACCCATTTCTATTTCCATCAAGAGGGTTTCCTGAAAGATCCTTTGCTGTACTTTTAATTATAACTTCATACTTTGTAGAGTCAGTAAAACCAAAATTTTGTGAAAGTATATAGACTGCTCTGTTTGAAGTTTTCTCATAATTCCATGTTCCGTTTGGAACCTCTGTACTTCTTCCTCCTACTACTTTCAGCTCAATAGAGGCGAGAAGTGATTTTTCGTCCATGGGCTCTGAAAAGTATATAAAAATTATATCTTGAACATTAGGGTTTAGAGTATCGAAATCCTCTAACACTCTATCGCCGTCTAATGTAACAACAGATGTAACTGTTGGTAATCTGTTCTCTTTAATTACTTCTTCTCCTAATATACCTGGTTCAATAGGTAAGGATTTTCTTTTACAGGATAAGAAAACTAAAGCTATTGACATATTTATTAATACTAACTTTCTCATATTTTCCTCCTTTTAAAATTTAAAGACCACTGAAACTCTCCAATTTGATAAATTTATTAAGTTTGAAAATCCCATTAAATCCATTGAAAAATTCTCACCAATTTTATAGGAGAGACCGTAATTAAAATCTACGCCTGAGGATTTACCTTTTGATAGATTTCTTAATCCTAAACTTCTCTGAACAGGTGTGACTGTTACTGTTTCGGTTCCATCACCCCTTGTTGTTTTTGTGACAATTGAACTTGAGAAAAGAGGGTTAGAGGTTCTCTCATCTTCAACAAATACAAAGTAAGGATTTGCCCCAATTCTAAAGAATAAGGATTTATTAAGTTTTAACTCACAAGCGACAGGAAGCTCTATAGTTATACGAGAAAAAGATGATTCTAATTCGTCTATTCTAAAAAAGGTTGTAGTTGTGGTAAAATCATCGGGATCACTAGGTTGGTTATCACCGTCGTTAAAGTAATTTACTGTTTGAAAGTTTGAGTCTATTCTAAAGGTTGAATTTGAGAGATTATTAATGAAAAAAAAGCCTAAAGCAAAAAATATCTTTTTCTCATTATCGATAAAACCTTTATACCTATATCCCAAAAATAAACCTTTAATTTTATTTTCATGCTCTATGTTTCCTTTTATCTCATCTAGATTCCTTGTTTCCCTTAAAGTTCCGGTTCCTATATCTTCTCTTAAATAATTATCTTCTATTCTATGAAAGGGGGATGTAGTTTTTGAAATACCTGAGCTTAGAAAGGTAAAGTATAAATTGTCTTCTGAGTTAAATTTTTGATTTATTATCCTTCTTGTAAAGAGTCTTAAAAAGTAAGAACTACCACCCGCATTTATGTTTTGATATCTTGTGTAGTTTCTATCTTCTCTTGAAGTTGTTCCACCTGGATTATAGTCAATATAGGCTGTTGTGAAGATGTCTTCAGAAATTTTCAAGTTGTTTGTTCCATAACCAGCTTGTATTCCTAAATCTGAATTTAAGATTAATTCTTTTAAGTAAATACTTCCACCAAAAATATTTTGTTGAATAGAGGTATCTGTAAAACCATTACCAATCCATTCCTCTTTTTCTAAAAGTATTGAATTAATTAGATCTCTTTCTTCTCTAAGATAGTTGAAGTTTCCATATCTATTAGAAATATGATGACCTGCTGGTTCATTTATAGAGCTTAATTTTAAATGGAAAAAGAAAAGTCCACCGATTATTTCACCAATTTCTCTTGAAACTCCAATAAAGAAAGGGTTTTCTTTATTTTCTGTGTATGAATAAGATTTTGCTCTTTCAGTATGAAGTGAATCATAACTTCCGTTTCCGTCAGTATCATATTTTTCAGATAGAAATAGTTCTCCTTCTCCCCTTCCATTAATTAAGTTTGGCTGAGGCATTTTTAGGGCTCTATGAGCGTAAAGTAAAGATGTAGGTACCAAATTTCCTAAAGGTTTAAAAGTATTTTTAAAACCGAACATAAAGTAAGCACCAGGAATTCCAGAAAAGAGGAGATCATTATTTGTTGCAAAGTTAGAAAGACCAGAATACAAGATATTTTTTTCTATTTCAAAATATCTACCTGGATCAAGAAGGAGGTCAAAATCATCTTCTATAAGTCCAACTGTTGAAAGATACCTAAAGGATCTAAACCTTTCACCTATAAATGGTGGTATTACCTGGCATATAAGGCTAGTATATAAACATAGGAACACAAATTTTTTTATATCCATTAGTTAAAAAAAATTAAAGGATTAGAACCTCATTTTAATGTCTCATCAATCCATTTTAAGTAATCTAAATTTCCTTTATCAATTTTTAGTGATATAATTTCTGGCACTTCATAGGGATGAATTTTTTTTATAAAGTCTTTAAGTCTATCAAATTCTTCTTCTTTTGTTTTTATTAAAAGCAGATATTCTTCCTCTTCTTCAATTTTCTCTTTCCATTTAAAGATGGAATCCACTTTTAAATAGTTAACACATGCAGCCAATTTATTCTCTATGATTTTTTTTGAAATTTCACAAGCTTTTTCTTTTCCAGGTGTAGTGCAGAGAACAAGTATATACATCTAAATAAAAAGTGCACCGCCCGGGAGTTGAACCCGGAACCCTCGGATTAAGAATCCGATGCTCTGCCTGTTGAGCTAGCGGTGCTTTTAAAAATTTTAAACTATTTATCTATAAAAAAACAAACCCCAGGGATACTATCCCTGGGGCAGGAGGGGGTATGGGGTTCTCTTCTTTTCCTACGCTAAGCCTATTACACGGGGTATATTAAAATATACAAAAAATATTAAAAAGTTTCAAGATTTTATTTTATTTTTTCTTAAAAAATCCAAATAGACCTTTATCTTTTTTTTCTTCTTCCTTCTCTTTCTTTTCTGGTTCAGGTGTTTTTTCAATCTTTTCTATTTTTTTAATTCTTATTAATCCTAGACCTATTAAACCAAATAAAATTTTAGCTGTCTCAATTTCACCCATCCTTAAAATACTTGCAAGATCCTTTATGTTCCTTTTTCCGTCAATCTGAGATAATACTCTCCATTCATCTGCATTTAAATTTATAACTTCAATGTCAGTGCTAGGGTTAGGTTCAAGTTCAAAAACTGTCTCTAATGAAGGTATTACTTTTTTTATTCTGTTCCATTCATCTATTTTTCTTGCAGCTTCCATTATCAACGTAGGGATGGGCATGTTTATTGTTTTTTTTGGTGCTACTTGTCCCACTTCAAATTTAAATTTTCCTTTATTCCATTCAAAAATTTTTGTTATTGCCAATTCATCATATTCACCTCCACACTCTGCGTGAATAACTTTTGAATTTTCTATATAAATTCTTGCTTTTTCACCAGAAGGATGTTCAATAAAAAGTAAACCATCCTTTTTTCCCATTTGAATGATCTGCAAAATATCTGTAAGTTCAAAATCTTCAAGTGTTCCTTCAAGTGCCATTTTCTCCCTCTCTTATAAATTTTATTTTTAGATACTTTTTTATTCTTCTTTCTTTAATTTCTGATATTGAATAATTTTTTAATTCTTCTAGATCATTTAAAATTATATCTTTTACATTTTTATAGACAAAAAAGGGATCTCTATGAGCACCACCTAAAGGTTCTTCGATTATTCCATCAATAATTCCAAGTTCTATTAAGTCACTTGATGTGAGCTTCAAATACTTTGCTGCTTTCTCTGCCTTTGAGGAATCACGAAATAATATTGCTGCACAACCCTCAGGTGAAATAACTGAGTATATTGAATACTTAAGTGCATAAACTTTGTCTCCCACACCTATTGCAAGAGCTCCACCAGATCCACCTTCACCTATTATAAAAGTTAAAATTGGTACATTTAACTCTATCATTTTATAAATGCTAAAGGAAATAGCCCAAGCTTGTCCTCTTTCCTCTGCTCCTATTCCAGGATAAGCTCCTGGTGTATCTACTAAAGTGATCACGGGAAAATTAAATTTCTCGGCAAGACTAAAAGCTCTTATAGCTTTTCTATAACCCTCTGGATGGGGCATTCCAAAGTTTCTCTTTATTTTTTCTTTTGTATCTCTTCCTTTTTCTTCCCCAACTATAACGAGTCTGTGTTTCTCTAATTTTGCAAACCCGCTGACAATTGCATAATCATCTCCAAAATTTCTGTCACCATGAATTTCAAAGAAATCGTCAAATATGTTTTTAATAAAGTCTACTGAATGAGGTCTATCAGGATGTCGAGCTATCTGAGTTATATTCCATGGATTTAAATTTTTATATACATTCTCTTTAACCTTTATAAGTTTTTTTTCAAGCCTCTCAATTTCTTCAAGAAATTCAGGTCTTGTTTTTGAAAGTTCTTTCAGCTCCTTTATTTTTGTCTCCAGTTCAATTACAGGTTTTTCAAAATCTAACATTTTTAAAATTCTATTTTCAAAGAAAATGAATTTATATCTTCAAAGTTTCCAAAAGTTCTATATGAGTACATAAATTTCAAAATTTCCTTTAATTTCACTTCAAATCCAGCTCCAATAATTCCATTTTCATCCTTTTTGCAAAGTGTTAAAAAAAATTTTAAAAAATTATTAAATTCCTTTTCAATAGATAAAGAAAAACCGTTAAAATAGTCCTTTTTACCCCAAAATCCCCTCCTGTAAGTGAAATTAAACATCATTTCAAACTTCCTTGAATATGAATAAATTTTCAAATCAGAATATACAGGAATTCTTATATATTCTTCATCATAGAAGGGTTTTGTCCCTATATTCATTAGTGAAATTTCAAACTTTGGGTTCCTTAAAATACTCACAAACAAGTTAAAATTTAATGTGAAATTTTTTGCTTTCTTTTCTAAAAACTTTTCTTCATTGTAAAATATTGACAAAAACAAAGGAAATTTATCGGAAATTGGTATATTTTTTGAAATTCCAAAGGAAAGTCCGAAAGGATTATATGTAATTAAGGGATTGACCACTGGAAAGCTATATAATTCAAATTCTCCATAGTCAAAGAATTTAAATATTAAAAGTGTTTTAAAATCGTCAAAATAGATGCTTACTTTACTTAACTTTGAATTTGCAATCCATCTTGTGAAACTGAAACTAATAAAAGACTTTTTTTTGAAAAAGTCATTTAATAATTTTTTTCTTTTATATTGAAAGAAGTCTCGTTCAAATAAAAATGATATTTCGTCCTTTATTAAAATATCCTCATAGGGTGAATAGGGAACAAAAAGGTGTTGAAAACCAAAGGAAGATACATAGGAAATAAATAATAGTTTTAAAATCAATTTAGCTCCTCCTTTAGGTATGCTAAGATTAACTTTTTTGTTCTCAAAATATCTCTTATATCAATTACTTCATTTGGTGAGTGCATATACCTTAATGGAATAGAAATTAAAGCAGAAGGAACTCCACCGTCTTTTACAAAAAATATATCAAGATCTGTTCCTGTATAACTTTCTAAGACCTCTATTTGATATGGTATTTCTTCCCTTTTTGCGATTGCTATTAATTTTTCTGAAATCTTTCCCGTTATGAATGGACCTTTTGAAATGGCAGGTCCTTTGTTCAATTCAATCTCAGATTCCTCATCCATTTTAGCCTTTGCAAGGGTTACATCGAAACATAAAACAATATCCGGACTCAACTTTTTTATCAAAAGAGATGCTCCAAGACCACTTATCTCCTCCTGTATTGAAAAATAAAAAATAATTTCACCTTTAAAGGTAATATCTTTTAAATCTTTTGCAGTATAAAGCAAAAGAGCCACAGAAGCTCTGTTATCAAAAGATCTACCAGCACAAACATATTCACTTAACTCTTTGAACTCGGAATGAAAGACAACAGGATCTCCAGATTTTACATCAATTTCCAAAGGATTTATAAGTCCTAAATCTATGTAAATGTACCCATTTTTTTCTTTTTTCTTCAAATGGGGTGGTGTCATCCCTATAATTCCTTTATATTTACCCTTTTCGGTAATCAAGATTACTTCTTTTCCCTTCAGTAAATTCTTATCAATCATTCTTGTATCTAAAATTATATAATTTTTATCTATATTTGTTACATAGAGAAGAATCTGATCAATATGAGCGGTGAGAACGATTTTTTTCCCTTTTTCCTTTATTAGTTTTCCTGTTATGTTTCCAAAGTAATCTATTTCTGTTTCAAATCCCAATTCTTTTAGGGATTTTTCTATAAAGAGCGAAAGTTCATTTTCTCTTCCGCTTGGGGCATCGAAGCTTATAAGTTCTCTTAATAATTTTTTAACTTCATTCATTTTAACAGTTCCTCCAGAAGAAATTTAAATTCATCTTCATTTTTAAATATAAACTCTATTTTCCCAGTTTTTCCCTTTAAGTGGATTTTTACATCAACACCCCATTTTTTCCTCAATATTTCTTCTTCTTTTTGGAATTCCCTTTTACTATCTTTTTTAAAGACTTTTTTTTCTATTTCTCTAACTGAAATTTTACTCTTAACAATTTCTTCAGTTAGTCTAACCATCTCATTTTCGTCCCTTATACTTAAAAGAACTCTGGCATGTCCTTCAGAGATTTCTTTTTTTTCCAGTTTTTCTCTTATCTTCTCAGGTAGTTTTAAAAGTCTTAAAAGGTTAGTTACGTATACTCTTGATTTTCCGATTTTTTTTGCTACCTCTTCATGAGTTAAATTGAATTCCTCTATGAGTTTTTTAATTGCAGTTGCTTCTTCAATTGGATTTAAATTTTCTCTTTGTATATTTTCTATTATTGAAATTTCAGCTGCTTCTTTTTCAGTTAACTCTTTTACTATGCAAGGAATCATTTCTAATCCGGCTTCTATTGCTGCGAGAAATCTTCTATGACCAGCTACTATTTCGAATCCATCATCAACAGGTCTAACAATTATTGGTTCAATTATTCCTTTTTCTTTGATAGAATCAATGAGTTCCTTCAGTGATTCAGGAGTTAATTTAATTCTTGGTTGGAATTTAGATTTTCTAATGGTGTTTACTGGAATACTTATTATCTCTTCTCTTTTTGATAGGAGATCATTCAGAGTACGTCCTAAGGGGTTCTTTTTTTCTTTCAAGTTGTAAAACCTCCTTTGCAAGGTTAAAATAACTTTCAGCACCTGATGAATTTTTGTCGTATTCAAAAATTGTTTTACCAAAAGAGGGTGATTCAGCTAATCTTATGTTTCTTGGAATAACAGTTTTAAAAACTTTTTCACCAAAGGCACCTCTTAACTCTTTTTCTATATGCTTTGATAGTAAAAGCCTTGAGTCGTACATTGTGATGATGAATCCCATTATTGAAATAATGGGGTTATAATGGGCCTTTATATACCTTACTGTTGAGAGTAGAGATACCAAACCCTCAAGGGCAAAATATTCACTTTGAACAGGAATTAAAACAAAGTTGCTTAAGGTTAGGGCAAATATTGAACTATCTCCAAGGGATGGTGGTGTATCTATGAGAATATAATCAAAATCAAGTTTTTTTAGTTTATCGGAGAAAATTTTTGCTTTTTCTTTTTCAAAGTGTATAGTTTTTTTTCCAGTTGATGGTATAATCCAGAAGCTATCTCTGACTAATATTGTTTCTTCAAGATCAATATCTCCAACTAAAATTTCAAAAATTCCCATTTTTAAATTTTTAAAACCTAGTCCACTTGTTAAGTTTGCTTGTACATCAAAATCAATTAAGAGAACTTTTTTCTCAAGAAGACTTAATGCATGTCCTAAATTCATACATGTTGTTGTTTTTCCGACTCCGCCCTTTTGATTACAGATAGAAATTACTTTCAATCTTCTTCCCTCAGCATCGGTATTTTAATTTTATACTCCTTTGCTATTTTTATTGATATTTGGTATCCAGCGTCAGCATGTCTTACTATTCCTAAACCTGGATCGTTTCTTAAAACTATCTGTAGTTTTTCTTCTGAAAGTTTTGTACCATCTGCAACAATAACTTGTCCAGCGTGAATGGAATATCCAATACCAACACCTCCTCCGTGGTGAAGAGAAACCCAAGAGGCACCTGAGGCTGTGTTTAAAAGCGCATTTAAAACAGGCCAATCAGCAATTGCATCAGAACCATCCAACATTCCCTCGGTTTCCCTATTTGGAGAAGCAACAGAACCTGTATCAAGATGATCCCTTCCTATTACTATTGGTGCTTTTAATTTTTTTTCTTTTACAAGTCTGTTGAAAAGAACTCCTGCTTTTTCTCTCTCTCCGTATCCAAGCCAACATATTCTTGCAGGTAAACCCTGAAATGGAATTTTCTCCTGAGCCAATTTTATCCATCTCCTTAAAGATTCATTTTCAGGAAAAAGCTCAAGTATTAGTTTATCAGTTTCATAAATATCCTCTTTATCTCCTGAAAGAGCTACCCATCTAAATGGTCCTTTTCCTTCACAGAATAGAGGTCTTATGTATTCTAATACAAAACCTGGAACCTTAAAGGCATCTTCAACACCTGCTTCTTTTGCTCTTCCTCTAATATTATTACCATAATCGAAGGCAATGGCACCCCTTTTTTGCATTTCAAGTATGGCTTCCATATGTCTTGCTATTGATTCATAGGATCTTTTTAAGTACTCTTGCGGGTTTTTTCTTCTTAGTTCTAAAGCTTCTTCTAAAGTGATTTTACCAGGTACATATCCGTTAAGGGGATCGTGGGCTGAGGTTTGGTCTGTTACTACATCTGGAATTATACCTCTTCTTACAAGTTCAGGGTGTATATCTGATGCATTTCCAACAAGTCCAATTGATCTTGGTATTTTCCTTTTAAGAGCTTCATCAACAAGTTTTAAAGCTTCATCAAGGTTTGATACCATAAATTCACAGAAGCCTTGTTTTAATCTTCTTTCTATTTTTCTTGGGTCAACTTCTACATCTAAAATTACTCCTTCGTTCATAGTAACAGCAAGAGGTTGGGCACCTGACATACCTCCCATACCTGCTGTTAATACAAATTTTCCCTTAAGGGAGGATCCAAAGTGTTTTTTTGCACAAGCGGCAAAAGTTTCATAAGTCCCTTGAATTATACCTTGTGTTCCAATATAAATCCAAGAACCGGCGGTCATTTGTCCAAACATTATAAGACCTTTAGCTTCAAGCATGGTAAAGTAGTCCTGGGTAGCCCATTTGGGGACAAGTAACGAATTAGCAATTAGAATCCTTGGAGCCCATTCGTGGGTTTTAAATACGCCTACAGGTTTACCTGATTGAATTAAAAGTGTTTCGTCACTTTCAAGTTCCATAAGTTCTCTTACTATTGCATTAAAGCATTCCCAGTTTCTCGCTGCTTTTCCTGTTCCTCCGTATACGATGAGTTCTTCTGGTTTTTCAGCTACTTCAGGATCTACATTATTCATTAACATTCTTAGAGCAGCTTCTTGAATCCATCCTTTTGCATTCAGTTTATCACCACGGGGTGCCCTAATTTTGCCTGGCTCCATTTTAAAAAGTTCCATGATCTTTTTCTTTTTCATATTTTAACTTATAAATATTATAAGTAGAAGTTTACTTTTTTTTCTAAATTTTAATTTATTATACCAGCCATCTGTTTTAGGATTTTTATTCTTTTCTCTACAGGCGGATGGGTTGACATAAGGTTTGCAAAAATGTTTTCAGCTTTTTCTATTTTTGATTTTAATGGACTTACGATACACATATGGGATATTCCCTTTGTTTTCCACCTATCGGGTATTTGAGAGGAAGAAATTTTTTCAAGAGCCTTTGCTAATGCTAAGGGGTTTCTTGTTAATTCAGCTGAACTTGCATCAGCAAGATACTCCCTTGAGCGGGATATTGCAAAAAATGTTAATCTTGCAAACAGTGGACCTAAAATTGAGAAAATAAAAAGTAAGACTATAATTAAAAGGACAAACGCAGAGTTTCTTATTACTCTCCTTTTAAAAATTTGATTTCCCTTTAAAATTTGTGATCTGAGTAATCTATATGATAGATCAGACAAAAGTACCACAGTTCCAACAAGTGTTGCTGCCACGGTCATAACAAGGATGTCTCTATTTCTAATATGTGAAATCTCATGTCCTATAACACCTTGAAGTTCCTCTCTATTCAGTAGTTCTAAAAGTCCCCTTGTAACTACAATGGAGGAGTTTTCTGGATTTTTACCAGTAGCAAAGGCATTAGGAATTTCTATGTCAAGTATATAGATTCTTGGCATCGGAATACCAGAGGCAATTTTTATTTCTTCCACAACGTTTAAGAGGATTTTTTCCCTAAGATCTGAAAGGTTTGGGGTTCTTGCACCAATAACTTTTAAAATAATGCTATCTCCAAATTTGTATGAAATAAAAGAGTTTATAATTGAAAAAATAAAGGCAACAATAGTAAACAAAGGTATTTTTGTAAACACTGGGAAGTATAAAAAGTAATAATCTATCAAGAATCCGAAAAGGGTGACAATAAGGATAAAAAGTGCTATAAGAATATATGTTTTTCTTATGTTTTTCTCTTGGATAAAGTAAAAATTTTTACTCAAAGCTTATTTTAAAATTCAAGACTTACCCTTGGAACTTCTTTGTCTTTTTCTTCTATTATGAAGAAGTCAAATGTTTTAAATTTAAAAATACTTGCTATAATATTCTGAGGAAATACCTGGATATAAGTATTATAAATCATGACTGAGTCATTAAAGTGTTGTCTTGCAAATGCAATCCTATTTTCCGTGTGTGTTAATTCTTCTTGGAGTTTTAAAACATTTTCGTTTGCTTTTAATTCAGGATAGTTCTCAAATAGTGCAATAAGCCTTGTTAATAGACCTCCTAATTCCCTTTCAGCTTCTTGTATTTTCCTTAAGTCATTAGTTTCAAGGGCTCTAACTGCTTTTGACCTTGCATCGATTATTTTCTGTAAAGTTTCCTGTTCATATTTCATATACCCCCTTACAGCATTAACAAGATTAGGAATAAGGTCGTGTCTCCTTTTGAGCTGTACATCTATTTGAGACCACGCATTTTCGACTCTTAACTTAAGTTTTATAATTTTGTTATATATGCCTATAAAGAGAAATAATAATAAAAAAGACGCAATTAAAATTATTAGAGAATAAACCATTTCTGAATTATAATAAATTCTATTTGAAAACTTCAATTTAAATTTAATATTATTAATTTACCGTTAGTTTTAAAAAGGAGAAAAAATTGGGTTTTGACAGGGACACTTTAGAAAAAATACTTGCCTTGCAGGAAGTTGATAGGGTAATTTTTTCTTTAAAAGAAAGACTTTTAAAGCTACCGAACTTAATCGAGAATAAAAGAAAAGAGATAGCTGAAATAGAAAAGAAAATAAAAAGTGAAGAAGAAGAAATAAAGGTTATGGAGAAAGAAATTAAAGGTTTATATCTTGACCTTGAAGATACAGAGGAAACTATAAAGAAATATATGAGGGATCTCATGTCTGTTAAAACAAACGAGGAATACAGAGCTGTTCAGAATGAGATTGAATATTCAAAGAGAAAGAAGTTAGAGCTTGAAGAGGATATCCTTTTAAGAGAGGAAAAATTAGAGGAGAAAAAGAAATTGTTTTATAATTTCAAAAATAAAATTCTAAAAGAAATAGAGGAGGAAAAGGAAAATTTAAGAAAGATGGAGGAGGAAAAAACAGAAATTCCAAAAAGGCTTGAAGAAGCAATTGATTTAAGAAAAAGGAGAGCATTAGCTATTGATAAGATTGCTCTTGAGGAATATGAAAGAATTTTGGATGGAAGAGGTTATCCAGCAGTTTGTGATATTGAGATAAAAGTTGAAGGAAATGAAAAAAAATTTTTCTGCACTGGATGTAGTTCTCAGATTCCCTTTTTTACTATTGATGAAATTATAAAAAAAGATAGTACAAGTTATTGTCATTATTGTGGAAGGATAATTTTTATGAAAAAAGGTATTATATGAAAAAACTTTGGGCTCCTTGGAGAATAAACTACATAAAGACTATTGAAACAGAAAAGGGATGTATATTTTGTTCAAAACCAAAAGAAAACAATGATAAGAAGAATTTAATTTTAAAGAGAGGGAAAAAAAGTTTTGTAATACTTAATAAGTTTCCCTACAATTCAGGACATTTGATGATAGCTCCCTTTAGGCATATTGGTAGTATAGAAAATTTAAAAGATGAGGAAGTATCTGAGATGATGAAGTTTCTCAAACTTTCTATAAAAGTTCTAAAGAAGAAACTTAAGCCACACGGGTTTAATATAGGAATTAACATAGGAAAGGTTGCAGGAGCTGGTTATCCTGGTCATGTGCATATTCATATAGTTCCAAGATGGAGCGGAGATACAAATTTTATGCCAATAATAGGAGATACAAAGGTCATTCCTGAAGAGATAGACAAAACTTTTGAATATTTGTTCCCTTTATTCAATGAATAGTTTGGAAAACAGACTGATAAGTCTTGTTAAGGATTTTAAGGGAAAAAAAATTAAAGTTATAGGTGATATAATTCTGGATGAATATCTTTTTGGAGATGTGGATAGGATTTCTCCTGAAGCACCTGTTCCAATTGTAGTTGTCAAGGAAAAAAAGTATAATCTTGGTGGTGCTGCAAATGTTGCCTGGAATATAAAAGCCCTTGGAGGAGAACCTGAACTTTATGGAGTAATAGGAGATGATTATTCTTCAGAGATTCTTTTAAGTTTGATGGATGAAAGGAAAATTAAAGCACAAGGAGTTATCAAGATTCCATCGAGACCCACAACAAGAAAAACAAGAGTAATAGGTCAACATCAGCAGATTGTAAGGATAGATGAGGAAACAACGGAGCCTATTAAGCTTTCTCAGAGAAAAATTATCCTTGAAAAATTTTTAGAGAACGAAGATTTTCTAGCTGTAATATTTGAAGATTACGAGAAAGGAACAATTTCAAGGGAACTTGTAAGTGAAATTTTGAAGAAGAATAAAAAGAAAGTTATTACCTGTGATCCCAAAAAGCACAATTTTAATTATTATAAAAAGATCACTATGCTAAAACCTAACAGAAAAGAACTTGAGTTTGTTGCGAAGAAAGAGTTAAAAAGTGAGGTTGAGATGGTGAGGGAAATTGAAAAACTTTCTAAAAAGTTAAGTATACCTATGATTCTCTTAACATTAGGTGAAAAAGGAATGATATTAAAGTTTAATGAGAGAGTTTATAAGATTCCTTCTCTTGAGGTTGAAGTTTATGATGTGACAGGTGCAGGAGATACAGTAATCGCATCCTTTACGTTATCTATGGTCTCGGGCGCTAATCCTATTGAGGCAGCACTCATTTCAACAATTGCGGCAGGCATTGAAGTAACGAAACTTGGTGCCTCAGCTGTGTTTCCAGAGGAACTTATGGAGATGATTAGGAAAAGATCTTCAGAGATTTATAGGGGAGTTCAAAAAATAAAATGAAAGTTTTAATAGTGGAGGATGATGAGATTCAAGGGAGAAATCTTGAGGCAATATTAAGGGAAAAGGGATTTAAAGTTAGATATACTTCTGATCCTTTAAATGCTATGTATCTTTTTAGGAGAGGGTATAAAACAGTTTTGTTAGATTTGAGAATGCCAGAAATAGATGGGATAGAGCTTATGAAGAAGATGAAGGAGGAAAGTGAAGGTAAATTTTTGATAATAACAGCCCATGGGACGATAGAATCTGCTGTTAATGCTCTAAAAGAGGGTGCGTTTGATTATCTTACAAAGCCTCTTGATATTGAAAAACTATTAAATACCTTAAGACAGTTGGAGGAGAGAGAAAAGTTAGAGTTTGAAATAGAGTACTTAAGAGATGAGCTTAAAAAGTTTAAAGGTGAAGATTTTATAGTTGTTAGTGATAAGATGAAGAGAATTTTTTTAGATGCCGAGAAAGTTGCCCAAACAGATGCAACGATACTTATAACTGGTGAAAGTGGTGTTGGAAAGGAAGTTCTTGCAAGGTACATACATGCAAAGAGTGGAAGAAAGGGAAATTTTGTTACAATTTCTTGTACAGCTATTCCATCTGAATTATTAGAAGCTGAGCTTTTTGGGTATGAAAAGGGGGCTTTTACAGGGGCTGATAAAAGTAAAAAAGGCAAGTTTGAACTTGCAGATGAGGGAACTTTATTCCTTGATGAAATAGGGGATATGCCTTTAAGTTTACAGGCAAAGCTTTTGAGATTTTTACAAGATAAGAGTATTGAAAGGCTTGGGTCTCTTGAGAGTTTTGAAATTAATACAAGAATTATTTGTGCAACAAACAAAAATTTAGAGAAATTAGTGAAAGAAAACATATTCAGAGAGGATTTATATTATCGTATAAACGTAATAAGTTTTAATATACCTCCTTTAAGGGAAAGAAGAGAGGAGATTTTACCTCTTTTTGAGTTTTATTTAGATAGATTTTCGGAGAAGTATAATTTAGAAAAGCCCTTTCTTTCTGATAAGGTAAGAAGGAAGTTATTTTCTTATTATTTTCCTGGCAATATAAGAGAACTTATAAATTTAGCTGAAAGGATTGTTCTTTTGAGACATGGTGAGGTTATAGAGAATATACCTGAGATAGAAAAAGAAGAGGAATACGAATCGTTAACACTTGAGGAGGTTGAAAAAAGGCATATTGAGAAAGTTTTAAAGATGGTTAAGGGTAAATTGACCAAAGCTTCAGAAATTCTTGGTGTTCACAGAAATACGTTGAGAGAAAAGTTAAAAAAATACGGAATAAAATTTGAAGAAAGTTAATGAAGGTTTATATTAAGTTATTTAGTTTTTTTAGGGAGCATTTAACTCTATTAATTTTGACGATTATTTCTACAATTTTGTTTTCACTTGTTAATGGGTTTTCTCTTACGATGATTTCACCTTTTTTGCATATAATTTTTGGAGGGAAAGCAGAATCTGAGGGATTTGTTATCGATAGGTTTATAAATATAGTTGAAAAATTTCTTTTAGTTGAGAGTAAAATTGAGTCAATAAAGAGGTTATGTTTTATTTTAATTATTGTATTTGCATTGAAAGCTTTTTTAGGTTATTTATCAAAATTCTTATCTTTTGTATTTCAGGAGAAAATTTCAAGAGATTTAAGAAATGCACTTTTTTCAAAATTTCTTAGCTTACCACTTATTTATTTTTCGAAAAAAAAGACAGGTGCTCTTGTTTCAAGATTTACTCATGATTTAACAATTGTAAGGTACGCTTTATCAGAGGGGATAGTTCAATTTTTTAGGGAATTCTTAAATGTTTCAGTTTATTTGATAGTAGCTTTTTGGGCTTCACCTTTACTTACTTTAATTTCATTAGTTATTTTTCCTTTTGCTTTTCTTTTTATACAGATTTCTTCTAAGGTATTAAGAAGAAGAGCAAAGAGAGCGCAGGAGAGAATGGGAGAAATTGGGTCAAGGGCACAAGAGGTTCTTTTAAATCTTAAAATAGTTAAGTCTTTTTTAAGGGAAAAGGAGGAAACAGAAAAATTTAAGTTCGAAACTGAAAAATTTTATAAGGCACATGTGAAGTATGAGAGACTTTCAATTTTGACTCCTCATATTACTGAGTTTGTAGGTGCGATAATGGCAGCACTTTTACTTTACTTTGGTGGGGTTATGATTTTTAGCTATAAGCTTTTAATTCCTGACAAATTTTTTATTTTTATAGCAGCAGCACTTTCAATGCTTCAACCTTTAAAGGGATTAACACTTTCCTATGCTAACTTACAACAAGGAATTATGGCTTTAAATAGGACCTTTTCTATTTTGAAAGAAAAGGAAGAGAAAGGTGGTAATGTTTTATTTAAGGGATTAAATAAAAGTATAGAATTTAAAAATGTTTCTTTTTATTATGAGAAAGATAGATGGGTTTTAAGGAACATAAATTTAGTTCTTGAAAAGGGAAAGGTATATGCCTTTGTAGGTCCATCAGGAGCAGGAAAGTCAACTCTTTTATCGCTTATACCAAGGTTTTATGATCCACAAGAGGGAGATATATTTATTGATGGTATAAATTTAAAAGATTTTGATCTTGGTTCATTAAGATCAAAGGTTGGTATTGTGACTCAGGACATATCACTTTTTTCCGGAACTATTAAAGATAATCTTCTTTATGGAGATCCTAATGCAAGTGAAGATGATTTAAGGATGGCTTTGGAAATTGCTGTTCTTTCAGAATTTGTGTCAAAGCTACCTAAAGGAATTGAAACAGACATAAGGGAGCTTGGAAAAAGTCTTTCAGGTGGTGAGAAGCAGAGGATATCAATAGCGAGAGTTTTTGTTAAAAATCCAGAGATTCTAATTCTTGATGAATTCACTTCGCAGCTTGATGCTCATTCAGAGCATTTAATAAAGGAGGCTATTTATAATTTATTTAAAGGTAGAACAGCTCTTGTAATAGCTCATAGGTTATCTACTATTTTAAGGGCAGATGAGATAATTTTGATGGATCAAGGGAAAATTTTAGATAGGGGGAAACATGAAGAGCTTCTTAAAAGATCTACCCTTTATTCTAAGTTATATGAATTACAATTTGAAAAAGTTTAGTTTTTTAAATGTCCTAAATTTTCTAAGAAATTTTTTCTCTATTCTTTTATTTTGTAATGTCCTTCATTATCAAATTCTACTATAGGAATACTTTTTCTTTCCTCAAAGAATTCGTATACTTCCTTAAGCCATCATAAAATCTTTTTAAAGATGGGTTTGATTCGGTCATTTTATTTATTAACTCAATACCTTTTTCTTCATCCATCTTACAAGGGAATATGTGAACAGGAATTAATTTGTTATTGGAATATACATCAACTGCAATTATGTAAAGCTCCTTTATATTATCCTCTTCAATAGGTAT
>JBCNUW010000030.1:0-15196 GCA_039630575.1 Caldifarciminales bacterium
CGAATTTTTCGAATACAAATATTTTGATATTTTTTTCGTTTTTGAAGTGATTGTATAGGGAATTTTTTAGAACTTCAATGTTTACGAATTCACCTTGTAGGAGTTTTTGGGAGAGTTTCTTAAGAAAGAAGCCTTCTTTTGAGTCTTCCTTTGTTAACAAAAACTTCACATAATTTATATTTGTTTCTGATAGGAATTTTTCAATCAGTTCACTTTTTAAGAGTCCTGGTTCACCACATATTATTATGTATTTTTTATCGAGACTATTTTTCAATTTATCTAAAGCTTTTTGAGGAAATAAACTCTTTAATATTTCCACTTTTAAATTTTATTTTCTTAGGTATAGTATTTTCAAGGAATAGAGAAGGATCGGTAAAAAGATCAATACTGATAATACGGCATAGTTTACTTTCTCCGTGTAGAAAAAAGGTGAAATTCTTGAAAGATAATCAAGTGTTATAAAGGTTATATGAGTTATAAATTCAGAAAAGTTAGCAAATTTAAGTGAGATAAAAGGACATATATCAGCTGAAATTATAGTTAATATTCCTCCTAAAAGCGATAGGAAGGTAAGTGGAGAAAGAATTATATTTGATAAAGGAGCAACTATGGATATGTTTTTGAAGAAAAAATATATATAAGGATAAACAAAAACCTGTGCTGATAGAGAGACGCAAAAAGGTAGATATAAAAAATTTCTAATAAAACTATTCTTTATTTTTGGTTTTTCAAAAAGGGGAAATAAAACAGAAATTCCTATAGTTGCAAGATAGGAAAGATGAAATCCTGGATCAAAGGCACTTTCTGGAAATAAGAAAAGAGATAAAAGACCTGCATTTCCGATTATAGAAAGAGGGTGAACCCTTTTGCTTTGAAGAAGTGATGAAAGGTAAAAAATTATCATAATAAAGGATCTTAAAACAGAAGGTCTCAATGGTACTATCGTGACATAAAAGGTTATAGCGAAAATTGAGAACAAAATTGCTTTTTTGAAATTTATCCTGAAAAAAAGAAAAAGAAAGATAAAAATAGATGTTATTATAACCATATGGAGACCTGATATAGCTAAAAAATGTAGTGTCCCTGTTCTTATAAAATCCCTTAGAACTTTTTTTTCTATCTTTGTTCTTTCACCTAATATCATAGCAAGCATAAAATCTTCAGTTTTATCTTCAAACATTTTCTTTATTTTATTTTTGAAATAGGAGTTTAATTTTTTGAATAAAATTGGATAATCTATTTTTTTCTCATTAGGTTTGTTTAAATTATAGTGAATATTACCAAGAGGTAAAAAGGATAGATACTTAAAAGGAGCTAAAAGTAACACAATAAATAAAATTATACTGATAAGAAAATTTTGAAAAATTTTGCCTGTACAAATTCCGGAAAAGAATATAATGAACAAGATAAAACTCGGATATTTTTTTATAATTTGCATTTTTATAAAATTTATGGTATTTTTTAATGCTTTTATTATATGGTTCAATTCCGTATTTATGTAATTTAAGGAGTAAAAGATGCGCTTAACTGGTCGTGTGAAGTGGTTTGATTCGAAAAAGGGTTACGGATTCATTGTTCCTGATGATGGGTCAGAGGAGCTTTTTGTCCATTATTCAGACATAGAGGTAGAGGGATTCAAGACCTTAAAACAGGGTGAAGCTGTTAGTTACGAGAAAGTTAATTCTCCCAAAGGGCCAAAGGCAGTAAAAGTTCAAAGGATTTAGTTTAAATTTTAAAATCTTAAAGGGTGGAAAAAATTGGTTTAGTTGGCTTCCCCAATGCAGGTAAATCAACTTTCTTTTTTATCGTTACTGGAAAGGATGTTGAAAGAAACATATACCCTTTTACAACTGTTGGTAAGAATGAGGGAAAAGCAGAAATTGAAGATGAACTTTTAAAAAAACTTGCAGATAAAAACAGATCAACTGAAATAAGAAATTTTAAGATAAACATATATGATATTGCTGGTATAATCGAAGGAGCCCATAGGGGTGAGGGACTTGGTAATGAATTTCTATCTTATATTAGAGAAGCTGATCTTTTAATTTTTATTTTAAGAGGTTTTAAAGATGAGAGAGTTTCATCCTATTTAAATGAAATAAGCCCTGAAAAAGAAAGAGAAATACTTTTACTTGAACTTTCTATTTCTGACCTTGATAGAATAGAAAAAAAACTTCAGGAAAAAAATTTAGATAAAAAGTTAAAGGATAAACTAACAGAAGCAAAGGAAAAAATTTTAAAAGGTATTGAACCTGAAGATATAAAGAATTTCCCACTTCTTATGGCTAAGAAGAAAATTTATGTAATAAATTCGGATGATAAAAACAAGGATTATAAGCTAAATGTAAGGGAAAAATATTTTGTTTCTCCACTTAAAATTTTTGAAGAGTTAAGGGAATTCAATGAAAAAGAAAGATGTGAGATATTAAAGGAATTAAAAAAAGAAGGTTTTGATACTCCTTCAGAAATTTTAGAATATGCTTTTAGCTATCTTGATTTTATTAGATTTTATACCCTAAAGGGAGAAATTGCTAGTTCTTTTCCACTAAAAAGAGGATCAACAGCTTATGAGGCAGCTGGAAAAATTCACAGTGACATACAAAAGGGATTTATAAAAGTTGAAGTCACAAAACCATTTAATTTCTTAGAAACACCTTCTTGGAGAGAGTTAAAAGAAAAGGGACTTATAGAAATACACGGTCCTGATTATATTGTTAAAGATAGAGATATTCTTGAATTTAAGTTTTCTTCTACCTTATAATTTTATATAAAAAAGATCTCAGGACCTGGTTAGTATTTACCGGGTTCCAAGCCCTACCTGAGATCCTCTTGAAAGGAGGAAAAGTTGCAAGACTATGAGATGATGCTTATAGTGGATCCAGATATTGATGAGGAGAAAAGAAAGGAAATATACAGAAAAATAGAAATTATGATTGAAAATGAGGGAGGAAAAGTTTTGGATATAAAAGATTGGGGATATAGGGAGTTTGCATACCCCATAAAGCATAAAAATGGTGGTTTTTACAGTATATGGGAATTTAGATCGATTCCAGAAACTCCTAATTTTTTACGTTCGCAGATGCGTTTGATGAAAGACATATTTAGGTTTATGATAATAAAAAAGGAAAATGTAAAATCTTTTAAAGGTAAAAAAGGAGGATAAGTTTTGGCTGAAATAAAGATTCCTAATATGAATTTGGTTATACTTTCAGGTAGACTTGTTCAGGATCCTGAGATGAGATTTGGTTCCCAGGGACGTGCTGTTGCAAGATTTAGAATTGCTTCAACAAGAGTTTTTCGTGACCCTGCATCAGGTGATTGGAAAGAGGATACCCTTTTTGTTAATGTTGTTACATTTGGATCCTTGGCAGAAAGATGTAATCAAAGGTTATCAAAGGGTTCTCCTGTTTTTGTTGAAGGTAGATTACAGTCAAGAACTTATGAGACGCAAAGTGGTGAAAAAAGAAGTGTCATTGAAGTTGTTGGGTTAAGGGTTCAATTTCTTGAAAAAGAGAAAGCAGAGGAAATTTCTGCTTCTCCTGAAGAGGAACTGCCCCCGGAGGAGTTACCTCCTGAGGATGAGCTACCCTTTTAATTTTTGACCAAAAAAGCCATGAAAGCAAATAAGTGCAGATTTTGTAAAGAGGGGATCGGTATCATAGATTACAAGGAAGTAGAAATTTTGAAAAATTACATAACACCGCGTGGAAAGATAATGACAAGGAGACAGACAAAGTTATGTGCCTACCATCAGAGGAAACTTGCACTTGCAATTAAAAGAGCAAGACAGATGGCTCTACTTCCTTTTGTTAAAGAATACGTGATTTAAATGAAGGTTCTTCTTTTGAAAGATATCAAGGGTTTGGGGAAGGAAGGTGAAATAAAGATAGTTAAGGATGGTTATGCAAGAAATTATTTGATACCAAAAGGTTTAGCTGTTGAGGCTAAAGAGGGAGTATTGAAACACAAAGAAGAAATAGAAAAACAGAGATTAAATAAAGAGAGACATTTAATAGAGCAGGCTGAAAAAATTAAGGATGCTTTATCTTCTATCTCATTGTCTTTTACTGTTAAGGGAAAAGATAGAACCTATGGTGCTGTTACAAAGATTGACATTATGAAAGCTCTTGAAGAGAAAGGTTTTAAGGATATTAGAAAAACAAATATTGTATTAGAATCTCCGTTAAAGGAACCAGGTTTATATGAAATTCTCATTAAATTACATAGAAACATAGAAGGAATAGTTAAAGTTTGGGTAATAAGGGAAGAGAGTTGAATTCCTTTTTTTTCTGGCATTTAACATTTGCTCACTTTTTAACTGATTATCCTTTACAAACTGATAAGTTATTTGAGAAAAAAACTAAAGATATATGGGGAATTTTCATTCACGGATTAGTATTATTTTTAACAATGTTTTTACTTTTATTACCCTTTTCTTTCTCTTCAGTTGTAATCTTAGGAATTTCAGTTATAACTTTACTTCATATTGTTCAGGATAAGTTGAAAGTTTTTTTATCCTATAAAGATGAGTTGGGGGAAAATTTTTTTTACTATATAGTTGATCAGTTTGTACACATATTTATTATTTTTATTTTTTCAAAATTTTTTCCTTTTCCAAAGGTAAACGGAAACAGTTTTTGGTTTGATTCCTTTCTTTTTAAAATCTTTACTTTTCTTATAGTTGTTACCTATGCTTACTGGATACTCTTGTATTCAATAGAGTATACCTTTTTTAAACATAATGACCTTGTTCATGGTAAGATGAAAATTTGGGGATTTATTGAGAGAGCCTTTGTATTTTTATCTTATTTTATAAATCCGTTTCTTTCATTTCTCTCATTTCTTTCAACTATTTTTTTATTTTTTTTCTCACCTAAAAATGAAAAGAAGTTTTTTATAATTTTTCGTTCCTTTACTGGTATAGTTTTAACTATTTTTACATCTCTTATCTTTTATAATTTTCTGTTATGAATGAAACAAAAGTGGTAGAAGTTGAAGTTTATTCTATTTATCAACAAAATTTAGAAACAGAGGGAACAGCTGCTGATGAGACATTTGTTGTTGTACTTAAAGAAAAAAATAGAAACAGATTTTTACCTATATGGATTGGTAAACCTGAAGCACATGCAATTTATATGGGTATAAAAGGGATAGTTTATGAAAGGCCCTTAACTCACGATCTTATAAAAAACATCATTGATGCTTTTGATATTGTACTTGAGAAAATTGTTATAAATGCCTTAAAAGATACAACCTATTATGCAAGGTTACTTTTTAGAGATAAAGAGGGAAATATTTATTCAATAGATGCAAGACCGTCAGACTCAATAGCAATAGCTTTGAGAACAGGTTCAAAGATTTATGTTGCTGAGGAAATCATGCAAAGAGGAGAAGAAATTGATTTGAAAGAAGGAATTTAAAAATTAAAAAAGGAGGTATTTAATGAAAGAATATTATAACTATATTAATGGTAAATGGAAACCTTCAAAATCAGGTAAATTTTTTGAAAAGAGGAATCCTGCTAATAAGGATGAGGTTATAGGACTCTTTCCTAAATCTACAGCTTCAGATGTTGAGGAAGCTGTTTTAGCGGCTAAGAAAGCTTATGAAAAGTGGTCAACAATTCCGGCTCCGAAGAGAGCAGAAATAATGAGAAAAGCTGCTGAGATTTTAGTTGAAAGAAAGGAAGAGATTGCAGTACTCCTTGCAAGAGAAAATGGAAAAATTATGAAAGAAGCAAGGGGTGATGTCCAGGAAGGTATTGATACTGCCTTTTATGCCTTCGGAGAGGGAAGGAGATTATTTTCATACAATACACCCTCAGAGTTACCAAACAAGTTTGCTTTAACATTTAGAAGACCAGTAGGTGTTTTTGCTGTTATAACTCCTTGGAATTTTCCAATTGCTCTTCCGTCTTGGAAGATTTTTCCTGCTCTTTTAGCGGGTAATACTGTTGTATTCAAGCCACCTTCTGATGCTCCAGCCTGTGCCTATGAACTTGTTAAAGTTCTTGAAGATGCTGGTACCCCACCTGGAGTTATAAATCTTGTTTTTGGAGGAGGTGGTGAGGTTGGTGAAATTTTACTTAATCATCCTGATGTAAGTGGTGTAGCTTTTACAGGATCTTCTGAGGTTGGATCAAGAATAGCAGAGATAGCAGGAAAGCACCTTAAAAAGGTTTCACTTGAACTTGGTGGGAAAAATGCTCAAATAGTGATGCCTGATGCAAATCTTGAGCTTGCTATTGAAGGAGCCTTATGGGGAGCCTATGCTACAGCTGGACAACGATGTACTGCAACTTCAAGAATAATTCTGCATGAAGATATTTATGATAAATTTGTTGAAATCTTTGTTGAAAGAGCTTCGAAATTAAGAGTTGGAAACCCACTTGACGAAAAAACCGAAATGGGTCCTGTAATAAGTGAAAGTCAATTAAATAAAATTCATCATTATGTTGAAATAGGTATAAAAGAAAATGCAAAACTTGTCTGCGGAGGTGAACCACTAAAGGGTACAGAATATGAGAAGGGATATTTCTATAAGCCTACCGTGTTTGTTGATGTTGATCCCTCTATGACTATAGCTCAGGAGGAGATCTTTGGTCCTGTAGTGGCTATTTTAAAGGCAAAAAATCTTGATCAAGCAATAGAAATTCTTAATGGAACAAAGTATGGTCTTTCTTCTTCAATTTACACACAAGATATAAATAATGCTATGAAAGCAATTGAAAAAATTGAAGCAGGAATTACATACATAAACGGTCCTACAATAGGTGCTGAATGTCACTTGCCATTTGGCGGTGTGAAGGCAACTGGAAATGGACATAGAGAAGGTGGTTGGACTGTTTATGATATATTTACGGAAATAAAAACAGTATATATAGACTACTCAGGAAAATTACAGAAGGCTCAGATAGATACATGGGAAAAAGGATAAATTATGAATAAATATAAGATCTTAATTACAGACAAAATACACGATGAGGGAAAAAAATATTTAATTTCTAATGGTTTTGAAATAAAAGAAATTTTGAATCCTACTGAAGAAGAACTTGTTAAAATCATAAAGGATTTCCACGTTCTGATTGTAAGGAGTTCTACAAAAGTTACAAGAAAAGTTATTGATAATGCTTATAATTTAAAGATTATTGGAAGGGCAGGAGTGGGACTTGACAATATAGATCTTGATGCTGCAAGAGAGAAAAATATTAAAGTTTTGAATTCTCCTGAATCTTCATCTATAGCTGTTGCAGAACTTACTCTTCTTTTTATTCTCTCAGCTTTGAGAAGGCTTCCTGATGCTCATTTTTCAGTAAAGAGTAGAAAATGGGAAAAGAGCAAATTTATGGGAAGAGAACTAGCTCTCAAAAAGGTTGGTATAATTGGTTATGGTAGGATAGGTAGGGAAGTAGCGAAAAGGCTTAAAGCCTTTGAAACTGAAGTTTTTATTTTTGATCCATTTGTTAAAAAAGAAGACAACTTTGTATCCTCACTTGAAGAACTCTTTAATATGTGCCATATAGTTACCATTCATACGCCACTTAATCAGAGTACAGAAAACATGATTAACAGGAATCTTCTTGAAAAGGCGAGAAAGGGTATTATACTGGTAAACACCTCAAGGGGTAAGATAATTAATGAAGATGATCTTTTATGGGCTTTAAACGAGGGAATAGTTTCTATAGCTTGTCTAGATGTTTTTTCAAAGGAGCCTCCAGAAAATTATGAATTGCTCTCTCATCCAAATGTAATCTTAACACCTCATATAGGTGCTCAAACTGAAGAGGCTCAAAGTAAAGCCAGTCTAATTCTTGCTAAAAAGATCTGCGAAGAAATTGGAGGATAGTTTTTTTCATAAATTTAAGGCTCTCTTTTTTGCTGAAAAGGAAAAAAAATTTCCCATAAGAAGTGAAAAGTATTTTTCTTTTCTTGTTGAGGAAAATAAAGAACCCTCTCACCCATTCTGTAATTTTATTGAAAATACAAAAAGAAAGGGTTTTAAATACATAGAACATCTAATAATAAATAATATACTTAAATTAGATGAAAAAGAGAGTTATTATCTTTACGAGCAAGAATTTAAAATCTTAGGAAAGACTTATTTACGAAAGGGTCTTTTATGCTCTTACAATATGGAATTTTCAAATAGAGTTTTGCCCCATGAAAATATTTTTGATTTTGGTGCTGAAATTCACAGAGGTTTTTATGAAAATTCAAAAATAAACTTTGAAGCAGTGTTACTCCTTTATGATGGAGAAAAAATAGATGAATTCATCAAAAATGAAGACTTTTTCTTAGAAATTAATGATGAATATAACGAGGTACATAGAATTAAAAGATGTGAAGTAAAAGATGAATTTTTCAGAATTATAAAAAAGGGAGATCTTGTTATCGCTGATGGTCACCACAGGTTTGAAGCCTCAAAAAGATCAAGATTTAAAAAAAGGCTTGTTCTTTTGTTATCAGTCTTGGATGAGAATTTAAAAATTTTACCAACACATAGAGCTCTAAATTTAAAAGAAGAAGAAATAATTCCATATATAAAAAGGTCTATGATAATAAAGGAGGAAAATTTTGAAACTCTCCTAAAAGAAATTGAAAATCCTGATATTATTATTTTTTTTAAGGATAATTTCTACCTATTAAGGGGTGAAAGAGAGTTATCTGTTGAATATCTTCATGAATTTATAATTAAAAACAGAGAAAAAGATGTTTGCTTTTACAGAGATTACAGAAATCTTTTAGAAGATATAAAAAAAAGAAAATTCAACACTGGATTTATTTTACCACCAATTTCTCCTAAAACTATTTATGAATATGCACAAAAAGGTCTTAGATTACCACAAAAATCAAGTGATTTTTACCCAAAGATTCTATGTGGATTTGTAGGTTTATTACTTGTATAGGATAAAAAAATACATATAAAATAATATTATGAAAAATTTAACTCTTCTTATTTTTTTATTACTTTTTAATTGCCTTCATATTCATCATTATCAGCATTTACCTAAAACTGAAGAAAGACCAGAAAAGAAAAAAGAATTAACCTTCAAGTCTTGGGAAGATGTTCTTAAAGATACGAAGTTTTTACCTGGATTTTTGAAAGTTCATCTTAAAAGGGATAACACTTTATTTCTTGAACTATCTGCTTCAGACTTTGAAAAAGATTTTGGACTTGTTATGCATATTTCATATGGTCTTGGAGATTTGGATGTGATTGAGGGTTTACCTATAAGTGATACAAGATTATTAAGATTTAGAAGAATTGGTGATAAGGTTTATTTGATTCATAGAAATGCAAGATTTAAAGCATCAAGAAAAGAATTTACCCATTTTGTTGAGGAAAATGTAGGTCATTCAGTTATAGCCTCCTTTAAAATTGAAAGTGAAAATGAGAAAAATAAAAATATACTAATAAACCTTACTGATTTTCTGGTTTCTGACTATCCAGATCTTGTTAATTATCTTGAGTATTTTTATAAAAGTAAATCAGTAAAGTTTAATAAAAGTAACAGTACCATATACAAAATAAAGAACTTTCCGGAAAATACAGAGGTTGATGTGATGCTTTGTTATGATACAAGTGAGTATCCATTAGAAACAGGGGAAGGTATATCTGACTATAGGTTTCTCACAATAGGGATAAGATTTTCCTTTTACAAACTTCCAGATACACCTATGAGACCAAGATATGCTGATGAGAGAGTGGGTTATTTCATAGAAGCAGTCATGGATTTTGACAGAGAAAAAGAGGAAAGTCCATTTGTTAGAATGATTACAAGGTGGAGACTTGAAAAAAAGGATAATTCTAAAGAAATTTCTGAACCTGTTAAACCAATTACATTTTATTTGGATAAAAGCATACCTGAAGAGTATCGGAAATTTGTAAGAGAGGGCGTACTTGCTTGGAATGAGGCGTTTGAGGAGGCAGGGTTTAAGAATGCAATTGTTGTAAAGGATGCACCTGACGACCCTAATTGGGATCCAGAGGATATAAGATATTCCACAATAAGATGGGTTTCTGCAAGGGAAATGGGGTACGCTATAGGACCTTCACAAGTTGATCCGAGGACAGGTGAGATACTCAACGCTGATATTCTTATTTCAGCAAGTTTTGTAAGAGGTTGGCTTTCTGATTATCAGGAATTGGTTGATCCTTTAAAGTT
Source organism: Caldifarciminales bacterium (assembly GCA_039630575.1). Classification (GTDB taxonomy): domain Bacteria; phylum Hydrothermota; class Hydrothermia; order Hydrothermales; family JAJRUZ01; genus JBCNVI01. The sequence continues at coordinate 10,166 of JBCNUW010000030.1, forward strand.
TGAACGAGAAATAAAAGAAGTTGAGGATTTAGATACATATTTTAAAAAAGATAATAGAAGAGATAGATTATGTTTCTACGAGAAAGGACTAAGACATCAAATCGGGTTTCTTTATACTGTTTTAGAATCTTACGGTATTGTTCAATCTGATAATGAATTTCCCATTCAGTATATAGGTGATGCAATTAGAGACCTTGTAATGCATGAAGTTGGACATACACTTGGTTTAAAACATAACTTTAGAGCGTCTTCCTCCATTCCTTTTGAGAAACTAAATGATACCTCTTTTACTCGTAAACACGGTTTAACGATATCTGTTATGGATTATACTCCTGTAAATATTTCAAGTGATCCCAAAAAACAGGGAGATTTTTGGAATAAAAAGGTTGGAGAATACGATAAATGGGCAATAAAGTTTGGTTATGCACCCTGCTATAAACAGAAAGACGAAGAAACTTTTGCTAAGACCGGGGAATTAGTTGAGTCCCCTGAAGAAGAAGTAAAGTATCTAAAAAAAATAGCAAAACTCAACGTAAACCCTTTTTATACATATGGATCTGATGAAGATGCAAGCTTACTCTTAGGTGTTGATCCACTAACAACAAGGTGGGATCTTTCATCAGACCTTTTAAAATATGCTCAAGAAAGATTAAAAATAGTAGAAAATGTGTTACCAAAATTGGAAAATTTTGTTATAAAGGAAGATCAAAGTTATTCAAGATTAAGGAATGCTTTTTTAAGAGTTAATTACGAAAGGTATCTTGCTCTTTTACACCTTGTAAAGTTTTTGGGTGGAGTATATTTTAATAGATTTCATAAAGGTGAGAAAGAGCCACCACTAAGACCAGTGCCTTCCGATATTCAGAGAAAGGCTTTTGAATTTTTAAGACTGAATATTTTTTCAAAAGATGCCTTTAAATTTGACGGAAAATTATTGAATAAACTTTCTCCTGATAGGTGGGTTCACTGGGGGATGTGGGAAACTCTATTTCCTATTGATTTCCCAATTCACAGTTATGTACTTTCCATACAAAGGAGATTTCTAGATCTAATTTTCTATCCTCCAAGACTACATAGAATTGTTGATAACAGGGTAAAAATATTGGAAGAAAAACCTTTTGAATTAACTGAACTTTTTGAGTCTCTTACACAGACAATTTTTGAAGAAATATTTTTAGTAACTCCAGAAAATGTAAATTCCTTTAGACGTAATTTGCAGAAAATTTTTACCGAAAAACTCGGTGAGATTCTCTTAGGAAAGTTTTACCCTCAAGATGCTAATTCTCTTTCTCGTTACGAGCTTCAAAAAATTAAGACAAAAATTGAACAGATAATTGATAATAAAGAATTGGATCAAATAACAAAAGCACATTTCATAGAATTAAAGGAAAAAATTAAAAGGTACTTGGAGGCTTCTTTATTTTTACCTTTTTAAATTCACTTGTGAGATCAGAATCTGTTTAGTTAATTAAAAGACACTAGTAAATTTCCTCTTTAACTGTAGCTATTGTGATATTAATTGAACTGTTCTTTTTGACTTTAGTTCCAGGTTTTGGATCTTGATTTATTACCTTATTTTCAGGATACTCGGCACTTAATTCCTTTCTTATCACTCCTGGCTTTAAACCTTCTTTTTCAAGTATTGATATTGCCTGTGATAAATACTTTCCTATAATGTTTGGAACTGTAACAAGTTCTTGTGTCTTTGATATAAATATTTTTATAGCTGAACCCTTAGATACTTCACTTCCACCCTCTGGATGGGTTCTAACAACATGTCCCTCTGGAACTTCTGAACTTGAAATTTCTTCAACTGCTTCAATTATAAAACCTTGCTCAAGTAAAATCTTTTGTGCCGAGAGGAGATCAAGACCCTTTAATATAGGAATTTTTACATATTCAATTTTTTTAGTCTTTGCAACCTTCACATATACCTCGCTCCCTTGATTCACAAAGGAGCCAGCAAGAGGTCTTTGTTCTACTATTGTTCCTTCAGGATATTCTTTTGTTTCTACTTCTCCTTCCAAAACAAGAGACAAATTAACTTGAGAGAGAAGTATTTTTGCTTGAGAAGGAAATATCCCCCTTAAATCAGGAACTTCAACATTAGTACTTTTAAGTTTTTCCTTTAAATATGTAAATTTTTTTTCCTCTAAAGAAGGTACAACAAAAAAATAAAAAACTAAATTAATACCTATAGCAACAAAAATTGATGTTACAAGTGATATTAAAAAAGCTGTTCCTCTATCAACCATAACTTATTCTTGATAAAATTATACCCACTATTAAAAGAATTCCAAATGAAAAGTGTAATTTTGCTGTAAAAAGGTCAAGTAAACCAAACTGAAGATAATTTGGTCTAAAGGCTAGCCTTACATTTCTATAAGCAAGTGGAGCTGTAAATAACACAATGATAGTTTGCCATGGAATAATTTTTAAAATTATCAAAATAATCGTAAATAGATAAGAGAGGAATACTAAAATTAAGTAGTAATAGGACGACCCTTTAACCCCAAGATATGAAGCAACGGTTTTATAACCAGCCTTTATATCCTCAACTAAATCTCTAAAATTGTTACCATGAAGAATTCCAATAACTAAAAACCCAACAGGAAAAGAAATAATAATAGGTAAAATTGATATTTCTTGTGTTTGAACATAGTATGAACCAAAAGCAAGTAGTGGTCCAAAGGCAAGAAAAACTGAAAGATCTCCTAATGCTCTATATTTAAGTCCTATAGGTTTTACTTGATAAAAAACACCAAGGAAAAGTCCAACAATACCTATTATTAAAATCCAAATACCTTTTAGAATTGTAAGAATTAAACCTATGGTGGATCCTAATAAAAGAAGTATTAAAACAAGAGCTGTTTGTTCTTTAATAGTCAAGAGTTTATCTTGTAACATTCTTGAAGCACCTATAACCAGCCAATCATCAACTTTATATTTATAATCCATCAAATCATTTAAGGCATTCACTCCTGCATGGATCAGAAGAACTCCTAAGAGAGTTATAAAAAGAAAAGGAAGACTTAACTCTTTTGCAAGAAGAGCACCTAACACACAGGATACAAATGTGGCGGTAAAGGAAAATGGTCTTGTAGCCTTAAAAAATCTCTTCCATTTTGGAATAGGGGTGTCTAACTGAATAGAAAATTTAAGATCATCCTCTTTTGGAATTATTACCTCTCTTGGTTTAAATGAAGTTCTAAAGTCTGATAAGTATAATTTTGTTGGTTTTATCTTAATAACAACAAGATCCTTAACCATTTTAACAAAGGGTATAAGCTCTAAATTTTTCTGGAAAAGTAGTATTCTTTCTTCCTCTCTCTCGGATGGAGAACCAAGTATTTGAGCTTCACCTTCACCCTGAATGAAAAGGTCTGGTATTCCTCTGTCAATAGTGAAAAAGACCTTGTTATTTTTAATAATGTTATTATAGTTTTTAGATTTTTCTATGATAGCAAAGAGGTATAGGCCCTTACTTGCAAAATATACCCTACTTGTCCAGAGGTCATCTCCAGTTGTGGATAGAGTCATTGTTTTATTTTTTCTATAGATTTCAAAAATTTTTATAATTGTTTCTTTGTTCATAATTTATTATAAAAATTATGAAAAAATTTCTTCAATTATGTTAAAATTAGCTATGTTAAAGATCTTTTTAATTTTAATTTTTTTACAAATAAAAATAGAAAGACTTTTGAACAGAAATTCAACACCTGAAGAAAGGGTCAAAACAGCAATTCAGTTTAAAGACAAGGAAATTAAACTTTCATCAAAGATAAAGGCAAATATTAAAACAAGTAAGGGTGAAGTAATTTGTGAGCTTTATCCTCAGTATGCACCAAAAACAGTAACTAATTTTGTTAAGCTATCCTCTCTTGGATTTTACGATGGTTTAAAATTTCACAGGTATGTTCCTGGTTTTGTAATTCAAGGTGGAGATCCCTATGGAACAGGTTATGGAAATGCTGGATATACTATACCTCTTGAAACTCATCCCAAAGCAAAACATGTAGAGGGAGCACTGGGAATGGCTAGAGCAGCTGATCCAAACTCAGGTTCTTGTCAATTTTATATTACTCTTTCCCAGACTCCTCATTTAGATGGAAACTATACAGTTTTTGGTAAAGTAATAAAGGGAATGGATGTTGTAAAGAAGCTCAGGCAGGGTGACATAATTGAAAAAATTGTTATTTTTGAGAGTAAGTGATTTTTTTCTTATTTTTTTAGAAAATTTTAAAGTAATTTATCCTACATATCTTGGTAATGTTCAGAGTAATTTTTATAGAGTCAATCCTCCAGATAGTTTAAATTTAAAATGGAAAGTTTATTAAGGTTTTGCAAAGAGTTGAGTAAATGGTGAGATTTTATGGGCAGGGACTGAGTGGACAGGATAGACTCTTTTGACCGAAGAAAACGGAAATAGTTTTTTATATATCCCTTCCTTATCAAATTATCTTTTTAAAGTTAGGTTAAAAACTGGAGAAACAGTTTACAAGACAAATTTGATGATGCTCTTAAAATGATTCCTACCTTTTGCATTTATGATAAAAAGATTTTTTTGATAGTTGGAACATAAAAGGGCTTTATAAGAGAGTAAGAGATAATGATTTAAAAACTTTACATCTTGTTTCTCCCTATGATGGGAAATAATTTTTTCTAAGAAGATTCCAAGCACTTTAAGTTTTAGTAAAGATACTGATGCTCTCCGGTAGTTTTGAGAGGGAAAGTATATTGGGCTTGTGAGAATGGTTATCTTTATAGAAGTATTATAAATAGAGAGGAAATTGTAAACATTAATTCTATCAAATTTTAATAGTGATTTAGAATCTAACTTAAAAAGATGTAATGTTTTTATAGAGGCTTCTTTGACACTTTTAATGTCCTTATATTTTTTTCTTCAAGTTCAGTCGCTTTTTTGGTATTGATACATCGAACTTAGACTTAAAATTTAACCCATGTTTGCCATTTTTTAGGCAAAAAATTGAATTTTTAACGCCTTTTAATTTCAAAAGTTATTGATTTTCA